>NZ_PGGB02000017.1 GCF_002803295.2 Caedibacter taeniospiralis | reverse complement strand
AGGCGATATTTAGGTGTCATGTAGTGTGATTGAGGGCAAAAAGAAAAAAATAGCCATCTGCATCGCTTGTAGCTGCGTTTTCGCCAGGGTTGAAAAAGTAATCCCTACCAGAAGATTGGCCACAATAAATGGGAATGTCGCCAGAACAAGCAGCATGACATTACCATAAAATGGCACATTAAAAAGCATAATCGCAGAAACTAAAATCAACAGCAATTGCACATAACCCACAAGAATATAAGGCGTGATCTTACCAAGAATCACTTCAAGCGGTCTCACGGGTGTTGCTAAAAGCGACTCCATTGTCCCCACCTCACGCTCACGCGTGACAGCAAGCCCGGTCACCATCACCAAAATCATGGTCAGAATTACGCCTGCGAGCCCTGGCACTATATTGTACTGAGTAATTTGTTCGGGGTTATATTTATTATGCACCACTACATTAAAGGCTGGTTTTTCTGCTTGCAGATAGGTCAGTCCATTTTTCATGAAATCACGCTGAAACACTCTATTTGTCAGCTCGTTGATGGCATTAATGGCATTGCCAGAGGCAGAAGGATCACTCCCGTCAGCAACGAGCAATATGCTCGGCTTGTCACCCCGTAACATCTTTTGGGTGAATCCTGCCGGGATTTCAATAATAAACTGAGTCTCAGCCTTTTGCATCAGGGTCTGTGCCGTTTTTTCAGAAAGATTGACATGGGTAATATCAAAATATTGACTGTTCTGCAAGGCTGAGACTAATGCTCTTACCTCTGGCGTATTGTCATAATTGTTCAAAACCGTCGGCAGATGCCGCGGATTGCTGTTAATGGCATAGCCAAATAAGATCAATTGAATTATCGGAATACCCACAACCATCGCAAAAGTGATCCTGTCGCGGATCATGTGAGTGAACTCTTTTGTCATTACTGCAATATAGCGCTGCAGGCTAAAAATACGTGGCTGCTTCATGAAAAGTTATCCTGATGTTGTTGCATTAAATGAATAAAAACATCTTCAAGCGAGGGTTTGATCTCTTGCCAGTTATATCTGCTGTTACTCCTAATGATATCCGTTATATCAACACTTTTTGACGCGCTCACGTGCAGATCCAGACCAAATGCCGAGACTTGAGCAATTTTATCATTTTCCTGCAGTCCCTTTTGCAATAAGGATAAGCTCTCCCCGCGCACCACCCACGTTCTAAGACCCACCGAATCGATGACTTCAGCACAGGTGCCATTGACTAATAAGTTACCGTAGGCAACGTAAGCAAGCTTATTACAGCGTTCAGCTTCATCCATATAGTGTGTGCTCACTAATGTCGTGATCCCTTGCTGCGCCAAACGGAAAATTTCATCCCAAAAATCACGCCTGGCTTTTGGATCAACACCCGCCGTTGGCTCATCCAGCAGGAGCAGCTCTGGCTCATGAATTGTCGCAACGCCCAGGGCAAGTCTTTGTTTCCAGCCACCGGATAAGGTTCCTGCAAGCTGGCTTTTGCGCGCCCGACCAATTTCCAGTTGATCGATGATTTTTTGTACTTTCTCTTTGCGATTTGCAACATTAAAAAGCCTGGCAAAAAAATGAAGGTTCTCCTCTATCGTCAGATCGCTATAGAGGCTAAATTTTTGTGTCATGTAACCAACTTTCTGCTTGATGAAAAAGCCCTCAGTTCTGATGTCATACCCAAGACAGGTCCCTTCTCCGCTGTCAGCCGTCAAAAGCCCGCAAATCATGCGAATCGTCGTCGTTTTACCAGAACCATTAGGTCCTAAAAAGCCGTAGATATCGCCTTTTTCCACTTGAAGCGCAACATTATTAACAACTTTTCTTCCATAAAAACTTTTACTGATATTCTTCACATCAATGACAAAGGTCATTACCGCACTCCCTGAAGATAGACGCTCACAGGTTGTCCTGGGTGCCATACTTTTTGTCCATTATCCAGACCTGGTTCAACCGCCGCTTCCACTCGGTAGCTTAAATCTGTACGAGTTGACTGGCTATAGATGACAGGCGGGGTATATTCAGCTTCTGGCGAAATATAGCGTATCGTCGCCGTTGTCTTTTCCGCCGAACCATCCACCGTAAAATAGATTTTTTGCCCAATGCCAATCTCATGTAATTGCGTTTTTGTCACATAGAAAATAAGCTTGATTTGATGTGGTACCAGCAAAGATACCACTGGTCTGAAACTTTGTACTTGTTCTCCCACCCAATAATAGGTATCAAACACCATCGCCGCCTCTGGTGAGGAAACCTGTGTCTCGGACAGATTCCATTGCGATAATTCCTGATTTTTCTCACTGGAGTGAAACCTGGCATCCGCACTTTGGATCAGTTTATCCCGTGCACTAATCTTATAGGTCTCCAATTGCGCGTTCAGCGTTGCTAACTGCGCCTGAGCCTGATCATATTGAGACAGATCCAGATCGTACTCCTGCTGTGAGATATCCCCTGTTTTAAGTAAAGATGCTGCACGCTGGTAGCTTAGTTGAGCGTAGTTTAAATCTGCTTTTGCCTTAGCAATCTCTGCTTCAGCCTGGTTAATATAAGGCTGTTGTTTGCCCGTCAACAGATCCTCGTAATTGTATTTATCGGCAAGCGTCAACTGTTGATCAGATTCAAATTTCAGCTGATATGGTGTGGTTTCTAACGTAAACAACACTTGCCCTTTTTTAACATATTCCCCTTTATGCACTGCCAGGGTGACCAATTTGCCCGACACACTTGGGGATATATAACTCAGATTTGCCTCAATATACCCTGATAAAGCTGTTGCATCTTCCCGTGAAAAGCGCCACACCAGCGCTAAAGCGATCACAACCAATACCAAAATCAGCCCACTGATGATTGTTTTTAGACGCGTCGTCACTTCCTTCTCCTTAGCCAAGCGGTATGGCAGATTACACCTGTTAGCACAATACTTCACCTTTTCAATTAACTTTCAGAATTCCAGGCTTAAACAGACTTTCAGCCCACTGTCATCCTGCGCGAAACGGAGCACGAAATGACCAGACAGTCATTTTTCTCCCAACCAGAATAAGTAGGGGTAAAGTAAAAGTCAATTAGCAACACATACAAAACATGACCCACAGACAAACCGTCTTAAATGAAGCATCGTAAGAACTACTTGAAAAATTAACTGGGGCAACTGCCCTCCCCTTTTTGCTACAGACTGATTATCGACCAATCGGTCTGTGGAAACCTTTCGCGTAATAAGCGTTTGGAGAACGGTTAAGGGCTTTACGTTTTTAGGCAAAGCTTTTCTTTCACTAAGGACAACACTTCATTCTTAAACCATACATGGGATGGCTCAATCATGACCTTATCCGAATAATAGAGATAGTATGATATTTTGTTTGGCTCAACATTCAGCCTTAATGCGGCTAAATTCATAAAAAAAAGCTTCTTATACATCTGGTATAAGCTACTCGTTGACGTTAGCACGCAGTTATGATCCAGAACTAACTGATATATGGCTCCCAAATTATCTGTGGTTGCTAATATGTTCCGACTAATCTGGTGCTTATTAAGAAGTGCATTTAATGGATCTGAATCGTTTTGGGAAGAATAATGAGTAGCTACATGAGTTGCCTTTGCATAGTCCTTAATATCAAGTACACCTTTATTTGCAAGAGGATGATGTTTGTTCATCAGCACAAGAAACTCATCTTCATACATAAAGGCTCTTTCGTAACCATGAACAAAATCCATCTGCGTAAGTATAAAATCATATTCATGCCAATCAACAGCCATAGAGTTCTTCGGAACCCTTAGTACATCAACATCCAGAGTGACTTTATATTTTTTCATACGCATCAACAGTTCAGGATAAATAAGCACCTGCAAAATGGGGGAAATACCTATGCGAAAATGACTTGCTACTGTTTTAGGATCAAAAGGCTGCTCGTAAAAAGATAAGCGCTCAAATTGCGCCATGGCTTGAGTAACCACTGGGAACAAGCTGATGGAACGATTTGTTGGTACCATCATATTGTCCTTGCGATAAAACAATTGATCATTAAAAATACTTCTTAATCTGTTTAACCCATTACTTACCGTTGACTGAGTTACAAAAAGTTTCTCAGCTGAAGATGAAATACTTTTTGTTTCATATATTGTGTGAAACAGCTTTAACAGATAGTAATTCAGATTGTACACTGCAGAGCTCATACATACGCCCATATCTATGTTTACTTCGGGTACATTATAACCACTGACAGGTAAAAAAACATTCACAATTAGTAAAAATAAATTCTATTTATGAATTTATTTTGGTCACGCTTCTAAGCAGTTGGCTGCCCCGCCTTTTCTGCCTGAGGTTGCTGCTGGTTTCAGCATTTGCATCAGATATAGTTATTTCTCGTACCACATGTATAGCCTATGAAACAGTTTCCTGATAATTGAAGCTTGCTATTTAATTGTGTTTAAGCATAATGATAACCGTTATCATAAAATTGAGATCGTTTAGGATGAGTAAATTTCTTCGAGCCATTATTGTACCTGCATCGTTGTTCTGTTACTTACAGAGTTATGCAACAACAGCTGGAAAATTCGTGTGTACCTACATTAATGGCAGGTTAGTGTCTAGCACTCCGAGCGCATTCTATACTCTTTGCCCACGAGTTTACCCTGGACCAATATTTTATGTGAAGCCAGCTGGTATTACAGACTTGTTAAATAATGACCAATCTATACGTAAAAAATTGTATTACAAGGATACAGGCTTTAATGCTACTGAATTTCCTTATAAAAACTGGCTGTATAACACTGGGGAGGTGGCAATCATAAATCCTAAGGAGTTTGCTGAGGGTAAATATCCATGGTCCTCATTACAGGATATGGCAAAACAATATTTTGCAGAGGCTTATGAGCCCCTGAGGAGAGAGCTGAGATATCTTTATGATGACGAGTCAGAGCTGCAAGCTGAGACTAAGAGACGTATGGAGAATGCCTTAAAAGCGTATAAAAATTTATATGTTTCATTCGCCCTGGAAGAGGATGGTGAAGAATATACATTTACTGAGCAAATAGCTCCTGACAACATTGATCAGATTTATGCAGAATTTATGGATAGTAAAAAACTTGGTAATCACCTGCCCCAATGCTTACTAGAGCAGGTGAAAAAAAATAAGGCTGACAAGAGATTAAAACACAACCAGGAAAGCATTGATATTTTTCCTATTGAAATTTATACGACCAAAACAGGCATGTTTTCGGTAACTTATGACTCTTCACAGGAAGGTAATTTTTATGGATGGGGCTTAAATATACTTCCAAGACTTATCTATGAAAATCAGAACGTTACCGCCATAGAATACAACTCAAAGTACTATGAAGTTACCAGTGAGAAGCATGACGATATCAGCTCAACTTACTCTACTGAACAAAAAGCTTTTACATTTGACCGTGGACAACATCCTGTAAAAGTAGAAGACAACTTTAACGGCATAACCATCGAATTTTCTTATGCTAAGTCCTCACTGACAACCATTTGTATTCGAAGCTTATCAGAGAGCGAAAAGATTTTAATGGACATAACGCTTGAATATTTCCCCACGGATAATAAAGTCATCATTAAAAAAAATGATCAGAAGATGGCTACTGTGCTGATAGATCAGGTAAATCAGGAAAAATTAATTCAATCCGTCACCAACCCTGTATCTGAAACAACAAAATTTACGTATAACCCATTTAATAAACTCAGCTCTATTTCTTACCCTTCAGGTTTGCAAAAAGAGTTTCAATATTTCGATGAATATAACGATATACTCAAGTCGACCTCCTTGATTGATCGCATGCTCGGAATACAAAAATTTATTTCTGATATCTTCTATGTCAATCTCAGCACTGAAAAAAATAAATGTGAAATAAAAAGGGTAAATTCTATTAGAAATGCTCAAGGAGACGAGCTTACCAATGTGGTGCAGTTTGCAATAGACAATGCCATGACAAAAGTTGGCACTAGGCTTAGCAATTTATATAAAACCATTTCGGCATATGCAATAGACTATGCCGCTTCAAGTATAAGTGTGAATTTCCAAGGTCACTCAGACACGGTTACGTTTTCGCAGTTACAACAAATATTGGGAATTAAGTTTAACTTTGATAACATTGCCAATAAGAAGCTATCAGCTGATTTCTCATCAGGAAAGTCAATGCAAATGACAACTGAAGATAAAACAACAACATTACAAGAGGGTCTAAATAGATATGCATACCATTACGGAAATTACGGTTTGCTAGACAGTATCCATGCAGAGAACTATTTTCAGAATATCAAGTTACCATATTTTAATCATCAAGCTTTAACATATAAATACGACTTCAGGGATAAAGCCTTGACTGCTAAGGTCTACGGTGACGATGATAAATATTTTGAGTCTAAGTTAGTATTTAATTCATACAGTGATTTCACTCTATATGATAGAAACAACCAGACAGTTAAGTTTAAATTAGATGAAAGCAGGAGACCAGTTTCTATAGATGATAGCGCACAGACGCTACTGAGTTATGATTATTTTTCGTTTGAAAAGAATGGCTTTAATGCTGTCACCATAGATCAAGGCGGTGATATTACGAGCTATTTCTTAGATGTATTCAATATTCCCTACGGGGATGTGTTTTCAGTTCACCCTCAAGCATTATTGGCTAACCAACCTGAGGCTATCTATGAGCAAAGTAGTAGAGTATCTTCAAAATTAAACGATCAAATCATAAATCTTAAGGATTCAGATTTTTATGAAACTATTCAATCAGCAGTTAAAGAGCTTATCGTTCCTGCCATATCAAGCTCTGTAATATATCTGGCTTACACCAAAGATGCTTACTCAAGTCAGCTGGACAATAATGGTCTTATAGAACGGCGAGTCATGCTTAATGCACTGATACTTTCTATTATTACAACCACAAGTTTAAATGCCATTGTTGATTATTTCTCAGAAGCAAAAGAAGAACCTTTGACAGATAAGATAATAAAACCGTCTATTGAATTAGGCGGTCGAATGTTCAGCAGTATATTCCAGTATTTGGAAATGACCAGTGCTGTGGATCACAAGTCGATTCAGGCAATATTAAGTGGGGTAATGGAACATATTTTGTGGGAGTTTTCAAACCAGCTGCATCATCACTCACACTCAGAGTGGTCAAATAAGCTCATGGGGACGCTTTTAAATGGTGCGATACATGGATTTATTGATGGTGGAGGTGCATATTTATGTGAAAAATATATTCCTGAGGAAAATTATGGGCACGAAATCTGCGGATTTGTCCGTGGAATGGTATCAGAACTTGCCAGGTTGGCTTTTCAACAGTATCTGTCTCCAGCCATATTTGGGTATAAAATAGAAAAGCAGCTCTCTTCTTATGATATAGCACATATACTTTGCGGTGCAGCTGCGACAGGCATAGTTGCTGCTGGTTCTCACCATTTCTACGACAGGGTATCTGCAAGCGACAGAACCCCAAGTGATTTTAATCGTGCCATAGCTTCTAGCATAGTATTTGCTTATCCGTTACCTGCTCTTTTACCCTATTCATAACAACTCTGCATATTTTCCGCCCACCAGCCGTTATTCCCCTCTTTTCAAGAGGGGTGCCTTGCAAGGCGGGGTGTTTTTCAAAGCGCATAGGTGCTCAGCACCATGACAGCGGGAGGAAGGATGGTCAGAGCTAAAACTCATAACAATAATTTATGACAATTAGTTAAAATTATTGTTTTTTATTTACAAAATGATAGACAAAACAAAAAACAATCTGTAGCATAACTTCCAGGGATGTTCGTGTTTTTAGACTTTAGATCTGGCATCTAAAGCAATTTCCAACAACCTCATAGGGGCGTTTTATTATGATTCGCCAAAATAATTAAATATTATATCTCGTATATTTCCAACCCAATTATTAGAGGAACATCAAGATGAGAAAGATAAAATTATTACAATGTTTAGGTGTGATTGCCAGCAATGTGGCGTTGTTTGATGGAGGTTATGCAGGTGCCACGGGGAATCTCGGTTTTTGTGTCTATAACAGTGTAGCGCCTACGCAGGATGAAACCTTTGTGTTTACCCAGACACCTGGTACACAATGTATGTATCCAGACGGCGATGATTCGTGTGATGGTGGCAAATGTACCTTTCCCAAACAAGAAAAGACCGTTATTGTAAAGATCCCTGTGCCCGCAAACCAGGCAGGTTTAGTCTGTGTTGATAAAGATGATCATGGGCAGGTTTGGCATTTTGAACGTGATTTAACCCCTACTTGCGACACCAGGAATTCGGTCATGCATATGTCCGTTCACTCGACCGAACGACCAGAACGCTCACTGGCATTTTCACTGGGGACAAATGGCTCTGGTTGGTGGTGGACATTGTTTGGTGATGATTATTGGAATTCACAGAAGCTTCCCCTTAGCACTTTGCAGTTATCGTCTACTAGTGCGTTATCGGGCACGAATGAAATTTATTGCCCGTATGGCTGGTGTACCTCTGGGGAATCGCCAGGCAGTACCTTGTATATCATCTATTCACCCGAYTTTTATCTGGAAAATCCAGCGCAAGCCATGATTGCTCTGCCGAATACCATGACCTCACAAGCAGTCGCAAAATTTGCACAAGAAGCCAAAGAAAATCAGGTGCGTTAATGTGCATCTGCAATATTCTGGGATCATTCCCTGCGTGGTATCACAGTGTGCCGCAACATAAATCATACAGAAATAGATGAATATGAAAAACGTGCGGACAGATTGGCTGGCAAAACCGTTTTACGAGAAAGTCAGTCGTTCAGCCGTTTATCTCAAACCCATATTAAAGGAGCATCAAAATGAGAAAGGTGAGATTATTACAAAGTGTAGGTGTGATTGCCTGCAGCTTGGCATTAATTGATGGAGGTTATGCAGAAGATTGGCAACACTCTTCTCATAAGGGGAATCATGAGGGGAATCTGGGTTTTTGTATCTATCGCAGTTCCCCAAGTAGCGCCGAGGAAACCTTTGAGTTTACCCAAATGTATGGTACACAATGCTTTTCCCCAGTCGGTTCTATTGCGCGGCGGAGCGGTAACACATGCACCATTCCCAAAAAAGAAGGAGCTACTATTACAACGAGGAAAGTGCCCGCAGGTGGGAAAGGTTTATTCTGTAAGGATAAAGAGTATAAAGATGATAAAGATGATCAGGGGCATCCCTGGCATTTTGAACGCGATCCTTCTTGCGCCACGAGCAATTCGGTCATGCATATTGCCGTTCACTCGAAGTAAAACCCAACGATTCCACTGGTGTTTTCACTGGGGACGACTAGCTGGGACACGGATTGGTTGAAATTGTATGGTGATGATTATTGGAATTCACAGGAACTCCCCCCTGGTCTTTTGCAGTTATCGTCTGGTGAGACGTTAACGGGCACGAATGAAATGTATTGTCCAGATGGCTGGTGCACCTCTGGGAAATCGCCAGGCAGTACCTTGTATATCATCTATTCACCCGATTTTTATCTGGAAAATCCAGCGCAAGCCATGATTGCTCTGCCGAATACCATGACCTCA
>NZ_PGGB02000016.1 GCF_002803295.2 Caedibacter taeniospiralis | reverse complement strand
AACACTAATGCCATCCAAGTGGGTCAGAAGGAAATATCTGGAGTTTAACCAAGAGGTGAAATGGATACTCAAGCCCCTTCATTCAAGTCTTTTTCTAATTTTACAGATACGATCTGAATGGGAGCTTTTCAGCTCAGTACAATAGATGGAGTTGATTTTCTTTCCACAACATTTATGCATACAGCCAATACTTCCATAAATGATTTTGGAAAAGGAACTATTCTGTCTTTATCGCCTTTGCCTTTATTAATACGAATTTGGCAGCTGTCCAAATCAATATCGTTTAGCTTAATATTAATGAGTTCAGATACTCTTACTCCTGTATAAAGCAGTGTTTTAACGATTACAACATACTTCATATTTCTTGATTGCCACACAACTTTATAGTATTGACTGATCTCCTCTTCAGTGGGCACGTAAGGCAGCTTGTTTGTCGTCCCTTTATCAACTTCAACATGAAGTTCTTTGCGTATATGCCTAAAGAGCTCCCTCAAGTAATTATAATCTGGATTTTCTTGCTTAAGCTGTTTCGAGAGCTGTTTTGCTTTCTCTCTCACAGGTGTTCGTTGAATGGTAGTCATTTTCTGCCTCTTTGAGTAAGTTGGTATAAATTGCTAAACGCTCATTAAAATCAATCGGGAATAGGCCATAAGGATTAATATGCGTTGAGAGTAATGGAGTAAGTGCACGGTAATCTTCTGGTGTAAGTCTTCCATTCCAATGAGGCTCTGATAATACCTGCTGAATAATTAAAGTGTTGATATACACCATGCAAGCTTGTAATAAATGTAAGCAGAGCACTGACAGTTCCTGATCATCTGTCTGATTAGTCTTTAGCTCTCCTAGCTTCCCATAAAAAATAAAATCCATGACATGGTTTAAGCGTTCAACAACATTTAAACCTTCATTAATTTCAATTCTCAGATTCTCATCTTGAAGATATTTACACAGGAATATACTTTTATTAGCTTTGCCTATTTCCATCAACGCCTTGTAGACAGGGTGGTTAAAGTTATCTTTACTAAAGCGCTTAACTAAAACAGATGGCTCTATGATACCTAATTTCAAGGCTATGATGTGTTTAACAACCTCTTCATAGTTTTCCTCTATTATTTTCCAGTTGATTGTACCTTTCATTATCAGTGATATATTTTCATACTTTTGTTTATCTGATGAAGTGACGCCACATATCTTTTGTTTATTGATAGCTTTAAACCTTGGCAACAAGTCAAAATCAAGCATGTACCCAACGGCAAACCCAAGAACACTCTGACCATGAGTGTCTACAAAAACACGATCCATGTTCATTTTAGTATCATGATCTATGACGCCCTTAATCATTGACCCCACTTCAGAGGAAGAACATGTTTTTAGTTGTGAGTAAATACAGAGGGCTTTTTTATCAACATGCCAGTAAATCATCACACCTTTGCCTTTATAACGATGATGCCATTCATTCATTAAATTCTGATCCCAGGCACTGATTTGAGTTGAGTCACAGGCAACAGAGGTAGTCGCAACTCCCCAAACTTCTGGGTCTCGAATCTCTAGCACCTTATCCACCACGGCACGAATGGCATTTCTGACATTGATTTTATTGATAAACCTGCTCTTTACATAACGCAAATCACTATAGCTAACATCACCATTGGCAATACTAATTCTTTTTAGCCCCGTGTTACTACCTATGCCATATAAGCAAAGTAAAAGTCTTTTTCTTAGATCAGTGGCATTAATATTGCTGTTTTTACCAATCGTATCCATTTCTTGAGTAAAGTTGATTAATAAATCACACTCTTTCAAAATATCGATTAAATTAATGCTTGACCACCGTTTAATAATTTCTTTCTGCAGCTCTACAATATTTTGTGGTTCTTTTTGAGCATCTGAAGGACTGACGGAGAAGTTTTTATTCACCTTACTTGATTTAATGGTTACTTTATCATTATTCACAATATTGGTATTTAAACTCGATAAACTATCTGACAGCAGTTTTTTCAATTGCTTTGTAAATGAATTGCCTTGATTAGGCAAATTTAGCATTTCGAGATATTTTTGCTTGTTTTCTTTAAAATCCAAAGGCAGATCATCTTTTGGATTGCGGTAACGGTAACTATTTTCAATCCAAATAGCCTTATATCCTAAAAAAGCTTTAAGCTGCTCCAAGACGATAACCTCATATTTGTACTTATTCATACTATTTTGTTTGCCATCTGATAACAAAGCCGCTTGCCAAATTTCTGGTATGATATTTTCAATAGGCGGCATAGTTAGATAGCTTTCAGTATCCGACGAATCCCAATGTTTATTAATAAACTCAATAGCCTTAATAATTGGCTTGTAGTCAAGATGTTCTTCTCTAAATGATAAAGCCCTTAAAATTGCCAGTAAAACGGTACGATTACCATGCGAATACGTTGATTTAATTTTGTCTTGAACTTGCTCATTAAACCATGATCCTCGCTTTTCTAAATCCTCAATAATTTCTATCAACTTCTCTTTTGAGACTTCTGGGTATATTTTATCTTCAATCACCCCTTTAGGGTGATTCACTGCTATCATGGCAATCTGTTTTAGAATATTAAACTTTCCGCCAACACGTTCCACTTCTCCAAGTACATAATCACGCACACTTTTTTCAGCATTGGTTCGCATGCTATGAATTAACTTAGTAAAAGTGTCTGTTAAATCATCGAGCATATATTGTAGTCTGATGTGGCAAAATATCGCCATAGTTGCATATTTTGCAATGGTACTAAACTCAAGTATATTGCTTGGAGCCAAAGCCATAATTCGATCATAATACTTTATTAAAAGCTTGCGATTTTTATTGATATATAGATCTTTGGAGAGCTTTATTTTAATGAGTTGCTCAATCTTTTTTATGGCTAAATTGACATTTTTTAACCGTGCACCAGGAATATCCTTTTTAAGATCAACCAAGGCAATAATATCATCACCCTTTACCTTCTCAATTTTCTCAGTACTGGTTGTGAGAATTTGATCAATCAAATAACAATCGTCTGGAGTTAAGTTATCAAAAATACTTTGAAAGAAGGATTGCTCAAATTGTTGCTGTGCTGAAGTTATATAACGGTTTATTTGTTTTACGGAGAATTGCTCAATTTTATGCCTTTTAAAATATAAACGTGACTGCGCTAATATAATCTCTTTGGAAGGGAATTTTGGTAATACCTCATTTTGCAAATAATTAATGTATGGTGAAGCGTCCTCATTTGTAGCTTCCCTATAGCCTAGCAGCTGTCTAATATTGTTGCGATATCTTTCTACAGTACGACTACTCCAATCAAACTCAAAAATATTCTGTTGTTCTAGCTCTAATTCAGTTGCAACTTTTGAAGACAACTTGAGAAGTAAAAAAACTTCATCAGACAATGGGAATCTAAGGTGTATCTTAAAATACCCTAGCATAATTGCGCATGCAATTTGGTTTAACGGACTTTTCTTTGTCATACAAAAGACAATTTCTTTAGCAGATAAAATTGGAGATTCATCCATGGTTTAAAGTTCTTATAAGAACTAGTGTCGGTAGTAAAATGAGGTGTATTATACAAGGTGAGACTCATTTTGGAATGCCTGAACAGTCAAAAACCACAAAAAGTGCAAATATTTTATTTTTCGGCACTTTGTAAATCTGTCAAGTGGCGGCTCAGCGCACGGACCTTAACACTAGTCCCACTGAAGGAAAAACATTTCAAGGCAGGCTTTGCTAAGCAAGAGAACATTTCTTTACAGCAAATGATGGACAATCGTTTTGGTCAATATTATCGTTATAACTTCCTGGATGGTTTTATGAATGACCCAAAGCAAGTTGCCACAACCAGGCGCAACAAAACTGAATATATCTAAAAATTGACGGAGAAAAGTGCGATGACTTGTATGACACACTACACCGAAAAGCTGACACAATACGCCGCCAAACATAATACAGGCGAATATATTGAGAGTTTTAATCCCTCCAATAATACGCTTCTGGCAAAGGTACCAAGCCTTGGAGTCTCTCACCTTGAGCAAACAATTACTGAAGCACAACAGGCATTTTATGAATGGCGCAAAATCCCCGCCCCTAAACGTGCTGAGCTTGTGCGACTTATTGGTGAAGAGTTGAGAAAAAACAAAGACCAGCTAGGCAGCCTTGTTTCATTAGAAATGGGCAAATCAAAACAGGAAGGCGATGGCGAAGTGCAGGAGATGATCGACATGGCAGATTTTGCGGTGGGTCAGGCGCGCATGCTTTACGGCAAAACGATGCACTCTGAACGCCCAGATCATCGGATGTTTGAGCAATGGCATCCACTTGGCGTCGTTGGTGTCATCTCCGCTTATAATTTCCCTGTTGCCGTTTGGTCATGGAATGCGTTCATTGCGGCAATTTGTGGCAACACAGTCGTTTGGAACCCATCGCCCAAGACGCCACTTTGCGCACTAGCCATTCAGGAGATTTGTGATCGCGTGGCTAAAGAGCACAACTTTCCTTTGGTTTTCACTTCTGTTGTTTCCAAAAGTGTTGAGGTTTCTAAGGCACTTGTTGCTGATAAGCGCGTGGCATTATTATCCTTCACAGGTTCAACGGCAGTTGGTCGCGAGGTTGGTGCGCGTGTTGCCGAGCGTTTTGGTAAATCGCTTTTAGAGTTAGGTGGCAATAATGCAGCAATTATTGATGACTCTGCTGATTTAAAGCTGGCGATTCCTGCTGTGGTTTTTGGTGCCGTTGGTACCGCGGGACAGCGCTGTACTTCCTTGCGTCGCCTGCTTGTCCATAAAAACATATATCAGGATGTTATCAAACGTTTACAAAATGCGTATAAGCAAATTACTGTCGGTGATCCTTTAGATACTAAAAACCTGATGGGGCCTTTGATTGATCAAGGTCTTGTGGAAGTTTACAAAAAGGCTATCTCTCGCGCTAAGACACTAGGCGGCAAAGTCCTGTTTGGTGGCAATGTCATTAATAGACCAGGTAATTATGTTGAACCGACTTTAATTGAAGTAAAACCTGATTGGGATATTGTCAACCAGGAAAACTTCTGCCCCATTTTATTTGTGATGCCCTTTGAAGACATTGAGCATGCCATTACCATTAATAACCAGGTTGATCACGGGTTGTCATCAGCAATTTTTACCCAACGCATTGATCATTCTGAGAAATTTTTATCTTACGCTGGCAGTGATTGTGGCATTGCCAACGTGAATATTGGCACTTCAGGTGCTGAAATCGGTGGTGCCTTTGGTGGCGAGAAGCACACAGGTGGTGGTCGGGAAGCTGGCTCCGACGCCTGGAAGGCTTACATGCGTCGCCAAACCGTTACCATGAATTGGAGCAAGGACTTACCCCTTGCACAAGGAATCAAATTTTCATTAGGAGAGTAAAGATGACGCAAATCGCAGTTTTAGACCAGCTATGGCAGCAATATGTTACGGCTAACCGACATGTGCAGAAGATTTATGATCTTTTTTGCGACCACAATGCCACGGTTATTAACGATCACATCGCCCTTCGCACGATTAATGATCCTCGCATCAGCGTTGATGTCCTGGCCAGACCCTTTATTGCCGAAGGCTACCTTGAAAAAGGACAGTATCACTTTGAAGCGAAAAAGTTATTCGCTAAGCACTATGAGCAGAATGACCCCATGGAACCCAAGGTTTTTATTAGTCAACTGCTACTAGAAAAGCTAAGCCCCTTTGCGCAAAAAACTATTAAAGCCTGCATTGATCAGATCCCACAATCACTGCTTCATAATCCCGAAAAACTTCTCATCTCTGGTAATTGCTGGGGTAAACCAGGTTACGACGTGTATCAGAAGCTGTTAGCAGAGTCTGAGTATGCCGCATGGTTTTACGTCTTTGGCTATCGCGCCAATCACTTCACTGTGTTTATTAATGCACTTGACCAATTCAGTGAGGTGCATGAAGTCAATACTTTTTTAAAGCAACATGGCTTTGCCTTAAACAGCTCCGGCGGTGAAATTAAAGGCACGGCAAAAGAACTACTGGAGCAATCCAGCACCAAGTCAGGCACGATCAAAGTTGAATTTGTTGAAGGCTCCAAAGAAATTCCTTGCTGCTATTATGAATTTGCCAAGCGCTACCCTGATCACACAGGTAAACTTTATCAAGGGTTTGTCGCGGCTTCTGCTGATAAAATCTTTGAAAGCACCAATGTCAACGTGATGGACAGTAATTCTTTATGGCATTTGCGCGAAACTGAAGTGCCTCCCGGACTTGCTAACAACACTAGGATTTGCGTCGATAAGGCACGTGGCGCCACACTAACAGATATCAGTGGTAAAACTTATATTGACTTCGCAGCTGGCATTGGAGCCATGAATATTGGTCACAACCATCCTAAAGTGGTCCATGCCATTATTGAACAAGCGAAACGCTATATCCAGCCGTGCTTTCATGTCATGATTCATGAACCTTACTTAAGGCTTGCAGAGAAACTTAATCAACTGACACCTGGTGATTTTGAAAAACAAACGATGCTATGCAACAGTGGCACTGAAGCCGTTGAAAATGCCATTAAAGTGGCACGCTTTGCAACAAAACGCTCTGCAGTCGTGTGCTTTGATGGGGCTTTTCATGGGCGCACTTTTATGAGCATGACGCTGACTGCTAAAGTTAAACCTTATAAGGCAGGCTTTGGTGAGCTGTTTAATAACATCTATCGCTTGGCTTACCCTGACGCAGGTTGTGATTTGGAAAGCTTTAAACATGCTTTAGAGGCGTTAAATATCAACCAGGTTTCATTTAGTGATATTGCGGCTATTATCATTGAACCTGAGCTTGGTGAAGGCGGTTTTATCCCTGCCAGTATTGAAGCGATGCAATAATTACGCACCTTATGCGATCAACATGGTATTGTGCTCATTGCCGATGAAATTCAAAGTGGCTTTTGCCGCACAGGAAAACTTTTTGCGATGGAGTATTATCATTGTGCGCCTGACATTCTGGTGATGGGTAAATCTCTGGCATCTGGTTTACCACTGAGCGCTTTGACTGTCAAAAAGTCTTTGTTTAATGGCATGCCACCTGCTTCTTTGGGAGGAACAAACTCAGGCAACCCAGTTACCTGTGCTGCAGCTATTGCATCACTTGAAGTTTTCGCAGAGGAGAAACTCGCAGACAAAGCGCTTAAACTTGGGCAAACATTCAGGGATTTTTTCACCAAACAGAAATTGAATCATTCATTCATTGGCGAAATTCGTGGTCTGGGTGCGATGCTCGGTGTTGAGTTTGTTGACCGTGATCAAAATCCTAATCCTGATCTACTCAAAAGCTTTATCAGTAAAGCCCTAAACCATGGTCTTATTCTACTTAGCTCAGGTAGTCATAAACACGTGCTACGTTTACTGAGTCCGCTGAATATTAGCGACGCTGAGCTATCTCAAGCATTAGCAATCATTGAGCAGGCGCTTAGTGAAACAAGCCATGCTGCCGTCACTCACTGACTGGAGTCACTAATTAATGGCACTAATGTGCAATCATTTCTTTTAATTCATTAAGCTTTTTAATCGCATGAACCTTCATCCCAATATCTTTTTTCGGTAAATTACTGTAAGGCACGATCGCCTGTTTGAAGCCATGCTTTTGCGCCTCGAGCAATCGCTCTTGACCGTAAGGCACTGGACGAATTTCACCAGATAAACCAACCTCACCCACAATAATCCAGTCTTTTGCAATCGGTCGGTTATATAGACTTGACAGGATAACTGCAATAATAGCCAAATCAATGCTGGTTTCATTGACCTTAATCCCGCCTACGATGTTGATAAAAACATCATAATTTCCAAGTTGCACACTTAAATGACGCTGCATAATTGCTAAAAGCATAGACACACGATTTGGATCCAAACCAAGTGCCAAACGTCTGGGCTGACCATATCCATTTTCACTGACTAACGCCTGAACTTCCACAAGAATGGGTCTTGTACCCTCCCATATAGCAATGATCACACTCCCAGAAATATCATCTTCGGCGCGATTCAAAAAAATAGCAGAAGGGTTTTTTATTTCACGCATGCCCTTATCCGTCATCGCAAACACACCCAGCTCATTCACCGCTCCAAAGCGATTTTTCATTGCTCTGACCATCCGATAGCGCCCATCGGTCTGTCCTTCGATAAAGACCACACTATCAACAATATGTTCAAGGACGCGAGGTCCTGCCACTTCACCAGATTTAGTGACATGTCCTACTAGAAATACTGCACAGTTTAAATGCTTTGCTGTTTGCGTCAATAAACTTGCAGATTCTCTAACTTGTGCCACACCGCCTGGCGCAGATTGTAAATCTTCGATTTGCATCGTTTGAATGGAGTCAACCACGACAAGTTGCGGGCGATGGGTTTCAATATACCTGCATATTGCGCCAACATTGGTTTCACTCATTAGTAAAAGATGTTCATTTGGCAACTGCATTCGCCTGGCCCTTAATGCCACCTGCTCTAGTGATTCCTCGCCTGTAATGTAAAGCGCACTGTATTTTAAAGATAGAACCGTCATAATCTGCAATAAAATTGAAGACTTACCTATCCCTGGATCTCCACCGATAAGAGTGACGGAACCTGGCACAATACCGCCTCCCATCACTCGATCAAATTCATCAAAAGGAGAGTGAATGCGGGGATATTCAGCTAATGAAACCTCATTGAGCCTTTGGACTTTCGCCTCCACCGCTGCATAACCAACCTTAGTGCTTTGCGACTTTATGAGATTGAGCTGGGTTTCAATCAAAGTATTCCACTCGAGGCAATCAGAGCACTGACCCTGCCATTTTGGTGACACCGCCCCACAGGATTGACAAACATAATTTGTTTTCGCTTTTGCCATTTTTTTATATTCCCTTGCCGCAATGACTGCTATTCATTATGTTTTAGCAACCCAACCAGATAATTTTCTAATACCTGATTTAGTTCAAACCCTTCATCGCCCAAAAACTGAAGCCCATATTTTTTCTTTTCCTGATGACCATCACCGCTTATCCAGACAACACGCACATCACAGGAAATCTCCTGCTTTAACTCTGGCAATTTAACCGTTAGCCTGTGCTCCTCACCAAACTTTAATGGCTGATCAATGCTCGTCATTAAAGCACCTTGTTTGACAAACGGTAAATACTTCTCCAATCCGACTTGTTTAGAATCCAAATGGATTTGAATATCCGACATGTTACACTTCCAGCTCGGTCTTAAGTTGTCTCTTTCGTGCTTGTCTTTTCCACAATCTCACGAACAAGAAACTGATGGCAAAGATTATACTAAACAAAACAATAATTGAAATAACCCAGTGTTTTCTAGCTAAGTGTGTGAGTGCCAACTTATGCAAGACAATTTCAAGCACACTCCCAAAATAATACCCACCAAGCAGAAAAACCAACACCCAGACAACTGCCCCAAACGTATCAAAAATGAAAAATTTCATATTAGAAATCTTACTCATCCCCAAGGCAAAAGGAATAATTGTTCTCAAACCATAGGCAAAGCGAAACCCAAGAATGAGCCAGAAATTATATTTATCAATCATCACACTAATTCGATCAACCATAGGTTGCCAATTAGGTTTGCGTATTAGTATTTTTGGGCCAATATAACGCCCTAAATAAAATAAAACACTATCATGAAGCAAACATCCAATGA
Organism: Caedibacter taeniospiralis; assembly: GCF_002803295.2. Classification (GTDB taxonomy): domain Bacteria; phylum Pseudomonadota; class Gammaproteobacteria; order Francisellales; family Francisellaceae; genus Caedibacter; species Caedibacter taeniospiralis. The sequence goes on along the minus strand of NZ_PGGB02000016.1, from coordinate 7,182 downwards.
TTGACAGTAAAATAATCCACCCTAAATCAAGCATCCCAGCAGATGCAGCCACACCACCCAACACCAAAAAAGTTTCACCCTCAATAATGGCTGCGCCAAACATCAGCCAATACCCCCATTGTTGAATAAGTGCGATATGCTCTGGTGACATCAATACTCCGCTTTTATGTTGTTCTTTTACTTACTACATTGAGTAGCAAAGGATTCAGGATTCAGTATTTAGCAACCGAAGCTAATGAAAGCAAAAACCGATTACGCAACTTAAGGGTCAATGTTACAACATCCTCAGTCGATAATGCAAAGAGTATGTCCCAGATTCACAGATGAGATCATAGAACAAAAGACAATTCTCAAGTTACAGAAACGAAAAAAGGCACCCTGAGGTGCCTTTCAAATAAAATACCTGATGATGTTCTACTTTCACATGGCGAATGCCACACTATCATCGACGCTAACTGTTTTCACTTCTGAGTTCGGAATGGAATCAGGTGGTTCACAGTCGCTATTTTCATCAGGTAACCTGCGAGCAGAAAGCTCTAACAATCTATCATAGAGTAATAACCAAGTCTCTCGGGCAATTAGTACTGGTTAGCTTCATACATTACTGCACTTCTACAGCCAGCCTATCAACGTCGTAGTCTTCAACAACCCTTAAGCTAGAGACTAGAAACTAGAGACTAGAAACTAGAGCTTGAATCGCTTCGCGATGAATTGATTTATAAAAAACAACCCATCTTGCAAAGCAAGACTCAACTCCTAGTTTCTAGTCTCTAGTTTCTAGTCTCTAGACGGGAGATCTCATCTTGAGGCTGGCTTCCCGCTTAGATGCTTTCAGCGGTTATCCATTCCGAACGTAGCTACTGGGCTATGCCTCTGGCGAGACAACCCAAACACCAGCGGTTCGTTCATTCCGGTCCTCTCGTACTAGGAACAAACCCTCTCAAATCTCCTACGCCCACGGCAGATAGGGACCGAACTGTCTCACGACGTTCTAAACCCAGCTCGCGTACCACTTTAAATGGCGAACAGCCATACCCTTGGGACCTGCTTCAGCCCCAGGATGTGATGAGCCGACATCGAGGTGCCAAACTCCTCCGTCGATATGAACTCTTGGGAGGAATCAGCCTGTTATCCCCGGAGTACCTTTTATCCGTTGAGCGATGGCCCTTCCATTCAGAACCACCGGATCACTAAGACCTACTTTCGTACCTGATCGAGCCGTCACTCTCTCAGTTAAGCGCACTTTTGCCTTTATACTCTTGGCGCGATTTCCGACCGCGCCGAGTGCACCTTCGTACTCCTCCGTTACTCTTTAGGAGGAGACCGCCCCAGTCAAACTACCCACCATACACTGTCCTCGACTCTCGTCTGAGTTAGAACTCCAAAAATATCAGGGTGGTATTTCAACGTCGACTCCTTCCATACTAGCGTACGAATCTCTTAGTCTCCCACCTATCCTACACAAATATTCTCAAAGTCCAGTGCAAAGCTATAGTAAAGGTTCACGGGGTCTTTCCGTCTAACCGCGGGTACGCTGCATCTTCACAGCGATTTCAATTTCACTGAGTCCCAGATGGAGACAGTGTGGCCATCGTTACGCCATTCGTGCAGGTCGGAACTTACCCGACAAGGAATTTCGCTACCTTAGGACCGTTATAGTTACGGCCGCCGTTTACTGGGGCTTCGATCCAGAGCTTCTCCTACCACTTAATTACTCTGATATTTCTTCTCTTAAGCCTTTATACAACAAACTCCTCATTCGATTCGCTCGCTTTAATTTAGCTTCTCTTAACCTAGCAAGCTTTTCACTTGCGTAAGCTTCGTAGTAGACAAGAATCCAATCTCTCGTTCGGCTTGTATATCTACTTCTACCCGACTTATGCGAATCAATCCTTTTCCTTAGGTTTTCACTATAACCCACAAGTAAAAACTATCTAATTCTTTCGAATAAATCACGTATACACAATACATATCAAACTCCAAAATAATTAAGTGGTAGGATAACCCCTTCAATTAACCTTCCAGCACCGGGCAGGCGTCACACCCTATACTTCCTCTTCCGAGTTCGCAGAGTGCTGTGTTTTTAGTAAACAGTCGCAGCCACCTGGTATTTGCAACCTCTTCACGCTCCAGACGTTCACCTGACCACTAAATTCCACGTCCTACAACAGGCTATCAACAAATTGTCTATCTCTACAACTCTCAACAGCTTTCATCCATCATAGAATTTAGTGGTCAGGCAAGTCCTTCACCCTAATGAGGCACACCTTCTCCCGAAGTTACGGTGTCATTTTGCCTAGTTCCTTCACCTGGGTTCTCTCATCGCCTTGGTATTCTCTACCCACCCACCAGTGTCGGTTTACAGTACGGTCAATGGTAATTTATGCTTAGAAGCTTTTCCTGGAAGCCGAGCATCAATCTCTTGGCAGAACCCCGTAGAGCCCTGTTCCCTCTCACGCCTCAGATCATCATACACCCGGATTTGCCTAAGTGCACTACCTACACGCTTTCACCTGGACTACCATCCGCCAGGCAGACCTAGCTTTCTCCGTCTCTCCATCGCAACTACCATCGGTACAGGAATATTAACCTGTTTCCCATCGACTACTCCCTTCGGATTCGCCTTAGGCGCCGACTTACCCTACGTTGATTAACATTGCGTAGGAAACCTTGGGTTTTCGGCCAATAAGAATCTCACTTATTTATCGTTACTCATGTCAGCATTCGCACTTCTGATACCTCCAGCACACTTCTCAATGCACCTTCATAAGCTTACAGAACGCTCCCCTACCGACTAGAAACTAGATACTAGAAACTAGATACTAGAATAGACATCAGCTATATCTTCTCTGTATACCTCTTAACATTCGCCCAACTTCGCAATACCTCTCATCGTAGCCCCTATGACTCTCCTGATCGATATACCCTAAGTCCCTTGCAAAATCCAGCCACACCCGGCATTCATCGCAAGAGCCTATCGCTATCTGAACAAACCTTCTTACTTCCTTTTCACTCGCTTGCTTGCCCATCCCTTCCGCTATGTTCGCACATATGGATTTGCTCGCTCGCCTTAATTGACTCCCAATCTCACACTGTTCTATCCGCGGCCACTTCATACTCTCCACGTGTAGCTCCAGCGCTAACTGATATGCCTTCTGATATACTGATAAATTGTGATACGGCATCTTATCTCCTCTAGTCTCCAGTTTCTAGTCTCTAGTCTCTAGTCCCGCAGCTTCGGTGTATCGCTTAGCCCCGTTAAATCTTTCGCGCAGGCCGACTCGACCAGTGAGCTATTACGCTTTCTTTAAAGGATGGCTGCTTCTAAGCCAACCTCCTGGCTGTCTATGCCTTCCCACATCGTTTCCCACTTAGCGATAACTTAGGGACCTTAGCTGGCGGTCTGGGCTCTTTCCCTCTCCACGACGGACCTTAGCACCCGCCGTGTGTCTCCCGTGATTCAACTTCGTCGTATTCTAAGTTTGCATCGAGTCGGTAAGATCGCAAAATCCCCCTAGTCGAAACAGTGCTTTACCCCAACGAGTCATTCACAAGGCACTACCTAAATAGTTTTCGGGGAGAACCAGCTATCTCCGCGCTTGATTAGCCTTTCACTCCGATCCACAACTCATCCCATAATTTTGCAACATTACCGGGTTCGGTCCTCCAGTTGGTGTTACCCAACCTTCAACCTGGTCATGGATAGATCGCGTCGGTTTCGGGTCTACTCCTAGCGACTGTCCGCTCTATTAAAACTCGCTTTCGCTACGGATCCCTTATTCAGTTATCCTCGCCACTAAAAGTAACTCGCTGACCCATTATACAAAAGGTACGCCATCACTAGTCTCCTAGAAACTAGAAACTAGAGACTAGAAACCAGGAGTCGTATCTTGCTTTGCAAGATGATTTATTTTTGTAAATTAATCATCGCGAAGCGCTTCAACCCCTAATCTCTAGTCTCTAGTTTCTAGTCTCTAGTTTCTAGCTCTGACTGCTTGTACGCAAACGGTTTCAGGTTCTATTTCACTCCCCTCATCGGGGTTCTTTTCGCCTTTCCCTCACGGTACTGGTTCACTATCGGTCAGTCAGTAGTATTTAGCCTTGGAGGATGGTCCCCCCTTCTTCAAACAGGATTTCTCGTGTCCCGCCCTACTTATTCGTATACCTAGTTCCACATCCAAGCTTTCGTCTACAGGACTATCACCTGCTATGGTCATCCTTCCCAGAATGTTCGACTAACTCACATGCTAAAGTATACCAGGCTCTTCCCCCTTCGCTCGCCGCTACTTAGGGAATCTCGGTTGATTTCTTTTCCTATGGGTACTTAGATGTTTCAGTTCCCCACGTTCGCCTCACTTAACTTACGTCAGTGATACCCCACTCTTAAAATACTCATTCATGCACAAATTACACCCTCTACTCACTCTAGTTTCTAGTTTCCAATCTCTAGTTTCTCGAAATGAATAAAGTGCTGAGCACTTTATGAGTGAGGTGGGTTCCCCCATTCAGATATCTTCGGATCAATGCTTATTTGCCAGCTCCCCGAAGCTTTTCGCAGGCTATCACGTCTTTCCTCGCCTCTGACTGCCAAGGCATCCGCCGTTTGCGCTTATTCTCTTGGTCATTACTCTATAATAAATTGTTAAAGATCTCGGCTCTAGATACTAGAACGCTCGCTGCGCTTACTCTAGAAACTAGAAACCAGACTCGAATCGCTTCGCGATGATTCATTTAAAAAATCATCTCGCACAGCAAGATTCAATCCCTAGTTTCTAGTCTCTTGACACTAGTCTCTAGATGGTGGAGCCAAGGAGGATCGAACTCCTGACCTCCTGCGTGCAAAGCAGGCGCTCTCCCAGCTGAGCTATGGCCCCTCTAGATACTAGAACGCTCGCTGCGCTTACTCTAGAAACTAGAAACCAGACTCGAATCGCTTCGCGATGATTCATTTAAAAAATCATCTCGCACAGCAAGATTCAATCCCTAGTTTCTAGTCTCTTGACACTAGTCTCTAGATGGTGGGTCTGAGTAGACTTGAACTACCGACCTCACCCTTATCAGGGGTGCGCTCTAACCAGCTGAGCTACAGACCCACTAGATACTAGAGACTAGAGACTAGTTTCTAGAAGTATTCTAGTTTCTAGTCTCTAGTCTCTAGTCTCTAGTTTCTAGTTTCTAGTTTCTAGTCTCTAGTTTCTAGTCTCTAGAAAAAACATCATTTGTAAACACTCAAATACTTCTCGCTCTTTCTTAATTTCTTTCGTACTTCAAACATCAAAAATTCAACATTCAACATTAAAAATTCAACATCATACTCGTACCTTTAAGGAGGTGATCCAGCCGCAGGTTCCCCTACGGCTACCTTGTTACGACTTCACCCCAGTCATGAATCACAAAGTGGTAAACGTCCCCCTTACGGTTAGACTATCTACTTCTTTTGCAACCCACTCCCATGGTGTGACGGGCGGTGTGTACAAGACCCGGGAACGTATTCACCGCGGCATGCTGATCCGCGATTACTAGCGATTCCGACTTCATGCGCTCGAGTTGCAGAGCGCAATCCGGACTACGAACACCTTTCTGAGTTTCGCTTCAGCTCGCACCTTCGCCTCCCTCTGTAATGCCCATTGTAGCACGTGTGTAGCCCTGCCCGTAAGGGCCATGATGACTTGACGTCGTCCCCACCTTCCTCCGCCTTATCAGCGGCAGTCTCTCTAGAGTGCCCAACTTAATGATGGCAACTAAAAATAAGGGTTGCGCTCGTTGCGGGACTTAACCCAACATTTCACAACACGAGCTGACGACAGCCATGCAGCACCTGTCTCATAGTTCCCGAAGGCACAACAAAATCTCTCTCGTCTTCTATGGATGTCAAGGGCAGGTAAGGTTCTTCGCGTTGCATCGAATTAAACCACATGCTCCACCGCTTGTGCGGGTCCCCGTCAATTCCTTTGAGTTTTAACCTTGCGGCCGTAGTCCCCAGGCGGAGTACTTATCGCGTTTGCTGCGCCACTAATCCTTTTACACCAGGACCAACAGCTAGTACTCATCGTTTACAGCGTGGACTACCAGGGTATCTAATCCTGTTTGATCCCCACGCTTTCGTCCCTCAGTGTCAGTTCAACCCCAGATTGTTGCCTTCGCCATTGATGTTCCTTCCGATCTCTACGCATTTCACCGCTACACCGGAAATTCCCCAATCCTCTAGTAAACTCTAGTCAAACAGTTTCAAATGACCCTCCCAGGTTGAGCCCAGGTATTTCACATCTGACTTATCTGACCACCTACGAACCCTTTACGCCCAGTCATTCCGATTAACGCTCGCACCCTCCGTATTACCGCGGCTGCTGGCACGGAGTTTGCCGGTGCTTATTCTTTCGCTAACGTCAAACTATCCAGCTCTTAACCTGATAGCCTTCCTCACGAACTAAAGTGCTTTACAACCCTAAGGCCTTCTTCACACACGTGGTATTGCTGGATCAGGGTTGCCCCCATTGTCCAATATTCCCCACTGCTGCCTCCCGTAGGAGTCTGGGCCGTGTCTCAGTCCCAGTGTGGCTGATCTTCCTCTCAGAACAGCTATGGATCATCGCCTTGGTGAGCCTTTACCTCACCAACCAGCTAATCCAACGCAGGCTCATCATACAGCGACCGCTTGCGCGACCTTTCACCCTCAGGCTTCATGCGGTATTAGCAGACGTTTCCATCTGTTGTTCCCCTCTGTACGGCAGATTCCTACGCGTTACTCACCCGTCCGCCGCTATCTAGAAACTAGAGACTAGAAACTAGAAAGTGGAAGTCGAACCTTACCAAGCAAGGTGATTCTTTAGAATAAATCATCGCGCAGCGATTCAACCCCTAGTTTCTAGTTTCTAGTATCTAGTTCCTAGACCGCTCGACTTGCATGTGTTAAGCATACCACCAGCGTTCAATCTGAGCCAGGATCAAACTCTTCAGTTTAAATCCTTAGATCATAACCACTTATATCAATTTTGAATGTTTAATTATGAATGTTAAATTTAAAATAACTCAACACACAATTAAACATTTAAAATTCAAAACTAACACAGTGACTACAATCCGCAATATTCTTCGCTCAAAGTATTCAAGTATCTACATCTTATATCCTTTAAACATCTTCAAAAACCCACTACCTGGGCACCTGTACCGAACATTCTCAGC
>NZ_PGGB02000015.1 GCF_002803295.2 Caedibacter taeniospiralis | reverse complement strand
ATGATAGTTAATCGCGTATTTTACCCGATGTTTTTTGATTAATTTTTCAGGAATAATCCACTCATTAACAATGCTCAATAGCACATAGTCTCGATAGTGGCTTTTTTGGTATTCCGCATAAGACAGGATTTGAATACCCTGCTGCTGACTCCACTGCTGTATAAGCGAATCACTACTGATGACTGCCATTAAATCATAATCTGATGAGCCATGAACGAGTTTACAACACTCAAGGCAAAGCCCTGCATTTCCAATAACAATAATTTTAGTTTTCATGGCACATTACAAAGTTAAGTTGATGTTTGTTAAAAATATTGGATCGAGTTTATAGGGATACCATAACYSCTGCTGCGCATTTGTTAATTTAAACYGCAACATGCTTATCCCAAAAATACTACCACTGCTACGCATTGAAGCGCACCCATCACAGTTGAGTGAAATAGTAAAGAAAAACAGCCCTGAAATCTAGTAAAGATAAGCAACCAATCAGCAAATTCTTTTCTTTTCCGTTAAGGTGGTGTAACAAAGAACTACAAGGATTAAAGTTAAAAACATGAAAGCAAAATACAAACTACATATCGACAGACAATGCAGAAAAGTTTTTAAACTCGCTTGTAACTGAACAAAAGAACTTGATGTATACCCATCGTAAATCATTATACGAGCGGTATAGAGACTCCTCACGTTAAAAAATGGTGGGATCAGGATGTGCAGGGTCAATCACTGATGTTGAAAAATAAGGACATGATAATCGCACCCGATCAGCTAACAATGTTTGAATATCTTGAATGATGCGTTTAGAATAGCAGGCAGTAAACTTATGTGTCAGCAGGCGGTTTTTGTGAGGTTTAAAAGTACGCTGTTGTTCTAAAAGGTGATAAAAAATGGGTACAGAACTTGCGAAAGAAAATATGATCAGACAACAAATTCGGATATTGGGCATTCCTTATGGTGATTTGTTGAGTGTTATCGCTGACACCCCTCGCGAAATTTTCGTTCCGAGTAATTTTCGTGAAGTGGCATATTCCGAAGTGGCGATTCCTTTAAATCATGGGCAAGGTGAGCTAACCCCGCAAACCGTTGCCAAGGTGCTTCAGTTTCTTCAGCCAAAAAGGCACGAAAAAGGGCTGGTATTAGGCTGTGGTTGCGGCTACTTAACTGCGCTCTTAGCTAAATTAACTAAGCTTGTGGATGTGGTTGATCGATATGAGGATGTGCTAAATCACGTCAGAAATGTGTTGAAAACAATCGGGGTGTATAATGTCAAGTATCACTTAAGCTCTCAAAATAGTGAGGAAGTTCTCAATGACATAGTACAACAAAACACATTTGATTTAATTGTTGTCAGAGAGTTGCAAAAGGCAGAGCCAACAGAGTGCCTAAAATATTTGGCAATCAACGGTAGAATGTTGTACTTTCTTGGGAAAGAAAATTATGCTAAAGCGATTTTGGTGCAAAGGAATATGAATAATTCTTATCAGCACATATCAGCTTTCGATGTTTACACATTGGTGGATGAAAAAACGCAGAATAAAGTATTCTGCTTTTGAGGAATGAAGAAATGATGATAAAAAGGTTGGACGAACAGATGAAAAAAATTACGTTGGTAATAAGTGGGCTATTGTTTGCGGGGTATGCTGTTGCAGAACCCATTGTATCTAATACAAAAACGGAACAAGCAGCAATACAAGCACAGAACTTATCACAGATTTACCAGTTGGCTCAAAAGCAGAATGCGCAATACATGGCAGCAGAGGCGACATTTAATTCAACACAGCAAAATGTGCCTGCAGCTTTGGGTAAGCTTTTGCCGAATATTACCGCAAGCTATAGTGCACAAGAAAGCTATAGTTCAACAGTGGATGAATCAACTGGGAAAAAATCAAAGTATTTCACGCAAACACCGAGCGTTACCGCTACACAGGCGCTGTTTAACTGGGGCGCATGGGGTGGGTATAACTACGCTAGTTTCCAGGCAAAGACTGATGCGATTACTTTTGTTATTGCTCAGGCGAGTTTGATTACAGATGTGGCAAGTGCCTATTTCGCAGTTTTACAGGCACAGGATAATTTAGCTTATGCTGAAGCTAATCAATCCTGGAATAAGGAGTTATTGAGTCAAACGCAAGAGAAATACAAAGTTGGTCTTTCAGCGATCACTGATGTGCAGGCAATTAAAGCGGACTATGAAAAGGCAGTAGCTGCAACCGTTCAAGCTAAAAATGATTTGGCAACTTCGTATGCCAGACTTAGTCAAATTGTTGGGCAGCCAGTGACCTCGATTGAAAATTTAAGTGATAAGTTTCCGTTTGATAAACCTGATCCAGATAATATGGACAAGTGGATGGAGATCGCTTTAAAGCAAAATAATACGATTATCCAAAATCAATTCCTGGTCGATGCAGCGAAAGCAGGGGTCAGTGGTTTATGGGGTAACTTCCTGCCTGCTGCAACACTAACAGCAACAGCATCAAGAGGTCTAAATTATCAAAATACCAATTACACCTCAGGCAGCACCAGTGCTTCTGCGGGTGTGGGAGTGAGCTGGAATTTAGTCAATGGAGGCAGTGATTATGCTTCATTAAAACAGCAGCAATATACTGCGGAGGCTTCCAAGTACACATTACTGGAGGCAGAACGTACAACAGAAAGTCAATTAAAAACGGCGTATCTAACGGTGTTATCTGATATTGCTCAGGTGGAAGCATATAAACAGGCAGTGATTGCGGCAGAAGCATCGGTTCAAGCGATGAAAGCTGGCTATGAAGTTGGAACGCATACGATTGTTGATCTACTACAACAACAGCAGCAGCTTTTCCAGGCGCAACAACAATATGCAAAAGCAAAATATGCCTACATTAATGATTTGTTGGGGCTCAAAAATACGGCGGGAGCTTTAGTGTATAAGGACATTGATGCTATTAATAAGTGGCTTACGCCAGAAACAGCTTCAACGCAGAGTAGTAGCGTAATCTAGGGTAGCTAAATAAAATGTCTAACAAAAAAGAGAGTAGCGCGCTGAGCTACATTGAGGTCTTGCTTGAACGAATTGTTTTCGCCAGTCGCTGGATTCAGGCACCTATTTATATTATTTTGGTGCTGGTGTTGCTTGCTTTTGTTTATCAGATGGCAAATGAGGTTTTGCATTTATTTGCAAGCCTCATGGTTCTTAAACCACATGAGCTGATTGTTTTGGGACTCACACTTTGCGATACCGTGCTTGTTGCCAATTTAATTGTGATCGTTATTATCAGCGGCTATGAGAACTTTGTTTCTAAAATAGATGTGGAGCACAAATCAGGTGAACCAATTTGGATCAAACGCCTGTCTCACACGGGAGTCAAGCTGAAGATTGCAGGTTCAATTGTTGCTATTTCGTCGATCTCGTTACTTAAGCAGTTTTTAGATATTCCGCAGTTATCTAACCGTGAGCTCTTGTGGTATGTTGTCTTACATCTGACTTTTCTCATCTCCGCATTGATTTTGGTATTTGTTGCACTATTAGAGAAAAAAATTAAAGAGTATTAATGAGTGAGGGTATGGCGATAAAAGACCGACAGGAAGCTATTGTTAAGGATTTTAACTTTTTTGATGACTGGAGTGATAAGTATGCTTATTTGATTAGTTTGGGTAAGAGCTTGGCTCCATTTCCTAAGAGCAAAAAAGATGCAGCACACATGGTCAAAGGATGTCAGTCTCAAGTCTGGTTTGATGCAACTTTAAGCGATGGCAGGTTAAGTTTTTGTGGAGTTAGCGATGCGGCTATTGTTTCTGGGTTAATTGGTTTGTTGCTTAAGGTTTATAGTGATGCGACAGCTAAAGAAATTACAGAGTCAAATACTGATTTTATGACTGAGATTGGTTTGGCAAAACATTTAAGCGCAACAAGAAACAATGGCTTACATGCAATGCTTAACTACATTTACACCACGGCACAAAAGTATGTCGATGTCAGTGCCTGAGGTCATTGTTTTTCGACCTGAACCTAAAGCCTCGGTGTTGGTTAATGGCTTAGCTAAGCACGGTATTTCTGCCATCGCGGTTGTGCCTTTTGAAGTGATCTCCCTGGATTTTGATATGCCTGATATCACAGGCTTTGATGATATTATTTTTACCAGTACGTTTGCCGTTAGCGCATTTTTTTGTCAAGCTATAGATGCGCATCAATTAGCTCATAGGAATGTATGGGCAATCGGGCGTGGAACTGCAAAAGCATTGCTTAACTTCGGCATTCATGCGTTGTCCCCCATAAAGGCTGACTCTGAACACTTACTGGCTGAACTACAACAACAAGATATGAGAAGTCTTAGTAATAGAAGTTTTTTGTTGGTGAAGGGTGAATCAGGACGTGAGCTGCTAAGAGAGGTGCTCAATGAAAAAGCGCATAAGCTCAACATTATTGATTGCTATCGTCGCGTTTGTCGCGCTAAAGCACTTATCCTTGAGCCATTACTACGTATCAATTGGCAAGAAAACACACCAAAAATTCTGCTTTACACCAGTTTTGAAGCGCTTAAGGCAAGCATGGGGGTGTTTGAAGAATACCCACTGTGGCGTAAGTTGTGCATTGCTACCGTTACAAATAGCCGAATGTTAGACTGGGCGAAACGCGAGGGTTTTGTTAGATTATACAATCTAGCGAATTTAACCCATGAAGAGCTCATCGTAGAGATCATAAAGCTGCAACAAGAGGATCCGCCTTATGTCAGAGAAAATAAATAGAGCCGATGAAAAAATGAGCTTAACGCACACCTTGGAAATCCCCCCTGAGACTCGAAGTGCGTCAGCGAACAAGTCTTTCTCTGGATCTGGAGGTTGGCGCGGCTATGTTGCTATATTTATTTTGGTCGCTGTTTTTGCGATTGCGGGTTTAGGTGCAAGCCTGTTTGCTTTATACAAACAGCAGGGTTATAACGAGGCTTTGCAACAGGCGGCAATAATGAGGGCAGAAAAGCCTGTGGAGAAAGATGTTCTTAAGATCAATGCACTACAAAATACGGTTGATGCTCAGTCACAGGAGCTAGAACGGCAGCGAAAAGCGCTAGGCACTCTGGAGGGTAATCAAACTAAGCAGCAAAGCGCACTAAAAGAGGCATTAGATGCGAATAATCTGAGCCAGGCTCAACTGGAGCAAAAGCTTGCCCAAGTGCAACAAAGTTATTTGCTGCCAAGCTCTACGCTAAGCCAACAAATGCAGCAGATGTATAAGCAGGCAGTTGTTTTAAATCTCAATTTTAGCAAACAGGCCTGGCAGGTTTTAGGCAGTAAAACACAAACGCTACTGTTTCTCAATCAAGCAAAAACCATGTTAATGAATGTTGATCAGGCAGGGAAGTGGATGCCTGAAATGGATTCACTTATTGTGCAAATAAAAAATCTGCCAAGTGTTGAAGAAAACTTTTTACGCATTAATGCTGTGCAGGAAGGCTTATTGGATCTGAAAATTTTGCCACCACTTAGCACAATAAGCGATGAAAGAGATCATCGAATAACAAGCACATATAAATCCGATGAAACAGGTTGGCGCGATGCCTTAGCACAGTCGTGGCAGCAAATGAAATCGCTTATACAAGTGCAGAAAATAGCACCTCAAGACCGAGTGTTATTGGCACAAGATGGGCACATCAAGCTATTGTCAAGTCTCTATAATTTATTGTGGCAGCTAAAACTGGGTGTTATAAATAATAATACCAAGATGATAGCAACGCTGAAGCAAGCTTTGATCAAAACAGTGGAGCAGTATTTTGTTGCCGATGACAATGCAAAGAAAGTCATCAATCTTATTTCAGCGGTAAACGAGGTTCCGATGGCCCAAATAGAGCAAGGTGTTGACAGACTCATCTCTTCATTATTGGTGGATAAAAAGGTTGGCGAGACATTACCAGAGTCACCATCGAAGGGTGACTCAATATGAAAAAGGCAATAGGCTTAGGTCTGGTTTGTGCCCTGGCAGTATTGGGCAGCTTATGGGTTTTATCTCACCCAGGCGTAGTGGCATTCTTTGTTGATGATACACTTGTTAAGCTGCCTTTATGGCTTTTTGTGGTGCTCATAGTTGTTTTTTTTCTAGTGTCAGGTCTTTTGTATCATGTACTGAAGCTTGTTTTGCTAAGCCCTGCGCAATGGTGGCAGGGCTTACATAAGCGTAAGTGTCAGAAGCTTATTCAGCAGCTGATCAATAGACAAAAGAGCTATTTTATCAGGGACTATATCGGTTTGGAAAAGCACAGGGCTCAAGCTCAGGTTTCATTGCCTGTTATTGGCGATGGTTTGACGGTACTTTATTGGCAGAGTCTATTGGTACAGGGTAAGTGCCAGGAGCTGCAAAGTATTCTGCAATCAGTCAAGGAAGATGTTAAAGATCGATTTATCTGGCGCTATTACCAGGCGATGATTTTTTATAAAGCAGGGGCTTTTAGTGCAGCGTTGTCTTTGCTGCAAACACTCGTAAAAGAGGAGCCCAATAGTCTTGAAATCGTTGATGCTTTGATCAATAGCCAGATAAGGCAAAAAGAGTGTATTGGTGCTAAGAACAGCATTGTAAAGTACCAAAGAATATTATCTCAAGCCTCGTTAGATGACTATTTTTATGCTTTGCTGCAGCAGGTTGTCTCATTGCGCGATCTGAATGAAATTTGGCTTGGCTTACCTCGGTCTTACGCAGTATCAGCTCGGGTGGAATATTGTTACTTTAAGCGCCTTTCTGGCTTGATCTCACAAGATGAATTGAGAGAAAGAATGCAAAAACGACTCGTAAGCTCACTCCAATATGAATTGAGTTTACTGTATCTTGAGCTTGGCAAGGATGAAGTCACTGATGAATTTATCAAGTCTTGCTGGTTAAAAGAAAAGACACATGAGGATCAGGCACTAAATCTTCTGGTTATGACACATGCTTTGTTACATAACGATTTGAGTTTTATTGAGAGCAATCTCCACGTGGTTCACCACAATGAGTTGAAAAAAATTGATCAGGCAAAACTCATGCTGTTAAAATCGAAGCTGGCAGAGTATCAATCAAGAGCGCATGAGGGACAGAAATTGCAGCATGAATTTGAAAAGTTATTGTTGGAGTCGCAATGATATATGTTAAGCGATGGTACCTAAATAATCCCTTACGCAATTATAATTATTTAATCGTCAATAGCTGGAAAAAAACGGGACTCATTGTCGACCCAACGTTGTCAACGCATTATGAAAGTTTTTTAACAGAAAACGGCATCCAGCCAGAAGCCATTTTATTGACACATAATCACCATGATCACGTTGCTGCGGCTGCATGCTTGAAAGGTAAATACGCTATTCCTGTCTATGGCAATTTTATAGAATACCGCGGGGGTAAGGTTGATTACATCGTTAGCGAGGAAATGAGGATTTTATTTGCAACGACTTTGTGTCAGGTAATTCCCTGTCCTGGACACATTGCCTCGCATGTTAGCTTTTATTTTCCGATGGAGGAGCTGCTTTTTTGTGGTGATACCATTTTTACTGCAGGCGTGGGTAATGTTAAGGATGTGACGGCAGATGTGAAAATGCTCTATGAGAGTATCGAAAAACTCAAAAAACTTCCCGCTGAAACAAAGCTTTATCCAGCGCATGATTACTTTGAGGGTAATTTGGCCTTCGCCCAAAGCATTGATTCTGAGGATTTGACCTATAAAAAATGGTCAAATCAAGTCAGTGGTGTTGTACCAGAGGATAAACCCATTACAACTTTGGGGGATGAAAGAGAAATGAATATTTTCTTTCGCGCAGGAGAGTCAAGGTTAAGGCGGATTTTGAGGCAAAGCAATGAACAGATCATTGATGCCAGAACTGCTTTTTGTGAATTAAGGGCGCGTAAAGATGTCTTCTAAGCAATATCAATTGAGTGATCTTCTGCATGTGATGGCAACGATGCGCGATAAGGATAAGGGTTGTGCCTGGACAATTGAGCAGACCTGGCGCACCTTAACCGAGTACACAATTGAAGAGGCATATGAGCTTGTCGATGCCATCGAACATCACACCACAGATTTCGTTAAATATGAACTGGCAGATTTATTAAATCAAATTGTTTTTTATGCGCAAATTGCTAAAGAGGAAGGGCTATTTGATTTTGATGATATTGTTGATGCGTTGACGAAAAAGCTTATCGCTCGCCATCCCAATGTCTTTGCAGCGGGGCAGATCAAAGAGGTTGCAGCATTAGAGAAAGAATGGCTGGAGATTAAACGCAAAGAACGTGGCAGGGGTCAAAGCGAGTTAGATGGGATTGCGTTGAATATGCCTGCAATGCTAGTAGCCAAGAAAATGCAAACAAGGGCTGCGAGTGTCGGCTTTGATTGGCACAGCATTGAAGATGTTTTTGCCAGGCTTGAGAGTGAAGTAGAAGAGCTCAAAGAAGTGTTACTTTGTGATCAGAAGAAAGCCGAAGAGGAGTTGGGGGATTTATTATTTACCTGTGTGAACCTTGCCAGGCACTTAAAAGCTGACCCAGAGGCATTAATGCGCCAGGCTAATCATAAGTTCTCCACACGCTTTCGAGGTATTGAAGGCGCGCTAAAACAGCAGAATCGCAGCATGCTTGATGCTAATGCCGATGAATTAGATGCACTATGGGAGCAGCAGAAGCTTTTATAAAACAAGGTTTTTGGACAATAATGCTGGGGCTAGTTAGATTCTCGAGTTTCTATATTGTAACTCCAGATTGTAATACTCCAAGAAATTCGGCGGAGCTGTAGAAATTGTTCTTGCTGCAGGGGTGTGTGTCGCCTTTTAAAATTGCACCGGTTTGCGAATTACGAGTGCCAAGTTCCTTTGAAGTAAAAGTAGTTAAAGCCCATCAAATAAGTATAAAATAGCCGAGTTTAATAAATTACAATTTAAAAAGTAGAGGAAAATATGGCATTGACATCACAACAACGTCAGCAGCTAAAGGCGCAGGCACATGGTTTAAACCCAGTGGTACTGCTGGGTGAAAAAGGTTTAACTGAAAATGTATTGGTTGAAATCGATCTGGCTCTGGTAGCTCATGAGCTGATTAAAGTCAAAATAGCAGGCGCTGAAAAAGAGGTTCGCCAAACAGTAACAGAAGAGATTTGCCAAAAAATGAAGTGTGAGTTAGTGCAGCTTATTGGTAATATTTCGATTTTGTATCGCAGGAAACCAAAGAAAAAAGGGGAGTAAGATGGGCTTTTTCCCTGTAACACGCCCCAGAAGACTGCGTCGTAATGCGAGCTTAAGAGAGCAGGTTGCTGAGGTGCGATTACATGTGAGCGATTTCATGTATCCTGTCTTTGTGGTTCATGGATATGATATCAAACGCGAAATCAACGGGATGCCAAATCAATATCATTGGTCTTTGGATCGGTTGCCAGAGTTGATTGAAGAGATTAAAAAATCGGGTGTTTTATCAATTATGCTGTTTGGACTTCCTGCCATTAAAGATAAATACGCATCTGAAAATTACGCGGATAATGGCATTGTACAGCAGGCAATTTGCGAAATTAAAAGCTTGTATCCAGGCTTACTTATTGCAACTGACGTGTGTTTGTGCGCATACACCACAGACGGTCATTGTGGCATTGTGCATAACGAAGAAATCAGTAATGACCAGACTTTAGATATCTTGCAAAAAACAGCAGTGTCACATGCTAAAGCGGGAGCAGATATTGTGGCGCCTAGTGGCATGATGGATGGCATGATTCAGGCAATGCGTTATGCGCTTGATCAAAATGATTATAGTGAAGTAGCAATTATGTCTTATGCCGTGAAATATGCTTCAGGTTTTTATGGTCCTTTTAGAAGTGCCTGTGACTCAACACCTAAGGGGGATAGAAAATCTTATCAGATGGATTATCGCAATAAAAGTGAGGCACTAAAAGAAGCACAAATGGATGAGGATGAAGGAGCGGATTTTTTGATGGTGAAGCCTGCATTGAGCTACTTGGACATCATTCAAGATGTCAGGCGAAATACCCATTTACCTGTAGCGGCATATCACGTTAGCGGTGAGTATGCCATGATTAAGGCGGCAGCGGAAAAAGGCTGGCTTGATGAAAAAGCGGTGTTGCTAGAGTCATTAACAGCAATCAAGCGCGCAGGCGCCAAGCTTATTCTGACTTATAGTGCATTAGATGTGGCAGCGTGGATCCAGGCGGATAATAGTGGACATTACCAATAAAATCACTGAAGATAGCAGCCACAATTGAAACCTCTTAAAGCTTCATGAACTTACAATGCCTTGCTACAAAAAGTGGCTTATCCATCAAGTCCGTTGAAAATATTGTTTCCTTATTAGAAGGGGGAGCAACTATTCCTTTTATTGCGCGTTATCGTAAAGAAATGACTAACGGCGCAAGCGATGCAGAGCTTAGGGATTTTCATGAGCATTACCAATATCTGCAAAAACTTGAGCTGCGCAAAGATGAAATCGCGCGTACCTTGATTGAACGCAACTTATATGACGATAAATTAAAGCAAGCACTAGCCTCAGTCCAAACCCTGAATGAGCTTGAAGATATCTACCAGCCTTATAAACAAAAGCGCAATACGCGTGCGCAAGCAGCTATTGAGAAGGGATTGCAGGGACTTGCGGATATACTCATCAAAGCTTATGACAGTGAAGATGTGTTTTATGCACGGGCAAAATCGTTTGTTAAAGGCGAGACGAAAACTATCGAAGAAGCCGTACAGGGGGCGATGGATATTGCCGCAGAGATATATGCAGATAGCCCAAAAGAGCGTATGTTTGTGCGCGATCAGGCTTCACGTTTTGGGGTGTTACATGTTAAGGCGACAAAAAGCTGTAATGCGCAAGGTAATTTTACTCAGTTTGATCAATATCAAGCGAATATCAATAAAGTTCCTGCACATCGGCTTTTGGCAATTTTCAGGGGAGTGGCAGAAAAAGAGCTTAGTCTGAAGGTTGAGATTGATCATGAACATTACAAAGAAACCATAGAGCGTTATAAGTTGCCAAGAAATGCAGGAACTGTCGTCAAGTTACTACTAGAAGCTTATTATGATGGCTATAAGAGGCTGCTGTATCCTGCGATTGAACGTGAGTTAATCAATCAATTAAAAGAAAAGGCTGAAAGCTCAGCCATTTGCGTCTTTGCTGAGAACCTAAGCCAGTTGCTTATGAGCCCACCTGTCAAGGCAAATGCGATTTTAGGCGTGGATCCAGGGTTTAAAACAGGTGCCAAACTTGCGGTTATTGATGCTAAAGGCATGTATTTAGCGCAAGGTGTAATCTATCCTGCTGCGCCTCATAACAAAGTTTCAGAGGCGAAAAAGATCGTCAAATCACTGGTTGAGAAATACCAGATTGATACGGTTGCTATTGGCAATGGAACGGCCTCGCGTGAGCTTCAGGATTTTTTTGCCAAATACAATGAAGAGGAAGTGCATAAGTTGTGTTATACCGTTGTATCTGAGGCAGGTGCTTCAGTTTATTCTGCCTCCAAGCTTGCACACGAAGAATATCCTGATCTAGATGTGACGATCAGAGGGGCTATATCGATTGCACAAAGATTGCAGAATCCTATGGCCGCACTGGTTAAAATTGACCCTAAGGCTTTGGGAGTGGGACAATATCAGCATGATGTGGATCAAAAGAAGCTGACACAGAAGCTGCATGATGTCACTGAGACTGTGGTGAATAATGTGGGCGTGAATCTCAACACCGCGTCGGATAAACTGTTGTCATATGTTGCAGGTTTAAGCCCTCGTTTAGCAAAAGAGATAGTGAATTATCGCCAGGTACATGGGGCGTTTAAGCGTATTACTGAGATCAAAAAGGTTAAAGGTCTCGGGGAAAAAGCTTTTGAGCAGTGTTCAGGCTTTATGCGTATTCCTGATGCTTGTGATGTCTTAGATAATACGGGGGTGCACCCTGATCATTACCCTGTTGCAGGAGAGTTATTAAAAAAAACAGCGTCAGAATTACAGCAGCTCAATATTGCCAGTTTTTCAAAGCAGTATCATATTGGCGAGGCAAGCTTGCGCGACATTATTAAAGAGCTGCAAAAACCAGGTTTTGACCCCAGAGATGAATTGCCCGCAATCCTATTTAGTGCCGATGTGCTGGATATAAAAGCGCTTGAGGTTGGTGCAGTTGTTTCTGGTGTTGTACGCAATATTACCGACTTTGGGGTATTTGTTGATATTGGGTTAAAAAATGATGGAATGATTCATATTTCACAACTAAGTAGTAAACGGATAAATCATCCAAATGAAGTGATCAGTCTTAATCAGCAACTACCACATATTAAAGTGATTGGTGTTGATGTTGAGCGACAGCGTGTAAGCCTCAGTCTTATCGAATAAATATTTGCTATGAACAGACAGAAAATTGTGAAAATATGAATAGAATAACGCGCTTACTTCATCTTGAAAATAACGACGCCTATCATGCGATGAGCATGCCCATTTACCAGGTCAGTACCTTTGACCAAAATCTGCCAAATGACTTTGAGTATTCGCGCGTGCAGAATCCAACACGGCGATACTTAGAGGCACAGCTTGCGATCTTAGATGAGGCAGATGCTGCATTTGCTGTAAGTAGTGGCTTGTCGGCATTGAATGTTATTTTGTCACTGCTTAACCGGGGCGATGAGTTAATCGTTGGGGGAGATTTTTATGCAGGTTTGTCATTTATCCTGGAGGAGATGACAGAAACCCGTGGTATTGTTCTTAAGCAGATCGACTTACAAAACCCTGCTAATTTAATGCAACAAATCACAGCAAAGACCAAAATGGTATTGTGTGAGACAGTGTCAAATCCTCTACAGAAAATCACTCCTATCGCTGAACTTGCTCGCATCACTAAGGCACACAATATTTGTTTAGTCGTTGATAATTCACTGATGTCATCCTATGCCTTTATGCCGTTAAAGCAGGGTGCTGACATTGCCCTGCAGTCCTCGACAAAGTATTTGGTGGGGCATGCCGATGTAACTTCAGGCGTCATTGCAAGCAATAGTCTTTATAAGGATCAGATTGCCAGAATTATTCGTCAAACGGGCTTCGCACTTGATCCATTCCAGTCATGGCTATTGTCCAGAAGTTTAAAAACGGTGCATTTACGTTTGGAGCGAATCGCTGAGAATACCGCACAGGTATATGCGCTTTTGAAAAAAAGTAACCTGTTTGCAGCAATTTACTACGCGGGTGATTTAAGCCAAAAACATGCACACTGGCTAAAAAAGAACAGTGTTGTTTCAGGTCTGTTGTTAGCAGTTGAGTGTCGTAATGAGTCGCAGTTTATGCTGCTATCTAACAAACTCAAATACTATTTTCCTAAAACACTGAGCTTTGGTGCGGTTCACAGCTCTCTAAGCCACCCTGCTACGATGTCACATAAAGAAGTTAAGAAACTGCAACAAATTCAATTACAGGTTTCCCCCTGGTTGTTAAGGTTATCTATTGGCTGCGAGGTGTCAGTAGACACGCTTGCAATATTTCAGGAATTCATCGATGAATATAACCGACTTGTGACAGATACCCGCGAACTTCGGGCTTAGGAACTATTTACCCAGAGTTTCAGTAGTAGGGTGGATAAGCTGAAGGCGCATCCACCAGTACTCAACAAATTAAACTAAGTCGGTCTTGACTTAAAAAACTTGCCACCTTTGCCAGGAGGAATCATGCCTTGCACGTTTTTCATTTGTGTCATGTGGCGCATTGTCCCCATCATTTTGCCAATTCCTCCCATACTCATTTTTTTCATCATCTTCTGCATTTGGGTAAACTGCATTAACAAACGGTTAATATCCTGAACTTGTGTTCCTGAACCTTTAGCAATGCGCAGCTTACGTGATGATTTAATCAGCTCGGGCTTTCTGCGCTCAAGAGGCGTCATTGAGTTAATGATCGCTTCCATTTGCACAAACATTTTGTCATTCACCTTACCCTGAATATTGGCACCCATGTTACCCATCCCTGGCAGCTTATCCAGCATAGAGCCAATGCCGCCCATTTTTTTCATTTGTTGCAGCTGGTTCTTGAAGTCTTCAAGGGTAAAGGACTTACCTTTTTTCAGCTTGGTGACTAACTCCTTTGCTTCAGCTTTGTCAACTTTTTGTTCAACTTCTTCAATAAGAGATAACACATCGCCCATGCCAAGAATGCGTGAAGCAATTCGATCAGGATGAAATGGTTCAACCGCATCTGTCTTTTCACCTATCCCGATAAACTTAATGGGTTTTCCTGTGATTTCGCGTATGGACAATGCAGCGCCACCTCGCGCGTCGCCATCTGCCTTTGTGAGTATTACTCCCGTCAATGGTAAGGCATCATTAAAGGCTTTAGCCGTATTTGCCGCGTCTTGTCCTGTCATACTGTCAACGACAAAAAGGGTTTCAGTCGGTTTAACTGCTTCATGCAGTGCCTTCACCTCATCCATCATCTGATCATCGATATGTAAACGACCTGCCGTGTCTAGAATAAGGACATCACAAACCTGTTGTTTGGCTTGCTGCATCGCCTTTTTGGCAATATCAAGTGGCTTTTCATCGCTGGAGGATGGGCAAAAATTTATATTAAGAGATTCTGCCAGCGTTTGTAATTGTTTAATCGCAGCAGGACGATAGACGTCAACACTGACCACCATGACTTTTTTGTTTTGGCGTTCCTTTAAAAATTTAGCAAGTTTCGCCGTTGTGGTTGTTTTTCCTGAACCCTGTAACCCTGCCATCAAAATAACAACTGGGGGTTGAGCGTTCAAGTTCAGCGTTTCATTTTTTTCACCAAGTGTGTGCTCAAGCTCATGCTTCACCATTGAAATAAAGGTTTGTCCAGGAGTTAAACTGGTGCGGATTTTTTCCCCCAGTGCTTCCTCCTGGATGCGCTGAATAAACTGCTTAACAACGGGCAGCGCAACATCTGCCTCCAGTAGCGCCATGCGCACATCGCGTAATGCGCTTTTGATATTGTCTTCGGTTAATCGACCTTGACCTTTAATCTTGTCAAGAGAACTGCCTAAACGTTCGGATAAACTCTTAAACATGAATTGCCGCCTGTTTTTATGATTTTAAAAAGTGTGAACTGCTTAATAATAGCGCTTAGGCATATTTTTGCAGCGAGTGCTCATATATCAATTTCATTGCTTCAACATTGCCATAATTCGCTGCTTTATTAAGCCACACGTAAGCTTCTTTTAAGTTGGTTGTCGTGTGATAGGGTAGCCCTTCATTGATGTAGGAGCGTCCTAATAAAAACATCGCCTCAGTGTTACCTAATTTGGCTGAATCCACCAGGTAGTCATGTGCTTTTTGTGTCTGGTTTTTTGATTGATAAATCAATGCTAGGGCACGATACGCATTAGCGCGATAATCTCGCGGTTGCGCCAAGTTCTTTTTATCTAAAAACTGATCAAAATACTTAATGGCTGTGTCATAGTTTTCTTCCACTGCAATCCCATAAGTATAATAAGTGCCTAGAAAGTAAGGTGAAGTGGGACAGCCATTGTGGTATAACTTGGTAAAGGCAGGCACTGATTTGGTGTATTCGCTGTGCTTAAAAAGAGCATAAGCATCATTGTATTCTTTAGAGATACAGGCATGAGCTATTTGGAAACCTAAGCCTGAGAAGAACAGGCTGATACTGAGCATGGTTTTAGGTTTGATACTGATCATAATTATCCCCTTTTTTAGGTTTGTGAGGTTAAGAATCTCAAGTTTAATTAAGATATCTATTTGCTCTGACGGGTAGTAGTAGGGTAGATAAGCCGAAGGCGCCTCCACCAATACTCAACCTGTTTGCTTTTCCGCGTGGATGCGCCTTCGGCTTATCCACCCTACGCTTAGTAAGTTTATAAAATCCTGACTTATGCCTTGGTAATAAAGCCTTGAGAGCCTACATCAACGGCTGCTGAGTACTCCATGTGTGTTGGTGTGCGGGGGTTTTTACGTGGGCGAGGCTTTTTAGATTGTTGGGGCTGACCATTGGCAACTTCATGTGTTTCCTGAGCATCTTCCTCAACTACACCCCGATTTTCATATGGTGTTTCTACATCAACAATAATGTCAAGATCTTCAGAAATCATAACCTCATTTTTTGCCTCTTTTACTTCAGCCAGGGCTACTTTCTTGGCTTTCTCCTGTTCGACCATTTCAGCACTTAACTTTTGAGTATCTACCACCTCAAAGTTAAGATATTTTACTTTGCGTGTGCGTTGAGCATGCGTCTCCACCTGTGTGGCGTGGTCACTGCTTAAGGTATTCACTTCAGCAAGCACTTCACGCACCATCACAGAGATTTTTTCTTCTGGCATGGTTGAAATCGTCTTCATCAGAGACTTTTCTTTTGCTGCCTTAATGACCTCAGGAGCTTCTTTTTTCAGCATGGTAATGTCAACAACTTCTTCGCTTTGATGAACCTGTAGGCGTTGGTTGTTGCGATTGTTACCTCTATTTCCTTTGTCACGATCCCCCCGATCCCTACGTTCACCACGATCATTACGGTTGTTGTCATTGCCTTGATTCGTTTCCTTATTATCGCGGTTGTCCTCACGATTGGCACGACTCTCATCACGCTCGCCAGCTTGCTGATTCTGGCGACGCTTGTCATATTGCGCCTTATTGCCGCGATTATTATCGCGACTATTACCACGATTACCATCGCGAGTTTGGGTTTTTTGGTTGAGCTCAGATTTTTGACTTACCGCTTTTGGAGCTTGCTTATCGGTTGAATTGTCTTTTTGCTTTTCAGTGTCTGATTGTTCAGTAAAGAAAAATGCACTGAGCTTCGCCCAGAAACCTTTTTCAGCTGGTTCTTGCTTTGCTTTGGGTGCCTGTGTGACTGTTGGCTTTATGACGGGTGATTGTTCGGATTTTTGCTCGGCGGTGTTTTGCACTTGGTTGTAATTGACTGATTTAAGCGCGGGTTGCTTGGCTTTATCCTGTCTAGGGGCTTTATATAACTCAATATTTTTATTGTCTTCTATTAAATCATAACTTGGGCGACTGGCGGTGTAAGCGTCTCCCCAAATACGTTGTACACTGTAGTGCGGTGATTGCAAATTAGCATTGGGAATAAGGGTTACTTTAGTGCTGGTGCCTTCTTCAATCTGTGACAACTCATCGCGTTTTTCATTCAACAGGAATGTGGCGACATCAATAGGGAGCTGAACACGTAATTCATTAGTTTTCTCTCGAATTGCCTCAGCATGTACGTTGCGCAAGATGGATAAGGCAAGTGAAGGGATTGAGCGAATAAACCCGTGTCCTTCGCAGCGAGGGCACGCGTGCATGACGGACTCTCCCAATGAGGCTTGCAAACGCTGACGCGAAATCTCAACCAGACCAAATTTAGAAATGCGTGTCATCTGGATGCGCGCGCGATCACTAAACAGGGCATCAACCAGCTTCTGCTCAACTGCCTTTTGATTAGGGAAAAATGCCATATCGATGAAGTCAACAACGATTAAGCCGCCTAAATCGCGCAGGCGCAGCTGCCTTGCGATTTCTTCAGCGGCTTCTAAATTTGTCGCTAATGCAGTTTCCTCGATGTTATCCCCTTTGGTCGAGCGTGCAGAGTTGATATCTATTGCTGTTAAGGCTTCGGTGGTGTCAATCACAATAGAACCACCAGAGGGAAGATGAACTTCGCGTTTAAAGGCACTTTCAATTTGCTTTTCAATTTGAAATGCGTTGAAAAGAGGAAGTTCTTTTTTGTAAAGCTGTAAACGTTCAACAAATTGCGGGCGCAGCATGGTAAGCTGGCGCTTTAAGTCTTCATAAGCCTCCTCGTCATCAATAATAATTTCTTTAATGTCGTCTTTTAAGTGATCACGGATGGCGCGAATCGTGATGTCACTTTCTTTGTGGATCAAAAAAGGTGCTTTGCGCTGGTATGAAACGCGTTTGATTGCATCCCACAGGTTGACCAGCGTATCTAAATCGGCCTGAATTTCATCAGCTTGGCGATCAACGCCTGCGGTACGGATAATCACTCCCATGTTTGCAGGAATGGTTAATGAGTCAAATAAGGTTTTAAGTTTTTGACGCTCATCGCCCTCAATGCGACGTGAAATACCGCCAGCACTCGCGTTGTTTGGCATTAAAACCATATAGCAGCCTGCCAGGGTGATGAAGGTGGTTAATGCTGCACCCTTGCTACCACGCTCTTCTTTAGCAATTTGCACAATAAGCTCTTGACCAACCTCCAGTAATTCGTTTAGTGGCGGATTTTGTTCTTTAGTGGCTTTCTTAAAATACTCAGGAGAGATCTCTTTGAAGGGTAAAAATCCATTCTTGTCCTCACCATAGTTAATAAAGATGGCATTTAAGCTTGGCTCAATGCGAGAAATCCTGGCCTTATAGATATTAGCTTTTTTTTGTTCTCTATCGACGCTCTCGATGTCTAAATCCATCAATTGAACATTGTCGACAATAGCAATACGCGTTTCTTCGGTCTGGCGGGCGTTGATCAGCATTTTTTTCATATGTTGTTATCCTTTTAAATAATGATTGTTTAAAAGGTATTACAGGTAAAGCTAAGTGCTGGAATGATGAGTTTGCATGAGATAAATCCCAACCCTGGTTAGTTAAAACCCAAGTCAGGTAAGCTGTTATTGTTATTATTGTTATAAAAACCATCATTATTTATTTGTGTTTTCCATAGTTTTATTTCGCGCCAACGGGTCACCTTACTTGATCATGACGCTCTATAGACTTTTGCTTAAGAGCACGGGTCTAAGTAGATTCACAAATTGGGCACTTAAATTTTTGCCCTAATACCTTTATTTATGCGATTTAACGTGAGATTTTTTCCTAAATGCTGCTCTTAATTTTTTCTCTAAGAGAAGCATTTCCAATGACGTCTGTAAGTCACTGCATTATTAATCCCTCTAAATCATCAGTCACACTGAGCACATAAAATGCGCAATGGGACTAGTTCTTCACAACTGCACAAAAATGCCTTGGGCATTGCTTTTGTGCATATGCAAGTTTTTGTAAGCCATGTGTACACAGGTATTGGGGTGATATATATTGCGTTGGTGCAATCTGTTTTTCCCAATCGATTTACAATAGCCAAAATCCATGTCAAATCAGTTTTTGTTTTGTTAAAAATAGACCCTCACCATGTTTCCGCCCATCGTCACCCTGTGCGAGGTTGCAGGAGTCATTTGAAAGCTGGATTCTCGCCTTCGCGGGCTTGACCACTCCAGAGTGGTCAGGCGGGAATGACAGCATCTATTTTGTTTGGGCGGAAATTTGGTCCTAAGCCTAAAAACATGAAACAAAAGCAGCTGCATTCTAACAAATAGTGCTTGTTAATGAAAGCTAAATTCTTGCGTTGAGCGCGATTAAAAACAAGCTAAAACTTTTGCGCGTAAATGTGGTATGATGCAACGGTTTTTTGGCGTTAGTAACCTGGGAAAGAGTAATGCGTGTTGTTGGCTATGTGTTGTTAGTGATTGTATTTGTCTTGGTATGTGTATTGGCTGTGCTTAATGCGCAGCCTGTGAGCTTCAATTATTTACTGGGCTCATTCAACTTGCCCCTGATTCTATTGCTGCTACTGGTATTTATTGTGGGTCTCACGGTGGGAATGTTGCTTTTACTTTTTTCGAGGGGAAAACGCTGCAATAAGATTAAAAGGGCAACACCGCTGTGATTGTCTTAGGAATTGAAACTTCATGTGATGAAACAGGCATTGCCATTTACGATAGTCGTACCCAGAAGCTATTAGCTAATGAGTTGTATAGTCAAATTGATTTGCATGCACCATATGGTGGAGTTATTCCTGAACTTGCTTCAAGAGATCATGTGGCAAAACTTTTGCCTTTAGCAAAAGCGGCATTAACAGAGGCGAAGCTGTCATTGAAAGCCATTGATGCAATAGCCTACACCGCCATGCCAGGATTGGTTGGTGCGTTGATGGTTGGTGCGGCATTTGCTAAAACCTTAAGCTTTATGCTAGATATCCCTGCCATCGCGATTCACCATCTGGAAGGGCATTTATTAGCCCCGTTACTTAATGAGGAAGATAAGCCTGAATATCCATATATTGCATTATTAATCTCAGGAGGACACACCCAGCTGATTGAGGTGCAGAAGTTTGGCAGTTATGAGCTTCTGGGGGAGTCGATTGATGATGCTGCAGGTGAAGCGTTTGATAAAACAGCAAAGTTGTTAGGTCTTCCATATCCAGGAGGTCCTCATTTAGCCAGGCTTGCAGAGAATGGTCATCTGAGTGAGTTTATATTCCCTCGACCTATGTGTGATCGACCTGGGTTTGATTTTAGCTTTAGTGGTTTAAAGACTGCAGTGCTTAATGCCTGGCAGCTCCTGGAAGACAAGAGTGAGCAGACAAAATCAGATATTGCTTATGCCTTTCAGGAGGCAGTAGTTGATACGATTTCGATCAAATGCAAACGTGCACTGAAACATACTGGGATCAAAAATCTGGTCGTTTCAGGTGGTGTAAGTGCCAATAAGCATCTAAGAGAAACGTTAAGCAGGCTTGCGCTAAAAAATCACTGGCAAGTCTATTATCCCCCATTGAGGTATTGCACAGACAACGGTGCGATGATTGCCGTGGCAGGTGCTTATCGCCTAGAAAATGGCTTTTGTGATAAAGATATGGCGATTGATGTTAAGCCAAGAGCAGCTTTAAATAATGCTTAAGTGGGATAAAAAATTACGTAGCAGTAAGAGAAAATTGGTTGCCAGTTTTGTTTGTAATGATAACATGAGGTTTCGCTAATTTTTTGATTCACAAAAATATGTTGGAAAATGATATGCCACAAACGGTTTCAAGGATGAAGAAGCTTGGAGGTGTTTTGCTCATTGCTGGGACTTCTATTGGGGCGGGGATGCTCGCCATTCCGTATGCCGTGGCTGCTGTCGGGTTCAAGACTGCGCTGATCCTCCTGTTTATTAATTGGATTATCATGTTGGCAACAGCACTTTTGATGGTTGAAGTAAATACACGCCAGCCATTTGGAGCAGATTTAAATACCATGGCATATGCTACCTTAGGGCGATTTGGGCAGGTGGTAAACTGGCTTGCGTACCTGTTGCTGTTATATGCACTAACGACGGCTTACATTGCTATGGGGGGTGGGCTTTTAGATCAATACGTATTTGGGGTAAGTCACTCAGGAGGGTATGGTGCTTTGCTCTTTACCCTGATTCTTGGGGCTATTATTTATTTTGGTACCTCGGCAGTGGATCAGCTTAACAAGTTGTTTTTTGCTTTAAAAGCATTGTGTTTTCTTGGCATTATCGTGGTTATCGTGCCCTACGTGCAAAAAAGTTTATTAAGTGAGGCGAGCATGGGCATTGGCTATGCCTGGTATGCGTTTCCAATTTTGATTACTTCTTTTGGTTTTCATATTGTAATCCCAACAATACGTAATTATTTTAAAAATGACCAGGTGCTAAAGCGTGTCGTGGTAGTGGGAGCTTGTGTCCCTTTTGTTGTTTATACCGTTTGGGTAATGGTCACTTTGGGCGTTATTCCCGTATTAGGAAATTATGGTTTTAAATATTTAATGACTCATGGCATTGATTTGGGAATGGCGTATCATCATTTACTTAATGTTCGAAGTGCTAGTGGGTTTATTATTGGGTTTTCGAATGTTGCTGTCACGACGTCCTTTCTGGGCGTGACTTTGGCGCTGTTTCACTTTAATCAAGACACGTATAAGTTTAAGAAAACGACGCCGTTTCGATTATTAAACTTTGCTATTACCTATCTTCCTCCCCTGATTTTTGCTGTTTTCTTTGTTAATGGTTTTCTTGCAGCTTTGGGATATGCGAGTATCTTTGTGTGTGTTTTGCTAATTATATTGCCTGCATGTATGACATGGTCTTTGCGGTGTAAAGAGGCGCGCAATACGCTAATAAGCAAATTATATTTATTGATATTAATGTTCACTGGGACACTGATTATCGTGTTGCAATTATGTAGTAGTTCTGGTCTTTTAACGATCCTGGCATGATTTTTCTTGAACTTAAGCGAAAGTTTGGTCATAATCCGCGCGGTGAGTTTGCCTCTAGAGTATTTTCTACTACAAAGTTAAGTAATACAAACCTTCGCAATGTTGATATTTTCGAGCTATCTCGTGGCTTCGCACTGCGAGCTCTTTCCTTGAGTGGACAGCTAAAAAGATGGTGCTTATTTTCATCCTTACATCAAGTATAAAATATTGGAGTATTAAGGGAATCCATGTCAGAAGATAACCAGATAAGTTATGAGGAGCTTGCTGCAGTAGCAGAGAGATTAAATCAGGAAGGGCGTAAAGTTACACTCGAATATGTGCGCAGAGAACTAAGAAGGGGTACCCATGCACAAATTGCCGTTTTGCTAGGGAAATGGCAGAAAGAAAATCCTCATTTAAGCAACGAAGTAAAGCCAAAGTTCAGATCCACTGAAACAAGAGCTGAAACGAGTTATGGGGCTGGCAGCAATAACAAACTGCGAAGACCAGATATCAGCAGTTTCAAGTCGAGAAAGTTGCAGCGTAATTGCACACAGGAGTCCTCAGTTCAGAATGGTCATAAGAAACCATATTCAAGAACGCAATTTATAGGCAATAGCAATTCAGATGAATCCTATGCAGCGATTGCCCCACGAGAGCCATTGACCTTGGAGCGCTTACAACAAGAAACTGAAATAATTCAAAAATTATTTCAGGCACTTGCAGCTATAAGAAGTTCAAGATTGGAGGCCTTGGAGCAGTACCAAAGTGCGCAAAGTGAATTATTCACGACTCGTATGGATTGTGATCAAAAAGTCAGGGAGTTTCAAAAGCGTGCAAGTGAAAAGCTTCTGGGATTACAAACGGAATTTAGTCGCTTAAAAACCATTTCCGAACAAGAGATTATTGCTATTCGCCGCAAGCTTAGCCTATAATAACGCCCGCTAAGTTGGTCAGGCAGTCGCATCTGACCACTAAGTTTATGGTTTAGAATGAAAACTTTAGTGTGAGTTTAGGCAGGATGGTCTCAGCTAAATGTTTTTGAGCCTGGGACTTAGTGGTCAGATGAGGAAAGTCCGGGCTTCATAGAGCAAGGTGCCAGGTAACTCCTGGGAGGTGTGAGCTTACGGAAAGTGCAACAGAGAATAGACCGCCAATGTATGTTTTCATACAGGTAAGGGTGAAAAGGTGCGGTAAGAGCGCACCGCGCTTTTGGTAACAAAAGTGGCATGGCAAACCCCATCTGAAGCAAAGCCAAATAGGATTGTAATAGTGTGGCTCGCACTGCAATCGGGTAGGCTGCTTGAGTATTGTGGCGACATAATATCTAGATAAATGACTGTCCACGACAGAACCCGGCTTATCGACTGACTTAGCCTTTTGATATTTTGGCTGTGATTGCTTCCTGCCTGTTTTAAAGTGTGAGTTAATCAGTGTGGGTGTGATAGTGTTCGCTCATCCCCCACACCCACACTTTGGCAAATATTTTGTCCTAAGCCGATATTTCGCATTATATATTCAAGCGATTATTGCCATACTTTCACTGGGGTTTTGAGAAGTTTTTCGTTATGCTTAATCCCAGTGGTTTCTCCAGTTAATAAAGATACGACGATTATTGATTTAGGAATGGGTAAGTAGCGATGGTGCAAGTAACGGACAGATATGCCTTGACCAAAGAGGGGCTCATAGATTTTCAAAAATGGTTGGCTTTACTCGAAGGTTTTTACCCAAAAAACAGACTGGCAACGATTGCTGTAGCTCTTGATATATTAGCGCAATACGGCGTTGATGAGCCTTCTGTGCACGGTGGTACGTGTTTTGATTATGGTATTGAAATGGCAGCCGTATTATTTGATCTGCAGGCGGATGAAGATTCAGTGGCAGCGGCCTTGCTGTTTGAGTTGCATTACAACCAAAAAACGCCATCTGAGCTTATTGCTAAACAATGTGGTGAAGGGGTATTAAAAATTTTAGATGGTGCGAAGGCCATGTCTGCAGTACGTGCTTTGCAAAACGCCAAACCTAATCAGTCGCAAATTGACACATTTCGCAAAATGTTACTAACGATTGTCGAAGACGTGCGTATTGTTTTGGTGAAATTGGCTGATAGAGTCTGTACAATGCGAGCAGCTAAAAATTGGACGGAAAGCTACAAGCAAACGATTGCCAAAGAAATTCTAGAAATTTATGCGCCACTAGCCAATCGCTTAGGACTGGCTAAAACCAAGTGGGAGCTTGAAGACCGTGCGTTTGCCTGTCTCTATCCTGTTGAGTATAAAAAAATCGCGAGAGGACTTAAAAAGAAACGCCTTGAACGTGAGGCGTATATTCAAAATGCGATAGACACGCTAGCGGGTGCGCTTAAAAAAGAAAATATCCAATTTGAGCTAAGTGGCAGAGTTAAGCATATCTATAGTATCTGGCGGAAGCTTAGAAAAAAAGAGCGCTCTTTGGATGAGCTCTATGACATCAGAGCCTTACGCGTTTTAGTAGACTCAGTTGATGAGTGTTATGGTGCGTTAAGTATTGTTAATCAATTGTGGGAACCCATTTCCAGTGAATTTGCTGATTATATTGCCACGCCCAAGCCAAATGGTTATCGATCGGTACATACGGTAGTTTATGGTCCTGAGCATTTAACCCTTGAAGTGCAGATCAGAACGCATGGAATGCACAATGAGTCTGAAATGGGCGTCGCCGCTCATTGGCGCTACAAAGAGGGGGTTAAACATGATCCAAGCTACGAAGCCCGAGTCAACTGGCTGCGTTCATTATTAGATTGGGAGAGTGAGCTTGCTAATGAAATCAATAGTGATGAGCTGAAAAAAGAAATTACCATCAATCGTGTATATATATTTACGCCTCATGGTGACGTCATTGATCTTGAGTCAGGGTCAACTGTGCTTGATTTTGCGTATATGGTGCATACGATGATCGGGCACAGGACTAAAGGTGCTAAGATCAATGGTAAAATAGTGCCCTTAACGACGAAGCTTGCAACGGGTGATAAGGTTGAAATATTAACGCACAAAGAACCCAGTCCGAGCATGGATTGGGCAAATGCAGGCAGTGGCTTTATTCATTCAGCCAAAATTCGTGCACGTGTCGCACGCTGGTTTAAGCAGCAAAATAAAGAGCAAAATGCGCTTTTAGGGCGTGAACGTCTCTTAGATGAGCTTAAAACTCATCGTCTTAAGTCAATCGATTACAGTGAAGTTGCCTCACACTTTAATATGGCGGATGAAGAAACTTTATATGCAGGTATTGAAACGGGAGCCTTACGTTTTAATCAGGTGATCAACTATATCGTTGAACACTATAATCTGGTTGATAAAGCAATACAGGAAGATAAAACGAATAAGCTTGCCAGTATCACGCACAATTTGCATGAAAATATTCGTAAAACTGATTTAACCATTTATGGAGTGGATAACCTGCTATCGCATATGGCAGGCTGCTGCAAACCTGTGCAAGGCGATGACATTGGAGGCTATTTAACGCATGGCAGAGGGGTCACTGTGCATAGATCCGTGTGTCCAAATTTTTTACGTTTAAGCTTAAGCTTGCCCGAGCGTGTGCTGGATGTACAATGGGGTAAGAAAGATCTAAGGCGCTATCAGGTCGATTTGTTGCTTATTTGTAGTGACGTTGACAAAGCAGTGCATGAAGTAACCAGTATTTTAACGAGTGAGAAAATTACGATTGCGGCACTGCAGCCTTCACAATCAGAAAAGTATAAAACGATTAAGTTGAGTCTCATTCTTAGCGATATGCAAACACTTGAAACGTTGGCCAAAAAAATGAGTGCGACTGCTTATGTTGAGAATGTGGCGCGTGTGGTTGCTTAGGAAGTTCAGGTTTAATAAGAGAACGAGATTTTTAAAATTTACCTTAGAGTACAAGATTATGTATTCCCACGCTGAAGCATGGGAATCAGCTTTTGGTTGACTTTATTTATTCTGGCGCCCTAAGACTACCCATTTGTTTGGTAGTAGGGCGGATAAACCTAAGGCGCATCCACCTGTTTGCTCTTCTCATCGCGAGGCAGGTTATTAAGTTGGAATTCCCTAACACTCAATGGTGTTTGACAATCACTTGTTTATGATTAAACGCTAAACCAAGCTTCAATATGCGCTTTACTTGAGATTGAGATGTTAGCTCAGTGCTGTAATTTTTAGCATCAATCTGGCTTAGCGCTTGCCTGGCAAGTTTGTCTAAGTTTTCACTGCCATCTTCCCTGGCATGCTTAAATTCCATCACTATGCCTAAATCGTGCTTTTGATTATTGGCTAAGGGATAAAGTAGCACATCGGGATAACCATCTCCCGATTCATGATTGGAGTGGATAATATGAGTTGATCTTAGGGAGGCGATTAAGCCCAACACCAGTCCATGATAAAACTTCTCGGCGGTATAGCCTGTGTCTCTGACACTTAAGGCTTCAGTGAGGTAAGTATTTAATTGTTCGCTGAACTTCTCCACCTTGCCTTCAACCAGATTATTTAAAAACGATTGATATTGCACACCGATGCGATTGTTTAACCAGATCTTGAAGTAGTAATTTAGCAGATGCACAATTTCGATATTGGGCAGACGCACCGTGCATTCATACAATAACTCATCGGTTCTTCTTGCGGTTTCTGCCGTTAGATAGCCTGCAAACAGCAACAAACTCCATAAACTGCTCGATTGAATATCCAGCGTGTCATAGGTCACATGGCGATCGATAATGACTTCTGCCGTCTTATATTCCATCAATTGTGTCACCGCAGGATGCACATCTTCACGGAATTTCAGCAGCAGGGTTTCAATCATCTTGTTATTTGAGGTATGCACCCAATAGTCATCAAATTTTCCCTTTTTATGCAGACAATTCAAAATCGACCAGGGGTTGTAAATGGCAAGTCCTGATGGACATGTTTAGCGTCTTGCCAAAGCGCCTGGGGCGCGTGATTAATATCACTTTACTGGTATCTTCGATTATATCCCTGATAAGCAGGCTTTTATCAACAAAAACCGCGTTTTCAGTGATGAGTTCGGCAAAGTTTGAGCTGCCGATATAGATTTTCTTAGCCATGAGTGCGTTTATATAACAGTAGAAGATTTAGGCTATGGTATAGCGCCTGGAGGGAAATTGCCAGCGTATTCAGATAATACCTCATCTTTTTAGGCTTAGTGTAAAGCAGCAGTAATCTACCCATCGTAAACCATCTGACTTGATCACTTAGGGAGTGCCTGACTACTCTAGAGTAGTCAGGTTGGTAGTGGCTTTGCCATTGCATTTTTCGCGAGCATAATGGAGCACTGTTGAAGTGCTTGTTGTACTAGATTTTTGATTTAAAACCACGTAGACTCTGCCGCAGTTCTTCAGGGCGGGGTGAAATTCCCCACCGGTGGTAATTCTTGAAATAAAAAACAGGAAAGCCCACGAGCGCTTTTGTGTCAACGCAAAAGGTCAGCAGATCTGGTGAAATTCCAGAGCCGACGGTTATAGTCCGGATGAAAGAAGAAATAAGAATGATTTATGTACATATGTCATTTAAGAAGTTAATGCTGAATTTTAAATGTCAAATTTTGAATTTATGCTTAATGTCTTAAATTTTCATGTGGTTATTTCTTTTGTCTCGCCCTGATAATAGATGAAACCTGAGGGCATTTTTTATGTTTCAAGCAGATCGTTTTTATATGAGTCAGGCGCTTGTGCTTGCCAGGCGTGGACGCTTAAGTGTTTCTCCAAATCCCATGGTAGGCTGTGTTATTGTTAAAAATGGACAGATTATCGGTGAGGGCTGGCATCGATTTGCAGGCGATAAACACGCTGAGATTCACGCCTTAGATCAAGCGGGGGAAAATGCAAAAAATGCAAGCGTTTATGTAACGCTTGAGCCATGTTGTCATTTTGGGAAAACTGGACCGTGCACAGATGCTCTAATAAAGGCGCAAGTTGTTAAAGTCGTTGTTGCCACCTTAGATCCAAATCCTGAAGTTTCAGGCAAGGGAGTTAAACGCCTGCAAGACGCGGGCATTGTAGTAGAGCTTGGTTTAATGCAACAGGAAGCAATAAGCTTAAATAAAATTTTCTTTCATTATCATCAGACACATTTGCCCTATGTTATTGCTAAATGGGGAATGTCACTGGATGGTCATATGACAACGCATCTTAATGACAGTAAGCAAATTACCGATCAAGCCTCAAAACGCGAGGTGCATAATCTACGCAATCAGGTCGATGCAATTATCGTTGGTCGCAAGACTGTCGTGGCTGATAATCCAAAACTTATGGTGCGTATGACAGACAGTCAAATGATTAAACATCCCTCGCGTGTGGTGTTGTCAAAAACGGCAGATTTACCACTTAATGCAGTGCTTTTCAATGACAAAACGGCTAAAACAATTGTGTTTACCAGTCATCTTGCCGACAAACAAACGCTCTATGCACTACAAGATAAAGGGGTTGAGTGCATTGAGGTTGCGTTAAACAAAGATCATGAGCTTGACTTACATGAAGTTTTGATTGTGCTTGCTGCCAAAGAGATTAGCAGTGTTTTAGTTGAGGGTGGACAAACCTTGCTTAACGCCTTTTTTAGCGCAAATCTTGTGAATGAAGTGCAAGCCTATATTGCGCCCGTGATTATCTGTGAATTTAGACAGAAAGTAGTCGTTAATATTAAAGAAATGGGCTTTCTGAAAGCTGATTATTATTGTATAGCGGAGATGGAGTAATCAATGTTCAGTGGTATTGTTCAAGAAGTTGCAGAAGTTGTGTTTGCTTTTGGGGGTGAGGTGATGACTTTAGTCATTCACTCACAACAACTTAAAGACTGTAAAATCGGAGATAGCATTGCTATTAATGGTGTGTGTTTAACTGTAGTCGCACTGGATAAGTCGCAAGATTTAGTGAGTTTTGAAGCAGTAGCAGAAACCTTGCGTAAAACTAATTTAAGCAGGCTTAGAATGGGGAGCTTAGTAAATTTAGAATTGTCATTACGCTTAAATGACTTTGTCGGTGGACATATGGTGCAGGGGCACGTGGATGGTATTGGCGTGATAAAACGGATCATTCACGAGGGAGATGCCTGGCTTGTAGCCATTAATGCGCCCAAAGAAATTTTACACTATTTGGTCAATAAAGGCTTTGTGACTATCGATGGTATGAGTATCACCGTGATTGAAGTCAAAAATGGCTATTTTACGGTAACCTTTATCCCGCACACCATTGAGTCTACGGTTGTTAAACATTATCAAGTGGGCACAAGTGTCAATCTGGAAGCCGATCCAATTGGCAAGCATATTTATCGTTATATGGAGAAAATGCAAAGTGTTTCAAAAAATTAAACAGCGTGTAGAAACAACGGTTAGTGCCTTAAAGCAAGGTAAAAGCATCATTGTGACTGATGATGAGAATCGCGAAAATGAAGGGGATTTGATTTTCCCAGGACAATTGGCAAATCCTGAAAATATTAATTTAATGCTGCAAAATGCCAGTGGTATTATTTGTTTAGCCATGTCCAAAGCACATGCTAAACGTTTGCAATTAACCCCTATGGTGCCAGCAGATTTAAATACCAGCCAGTTTACCACACCTTTTACTGTGACCATTGAGGCAAAAGAGGGGGTAACAACGGGGGTGTCTGCCAAAGATCGTGCGCATACGATTCAAGTGGCGTCAAACCCCAATGTAACGCCAGGTGAGATTAGTCGCCCTGGACATATTTTCCCCTTGATCGCCAATGATTATGGTGTCTTGGGACGCCAAGGGCACACCGAGGCAAGTGTTGATCTGGTTAAAATGGCAGGCTTTCATCCTGCGGCTGTTTTATGTGAGCTCATGAACAAAGATGGCACTATGATGAAGGGCGAGGAAATTGCGCACTTTGCGCTAACGCATGATTTGCCTGTTTTAAGCATTGAGGAGCTTAGGCTATATCGCCTGGCAACTGAGAAGGTAATAAAAAAAGCAGTAAGCACGGTTATCCCGCTTTATGCGTATGGAGAGCTTGAAATGACCGTTTTTGTTGATCCTGTAACAAAGGCTGAGATTAAGGTCTTAAGTAAAGACATCAACGCCAATCCTTTGGTGCGTATTCATTCATCGTGTATTACAGGGGATTTGTTTGGCTCATTGAAATGCGATTGCCAGTCACAATTGCATCACGCCTTGCACGAAATTTCAGAGCATGGTGGGGTGTTAATTTATCTTGATCAGGAAGGCAGAAACATTGGTTTAATCAATAAGCTTAAGGCGTATGAGCTGCAACGCACACAAAAACTTGACACGATAGACGCTAATGAAGCACTGAACTTGCCCGTGGATAATCGCGGTTATGATCATGCCGTACAAATATTAAAGTATTATGGCGTTGAGAAGTGCCAGCTATTGTCCAACAATCCTAAGAAGGTTCAGGCCTTGCAAAACGCAGGCATTGCGGTCGAAGTACTGGTATCAGAGTCTCTCATTCACGCACACAATAAACATTATTTACAAACCAAAAAACAACGACTTAAACACACGATTAAAGGAGTATGAACATGCCAAAGATTGCCATTGTGGTGAGTGAATTTAATGCGCTTATCACCGATAAATTGTTGGAGGGTGCTTTAGAAGAAGCCGTCGCTCAAGGGATTAAAACACCTAAGGTGTATAAAGTGCCAGGGGCTGTGGAGTTGCCATTTGCCGCAAAACAGCTCGCTAAAACCAAAAAATATGATGCAATTGTGCTTTTAGGATGCGTTATTCGTGGGCAGACAGATCATTATGATTACGTGTGCATGCAGGTTTCACAAGGCACGCAAGAGGTAATGCTAAGCTATGATTTGCCAGTGATCTTTGGCGTGCTAACAACGCATGATAAGGAGCAGGCACTGGCGCGCGTAGGCGGAGAGAAAGGGCATAAGGGGAAATACGCACTGAAAGCAGCGCTGGATATGATTAAGTTACAAAAAGAGATTGGCAGGTAATTATTTCTGCCTGAACTCTATCTATTTTTAATGAAGCGCTTTATCCTTGGCGGCAAATATTAAATTTGCGAAAACATTATGCCATTTACATCCCTTGGGCTTAGTACCCCGATTTTAGAAGCACTTTCACAGCAAGGTTACTCCGAGCCATCTCCTATTCAACAACAAGCCATTCCCGTTATTTTGCAAGGTCGAGATATTCTGGCGGCAGCGCAAACAGGCACGGGTAAAACAGCAGCGTTTAGTTTGCCAATTGTCGAAATGTTAATCAATTCACCGCAAGCGGGAGCAAATCAAACCCATGCGTTGATTCTTACGCCAACGCGAGAGCTTGCTGCACAAGTTCAAGAGAGTATTCAAGCGTACAGTAAGCATACTCATTTGCGTTCCGCTGTGGTGTTTGGGGGCGTGAAAATCAACCCGCAGATGATGAAGCTGCGCAAAGGCGCTGATATTCTTGTTGCTACACCTGGAAGACTCTTGGATCTTTATCAGCAAAATGCGATTCGTTTTGATCGCTTAAAGTTTTTAGTATTAGATGAAGCGGATCGAATGTTGGATATGGGCTTTATTCATGATATTAAAAAGATCCTAAAGTTATTACCCAGTAAACGTCAAAATTTAATGTTCTCAGCGACATTTTCTGATGAGATCAGAAAGCTTGCCAAGGAAATTGTCCATAATCCTCTGGAAATTTCAGTTAGCCCGCCAAACCAGACAACTGCCCAGGTAAAACATTGGATTTCGCCAGTAGATAAAAAGCAAAAAACGGCGTTGCTGATCAAGCTTATCAAGGAACAAGCCTGGAGTCAGGTACTTGTTTTTTCGCGTACCAAACATGGGGCTAATCATTTATCTGGTAAGCTTCTGCAGGCAGGTATTCATAGTGCGGCAATTCATGGCAACAAAAGCCAGGGTGCGCGCACGAAAGCATTGGCTGATTTTAAAAGTAATGCGCTGCAGGTATTGGTTGCGACAGACATTGCTGCGCGTGGTCTTGATATTGACCAGTTGCCACAGGTGGTGAATTTTGACTTACCTAGTGTGCCTGAGGACTATGTCCATCGCATTGGTCGAACGGGAAGAGCTGGAGCTACTGGGGAGGCAATTTCATTAGTCAGTGCCGATGAATTTAAACAATTGGCGGATATTGAACGCTTGTTGAAGAAACCATTAGAGCGAGTAATTATTGATGGGTTTGATCCCGTGCATAACTTGCCTGAATCTAATGTTCATAACTATAAACACGCACAGAAAATAAGCCCGAAAAAACCCAAAATAGAACATCGCGATGGTCAAAAACCAACGAGAAATCATAATGCAGCACGCAAGGTGCGCTCTTAAGCTATATACCCATCGCAAACAGTACAGACAGCAGTAAAAGAGGGTATTAAAATGGATAGAATGGATCATGTTGCCCTAGTGGTGAAAAACTTGGATGAAACGGTAAAATGGTATTTATCGCATTTTAATGCCAGGCTCATTTATCAGGATGATACTTGGGCAATGGTTGAATTTGCCAATGTCAAACTTGCCTTTGTCATGTCACATCAACACCCTGCACACATTGCCTTTAGCTCCGATAAAGCTGAAAGTTATGGTAAATTAAACCAACATCGTGATGGTAGCTTATCGTGCTATGCCAAAGACCCCTCGGGAAATATCGTTGAATTTATTAAGCCTTGAGCAAAATTAATATTGCTCTTTGCCCCCAAAAACACTAAAATCTCAACGCTTTTTTTGTAAAGCACTTTTCTTGAAAAAATAACAAAAAGTCAAGCGGTGAAAGCCAGCTTGAGTAATCGGAGAATAATATGTTCGCAATTATTAAAAGTGGCGGCAAACAGCATAAAGCCAAAGAAGGGGCTGTGCTTAAGCTAGAGAAAATCGAAAAAGGCATTGGTGAAAGCGTTGAATTTACCGAGGTTTTGATGCTGCAAAATGGTGATGAAATCAAAGTAGGCAGCCCTGTTGTTGAAGGCGCTAAGGTGGTTGCTGAAGTCATTGAGCAGGGTCGTCATAAGAAAATACAAATTATTAAGTTTCGTCGCCGTAAGCACAGCATGAAACGTCAAGGGCATCGCCAGTATTATACGGCGGTTAAAATTACAGCAATTCAAGGTTAATCTAAGAAGGAGTAAAACATGGCTCATAAGAAAGCAGGCGGTAGTACTCGTAACGGTCGCGACTCGAATCCCAAGTACCTGGGTGTTAAGCGCTACGGTGGTGAAACAGTGAAAGCTGGAAGCATTATCGTGCGTCAACGTGGTACAAAATTCCATCCAGGCGTCAACGTAGGTTGTGGACGTGATCACACCTTGTTTGCAAAGTCAGATGGTGTTGTTAAGTTCCATGTCAGTGGACCTTTAAATCGTCAATTCGTTTCGATTGAAGCGGTTGCTGGTAACGCTTAATTGATTGATCAGTGACTTTTGTTAAAGATGAAAGGGGCGCCAATGGCGCCTTTTTTGTTTGTCGATGAACGGTGGTAACGCCAAGTAGCAACTTAAAAATACCAGTGTATGAAAACAGATATTTTTGATTACGAATTGCCTGAAGGATTAATCGCGCGCTACCCTGCTAAAGAGCGTGATCAAAGCAGGCTTCTTGTGCTTAATCGCAAAACAAGTGAACTCAGTAACCACATTTTCAGTGAAATTATTCATTATATTCAGCCTGGGGACTTAGTCGTTTTTAATAATTCTCGTGTCATGGCAGCGCGTCTTTTTGGACAAAAAGACTCAGGAGCTAAACTTGAATTTCTCATTGAGAAAATACTCGATGATCAAAGCTGTATTAGTCATATTCGCGCTAATAGGGCACCAAAACTAGGTTCAATCATAGAGATGGCCGATGCCGGGGCAGAAGTCGTGGATAAAAAAGATGGTCTGTACCGTCTTAAACTTATTGAGGGGAATGTCTGGCAGCTCATGGCTGATCATGGTCATATGCCTTTGCCTCCCTANTCAGGACATGTGTTAAGGTTCGTGCGCTGAGCCGCCACTTCAGATAGGAAATGATTTT
>NZ_PGGB02000014.1 GCF_002803295.2 Caedibacter taeniospiralis | reverse complement strand
TAAGAAAAAGCACGCTAAACATAGCAAGGGATGGAGAGACCATCCACCCTCATTTTTCTATGAAACTACCCATAAACTTTATTATTATGAGTAGGGCATTTGTGCAACATAAAAGAATTAAGGGAGGTTATATTTAG
This sequence comes from Caedibacter taeniospiralis, assembly GCF_002803295.2. GTDB lineage: Bacteria > Pseudomonadota > Gammaproteobacteria > Francisellales > Francisellaceae > Caedibacter > Caedibacter taeniospiralis. The sequence goes on along the minus strand of NZ_PGGB02000014.1, from coordinate 36,058 downwards.
ATGAGCTGTAAAGTTGACGGAAGAAGTCTTTCGGAAAGCCGTGTAAGGGAAAACTTTACGCACGGTTTGACGAGGGGTCTCTGTGGAGATAAAATCAAATCAGCGACCTACTCTACAACTAAGAACTAAGTGGAGGCGCTTTATGGATAGTGAATTTGTTGCTTTAGCAGGTAATGAAAATATTTTCTGGGATATAAAATATAGCTCGGATGGTAATATTCTCGGTCGTCAAGTGAATGGCTACTATTCTAATAAATGTATAATGACAAAGGTGTGTTTGCGTGCATTACAAGACGTGCAAAAAAACATTAACCGTTTGGGATTGAGTTTATTCATTTGGGACGCATATCGACCCAGGAAGGCAGTCATGGATTTTTGGCAATGGTCGCAAGATGTGAACGATGATGCCACACAATCAGACTACTATCCGAACCTTGCCAAAAAGGATTTATTTGCCAAGGGGTATTTCAGTAAAACCTCAAACCATTGCAGTGGTAGCACGGTTGATCTAACTCTGGTCGATCAGCAAGGTCAAGAGCTTGATATGGGAACCTGTTTTGATTTCATGGATCCTTTATCACATCCTGATAGCACGCATGTATCTGCTCAAGCAATTGCGAATCGGCAGCTTTTGCGTGAGCATATGCTCAGTGCTGGCTTTGAACCGATTGATACAGAATGGTGGCATTTTCGTTTAATTGATGAACCTTTCGCCAATAAAATATTTGATTTCGATATCGTATAAGTCAAGCTCAGGAATGGATGCTAATACCGCAACAAAAACCCTTAGAGCGCTTGATGAATCACATAACAGGTGTACGCAGCGCTGCATATGCGGTCTATGCACGCTTATTTAAGATAGCAACAAAAGTAATGGAATCTAAGTCTTTGCCAAGGTAATAAAAGCAGGACGGACAAGTTAGAGAATATTTATTTTCATCAACCTGCTTGTCTTTGGCATAAGCCAGTGCATCTGCCTTTATCCAGTTTTGCAAATAACCCCGCAATAATAATTGCTGCAGCTGCTAAGTAGAGCGGAAGCAGTAGATATAGCGTTATAAACAAACCAAGGGTGAAAGCATTAACCGCCCAGGCAATACCAAAAACTGAAGTGGTCCCGCCCATAATTGCCCCTTGTTCGTGGCTATGAACTTTGCCTGCAATCACCGACAACAGCGCAGTATAAAAAATAATTTGCAAGAGTGCCCCAACAAAAGCACTAATAATCATCGAGCCTGGGCTTAAAAAAAATGTGCACATGGCAATCAGCAAACCAATGACAATACCACTTAACAGCATTGCCACATGACTATTAAGACGCTTTAGCACGATATTTTGAAAATAGAGTGTTGAAAAGGCAAAGCCGAGACTCATAATCACAAAGACACAACCAATGCTTGCTGACTTAAAGCCAAACGCTTGATCAAGCACTAAGGGTAATCCTTGTGCATAATAACCCCAACCGATTTGCAGCATTAAAAATGCCAGTGCCAATATTCGTACACGCTTGTCAACAAACATCACTCGGAAGCTAAAGATGAGATTGATCAGTTTAAGCTTTTGATCTTTAATGCGTTTGGTATAGGTTTCAGGCAAGAAGAAGCAAACGCTTAATAGATTAATCACTGAAAATCCCGCACCAAACCAAAATGGCAAACTGATTGCCTGATAGGTTGTTTGTGACAGTAGACCGACGATGGTGGTGATTACAGGTCCAAAAACAAAACCAATAGAGGCGGAAAGTGTGATTAAACTCAGGTTTTTAAGCCGACTTTTTTCATCAGAAATATCTAGCATGACGGCTTGCGCAATACTAAAACTGCCACCAAAAAAACCACAGATAAAGCGACTTAGCATAAAAACAGTCAGTGATTCCAATGCAAATGAACTCACCGACAGTAAATAAGCCAGGATGGTTCCTGCTAAAGAAGCGATAATCATAAGCTTCCGCCCATATTTATCGGATAGCCTCCCAATGATTGCGCTACCGATGAAGATGCCCAAGGGCCATACTGCCATCGACAGTCCATAATAAAAATTACGCAGTGACTCAGGTGTATTTATGTCAAAAAATGGACTTTGTTTTGACATCATGATTTCTGGGATCACTGGGAAAACCAGACCTACTCCCATGACATCAATGATGATCGTGAGCATTAAAATACTGATCAGTAGGCGGCTGTTATCTGATTGCATCATTTACTTCTTTACAATTAAACCCGACTTTAGCTTTTTTTGATTAATCTTGGCTGAAATCTGTTGAGGTAATCTTTGGTTAAGGTCAGGAATTATAGCTATTTTAGCCATATTGTCATCTGAATTTTTATCGGAATTTAGGAGCATCAACGGGCAGATTGGAGCTTATGCTGTTTAGCAACATCTGGTGTAACCCCAGATTGAGTTGTGATAATTTAACCTTTGACATAAGAGAAATGCGCCAACGCATGGCAACGCTGTTGCAGCTTGAGCTAAATCAAGTTAATATCAAGGTCACAACGACTGAAAGCTTGGGATTATCTGCAGAAAAGAAGGTCTTGCCTGTTGTGCCGCAGCCCCTGTTTACCAACCATAGGAGATGTAATGGTTATTTTAATACTTGGTGTTATCACCGCCTTTGTGATCGGTCTTGCCATCGGTTTAAGCGCACGCAAAAGCAATAGAAACATTGCAAATGAGCTGGATGAGACTAAAAAATTACTGACGCATTACCAAAATACCGTTAATGAGCATGTGTGTAAAACCCATGAAATCATGGAGAGTATTTATCAGCAATTTGCTGAATTGCAGAAACATTCTCAAGAATACAGCGTAAAACTTAATCTCGACCAATCAAGACAATCTCTGTTGCAACCCAAGGCTTATCGCAATAAAGAACACATCCAGCATCTGGGTTCTGCCCCACAAACGCCAAAAGATTATGCTTCACATACAGAAGAAAAATAATGGCTTACCGATATCAGGCAATTGAAAATACCTCCAATCCAGATTTTCTGGTATTGAAATAATCCCTACTGGAGGAATTATGACAAAACACTACCCCATCGCAATTATTGGTGGAGGCATTTCTGGAAGCAGTTTTGCACACTTTGCAGCGCAACGAGGGTATAAGAGCATTATTCTTGAGAAGTGCGATAAATTAGGGGGTTGCATTGAAACCTGCCAAAGCCCCAAAACGGGAGATTTTTGGCTGGAATTAGGGGCGCATACGATTTACAACTCTTACGCCACGCTCATTCAATTTTGCCAGGATAATGCACTTTTATCTCAGCTGCAAACACGCAAGACACATCCCTTTAAACTCTTAACCCGTCAAGATATCGTTGCTAGCGTGCTTGGCTCACTAAATCCTGTTCGTGCAGGCATTGGCTTGCCACTCTTTAAATTTAGTAAAGCCAAAGAACGTACCGTCGCGGAATATTTTAGTTTTGTATTTGGGCACAATAATTATCACAAGACTTTACGCTATTGCTTTGACGCAGTGCTGTGCCAGGACAGCCAGAACTTTCCTGCGGATTTTCTTTTTAAGCCGCGAGTCAAGAATAAAAAGCTGCCACGCAGTTTCACTTTTAAAGGGGGAATGTCGAGTTTATTTAAAGATTTTTCTAACCTGGATATTGATATTAACTTGAATTCTGAAGTCCACCACATTGACAGGCAAAATAACAGCTGGCTGATCAAAACCCGCAGTGAAGTGATTAAAAGCGATAAGCTCATTCTTGCGACACCATGGCATATCACACAAAAACTTTTAACTCAGATTAATCACCCTATTGCAAGCATTGCACATCAACCTGGCATCTCCAAACTTACTACTACCGCTTTAATCCTTGATAAGGACAAACTCAATCACATAAGGTCATTAAGTGGGTTAATCGGCATAGAGCAAAACTTTTTCTCAATGGTCACGCGTGATGTGGTTCCGCATGAAAAATTTCGTGGCATGACTATCCATTTCAAAGACCATAAGGAGTCGCACACGAAGCTAATCGATGAATTTTTATCTAAGCTTAATATCCCCAAAAGTGCAGTGATCGATGTACATTCCAAGTACAATACCCTGCCATGTTATCAAGCAAAACATCAACGGTTTCTTGACGTGCTTGATCAACTACTTAGCAAAGATACAACACTTGGACTGACTGGGAATTATTTCACGCGACTTGCCATTGAGGATTGCGTGATGCGCTCTTTTTCAGAATCCAAACGTTTGTTTGACATATAAAGGTGTGTAACTCCAGTAAGGTTAAGTTGTTTACCTGCATTCAGGTGCATTCTTATGATGATTTACAAGCGATACAGCTATTTTTATGGCATGATGACAAGCAAGGTAGTAAAAAGGAAAAACGATGATTACTGGACTTGCTATAGTAGCATTTGCTATGGGAATGGTGATTGGTTTCCTGATGACCAGACCAGGAAGAAACGCATTACAAACAAAGCTGAAAACCACAGAGAAATCTTTAACAGAGCTTGAGCTATCCTACCAGGATAAAGAAGCACAGTTGTGGCAAAAGCAACAAGAAAATATTGTGCTAACAACAGATCATAAGCATTACCAGGAGCAGGAACAGCGTTTAACCCAAGAGCTTAGCATGGTGAAGCAAAAGCTTGAAATTCGTAATGATGAACTATCAAAGCTGCAAAATAAGCTTGCAAGTGATGCTGCGAGGTTCCAAGCGCTGGAGAAGGAGGTTACACGCTTGGAAATGGAGCTTCAGAATGCGAGTAAAAAGCAGGATGAAATGCTCAGAAAAATCGATACTTTAATGGAGGAAAAATCTCAGCTACAGGCTGAAAACTCAAGCTTGAGCAAACAAATTGAAACTGAGCTGTACAACTCACAGGAAAAAATTGCCTTACTTGAAAATGCGAAAAAAAGCTTAACCGAACAGTTTGAGAATCTCGCCAATCGTATCTTTGAAGAAAAGGGTGAGAGATTTGCCAACCAGAACAAAGTAAATTTGGCAGAAATTCTGCAGCCGTTTAAAAATGACATCCATGAATTCAAGAAAAAAGTCGATGATGTCTACGTGCATGAGGCTAAAGAAAGAGCTTCTTTGCAGAAAGAGGTAAATAAATTATTTGAGCTTAATCAGGAGATGAATAAAGAGGCTAAAAATCTCACCAAAGCGCTCAAAGGTGATAAAAAGCTCCAAGGCGATTGGGGAGAGGTGGTGCTTGAGCGCGTTTTGGAGTCTTCAGGTTTACGTAAAGGTTATGAGTATGAGGTGCAAAACAGCTTTAAAGGAAGTGACGATGACGATAACGAGAAGACCTTAAGACCTGATGCCATTGTACACTTACCCGATGGCAAAGATGTCATCATTGACGCCAAAGTTTCCCTGGTGAGCTATGATGCTTACACGCGTGCAGAGACGGAGACCCTAAAACTTGAGTGTTTAAAAAAGCATATTGACGCCATTCGCCAGCACATTACACTGCTTTCTTCTAAAAATTATGAGCGCTTATCCGCGATCAACTCTCTTGATTTTATTTTAATGTTTATGCCGATTGAGGCAGCGTTTGTCGTGGCATTCCAGCACGATGATAGCCTATTTCACGAGGCATTTAAAAAGCGCATTATCATCGTTACGCCAACGACTCTTTTGGCAACTTTAGGCACGATTCGCAATACCTGGAAATATGAAAGTTTAAATAAAAATGCCAGCGATATTACAGAGCGTGCCACTAAAATGCTCGATAAGTTCCGAGGATTTGTGGAGGATATTGAGGCGCTGGGCAGGCAAATAGATAAGTCAAAAGAAACTTATGCTGATGCGTTGAATAAATTGACCAAGGGTCGAGGCAATTTAATTTCGCAGGCTATACAGTTGGAAGATATGGGAGTGCATATGAAAAAAGCATTACCTAAGGATATGGTTGAACACGCCGAGCTGGAGCGCACAAAAGGTGAAGATTAATCCATTTATTGCCCATCGTGGAGCAAACCAGATAGCTCCAGAGAATACGATGATCGCCTTTAAAAAAGCCTATGAAGCTCGCGCACGATGGATTGAGCTTGACGTGCAGCTAAGCGCCGATAATGTGCTGTTTATTTTCCATGATAATAACGCGAAAAAACTCACAGGTGTCGATGAGGATATTACCTTTTGGCGGTGGGCGGAAATTCAAAAGCTTAAGGTTCTAAGCGCGCGCTTTCCCGATGCTCACGCAAGCATTCCGAGCATGCGAAGCTACTTGGAATGGATGGCAGAAAAACCAGATTTGTATACCAATATTGAAATTAAAGTGAGAAAACATTTTGATGCAGAATACGAATCGCGCTTGCTAGAAAGCCTGCTTAAACTTTTGGCGGAGTATCCACAGCTGCATGATCGCATTTTACTCTCAAGTTTTTCGGAGTATGTACTAGAGAGGCTCGTATTGACAAATATGGCAATTGCACGTGAGTTTTTGATTGAAGTTAAAGATTGGGTCACAGAGGAGAGTCATATTTTCTCAACGATCAAAGCAAAATTTGATACTTGGGGCTGTATTGCACTGGGGATTAACAACACACCTCTTACCTCTGAGTGTATCACCCAGTTGAAACAAGCGTTTTCAACCATTTTGGTATACTCCATGAATGTATTAACAGATCAAGAAATTCATGACCTACTAACCGAAGGAGCTAATAGCGTGTTTATTGACAGCATGAGTCCACTGCACACAACAACCAAACCTATAGGTTTCCTAGCCACAGGTGATGAGATCACCACAGGAGATGTGATTAACACCAACACTCCTAAGATAGCAGAAGCGCTTTATGCACAAGGGTTTAGCGTGGGAATGCACCTGGCTTGTTTTGATGAAAAGCAGAAACTAAAAACAAGCCTGCAGTTTTTACTGCAAGAGCACAAGATTGTCATTACCGTAGGCGGGCTTGGACCAACTGAGGATGATAAAACCTGCGAAGCCATTGCAGCAGTTTTTAACAAGCCCTTAGAATTTCATGACGCCTCTTGGCAGCGCATTTATGCCCGCATCTCTAAGCGCTTTACGACGGTGCCTGAAAATAACAGGAAACAAGCTTACTTCCCTCAGGGTGCTGAAATTTTAATCAATGAACATGGTACTGCGGATGGATGCTATATCCATGGCGATGACAAACACCTGTTTATGTTGCCAGGTCCTCCGCATGAATGTTTACCATTATTTGATAAAGAAGTACTGCCAAGACTTAAGTCAATATGCGCCAATAAGCAACCGACACGCTACCAGTGGCAACTATTGGGTGCCTCTGAAGCGCATATTGCAGCGCTATTGCGTCCATTGGCGGATGAGTATCAAATTGAATTAGGTTATCGCGCAGCTTATCCTTATCTTGAAGTAAAGCTTCATGAGGAAAATGTGCAAAATCTAAGCGGACTTGCTAGGGCAATTACAGAGGTAGTTGAACCATTTTTAGTCAGTACGACAAAGCAACACGCGAGCGAATTGCTTAAACCCTATCTGCAATCAGGGGTCGTCAGCATCAATATGCAAAAAGACGTCACCAAAGGTTATCTTTACAGCCATTTAGCGCATATGATGCCAAGCAGTGCAGCTGAACCAAAACTCAGTCTACAACTACAAACCAACGGCATGAGCCAATTTTGGCAAAAAACGGATGCTGTGGTTGATGATCTTTCCCTGCTCATTAAGGCTCAAGATTATTTGAGAAATAGAGCATTTGAACACGAACTCCACGTGCGCTTTAGTAACAAGGGTAAGCATAGCTTTGGATTTATTTATGAATGGGTTTGTGCGCAGGTTTTGCGCGTGATACAAAAAGAGGGGATTTAAATGAGTGAGACATTAGTGGGTGTGGTGATGGGGTCTAAATCTGACTGGGAAACGATGAAGTCCACCACCGAAACATTGCGTGAGTTGGGCATCCCTTATGAGGTACAGGTCGTTTCCGCGCATCGCACTCCTGATTTGCTGTTTCAATATGCTGAAGCGGCTGAAACAAAAGGTTTAAAGGCAATTATTGCAGGAGCAGGAGGAGCCGCACATTTACCTGGAATGCTCGCGGCTAAAACTCACATTCCCGTACTGGGAGTGCCTGTGCAATCCAAAGCATTATCGGGTCAGGATTCGTTATTATCGATTGTGCAAATGCCTGCGGGAGTTCCTGTGGCAACTTTTGCCATAGGACGCGCAGGGGCAGTCAACGCAGCCATTTTCGCCTGTTGCATGTTAGCCAACGAAGATCAGCGATATAACAAAGCCATTAAGCAGTATCGTCAAACCCAGACTGAAAGCGTGTTACAAGATGTGAACCTGGAGTGAGTTTCTCGCCTATTCAATTAAGATGGGTAAAGATTTGCGGTTTCGCTGGAGAAATTAGCTCAATCTAAGTTACAATTTCGATTGCCGCTGTGGTAAACAATACAAAAGGAGTTAAAAGATGAGTAAGAAAAAAGTAATTCATTTGGGTGCGTTAATGGTTGCGGGTGTGTTTTTGGCGGGCTGTGCGACAAAGACAGTTTACCTGACCCCTGATCAATATTGTCAGACTCAAACCTTACAGTCCTATACAGTGAAAAAAGGTGACAGTTTAGGCAAAATTGCAAAAGCAAATAACACTACGGAAAGTTGTATTAAGTCACTCAACAACTTAAAGGGTGACGTAATCAGTCCTGAACAAAAGCTCTATCTGCCTGTTGCACCTAAGAGTGGGTGGTTATAAGTATTTATTGCCCGTAAACCTGACTACTCCTGAGTAGTCAGCTGAGATGATTTACGAGTGGTATACTCCAAACAATGGTCAGAATCTGAAAGGCGAATAAGGCAAGATGATTACACTAGATTGTTTAAATAATATGCTTGATGATAGCAAGGTAAAGGTTCGCCAGGTGGCGGAAAAGTTTAATCTTACGGTGACAGATGAGCAGATTAATCAATTACTCGAGTATCTGTCATTGCTTAAAAAATGGAATAAAACCTACAATCTGACGGCGATTACGGGTTGGGATGAAATGTTGGTCAAACATATCTTTGATAGCATGTCTGTAGTCTCTTTTATCAAGGGTAAACACGTTGCAGATATAGGCAGCGGTGGTGGCTTACCTGGAATTGTATTAGCAATATTATTACCAGAAACTTCCTTTGTGCTGCTGGATAGCGTCGGTAAAAAAACACTTTTTCTCAAGCATGTTAAAAGGGTGCTGGATTTGAAGAATGTGATAGTCCTTAATATCAGAGTGGAAAACTATCAACCTGAAATACCCTTTGACAGCGTTGTTTCACGGGCATTTAGTTCAATTGATGATTTTTATCACTTATGTCAGCACTTGCTGGCTCAAAATGGGCAAATGATTGCGATGAAGGGAGCTGATCTTGAGCTAGAAGCCTTAGCTCAGGTACCAATGAAAAACGAAGCATTCGAGGTTGATGTGCCACTTCTAGATGCCAAAAGACATGTTGTGCGGATGTGGCGTAGCTGAATAACTACACTGAGTAAAAACAAATAATTATAACTATCACATTAATCGGCTATTGGGTATAATCTGCGACCGTATTTCATCGAATGAGCGTATTGTAAGGTTTATCATGTCATTAAAATTTAAAGAGCGCAGGCGTGCTCGTTTTCATGCGGTACAGGCACTGTATCAGCAGGCAGTGGCGCATACCAGCATCAATGAGTTGAAGCTTCAGTTTTACGCAGATAATGTTGAGCGACACCTGGTGGAATGGGACTTCTTCTATCGTCTTTTGGATGGTGTTGATAAAAATAAAGTGCTGATTGATCATAAAATCAATCACTACGCTACTAATGACCTGGCATCAATCAATCTCATTGATCTAGCTATCCTGCGTCTAGGTACGTATGAGTTAATCGATTGCCTGGATATTCCCTATCAGGTCGTTTTAAATGAGTATGTAGATCAGGCAAAAGAACTGGGAACCGAGGAAGGACACCGTTTTGTCAATGGCTTATTAGATAAGATTGCTAAAGAAATGCGCATAGATATGGTCTAACCCTGCTCAATAGATTATGCACCAATCAGGTGTGTCTTATACCCATCGCAAACTATTTTACGATGGGTATAGCGATAAGAGATTAAATTGCTGGTATTATTGCAATCACTTCAGAACTCTCTACAATCTCGGCAGTAATCATACCTTATACTTTATTAAATCTGGGGGTGGGCATGGATATGACGCAACTGTTTGTCGATTTATCGCGTAGTCAGTTTGCATTTACTGCTATTTTCCATTTTGTGTTTGTCCCATTAACCTTGGGATTATCATGGATTTTATTCATTATGGAAGCAGCATACCTCAAAACGGGCAAGCAACTTTACCAAGATATGGTGAAGTTCTGGGGGAAGCTCTTCGCAATTAACTTTGCCATGGGGCTGGTTACGGGAATTACCATGGAATTTGAGTTTGGTTTAAACTGGGCTTATTTTTCGCGCTTTATTGGCGAGAGTTTTGGTACAGTGCTTGCCATCGAGGGCTTAACTGCCTTTATGACGGAGGCAACTTTATTTGGTTTATTCTTTTTTACCTGGGATAAGGTGAGTAAAAAAACCCATTTGCTGATTACTTTTTTCCTGGCACTAGGAACTAATTTATCCATCGTTAATATCTTAGTAGCCAACAGCTGGATGCAACACCCCGTTGGGACTTTTTTGAATCCAGAAACCATGCAGATGCAGTTGACAAGCTTTGTTGAGCTTTACATGCAGGAGCTGGCGCAAATTCGCATTGGACATGTGGCTTTTGCGGGTTACCTTATTGCAGCGGCTTTTGTTGTGGGAATTAGTGCCTGGTATTTGTTGCGTAAGCGTAACACAGGTTTTGCCCTGCGCTCACTTGCCGTGGGTCTTGGTTTTGGCTTATGTTCTTCGATCTTTATTTTCTTTTTAGGTGATGCCAATGGGCTTGCTGTGGATAAATACGAACCCGCTAAAATGGCGGCGATAGAAGGGCAGTGGGAAACGCAAAAAGCTCCTGCTGCCTGGTCGGCGGTGTCATTTCCTTCACAGACTGATGAGAGAAATTATTTTGAGATTGAAGTTCCATGGATGTTAAGCTTAATTACGGGACATAGTTTAAGTACAACCGTTCAGGGATTAAAACCCATCATGCGTGAAAATAAGGAGCGTATTTACGATGGTCTTGTTGCGTTAAAAGCATTAGAGCGCATTAGAAGTGGTCATGGCGTTGCTGCAGACTTTGATATTTTTGATCCTGCAAATCAGGAAACTAAAAAGTACCGCGACAACATTGGTTATGCGTTTATACTACAAACTCATGCTACAGATCCTTATAACGCAAGTCGTGCTGAAGTAAGTAAAGCCGTGAAAGATACGATTCCTCAAGTTTGGCCTTTGTATTGGAGCTTTAGAGTGATGCTGACCTGTTGGGCAATCGTTTTTTTTGTGATGACTTTTGGAACGGTGCATCTCTTACGAAGAACTTTATTAAATTACCGCTGGTTCTTGTGGTTGGCTATGTTGGCAATTCCATTACCTTATATTGCTGCTGAGGCAGGCTGGATTATAGCTGAAATGGGGCGTCAACCGTGGGTGCTGCATGGCATACTCCCCACGAGTCTTGGTGTCTCGACGCTGGCGTCGTGGAATATTGTTGTAAGTCTTGCCTTTTTTGCTCTGCTGTATGTTGGTTTGTTTATTATTGAGTTGATTATCATGTTTAAAGTGGCGAGAAAAGGTCCTAAATCCCTTGGTAATGGTCGCTATGACTATAAGGAGGACGTTAATGCTGTTTGATTATATGACGCTTCAGCTTATCTGGTGGGCGATTATTGTTTAGTGCTCATCCTCTACGCAACAACCTGGCGAGGAAAAGCCAGATTAAGCAAGGCTGACTTAGAAAAAAACGACCCTATTTTTTAGTTAGATATGAAGGAACAAGCAATGTGGTATATCACGATTATGATTATGTTAGCGATTTCAATGTATGTGGGGTATCGTTTTACTTTGTACGTTGATGATAAGATTGAAAGGAGTAAATACAAAAAGATCAGCGATAATCCAAACCATATCGCCAATCAGGGTGATCACCCATCCAAAGAGGGTAAAAATTAGGCTTTGATAATGCCTTGCGTTTTTTCCTGATGCTCTTGAATCTCTTTTGCCTGTACCGATAAAGTCGCCGTGGGACGCGCTAGCAGGCGTTGCACGCCGATGGGTTCTCCTGTGAGCTCACAATAACCATATTCGCCATTTTCAATGTGTTTGAGTGACTCGTTGACTTTCCGCAGCAATTTGCTCTGGCGATCAACAGTACGCAGGTAGATTTGTTGCATCTCTTGCGAGGTAGCAACATCATTTAAATCGGTGTTGCGTTCGGACTCAGCCAGACTCTTTTTGGCATCCTCAATGGCTTCGTTTAACTCTTGCTTTTGCTGAAGTAGGAGATCCTTAAAAAAAGCCAACTGTTCGTCATTCATATATGCTTCTTCGGGCATGTTTAGCAGTTCTTTTTCTGTCAGCATAGTTATATAGCCTCCATTAATAAGTTAGTTCTTAATTCAGGGCGCTTTTATATCATAAAATATAATCCTTCACTAATGAATTTCTCGCATATATACAAAAAAAGCAAAACCTTTTAGTTTCATCAATCATAAAAAGATAAAGAATTCAGCGTCGATCATATTCCTTGTGATGCAATGAAAAGCGCTGGCACAGGGAAATGTTACCTATACCGACACAACATAAAAAAGCCCACAGGCTCTGGCGTTTAAAAATAATATTCGCTGAATTTGCCCATTATTTCTGATATGATCGGCGGTGGTTTTAGCAGCTAAAAGTGAGATTTTATGAAGATTGCGATTTTCGGTACAGGCTACGTAGGGCTTGTGACAGGGACGTGTTTTGCCGCAATGGGAAATCATGTTTGTTGTGTTGATGTGGATAGGCAAAAGGTAGAAAATCTTAAACAAGGGATCTCGCCTATTTATGAACCAGGATTAGATGACCTGATAAAACGGAATGTTGCCAATGACAGGATCAGTTTCACTACTGAGCCAAGGCAGGCAATAAAGGATGCGCAAGTGATATTTATTGCCGTAGGCACCCCACCTGACGAAGATGGCTCGGCAGATCTGCAATATGTGTTACAGGTTGCCATGACTGTTGCCGAATATATGAATGAATATAAAGTGATCGTCAATAAATCAACGGTACCGGTTGGCACCGAGTATAAAGTGACGGAGACCATTGCAAACGCCCTAAAACTTAGGGGCGTTGATTTTGAGTTTGATGTAGTCTCCAATCCTGAGTTTTTAAAGGAAGGTGATGCAATTAGTGATTGTATGCACCCAGATCGTATCGTAGTTGGCGCAAACTCTGAACGCGCAGCCGATGTGATGCGTGAGCTTTATGCTCCTTTTGATCCTAACCAGAATCGGTTGATGATTATGGATGTAAGATCTGCAGAAATGACAAAATATGTCGCCAATGCAATGCTCGCAACCAAAATCAGTTTTATGAATGAAATGAGTCAAATCGCGGAGCGCGTGGGTGCGGATATTGAAAAAGTGCGCATCGGTATCGGTGCGGACAGACGCATTGGCTATCACTTTATTTACGCAGGTTGTGGTTATGGTGGCTCGTGTTTTCCAAAGGATGTACGAGCCCTTGGGCAGACATCGCGTGAATACGGTTATAATGCACGTATTTTGCAGGCCGTACACGATGTCAATGATGCGCAAAAAGAGGTGCTGTTCACCAAATTTAATGATTACTTTAATGGTGAGATCCAGGGAAAAACAGTGGCCGTCTGGGGGCTTGCGTTTAAGCCAAATACCGATGACATTCGTGAGGCATCTGCGCGCACACTCATTGAAACGCTGTGGAAAAATGGTGTTAAGGTTAAAGCCTATGATCCTGAAGCCATGGAGAACTTCGCTAAGCTATATGGCGAGCGCGACGATTATGAGCTCGTTGATGAAGCTTATCATGCGCTTTACGGTGCGGATGCCTTGTTTATCGTCACCGAATGGCAAAGCTTTAGGAGTCCCGATTTCAGCACAATAACCGCACGTTTGACAAAGCCGATTATCTTCGATGGTCGCAATCTATATGACAAGGCAAGAATGCAGCAACTTGGCATTGAGTATATTTCTATTGGAAGATAAAGCAAAAAATGAAGCAAAATAGCAAGATGAGCGGTTATCTAGAAACTGCTTTAAAGGAAGTATTTAAATTTGAGATAACTTCTCGTGTATGCGCTATACCCTCTCAATTTTAAGGCAAATCTTCAGATGCTTAAGTCCTCGAATTACACGCGCTAAATGTACTCGATCCTTAACTTCGATAACCGTCTGCACAGTACCGTATTGTGCATCAGATTCTAAAATGCTAAAACTTACGATTTGCGCTTCATGGCGTGAAATATTTGCGGTCACTTTGGCAATAGCTCCATGGACGTTTTGTAAACTGATTAAAAGTCTGGCAGGATAATATCCTGAGCCATCTAAGATCCATTGTGTTTCGATAAGCTCGTGTGATTTTTCAAGCTTCAATAATTCCTTACATCGACTTCTATGCACGACAAGTCCCTTATCTGCCACCAGTACGCCTGTGGTTGGATCATCAGGAATTGGCGTACAACAACTGGCAAGTTGATTCATATTACTCTCATCAATCACAAGCTTACGCGGAGCATTTTGGGAATGAATTAATTCCGATTCCACGTATTGCTCAACATATCTCACCAAGGTGTTGGCTGAAAAATTTGCCTGCCCAATCGCGGCATAAAGCTCAGCAATGCTTGGGAAATTAAACTCAATTAATGCTTGTTGGATCAGCTGTGGCGATAGACTTAAAAACTCTAATTGATTTTTTAATAATGCTTGATTTAAGATCTGCTGCCCAACATGGATAAATTCGTCATGTTCGTGACGCTTCAAAGCATGTTTTATCGCATGTTTTGCTCGGGCAGTTTTGATAAACTCAAGCCAAGCTGGGTTTGGATGGGCATTTGGTGAGTTGATGATTTCGACGGTGTCACCATGCGTTAGCATGTAATTAAGTGGGGTGATTCGACGATTAACCTTGGCGGCAATACAGTGATTGCCAATATCGGTATGAATGTGATAGGCAAAGTCAACACAGGTCGCATTCTTAGGCAGCTCAATAATTTCCCCATTGGGAGTGAATACATAAACTTCATCAGGAAATAAGTCTAATTTGACACTTTCGATAAAGTCGGTGGATTTTGACACATTTTGTTGCAAATCAGACAATTTTTCTAACCATTTTTGAGCATTGGCATGGCTGAGTGATTTTGCCTTGTAAATCCAATGTGCCGCAACGCCCTTCTCGGCCGTATCATCCATCATTTTTGTCTTGATTTGCACCTCAATAGGTACCCCATAAGGACCAAATACAGTTGTATGTAATGACTGGTATCCATTGGCTTTTGGAGTTGCAATATAATCTTTAAAGCGACCAGGGATCGGGCGAAAAATCTCATGGATGGCACCCAAAATCAGATAACAATCACGCCGATTTGAGGCGATGACTTTATACGCATAAATGTCCATAATTTCGGAAAATGACATTTCCTTATCGCGCATCTTGCGGTAAATACTATACAGTCGTTTTTTGCGTCCTGATACCAGGTTTTCACTTTCTAATAGCTCCGACAAGTGGTGCTGTAAGCGCTCTAAAATCTTACGAAACAAGCGATCACGATGCTTTTGTGCGTGTAAAACTTTGGTTCGCAATGTCTTATAGCGGTAAGGATACATGGCTTCAAACGCGAGCTCCTCGAAGCTGTTTTTAAAGTGGTGCATTCCCAGTCTATGCGCAATAGGTGCATAAATTTCCAAAGTTTCAAGGGCAATCCTACGACGCTTGTCTGGGCGTAAGGAGGCTAAGGTTGTCATATTATGCAAGCGATCCGCAAGTTTGATTAAAATTACGCGAATATCCTGCACCATCGCCAAAATCATTTTACGAAAATTCTCTGCTTGCAGCTCTGCCTTAGAGTGCGTTTCAATTTTGCTTAACTTGGTTACTCCCTCAACCAGCTGTGCAGTTTTTTCACTGTATCGCAGGCTTATATCTTCGGCACTGAGCTCAGTGTCTTCAATGGTATCATGTAAGAGTGCCGCAATAATTGTCTCACAATCAAGTCGCATTCCTGCTAGCACGCAAGCAACCGCGACAGGGTGGCTAAAGTAAGGCTCCCCAGAGCTTCTGACTTGCAATTCATGGGCATCCGCACCAAACAAAAAAGCATCTGCAACTAGTGTGCGCTGCTCGGTAGTTAAGTAACCATGGATAATCTTATTAAGCTTATAAAATAAAAACATCTTAAGCGCTATACCCCTTCTTGCAATGGTTTCAGTATAATGAGAATTTCCGCAAAGCCCTAACACTAGTGCGGCAGAATTAACCAATTTCAAATTTGGTGCCGCTGTACACGAAGAAAAAATTGCAAACTAACTGCCGCTTGAAGCATTATTTTTCTTCGTATACAGAGATTTGGTGCATAAAAAACTAGTAAAAATTATTATTTTATATAGAATTACGCCGTTCTGATGCAGATGAGTATTTTGCATCTATACTTTCTGACAAGGACTAAAAGCATTTTAGGTCTGGGATGTCCGTTCCATGTGGGGAGTTGATATAAATGTAGGCAGCTTTCGAAGATAAAGCGACATAATTAAGGAGTAACTTTAAGATGTTAATTTTAACAAGAAAAATTGGTGAGACTGTTATGATTGGGGATGAAGTAACAGTGACTGTTTTAGGGGTCAAAGGCAATCAGGTTCGACTAGGCATTAGTGCCCCAAAAGATGTCTCCGTGCATCGAGAAGAAATCTTTGTGCGCATAAAAGGTGAGCACTCACTGGGCGATACGGAATAAGGCACGCTTGCCCTGAAAAATATGGTAATGAAGCGCTTGACATCAAAAGGCTAAGTCGATAAATTGTTGCGGTATCGCGGAGAGATGGCCGAGAGGCTGAAGGCGCTCCCCTGCTAAGGGAGTATGGGGACCAAAAACTCCATCGGGGGTTCGAATCCCCCTCTCTCCGCCATAGTCAAAGATATTCTCCCCATCAAAACCTTTTAGAATCAATAGATACAGGTACGTTTCAAAGGCAAACAAAAATGTTGAATACCCTCAAAAATACCCTCAAATAATTAATGTTAGAATAATACCGACAAACATGACGGTACTACCTTGATTGGTGCTTTTGATGAATTCTAAAAACAAATCTAAAGCGAGTTTGTGCAAATATTTAATTTTGCTTACACAATCTTTTTTACTCGTTGAGCTCTTTAAGCATCAACTTGGCGCTTGTTCGATACCCTTGTTTGCTAAGGGAGTAGATTACCGTTTTGACATACCAGTCTTGCGGAATGTCTTCACGCAGTCCTTGTTGAATCATCCCAAATAGCTTCCGTTCGCTATTATTTTCTTAAGCTTCGTCAATCACAATGCTTGACAGTAAAGATAGTAATCCTTGAGAATATTGCGCTAGCCTGACATATGCTTCTGTAAAGAAAGCAAGCCCAAAAACCACGTACAACAAAAATGGAGTAAAAAATGCCTGTAATTACATTGCCAGATGGGTCGAAGCGCGGGTTTGATAAACCTGTGTCTGTTTATAACGTTGCGCTTGATATTGGTGCAGGGTTAGCAAAAGCAACCTTGGCAGGGGTGGTCAATGGAATGGACGTCGATACAAGTTTTGTTATTAATGACGATACAACCCTAACCCTGATTACGGCAAAAGATACGAAAGGTCTGGGAATTTTACGCCACTCTTGCGCGCACTTACTAGCGCAAGCGGTAAAACAGCTTTATCCAAAGGCGCAAGTCACTATTGGTCCTGTGATTGAAGATGGGTTTTTTTATGATTTCTCATATGAGCGCGCGTTCACGCCTGAAGATTTAGAGAAAATTGAAGCGCGTATGTATGAACTTGCTAATTTAGCTCAGCCGGTTGAGCGCTCAGTGAAATCTCGTGTCGATGCAATCACTTATTTTGAGGCGATCGGTGAGAACTATAAGGCTGAAATCATTAAAGATTTACCAGAGAGTGATACCCTAAGTCTTTATAGCCAAGGAGATTTTACGGATTTATGTCGCGGACCCCATGTGCCAAACACCTCGCACCTTAGAGCATTTAAGCTTATGCGTGTTGCTGGCGCCTATTGGCGCGGTGATTCAAAAAATGAGATGTTGACACGTATTTATGGAACTTGCTGGGCAGATAAAAAACAACTTAAAGACTATTTAACACGCCTGGAAGAAGCAGAAAAACGGGATCATCGCAAGATTGGCAAGACGATGGATCTATTTCATTTGCAGGAAGAAGCCCCTGGAATGGTATTTTGGCATCCTAAAGGATGGGTGATTTGGCAGACCGTTGAACAGTACATGCGTTCTATGTTTGTTAAATATGGGTACCAAGAGGTTAAAACTCCGCAAATTGTTGATCGCAGTTTATGGGAAAAGTCAGGGCATTGGGAGAAATTTCATGAAGACATGTATAGTTTAGAGGTGGACAATCGCCAATATGCGATAAAACCAATGAATTGTCCATGTCATGTGCAGATCTATAGGCAAGGGATTACCAGCTATCGCAATCTACCACTTAGACTTGCCGAATTTGGTTCTTGTCACCGAAACGAGGCATCTGGAGCATTGCATGGCATTATGCGCACAAGGAACTTCGTTCAAGACGATGCTCACATCTTTTGTATGGAATCGCAAATCCAGTCCGAAGTCATGCACTTTATTGACATGCTTTTTGAAGTCTATACCAGATTTGGCTTAACTGATATTGCTGTTAAACTGTCCACGCGTCCTGAAAAAAGAATTGGTGCCGATGAAGTTTGGGAAAAGGCAGAAAAAGCCCTTGCTGACGCGCTTGATGCCAAAGGACTTGATTGGAAGGTTATGCCTGGGGAAGGTGCATTTTATGGACCTAAAATTGAATTTGAGATCAAAGACTGTTTGAGTCGTTCATGGACAACAGGTTCAGTACAGCTAGATTTTTCTATGCCAGTTCGTTTAAATGCTGAGTATGTTGATGAAGATGGAAGCAAAAAGCATCCCGTGATGTTGCATCGAGCGATATGTGGATCTCTTGAGCGTTTTATTGGCATCTTGATTGAGCATTATGCGGGGAAGTTACCTGTATGGCTTGCTCCTGTGCAAGTTGTGCTGACAGGGATCAGCAATAAACAGGATCAGTATTTGCAAGAAGTTGAACGAAACTTAAGAAAACTTGGTGTTCGCACACAAATTGACTTGAGAAATGAAAAAATTGGGTTTAAAATCCGCGAGCACACTTTGTCCAGAGTGCCATTTATCGTAATTGCTGGAGAAAAAGAGCAGTCTTTAGGTCAAATCACCGTCAGAAAGCAAGATGGTACCGATCTAGGCGCGTTAAATATTGATGCGCTTACTGAACTTTTGTTGGCAGAAATTGAGAAAAAGGTCGAGTGAACCTAAATTAGGAGTTTGAGTTATTAACAAAGCAGACCAAAAAACGCCAATTAACGAGAGTATTAAGGCGAAAGAGGTTCGTCTGGTCGGACCTGAAGGAGAGCAGATTGGTGTCGTTTCCACTAGAGAGGCACTAGCAAAAGCAGAAGAACATGGCATGGATCTGGTTGAGATTGCTTCACAAGCAGCCCCTCCTGTGTGCCGTATCATGGATTATGGTAAATTCTTGTTTGAACAAGGCAAGAAAAAAGCCGCTGCGAAAAAAAAGCAAAAGCAGATGCAGGTTAAAGAAATTAAAATTCGACCTGGTACTGATGTTGGGGACTATCAGGTAAAACTACGCAACCTGATAAAGTTTCTTGAAGGTGGCGATAAAGTCAAGATCACCGTTCGTTTTAGAGGGCGCGAGATGGCGCACCAGGAGCTAGGCGTCGAAATGCTGAAGCGATTGGAAGCGGATCTGGAGTCTTACGGCGTGGTTGAGCACCGACCGAAAATGGAAGGTCGCCAGATGGTTATGGTTTTAGGACCTAAGAAAAAATAGCACGTGACAAGTGCAAGCTTGGTCGTGTCATAAAAATGGTAAAATGCGGAGTATATTATGCCAAAAATAAAAACAAACCGAGGTGCTGCTAAGCGCTTTAAAAGAACGGGTAAGGGTGGTTTCAAACATCGCTCAGCTAACCGTGCTCACATTAACACGAAGATGACAACCAAGCGTAAGCGCCACTTGCGTGGGATGTCTCAAGTCGCCAAAGTAGACGTGCCAAGTTTGCTTCAGCAAATGCCGTACGCATAAAGTGTTAATAATTTTTTAAAGTGGAGTAGATTATGCCTAGAGTAAAAAGAGGTGTGCAAGCACGCCGTCGTCATAAAAAGATTTTAAACCAGGCCAAAGGTTATTATGGTGCGCGCTCGCGTGTATATCGCGTAGCTAAACAGGCCGTGATCAAAGCGGGGCAGTATGCTTATCGTGATCGCAAGCAAAGAAAAAGACAATTCAGAGCGCTTTGGATTGTGCGTATTAATGCAGCCGCACGTCAGCATGATTTAAGCTACAGCCAATTTATCAATGGCTTAAAGAAAGCAAACATTGAGCTTGATCGTAAAGTATTGGCTGAGTTAGCGGTATTCAACAAAGATGCGTTTGCGCAATTAGTTGAAAAAGCCAAACAAGCCTTAGCTGCCTAGTGATAGCTGTTACTGAGTGAATTTAAGGGGTGTACTTTTTGAAAGTACGCCCTTTTTTATGCTTGGTGATTTTGACAGGGTTCCCCGCCCATTACTAAGTGTGAGTTGCAGTGTGACACTGATTACTCACACCGACACGCTTGGGCGAATTATTTGCACAAGCCCACAATATCATTGGGAAGTTGAAAGGTTATGCAGGAAAAAAAATATATGAGCTTCTGGATGCTCGTTGCACTGGTGTCTGGAAATATGGTGGGATCAGGAATCTTTTTATTGCCTTCAGGTTTGGCAAAATTTGGCTCCATCAGTATTTTGGCGTGGATTTTTACGGCAATAGGGTCGATCCTTCTGGCGCTAGTGTTTAGTCATTTCACTCGTCTTGTGCCCAAAATGGATGGTGGTCCTTATATCTATGTTCGAGTGGGCATGGGTAAGTTTATGGGCTTCCAAAGCGGTTTTGGTTATTGGGTTTCACTTTGGGTCGGAAATTGCGCCATTGCCTTGGCAATGGTTGGCTATTTAAGCTTTTTCTTCCCGATTCTGGAAGATAAAACCCTCACTTCAATCGCTGCCATTGGCATTATCTGGCTATTAACCTTCTTCAATATGCTCGGAGTCCGAAGTGTTGGCTGGTTACAGATGTTGTCCATGATCGGAAAGAGCATTCCTCTTCTGTTTATCATCGTTGCAGGAATATGGTACATAGAGCCACAATATTATCTTGATTTTAACCATTCTGGATCATCCAATCTGCATGCACTTAGTGCAGCCGCTTCTTTAACATTATGGGCATTCATAGGTCTTGAAGCCGCAACGGTTTCCGTCAGCAAGGTCAAAAATCCGCAAAAAACCATTCCGCTTGCAACCTTAACGGGAACTTTAATTGCAGCCTTTATTTATATTGCAAGCTCAGCAGTGATTATGGGCATGCTTCCAGCAGCAAGCTTAGAAAACTCCAACGCCCCATTTGCTCTGGCAGCGCAGGAAATGATTGGCAAGAATGGGGCAATTATCATTGCTGTTGCGGCGGTAATTGCTTGTCTTGGAACGCTAAATGGTTGGGTTATGGTTAGTGCTGCGGTTTCAAAAGCGATGGCAGAGACCCAGCTTTTCCCAAAAATTTTTGCCCAGGAGAACAAGCTTGGCTCCCCTGTGTTTGGACTCATTCTGGGAGCTGTGCTCATGACAATTCTATTATTATTGACAACCTCACGAGATCTCGTTGCGCAGTTTGAACTGATTATTCTCATGGCAGTACTGGCAGCCCTTATTCCCTATTTTTATACAACAATCTCATGTATTCTCGTCATCAAGCAGCAGGATAAAAACAGCCCATTCTGGCAGGCGGGTATTATCATTGCCGTTTTAGCTTGTGCGTATTCATTCTGGACAATACTCGGCTCTGGGCAAGAAGTTGTCTACTATGGCATGATTTTGTTTTTCTTAGGCACCCCGATTTATGCGATTGCCGAGTGGGTGAATTTGCAAAAAGGTAAGCATTAAGTATTACCATTCTCTGTACACGATGATTTTTTCATTTGAATTATATTGCCCGGGTTCTCTGAAGAGCTTTTGGACAAGATTATGCGAGGAGTGTCTGTACAACAATATGACAAGACGGTGATGGGAACAGCGCTTAAAAAACAATAGTTAATGACTTAAATTTGGTCACTTTTTTTATTGTAACGCATGAATTTCGCCAGCAAGTAAGCAATCAAAGCGCATCCTAATCCAAGAATAAGTAAGCAGCCGTAGAGATATGATAGGGAGCTATAGGTATCAATAAGTGCTTGTGGACGCAATATTTTGGCATTTAAAGAAAAAACGATCACCCCAATGGCGGCATTGATGATGAAGAAAAATCCCATCACGATCGATTCATATTTTCGGGGTGACAGCTTACCAACAATGGCGTAATAAAGCGGCAATAGCAGAACTTTGGCAATGGAGTTAAGCGTTAAGGTGATGATCAGTAAATAATTCCCCGTCGTGGCAAAATGACTTAAGGATTGCGTCAAGAAGCTAAAAAACAGAAGAGCACAAGAGATCGAGGTGAGCAAAATAGCAAGACTGAATAGGCGAATAAGCCTTTTCATGTGTTGAGTGTGTTTGTTCTTATTCCAAAGAAATGCTGAGATCAAACCGATGATAAGCACCAACGCAATATTTGCTTCAAAAAAGAAATCCGCAGATAAGCTTTTAGCACTAAAGAAGCCATAATTTCGGTTAAACAGGTTTAGGTAGTTCAGAAAAATCGTGATGATATTTTTATCGGCAAACCAGGAAAAAAAGCTCAAAGCCAGCAAGGTTAATAGAACACGGTTACGCCTACGTTGAGCGTCATCTTTTTCTAAATAGGAGTATATCAGCATCACGACGAAGGCAAGCACACCCAAGGTGAGAATGAGTATTTGCAGGATGGATTGATATTGCAGTAGATAATCAGTTACTGAAGAAAGCACAATAAGCACAAATAGCACGCTATACGTAGATGGGGTATACTTTGGCTCGATGCCATCGATTAAGCCCGTATTATGGCTTAAGTAAATCCCTGCGTAGAGAAAAACAAGTGCCGCGATAAGACTCACAATAGCCATTGTAATAAACCATGCCTGGTAGCTAAGTGTGCTTAGGCTAGCACCAATGGATAAAGACAAAGCCGCGCCTAAAACCGTTGTCATATACATCAAAGTAAATCCTGCGTGGCGCCTTGGATCGTCTTGTGTATAGAGAAAACTCAAGGTAGTGAATAAATTAGGGATAACCAGTCCAACACCAATCACATAGGCAGCAAAACCAATTAACGATAAGTTATTAAACGATAATAGAATTAAAGCAACAGCAGAGTATAGCATCCCGATGGTCACAGAACGTCTATGTCCAATCATATAGCCTAAAATACCGCCAATCAGTCCCGCGGCACTGTATAAAAACAAGTTGGTAAGCAGATTGAAATTAGTTGCAAGAATTTGAGTGGTTAAACCCTCTTGTGAGTCATCAGCAATGCCGTGAAGATAGCCAGAGAAGTTTACGGCGATCGCTGTGGTTCCCACACTATACAGCAGTGAGGCTAGTAGTAAAAACCATAGCCCAAAAGGCTGTTTTGTATTTAATAATAATTTACGTGGTTTTAATTGCATAAAAATGCTGATTAATCGATGGTTGCCTTATTATGACAAGAATCAGGATAACGGTCTAACTGAAAATAGGCCTATCTAAGTTTTCACAAATGATTTGTGCATACTCAGTTAGGACTTTATAAACGTCAATCATAGGGTTGTGTGCGTGTATTTGCGTCATCTTCAAATGTTGATAACCACATGGATTGATATAGCTAAACGGCGTGAGATCCATACGGGTGTTGATCGCAATACCGTGATAGGTTAGCCCCTTTTTGACACGAAGACCCAGCGAAGCAATTTTTGCGTGATCAACATAAATTCCAGGGGCTTTGGCAATGGTATGACTTTCGATGTCATATTGTTTGAGAAGACGTATACAACTTCTTTCTACTAGGCAAACAAAGTTCTTAATGCCGATATTTAAACGTTTTAAATCAAATAAAAAGTAAATAACCGCCTGCCCTGGTCCGTGATAAGTGACTTGCCCGCCACGATCGCTCTGAACAACAGGAACCTCTTGCGGATTGATAATGTGTTCAGCCTTGCCATGGCGACCTTGAGTGAAAACAGCAGGATGTTCCACAAGCCAGATTTCATCACCAGTAAGCTCATCTCGCCCATCCGTAAACTCAACCATTGACTGATAAACTTGATTATATTCAGCAAGCCCCAGGTATTTCGTTTTGATGGTCATTGCTATAAAACCATATGAATTTCTGGATGAGAACTAAGCGCTTGATAAATACTATCAAGCTGTTCCTTACTGGTTGCCTCAAAGATGGCGGTAATCGAAATATACTTGCCTGTTTTGCTTTCACGGGTGGTGAATTTGATCGCTTCCGGATTTTCAATATATTTCTCTAAAGTGTTTAATACAAACTCAATCACCTCTTTTTGTGGATTAGCCATAATCTTAATGGGGAATTGGCATGGAAACTCAAAGAAAGTTTCTTGTTGTGCTGCGGATTCATTTGTTTTTGGGGTTAGATCATCTTTGTCTTGCTCGTCGTTCATGATGAATATCGCTTACTGTTTTGTTTTTCAAAGCCCAAGTTTAATGGAAAAGACGTGTAAAATCACTCCTAAGTGCACGCATTTTTCGGTATTGGACAATACCTTCGTCCATAATAACGTATTGTGGGGGGCGTATTGCATACCCCCTTGTACTTATTCAAATAACAGTCGGCAGTGATTTTGTCAAAGTCCATTTTTCACAGGTGACTAAGAAGCCTCGCTTTTAATTTATCTAAGGCACGCGCTCTATGGCTGATAGTATTCTTAATGTTATTATCCACTTCCGCCATGGTCAGATTATATTCGGGCAGTAGAAAAACAGGGTTATAGCCAAAGCCATTCTTGCCTTGGCGCTCATGGGTAATATTGCCATCGACGCGTCCCTCAGCGATGATGGGCATAGGATCATATTCGTGCATGACCAAAGCAAGTACACATTGGAAGTGCGCCTGACGTTCAGCTTCTGCAATACCTTGCATTTCATTCAGCAGTTTGTCTATGTTTGATTCATCATTACCATGCTCACCCGAGAAGCGTGCAGAATAGATGCCAGGAGCTCCATTTAAAGCGTCAACACACAAACCAGAGTCGTCCGCAAGTGCAGGTAATTTGGTAAAATGCGAACAGTGGCGCGCCTTTAAAATGGCATTTTCAATAAAGCTTAATCCTGTTTCATCCGCATCAGGCACCCTAAATTCAGTTTGCGGGATCACTTCAAAACCCAGAGGGGCGAGGATCTCACTGACTTCTTTGATTTTCCCCTTGTTGCTAGAGGCAAAAACGATTTGTTTCATGAATATAAGTTTCCTTTGATCGTTTGATTTTGGGAGTTTATCTTAAAAAAGTCATTTTATACCCATTGTAAATCCTTTTGCAGACTTTCTGGCACTGAATTTCGGCTGATTTTGAAGGATTGAATTTTGACAATAGCGAATGCGTTAAGAAACAATGAATAGTTTCATTGTTTTAGCAAATGTACTATCCACTAATTTACGTTGCAATTAATTCACATTTATTCAAAGATTCAATAACCTTCATTAAACCTTCTTTATTTTCATCTGCAAGAAGAACCCTAAGGACCTCGTCCATTTTCTCACACTCTAAATGTGTGGATTGACCAATTAATAACTTGTCAAATCCCGAAGCTCTTAATTCCTCTTTTGAGTAAAAAAGTTCTTCGTACATTTTCTCACCAGGTCTTAAGCCTGTGAACTGAATATCAATATCCACATACGGCTTTTTACCTGATAACTTTATCATCTGCTCAGCAAGCTCAACTATTTTAACAGCTTGCCCCATTTCCAGAACAAAAGTTTCACCCCCTACGCCAATAGCACATGATAAAACAACCAGCAAAGAGGCTTCAGGAATAGTCATAAAATAGCGCTCAATATCCTTGTGGGTTACGGTAATGGGACCTCCTTTCTTTAGCTGTTCTTTAAAAAGGGGCACGACACTTCCTGCCGATCCCAGAACATTGCCAAAACGAGTCACCATAAACTTAGTATGCTCATTTTTTTGTGCATTGACATATAACTCAGCAATTCGCTTTGTTGCTCCCATAACATTAGTAGGATTAACCGCTTTATCCGTTGAAACCAGAAGGAACCGTTCTACTTTGTGCTGCAAACTCAAATCAACCATATTTTTCGTTCCAATGATATTGTTTTGAATCGCCATTTTGGGTTGGTCTTCCAGCAATGGCACATGCTTATAAGCTGCTGCATGAAAAATAACGTCAATCTTATTTGACTGAAACAGATGAGATAGTCCGCGCTGGTCCGTAACACTGGTTAAACTAAATTTAAGCTTTGTCTGATGGGAAATTAAGCTTAGCTCCCTCTCGATCAAATAGAGATTGTATTCGCTATGATCTAAAATAATCAACACTTTAGGGGGGGATTTTGCTAATAGTTGCCGACATATTTCTGAACCAATGGATCCAGCACCTCCCGTTACTAATATGGTTTTTTCCAAGTAGGCTTTGGCTAACTTTTCAGAATTGATAATAACTTGATCACGCCCCAAAAGATCTTCAATCTTAACTTCTTTAAGATCCATGAATTTTGCACCATGCGTTAATTCCATTAATGATGGGAGTATTTTGATAGGCAGACCAAGTTTCGCCACTTTCTGATATATCTCTTGCAGTTTAATTTTATCCAGTGAAGGAATCGCAATTAAGATTTCATCTGCTGGATATTTAGATAAAAAACTCTCCTTCACTAAAAAATCAATGGGTCCCACAATCGTATTATTGCGAAGTAACTTACCTTGCAATTCCTTGTTATCATCGAATATACCTAGGATATTATAAGGTCTATTTAGGGCATCATTTTCGCGCAAAAACAGGCTGGCACCATCACCACCTCCAATGATAATCATTTTTTTTGCATTTCTTTTTCTTAAGCCCAGCAAGTATTGCCGATAAAAAAATCGTCCTGCCAGCGTAATGAGCAATGTCACAGCAGGGTAGAAAACAACCTCAGAACGTGCAACATAAGCCATTCTATTAGCAATAAACTCTAAGGCAAAAAAAACGGCTGCCCCAAGAATAACCGAGTAAATATTCCTTTTTAGATCCTCAGCTGAAACAGTCTTCCATAGCGAGGCATAGGTTCTAAATAGTTTCGTGGATATGGTAAAAGCAATCGCCACAAAGATAAACTGACTAAAAGCAAAACCGCTTATCCTACCCCAAATAAGTGCATGCACGATAGCCCACGAAAGCAGTGCCGAACATACATCATAGGCAAATACAATCCAGGCACTTTTGTTTTTTATTAGACTTGTTTTCATGTTAATTCCCTACTTAATACTGCTCAGCAAGCAAATCAACTACATTACGCTCTTTGGGATCAAAACTTATCCCAACTAAATAGATTGGCTTATTAGAGTTCCTATACTTCTGAGCATAATTTTTTTCTTTAATTTGCTCAATGGCTGCTTTCGCATCACCATGTTTTTTTAACTTAAACTCAATAATCAACACCTTATCTGACATAATGAGTGTTAAATCAATTTTTCCCTGATTCGTCACGTCTTCAGCAACCACTTCATAACCCAATGCAACAAAAAAACTATAAACAATACTGGCATAAAAGCCTTCATATTGATCAATCTTATTCTTGCGATACCAATCGTTGGGAATACTCGCAAAGTGACTGCTGAAGATATTTTTTAATCCTTGAAAGTCCTCCTTCACTAGTGCCGTAGTCAGATGATTAAGCACCCTGTTTTTGTGATCTGCTGTTGTCCCAATATTTGCCAGACTCTCATTTAAACTGTATTTGACCTCGTAATTAGGGTAACCCAATTGATAAGTCGCGCGCTGCCCTTCTGCAGTCATTTGTTTAACCGTTAAATAACCTGTCTGAAAAAGCAGCGTTGTAACGGGCATATTATCGACATGAAACGTTCTTAGCAGATCTTCACCCACAACAATCCTTTCTAAATCAGGGATAAAATAGCAACTCTTTTCAATCATTTTGATGAGAAAAGTGGGAGTAGCCGTTTCAAACCAGTAATTTTGATAATGATATCCTTTGTTGATAAACAGTAAAATATCAAATGGGTTATACACATTTTGGCACTCAGAACCAGAAAAATTGTAGCCATTATACCAGTACTTTAACAATTTGTGATCAACGTTACCCTCCTCTAAATATACCTTAAAAGAGGCATCCAGTTCGGCTTGATTATAACCACAAATATCGGCATAACGCCCATCTAAGGTGATATCATCCAGATGATTAAGATCACTAAACAGGCTCACCTTGCTGAATTTGGATACGCCTGTCAGCATGGTGAACTTAACATGCTCATCTTGAGCTTTAATCACACTATAGAAGTTTCTAAGTCGCTCACGCATGGCACAAGCGATCTCACTGCGATCAATGTTATCGAGAATGGGTTTGTCGTATTCATCCACCAAAATCACGACTTGACCCACGCTTTTCGCTATATGCTTGATCAAATACTCAAACCGTATACTCACTTCACGATACACATTTTCAAGCTGATACTGCGTATAATAGTCGTCTAAAAAACTGCCAATTTTCTCATCCAAAGCATCAGGGCTCCTAACATTTCCACTTCCGAATGTAAAGTGCAAAACGGGGTATCTTATTTCCCAATCCCAATGGTTCTCGAGGTATAAGCCTTTAAATAATTTTTTGTTTCCCTCAAATGCCTGTTTGATTGTATCGATTAAGAGAGACTTGCCAAATCGGCGCGGACGTGACAGAAAATAGCGGCACCCTCCTATGTTCACCAAATTAAAAACATGTTGTGTCTTATCAATATAAACATAATCTTCGCTTCTTATTTTTTCAAAACTTGAAATACCAATCGGTAGACGTTTCATGTGTTAGCCTCGTTTTTTATCCTTGCAGCAATACTGCATATGGTTGCGGTTTTTACTCGTTAAGGCAAGGATGATTTATATATCAATGTTCAAAACAATTGCCTAGATTCTTTGGGGTAGTATACAACGTGAGTTCGACATAAAAAACCTTGTCAAAGCGTCGTCTTTTCAAGCATTTCTGCGTTAGTATGCACTTAAAAATGCTCAAATTAGCGCAGCTAGTCCTGTGCTTTTTAAGTGCAAAAGCCTTGAACTGCTTAAAAATACTTGCTTTGAGCATGTCATTCCATGTTTCTTACGTCGAACTCACGTTATACAGTAGAAAATGAAGTTAAAGACGCATTAACGATGTTGATACGAGAAGTAGCAAACAAAGCAATTGTTGAGTTTTGGCAATAGCCCCAGCTATTAAATGGCGAACTTTAAACATCTCGCTCCCTAAGTGTGAGTCGTCGTGTGACGGACACTGATCACTCACACCGACACGCTTTGGCTAATTACGTGCCCACGCAGATTATTCAACCAAAAAAAGCTCAGGCTTTTTACCCTTGCCATCATCCTCCGTTTTACGAAACGGCAGGGTAAAAGAGAAGTAGCGACCTTCAAATAAATAGTCATTAAGATCTTCACCCTCACAGAGTACTTCAGCATAATGCTTGGCTAAGGCTACATCATAAGCCTCAGAACAACAGGCTGAATTCTACAAGAATAACGTGAGTTCGACATAAAAATACTTGCTTCGAGCATGTGATTCAATGTTTCTTACGTCGAAGTCACGTAAGAATAAGAAAGTCTGAGCAGCTGGTTTTTGAGACTGTGAGACGAAAATTAGCTCTGCTCTCGTTACCAAAAATGTCAAACTACAGACCTCATCCGACCCCTATCTCCTTCATTGGAGGATGCCAAAAGTTGGTTTTCTCGCTGAACTTCCAGCCTGGATCTGACAAGAATGGAAAATAAACCCTGGGAAGTGATTTAAACCAAGCCCCACATCGCATGGCTGCTTTATGCGGGGGTATAATCCTCAAATTCCCAATAACCAATCCTACTGAGTTTATTTGCTATTTCTTGCCAGGTTTCGCCAAAGCAACTATCACAATAACGAGATATTTTGTTTTTGATTCTGTCCAAGTCATATTCAAAAACAATTAACATGTGGCGACCAAAGAGAACTTCTTCAGCAGAGTATTTCGATATAAGCCACTTTGGAGTACATATCCGTATATCAAAAGACTCGACCCCTTCTTCACCTTCTGGACCAATCATAGCTCGAACCCAAAAGCCAAAATTATCGAGTTGATCCGACCAATACGAATCGATATCCAAATCCAGAGAGTAAAATTCTTTTAGTTTCGCCCTCATTTTCTAATTCACTATATCCAAATGACCATTACTTATTGGATGACCACCAACTTCTAGCTTTCTCTCAAAGTTGGCTTGATAGATTCCTCAACTAACTCAACATCCTCAAGGATGGAGCGAACTTTTTTGGTGTCTTTATTAACAACAGCCTTATCAAACTCATCCATTAAACCGCTTACATAAAGTCTCTCATTAACCGTCATACCAAAATATTTATTTTCCATTGTTAATCCTATGGTTTGAGTATTGAAAAATCTATTACATTTACATTTTTAGGATCGATTATAAAGTCTGATCAAAAATCTCTTTTGCTTCTAAGTAAATTTTATTTCTTAAGTCAGATAATTCTGCATTTACTACATCTTCATCTTCTTGCTTAACTTCGTGACCATTGTAACCTGATATTAGCAGATCATTAAAAGACCCCATTCCACCGTACCATGATAAAACCTTAGAAGGATCAATACCATCCGCTTTTGTCGTTTGACCAATCTTATCAGACCACTCTTTTTCACCAAATAAATCTAACATAGATTGACAGCTTTTAAGCAAATCACGTAGATGGTTTAACTTCCTAATTAATTTATCCATGATGGGCTAACCTTTGGTATGTATACTTGATTGCCTCCGCCTATGATTTGTCCAACTCCGGTGGACTGTGAAGCAGCGGCTCCTTCATATATTTTTGTTCCTTTGGGAACCGTTATACTGGCAGTTTTTTCAGCTGTATTCCCCCATTGTGGGGCTAAAGCTGAATCCAACTGTGATTGGAGGTGACCTGTAGGTTTTGTTCTAGTCCAGTATGAACCTATCTTACCAGCTGAGCCACCATATACTCGGTATAATTGAGTGCTTTCTTGAAGAGTAACTTCATTATAACTACCACCTCTAAATGTATCTGCAATTGACTGCGCAAGTGGTCCTTTATTCATTGGATTATAAGCAGATTTAGCACAAATCTGCCCAGTCTTTGCTGCCTGCTCGATCTCTGCCACAACCCTGGGCGTAAACATCTGCCTTAACGCATTGAGCGCTCTATACTCTGTCGCACCATAAAACAGTCCAGCAGCCATTGCTGCCCCTGAACCGACTGTATAACTAATACCATAACCTTCATCATAACCATAATTAGACAACCCAAAGGTCGTCGTATCATTAAAGCCGTTGGCAAAGTTTGTGACATAATCCATTGCGGATAAACCCATCGGATCAATCAAGTTAATGGGATTATTCCCAACATAGGTATAGTTATTCAAAGAGCCACTGGCTAATCCCAAAGGATCCGCCTGAAGGTATCGACCCAAGAAGGGCACATACTCGCGGGCGTTGTTGTACACTAAGCCCGTTTCAGGGTTCGCGACTTGTCCAGCGAAGCGTAAATCCTGCTGCACCTGTCCAGACGCATTTACCTCAAACGGATTAATATTACCTGACCACTGTTTCTGCCCGTTTTGACCTGTTAAGTACTGAGGGGTACCTAGTGCATCATTCACAAAGTAGTAAGTCGCGCCATTCACAAGCTGTGCGATCGGCTCGCCATTGAGGTAAATAATGTCGATAATCGCATCTTTCGCTCTGATCTCAATCAGTTTCCCTCCGATATCGTAGATAAAGACGGTTTGATTGCCATTGACGGTTTTAACGATTCTTTGCTGATAAGGACTGTACTCATAGTTTGCCAGCTCTTTACCATCTTTTGTAACCTTTGTCAGATTGTTAAAGACATCATACGCAAAGCTCAATTCTCCAAGTTGCGTGATATTGCCATTATTGTCGTGAGTGACGGTATTTTGCTTGGCATCTTGATAGCTTGATAGCTTATTACTTCCCTTATCATACTGGTAGCTGACCTCTGCAGTCTGACCGTCTTTGTTGCTGACATAGCTTAAGCGATTGCCGTTGGCATCATAGCTAAAGCCTTCTGTCTCGAGCTGCGACTTCATTGAAGTCAGGCGAGAAATGGCATCATAGACATAGTCTTTGCTTTTCGTCGGCTCGTCTTTGCTGATAAATTGCGTGATATTGCCGAGTTTGTCATAAAGGTAATGGTCATCCGAAACACCCGTCACCACCTGTTGGGTGAGCTGATAAGCTTTATCATAGGTTCTTGTCAACTGACCGCCATTGCCAAATGTCAGAGATTTCATCGGACCAAAAGGTAAGTAAGCGATGGCTGAGGCAATCGTTGACGGTGTCCCATTACTATTGACCGTAACACCTGTGATATTGCCAATCTTATCGCGAGTCAAGCTCACGGCTAATCCGCTGGGATAGGTAATTGAGTTAATCGCTCTATCTTTGTTATAGCCATAACCGACTGCGTATGGAGTCCCGTTAATCACATAGCTTTGCTGAATAATGTTCCCCCAAGCATCATAGCGGCTGCTAATTTCACTTATTGGATTCTTGATCGATGACAATCTGCCAATACCATATTGTCCCTGGTCATAGTTGTACTGGATAACGGGCGTATTATGGCTGCTCACCTCAGTGATGCGATTGAGCTGATCATAGGCGTAGCTTAAGACCTTGCCATTGGCATCTTTTTGATTCGCCAACTGACCTTTATCGTTATAGCTATAGGTCATTTTGCCCGTGTCTGGACTATCCACCTCCGTCAGCTGGTTAAAGGCATTATATTGGTAATGAGCAACGTTGCCGTTGTAGTCGCTAATAGAAGTCACGTTACCCGAGGGGTCATAGCTTAAGGTGGAAGTGTTCGATAAAGCATTCGTTATGCCAGAAACATTGTTTTGAATATTGTATTGGTTGTTCGTGGCATCTCCCTTGGCATTGGTGGTTTTAATCACATTGCCCGAAACGTCATACTCAAAACTCGTACTGTGACCATTGGCATCGGTAATTGATTGCAACTCATTTAATGAGTTATAGGTATAATTGACCTTAAAAACCTCATTACCGCTGCTATCCACGATCACGCGTTGAACAACATTGCCCATACCATCAAGGGTTTGAATAATTTTGTTGTCCTGAGCATCAATGAGCTTTTTTAAATCTCYCCAGTAGTTATAGTCATATACAGTCTTAGCCCCTTCTGCGGAGAACAGTTCTGACAAGTGGTCGTTACCATCACGGTAAAATGTCGTGGTATTGCCGTTCACTGAGGCACTCAGCAACAGTCCCATTGGATCGTAGGTGTATTCTGTTATCACTCCATTTTCATCGGTTTTTGATAAAAGATTCCCCAGTTCATCATATTTGCCATAAGTCACCGTTTGCCCCAGCTGATTGCTGATCGTGGCAGGCATTTCCTGAGCGTTGTAGGTGTATTTGATCAAATGATCTTTGTCATTGTAAGGCGCTTGTGCAGTTAAGGGTTGCGCCCATTTATCATAGGTATATGTCCAGGTTTGCGAAACCGTGCCATCTGACCTTGTTACCGTAAGCGGTTCGTTATGCGCATCATACTCAAAGCCTACGGACAAGCCATTGCTGTAGTGTATTGTTTTCGGTAGTCTCGCCTCTGTCCAGGTGTAGTTCGTGGTAAAAGCCAACGGTGTGCCTGCATGCTCAGTTTTAGAAAGCAAAAGCCCCTTATCATCGTAGTGGGTCTCATACGATGATCCGTTGGGGTAGGTGACCTTTTGAGGCTGGTTTCGGCTATCGTACTCATATCTGGTTTCGGCAATGACCTTGCCATCTTGGGATTTCACGACTTCCGCACTGATGAGCTTTTGCCCGTTCACTTGACTAAAGCGCGTGGTTTCCGTGCCTCCTAACGGCAGCGTCACCGTTGTTGAGTCCCCTTTGTAATCAAATCGATATTGCCCTGTTACTGCTTCTCCATAGCCGATGGATAAAGCCACAAGGCTTGATAATAAAAGTCCTATCCGCTTAAACATTCACTCTTCCGCAGTTATCTGTATATGTTATTTGAAGCTACGCGGTTATCCTTATTGTACAACCAAGCACTTATCATTTGACTATAGGCATCCTGTATCTGATTGAGTATTGGATTCCTCGATGAAGCTATTGATTGATACTGATATTGCACACTTCTGCCACTAGGGTAACGCACCGAGGTAAGATTACCCTGCGTATATCGGTAAACAACAACTTGGTTGTTGGGCAATCTAATTAAAAATTCTTGGTTTGCTCCCTTATTATTTTCCAACCTGACCACATGACCAAAACCATCATCGATATCAATAGCTGCCTTGCCATCAACAGGGGTAAGCGTAGTCGTGTAGCCTTTTGGCGTCACTATTTTCCGCAGTGAAAATTTATTACTATCAGGGAGAGCGAGATAGGTTTCTATATCCCCGTTAGGCATCCTAAGCTCATAATAGGGGGTTTCATTGTTGTTAGCAACATAGTTAAGCGTGCCATTAAACCCGTCTCGCGCGATATATTCAGGACCTACTCTAATAAACAAATACTGAGAACCATCATCCCTGATGGCTGTTATACGCTCTACGCTACCTTCTTCCCGTTGAATCCGCCTTGAAAATGAAAGCGTCCAAAAGCTCTTCGTGGAATAGTAGCGCTTAATGACAATTGGATTAGGGGAATGAACGACTGCATCTGTAAATTCTTCATAAAGATCACCTGAGGATAAATCCACAGGATCGGCCGACACTTTACAACTTTTGTTTTCGTTATAGGGAATGCTGGTTCTCCAAACCTCTATCGGATAGTTCCATAATTTACATTTACCAGATTCTACATCTTCAGGGAAATAAAGCCCATGCCGCTTAAGTAGCTTCTCATCGTCATCTTGCGAACAATCAAATTCAACATACTTATAGACGAATTCAGTGGTTCTTTTATTGCCCTTGATTTGGTCAATACCCCTTGTATATGACCAATCTACCGCGTATTCAGCAAAGTATTCATAGTAGAAAGTATTATCATCGCTCGGTCTCGACCCTATATACTTCCAATTCGGTGAAATCTGTGTTACCGCCTCAACTTTACAATGTTGTACCATAGGTAGTGATTTATTACAATTCGCATATTTTCTTAGTGCTTCCTCTGGAGATAGAGCTTCTTTTCCTGGTAGACGTTTATCTGGTGCAAGCCCATATAAGTTATATAAAATTTCACCACCAATCCTTCCCTGTACTCTCGCATCTTCAGGGATTTCATAGGTCAACCTGTTATTTATCTCTTTTAATTTTAATTGCCGACTCCATTCACCAAAGCCATGTAAGTATTTTTCTAAATCATCTTGACTTGTAAAAACTTTATCCAGCGATTTATCTTGTCTTTGCTCCTTCTGTCCCAGCTGCCCAGAATCTATTTGATAAATGTAATACTCTCCATTCTCAGCATAAGCAATCCCAGAAATAACCAATGATGCCAGGACTAAAAGACTTTATTTTATTCAAAGGCACAGTAGACCGTAAACTAATCATTGCTAGAATTTTTTTGACCAATTCAAATAACCTACACTTAAACGCCCGCACGCCGATTCTACCAGTATACCTCCTATCTGAATAGAGGAGGTATGTAATGAACCGTAGTTTTGTGTAACTCAGTTTTGCGGTGTTATCTGCTTTATCGAGGTTACCCTGGGCTTGATATGACACCGCAACATTATAGTTAT
>NZ_PGGB02000013.1 GCF_002803295.2 Caedibacter taeniospiralis | reverse complement strand
GCCTTAAGTGTCAGAGACACAGGCTATACCGCCGAGAAGTTTTATCATGGACTGGTGTTGGGCTTAATCGCCTCCCTAAGATCAACTCATATTATCCACTCCAATCATGAATCGGGAGATGGTTATCCCGATGTGCTACTTTATCCCTTAGCCAATAATCAAAAGCACGATTTAGGCATAGTGATGGAATTTAAGCATGCCAGGGAAGATGGCAGTGAAAACTTAGACAAACTTGCCAGGCAAGCGCTAAGCCAGATTGATGCTAAAAATTACAGCACTGAGCTAACATCTCAATCTCAAGTAAAGCGCATATTGAAGCTTGGTTTAGCGTTTAATCATAAACAAGTGATTGTCAAATCCGCTTTTCAGGTAGCCTAAGGCGTAATGAATCCTTAGTCATCAATTGAGGTGAGCCATTTTTGACTTTGACATGACTCTATAACTGATGAATTGCCAACTTGGTAACGTACTTAGTGCAGGGTGGATAAGCCAAAGGCGCATCCACCAATACTCAACCTGTTTGCTTTTCTGCTAAAAGCCTTTATCTTGCTGGCGCAAAGCTTTAAAATGCCTGGCACAATGATTTTCGGAAGCATCAATATGCAACAAAAGGGGGATATCGCTGTTATCGGCTTAGCAGTGATGGGTCAAAATCTTATCTTAAACATGAACGATCACGGCTTTCACGTCGTCGCCTACAATCGTACGACCAGTAAGGTAGATGAGTTTTTGAATGGTAATGCCAAAGGGACCAATATT
This sequence comes from Caedibacter taeniospiralis, assembly GCF_002803295.2. Classification (GTDB taxonomy): domain Bacteria; phylum Pseudomonadota; class Gammaproteobacteria; order Francisellales; family Francisellaceae; genus Caedibacter; species Caedibacter taeniospiralis. The sequence goes on along the minus strand of NZ_PGGB02000013.1, from coordinate 37,066 downwards.
ATTGGGGCTTACTCGATTGAAGATATGATTTCTAAACTCAAAAGCCCGCGCAAAATCATGCTTATGGTTAAAGCGGGTGATGTCATTGATCAGTTTATTGATACTTTAGTCCCGCATTTAGACACAGGGGATATCATCATTGATGGCGGTAATTCTAATTTTACCGATACTGAACGCCGTGCCCATGTGCTTAAAGCAAAAGGCATTTATTTTATTGGCACAGGGGTTTCAGGGGGCGAAGAAGGGGCGCGTTTTGGACCCTCCATGATGCCTGGTGGGATGACTGAAGCCTGGGGTGCTGTTAAGCCAATTTTCCAGGCGATTGCCGCCAAAACACCCAATGGTGAGCCTTGTTGCGAATGGGTTGGCAGTGGAGGCGCGGGACACTTTGTCAAAATGGTCCACAACGGCATTGAATATGGTGACATGCAGCTGATTTGTGAAGCCTATCAGTTTATGAAAGATTTGCTTGGATTAGATAACGAAAACCTAAGTGAAATCTTTAATCAATGGAATAACACAGAACTTAATAGTTATTTGATTGAGATCACTGCTAATATTTTGAAATTCAAGGATACTGAAGGCTATGTGATTGATCGCATCTTAGATACCGCAGGTCAAAAAGGCACAGGTAAGTGGACTGGCATTAATGCCCTGGATTTAGGTATCCCTTTGACCTTAATTGCCGAGAGTGTTTTTGCGCGTTGTATCTCTTCACAAAAAGCTATTCGCTTACAGGCGGAAAGCGTTTATGGCAAGAAAAGCTTTCACAAGCTTAGTGCCTCAGATGAGCTGTTATCCGATCTGCAACAGGCACTTTTATTTGCCAAAATTATTTCTTATGCACAAGGTTATATGCTGATGCAAGAAGCCTCAACAGAGCACGATTGGTCTTTGAACTACGGTGATATTGCCTTGATGTGGCGTGAAGGCTGTATTATCCGCAGTGTATTTTTAGATAAAATCAAGGCAGCGTTTGCTAAAAACCCAAAATTAGAAAACCTGCTATTTGATGACTACTTTAGCGTGATTCTTAAGAAAGCTTTACCCAGCGTTAGAAGAATTGTTGCAAAAGCGGTTGAAGCGGGGATTACGATGCCTGCCTTGACTTCGAGCTTAAGCTTTTTTGACGGGTTCACTACAGGAAGATTACCAGCAAACCTGTTACAAGCACAACGCGATTACTTTGGCGCACATACTTATGAGCGCCTGGATAAACCGCGTGGTGAGTTTTTCCACACTGACTGGATTGGCTCAAATACCCATGTATCCTCTTCTGGGTACAATGTTTAATAACTTTATAAGGATTTAAGATCATGAAAAAAATATTAGCATCTATGACTGTAGCAGGTCTTATTGCTTCTGGTTCAGCATATGCGGGGATTTACATCGGTGCTCAAGGAGGAGTAAGTCATTCATCAAGCGAGCTTAATGCCAATAATAACGTCACCACAGGTTTGCTTGTCGGTTATCAGTTTCCGATAATTTCTTTTTTGAAGGTTGGTGTGGAAACTGAGCTTAACTATCTCAACAGTACCGTCAAACTGAATAATCAAACGGGGAATTTAACGACTATCCCCTTATATGCCACAGCCAAGCTGGATCTGCCACTTGGTTTAAATTTAATGGCTAAGCTAGGCTATGCCTATAATCGAATTAGTGGCGTGGATGAAAGCCCATTTCCTAATACGCTATGGCGCCCAGCGGTTGCTATCGGTGTGGGTTATCAAATCTTAGGCTTTAACCTGTTTTTCCAAAGTAGCCGTTACTTCCTTGATAACGGTGGCAAACAGCCTTTTGCAGATGCTTATACCCTTGGGGTAAGCTACGAGTTCTAATCTGCTATTTGCAGCTTGCCTTAAGCCTTTTATCTATGCGACACTAGCCAGCCTGGTAGAGTATCTAAATGATGAGGAATGACATGCAGATTAATACACTAAACCAAAGCCCGTGCACCACTGAGGTTGTCTTTGTGCTTGAAGACTCAGTAAGTACAATAGATGTCATTAAAAAAGCGCAAGACAAGGAAGTTTTCACTGCAAAAGCAGCAAGTAGCTATTTTGCGTTAGGCGAGGGCAAAAATAAAAATTATCTTGCCATCGGCTTAGGCAAAAAAGATAAACTGAATGCACATAGCATCCGCAAGGCACTTAATACGCTTTATAGTCAACTAAAAGCACTGAGTATCGATACGTTTGCTGTTGATACATCAACTTTGGGCGATAACTGCACACGCCTGTTTGTTGAAGCACTTATTAATTCGTCGTACGTGTTTGACCAGTTAAAATCTGAAAAAGAGACTTTCAAATTAAAACAGGTTGATATTATCACTCAAAGCGTGAGTGAAGTTACACGTGACATTAAGATCTCCCAGGCGATTGCCAATGCTCAGAACTATGCCAAAGATCTGAAAAACCTTCCAGCCAACATTTGTTCAACTGATTACCTGTTAAATGAAGCAAAAAAACTAGTGGCAACGAATGATCATTGCTCATTGCACTATATTGGCGAAGAGGAAATGCTAAAACTTGGCATGGGCTGCATTAGTGCGGTTGGGCGCGGTTCTCCCATGCCCAGCTATATCGCTTGTATGGAATACCGTGGTGGTAAAAAAGAAGATCAGCCAATTGTCCTTGTCGGTAAGGGTCTGGTGTATGACACGGGTGGGCTATGCTTAAAGCCATGGCAAAGCATGAGCAGCATGAAAATGGATATGGGTGGTGCGGCCTCAGTTTTCGGTACCATACAGGCAATTACGCGCTTAAAACTACCTATCAATGTTATTGGTGTCGTTGCTTTAGTAGAAAACTCACTGGACGGTAATTCATATCGCCCTGGCGATGTTCTTACCAGCATGAAAGGAATTACCGTTGAAATCGGAAACACCGATGCAGAAGGTCGTTTGGTACTCTGTGATACCCTTACTTATATTGAACGCTATAAGCCAAAAGTCGTCATTGATATCGCTACGTTGACAGGTGCTATGGTCGTCGCTTTAGGTGGTGATCTTACGGGTCTTTTTTCCAACAATGACACCTTGGCAGGCGATCTTAAACTTGCCTCTAAAGAGAGTCATGATCCTGCCTGGCACATGCCTTTACATGCCCCTTACCATGAACTGCTAAAAAGTGATGTTGCCGATATGAATAACATTGGAGGTCCTGCTGCTGGCAGCATTACCGCAGCGCTTTTCTTATCTAAATTTACTGAGAACTACACCTGGGCACACCTCGATGTAGCTGGTTCTGCCATGACAGGCTTTGAAAAAGCCACAGCCACTGGTCGTCCTGTGCCAATGCTTACGCAATATCTTATTAATCAAGTAAAATAAAACGGCTGTGGTCACATCCACATCCTCGCTCAAGGTTCCTACTGCTACCAAAGCTAAGTCGAAGAGGTGCGCTATCCTCGTTCCCACGCTCCCGCAGAATAGGGATTTAATTTTGACAATAGAACTCGTTGTATAAATTGAAGATGCAGGCTACAATTGTTACATGAAACAAAGTGATTGGAGATTGAAATGGCAAAAACAATTCAGGAAAGAGTCAAACAACACAGGGATGAATTAAAAGCACAAGGTCTAAGACCTGTCCAAATTTGGGTTCCCGATACACGAAAGGCTGGATTTAAGCAAGAATGTTTAAGACAGTCTAAGCTTTTGGCTAATGACCAGCATGAACACGATGTTATAGGTTGGATTAGTGACGCCTCTGACACTAAAGGGTGGATATGATTAAACGTGGCGATATTGTCACTGTCTCTTTGCGAGGAGATTATGGAAAACCTCGACCAGCAGTGGTTATTCAATCAGATTTGTTTTCAGAACATCCGTCAATCACTATTTTACCTATAACCAGTGAAATAAGGGAAACCCCTTTATTTAGATATACTGTCAAACCTAGTGAAATAAATGGATTAAATAGAGTATCACAGGTAATGATCGATAAATTACATACAGTTGCAAGGGAACAGATTGGTATTCCATTTGGGGCATTGAGCAGGAATAACCTGTTAGAAATTGAAAGGTTATTGTCGGTGTTTTTGGGAATTGCATGATATTCAACGCATCCAAGAATCAAGAAATCCTTTCCATTCTAAAATTTCCTTTAAAACCAGGTATTGACCGATACATTAAAGCGTTTGGATAACGCCTTTATGTGTTCAAGTGTTAGCTCTCGCTCACCTTTTAAAATCTTAGATACCAGTGATTGAGACCCGATTTCAGGTAAATCTTTTTGTGTTAAACCATACATTTTAATCAGATATAGCAAAACATCCTTGGCGTTAGCACTATTTTCAAAACTAAAATGTTTACTTTCATAGTTATTAACCTGCTTAGCCAATGCTCTTGCAAAAGATTGTATTTCTTGTGTCTTCTCATCTGCACTCAATTTCATTAACTCACGCAACAGTTTTTTTGATTCCTCGTATTGCTTTTTGGTTTTATACGCTTCAATGTATGGCATAAGTAACGACCAGGATTTGTTTATTTCACTTATTGCTAACATATTTCTTTGCCTCTCGCTTTAATACCGCTTGCTTTTTATTGTACTCTTCATGTGTCCATACATAGCGAACATCAATCACTGAAAAATCATAATCGACAATGGTTACCATACGATAATTGTTGCCTGCAACATCAAAGATCGTAAAAACATGATAAACATAATCTGCCGTTTTAAATATTTCCGCTAGATCTCTAAACCCGTTAAAGTTATTAGCTTCTAAAATCTTGAGCAATGGATCAAAACTCTTTTTCACTTGCGCATGTTTTTTACAAAACTTTGCAATCAACTCTTTGTTCATCACAATCATGGTCAGTTTTCTTAAATAGCTATTTAATCAACTTGCTTTAAAAACAAACTCAATAAATAGCTATCAAAACCGCGTGATAACGATTTTAAAAGCTTTTGCTTGTCTTTAATCCTTTTAGCTTTATTCGTTTTTCCATGAACGCCTGCATTGTAATTAAGCTTAACCAAGCTTTTGGCTACTGGGTTTAATTTACCTTTTTTTAGCATCGCTAATCCCCTTTCTTAAAAACCTTGCCAAAGTATGACAAATTGTCATTTCAAAATCCAGAAAATTGCATGACTTTTTGTCATTATTTTAGAATTACATCATTACCTAACCTGAGTTCGACGTGAGTCAAATTAATTACTACTGGCTAAACTCAGTTTTATAAAGGTCATGAATAGAAACCAACGCCTTTGCCAAGCCAATCAATTTGTGCTTTTCATAGATTGGCATATAAATCGGTGCGACAATCTCTGCTGCACTGGCATCATAGCTAATCTCACCGTAACAAATCTTTCCCTTGCCCTCATTATAGGCTTGTTGCCACCACCTCTCATCCGCCTGATAAAAATCCGTCGTCATGTTTGTCTGGCAGACATTCATTCCAGATAAATCCGTCACAAAGATTTCGACAAAGGCGGAATGTTCCGCTTGAAACTGCTTAAGCTCAATAGCGCACGCATTATAAAGCAAGAGTTGAACATTAAAAGTATCGCGCGATTTTTGCATACTTTGATCCAGTGATTGATAGCGCTCAATAGATAATGGTGTCTCTTCTGCCAAGCGCACGTTGGCGCGCTTAAGCGTGTGCAGAATACGCTGGCTTGAAAATAACAACTCAAGCTGAGATTCACGAACCTTAAGGTGTGCTTGGATCTCATCGGCATACTCACCCTCTTTGAGGTCTGTTTTATCTAACTTATGCTCATACTTATCACAACCAGCAAGAATAATCACCAATACACTTAAGACCAGCCTGTGGCACTTCTTCATCACGCATGCCTCTTTTAATGCTTATAGATCTTCATGTTCAATCACATGATTGCTCTTTGACATAAATAAGCCAACAATAAATTTAATAATGCGATAAACTGCAGTTACCATTATGGCAACTAATAAAATCCAGAATAAAAAAACAAACGCATAATACAACACCACCAATGCGATTAATGCTGTAAAGACGACGAGAACTTCTTGAATAAACTTTTCCATTTTTTCTCCTATGACAGTGTAATCTTGGCAAATTTTCTCTTACCTACCTGATAAATATCCGAGGTTTTTTGCTTTAATGCAAGCTGAGGGTTCTCTACTTTATCCCCATTGATTTTAACCGCACCCTGCTTAATCATACGAATCGCCTCTGATGTGCTGGAAACTAATCCTGCGAGCTTTAGCACATTGGCAATCGGCATATTATCTTCTTCTAACTGGATGGTTTCCTCGGGCAAATCCTCCGGAATCTGATTCTTTTGAAAACGATCAATAAAATGCTGATGGGCTTGTTCCGCCGCCACCTCATCATGAAAGCGTGCAATGATCTCTTTCGCCAGTGCAATCTTGACATCCCGCGGATTATAGCCGTCTGCCACCGCTTGTTTTAAATAATTGATTTCTGACATGGGTTTAAAGCTCAACAGTTCATAGTAACGCCACATAAGCTCATCCGAGATCGACATGATTTTACCAAACATCTCATCTGCTGGTTCCTCAATCCCAATGTAATTATTCGCTGATTTAGACATTTTCTTGACGCCATCCAAACCCGCTAACAACGGCATGGTAATAATCACCTGTGGCTCTTGTCCTGCCTGTTTTTGTAGCTCTCTACCCATCAATAAATTAAACTTCTGATCGGTTCCTCCTAGTTCAATATCTGCCTTCATCTCAACCGAATCATATCCTTGCACCAGCGGATATAAAAACTCATGAATCGCAATGCCTTGTCCTGATTTATAGCGCTTAGAGAAATCATCGCGCTCAAGCATCCTTGCCACCGTTTGCCTGGAAGCCAATTTGATCACGTCACTGGCACTCATTTGATCAAACCAGTCACCATTGCGTTTAATGATGGTCTTCTCACGATCCAGAATTTTAAAAATCTGCTGTTGATACGTCTTGGCATTTTCCTCAACCTCTTTGGTCGACAAGGGTGGTCGAGTCGTATTTTTGCCCGTTGGATCACCAATTTGCGCGGTAAAGTTCCCAATTAAGAAATGGATCTCATGCCCTAAATCCTGTAACTGACGTAATTTATTAATCACCACCGTGTGCCCCAAATGAATATCAGGTGCCGTTGGATCACAGCCAAATTTGACAACTAACGGTTTCTTTTTCTTGAGCTTAGCAACTAAGTCTTCTTCCAACAAAACCTCTTCTGCACCACGCTTAATCACCGCTAATGTTTGCTCAATACTATACATAGATATATGTCACCTTCGTTTTATTTTATTGACTTAGACAAATTTCCCGCCCAAACAAAATATTCACGGTCATTCCTGCGGAGACGGGAATCCACTGCGTGGAAAGATGGTCGGAGCGATTTTATTCACCCTCAATTTCGCCCTTATGTATACCAAGATTAGCCACAAAAGGCAATTGCCACCTGAGCCAGGGGCGAAAAATATTTCGCCCCTGGCTATATGACACAAATTCCCGTACACTCAGTGCCAACGACACCAAGTAGCTATACCATTCATACATGAAGCAAGCGTATAAAAGCTCCCCGACAACTATAAATAAACTGCAAAAAAATCCAAAACCACGACACATTTGGCGCTTCTTTTTTACTTTCTTGATCATTGTGAGCATTTTCCTAGCACTTGTTTATCGCTTGTTTTATCTAACGACGACCGATAAAAAGTTTCTAAACGATCGTGGTTACAGCGAAAGTCACCGCACCATTGATCTAAATGCAACCTATGGGATTATCTACGATAGAAATGGCATCCCCTTGGCAGTGAGTACCAACCTTTATAGGATCGTTTTAGATATCAGGGTCCTCAAAGAGCATCCTGATGACTACCAAAAAATTGATCAAGCCAATGTTGATGGCTTGTCTCTTGCTGACATAAAGGAGCTCATCCAAAAATACCCCAACAAACCATATTACATTGCAGCACAATTTGTCGAGCCTTCTAAAATTGATGATTTAAAAGTATTGCACATACCTGGTGTTCAAATCGAAGATCAAAACAGGACCTATTATCCCAAAGCCGATGAAATTGCCCCCTTAGTAGGCTTTACTGATATTGCCAATCAGGGACAGGATGGTCTGATGCTCGCTTATCAAACTGAGCTTAAGGCGGAACAAGGTACACTTTCCAGTGAGTTAGATGGAAAAGCGCATGCCATTACCTTTGATGGGACAGCTCAGCATTATCACTTAGGTAAAAATATTCATTTAACCATAGACAGCAACATCCAAAGTTTTGCTTATAATGCACTTAAACAAGGTGTCATCGATACCAATGCGGACGCCGGCGCTGCCGTTGTTATTGATCCAAAAAACGGTGAAATATTGGCACTAGCCAGCTACCCAAGTTTTAATCCTAACAACTTCAATGAACATACAGGTAATGCGCTTGCCTTGCAACCTGTCATCGAAACGTTTGAACCAGGTTCTACCATTAAACCATTTTTTATCTCACAAGCACTCTTGTCAGGAAAATACACGCCTGATAGTATCATCGACACCAACCCAGGCTACTATTTCTTGCAACATCACCGAATCCGTGATGACGCTAACTTTGGCAACATCAGCCTCTCTCAAATTCTAGAGAAGTCCAGTAATGTTGGTGTTAGCAAGGTAACCATGACACTAGACAAAGAAGCCATGTATAACTTTCTTTCCACATTAGGCTTTGGTCAACCATCAGGCATTAATTTCCCACGGGCAACCAACGGTTATTTGCCCACCTTAAATTCATTAAGCGAGTTTGAATTTGCAACTCTTTCATTTGGCTATGCACTCAACACATCCGCCTTACAACTTGCCCATGCTTATACTATTTTTGGTAACAATGGCAGGCTATGCCCTGTAAGTCTTATCAAACTCAAACATCGAGGCGATATAACATGCCCACAAGTCCTCCCTGAAAACATTGCCCAGGAAGTACTTGCCATGCTACAAACCGTTGTTAGCATTCATGGCACGGGAATTCTTGCCAATATCCCAGGATTTGAGGTTGCGGGTAAAACAGGGACCTCACATCGCGTTGCCAATGGTCAATTTGTTGATCAATACAATGCGATCTTTGCGGGCATTGCGCCCGTCAGCAATCCAAGGCTTGCTATTGTTGTCTGGATCAACAATCCCAAAGGAAGTCACTTTTACCAATTTGGCGGGGTGTCTGCGGCTCCTGTGTTTGCCAGTATTGCACAGCAAGCTTTGCAGTATATGGGTGTCGCTTACCAGCAACCACTGAGTCAATATGAACTATTAAACAAAAACAAAAAATGGCTGTTGCAAATTATTGCAAGCAATTAAATAAATTTCTGCCCACCTAGATGGGTAGGAACAATTAAGATACACTCATGAATATTTGTAAAAAAACACCAAAATTTATAGTGAAATTTCCTTATTTGTCATTAGTATATGAGCGTCTGAGTAAGAAATTCATATGGGAGATTATTCAATGCAAAGACACAAGATAGGGCTGTTTTCAGCCATTGCCATTCCCGTCACCTCAATGGTTGGTTCAGGATGGCTTTTTAGTGCACAGTTAAATGCGCAACTTGCGGGAAACTACGCATTTATTGCCTGGATCCTTGCTGCGTTTATTGCAATCATCGTGGGGTTGTGCTTTGCCAGGTTATGTGCACTTTTCCCAGAACGTGGACTCAATGCAAAATGTGTATCCTTAAGTCATGGTAAAGATTTTGGCATGGTGTTTGCCTTTGCTATCTGGTTTGGTTTATTGGCAATGATTCCCACTGAAGCACAAGCAACGGTACAATATCTAAGCCCTTTTGTTAAATTTACAACCCTATATCACGGGAACAGTTTGACCTGGTCTGGTAAGATTTTCGCCATTGTTATCTTAGGAATCTACTTTATTGTCAATTATTTTGGTATCAAGTTGCTTGCCTATGTCAATAACGTCTCGACAGTTTTCAAGATCAGCATTCCAACCTTAACCATCATTGTCTTATTAGTAGCGCACTTTGATGCTACAAACCTTGATCTTGCCGTCAATCATTATAACGCAAGCTCTATTCAAACCGCCTTGATTGGCGCAGGTCTTGTCTACGCTTTTAATGGCTTTCAAGTAGTTGCGTCCTTTGCCAGTGAAATTAAAAACCCAACACGCAACATTCCGCTTGCGATTATTATTTCCATTGCCATAACTTTAGCACTCTATATGCTGCTACAGTTTACTTTTATGACGGCAATGCCACAGGAAGTGGCAGAAAAAGGCTGGGCAGCTCTTAATTTCTCAAGTCCTTTAGTCAATTTAACCATGCTTTTAGGCTTAAACTTTTTGACCATTTTATTGATCGCAGATTCTATTGTCAGCCCATCCATCACTGGCTTAACTTATTTAGGATCATGCTCAAGAATGCTGTATGCCATGGCAGAAAAAGGACAAATGCCGCGTTGGATCGCTAAGCTGTGCCCTGTGCACCACTTATCCAAGCGTTCACTACTGTTGAACTTTATTATTGGCATTATTGTTCTACTAAACTCAGCGAGCTGGGCATCTTTGATGGTAATAACCACAGCTTTTAACGTCCTTGGCTACATGGGAGCACCCTTATCACTTGCTGTCTTAGGAAGTAAAAAAATATCGACCAAGTTCATGACCTTGTTCGTGTTTGTTGTTTTAGCGTTGCTATTGGCAACTTTGCCTGTAAAAGATTTTCTACTAAATAACTTAGCCATCACGATCATGATGGCAGTTTATGCAGTATTGCAGCTAAAGCAAGGTGGATTTAACTGGTTTGCATTAAGCTTTACCCTGTTTTTATGGGTTTTAATGTTAGTAGCCAGTTCAATTATTGCGACCATTATGCTTGCCATCGTCTTTTTCCTGATAGTCACTAGTGAGCAGTTTGTTTCAAAACTTGGTCATCAGTTGAATTAATAGGGATACAGCAGCAGCTATTCAACCAAAAGCATGCGCTATCAACCTGTACGTTGAATTTTAAGGTTTTGTTATTTGGCTCTGACCGTCTTCCCGCCCTTGCGTTAAATTCCCCTCTTTCCAAGAGGGGTGGACACTTGCCTGACCACTTCAAAGTGGTCAGGCGTGCGGACGGGGTGTTTAAAGTAAAATGGGCGGGAAGATGGTTATAGTATTTTACCGCCATACGATAAAACACTGATCACCGCAAGAAATACAAACCGTAAACACACATCTTTATTGACTTCAGCGTAGAGTTATCTAAGGTATAAAGGCAATTAAACACCTATTTTGATCAAACCAGGATCGCTTATGCAAAGATTGCTGACTTTCTGCCAAAAGAAAATCATACGTTTTAACATTCCTTTGTTCCTTGCCATCTTACTGTTTCTAAATGGTATTTTTGCTATTTTAATTGGGGTTTTTCCTTTTATCAAAGCTGCCATTCATGATGAGGGAGTACGGTTTGTGGATCACATTATCGTAGAACAGGAATTTAAAGAGTTTAATACCCTCATCTCATGCCTTGTTGGTTACTTAATGCTTCTCATTGGGCGAGGTATATACCGACGCCTGCGACTTTTCTGGATACTGGCATTATTGATGCTTATCGCCTTATTTTTAACTAATATTTTTGTCTATTCACGCTCAGGTTTCTTGACATGGTTTTACTTTATAGAAATACTTGGTCTTGCCGTTAGTTGGAAAGTTTTTAATGTCCACTCACAGAGCATAAAGCTCAGTTACCCACAATTTATCGTTATCCTGTCTTTTATCTTTGCGTTCTCATATGGTGTTATCGGAGCTTATTTATTGCGTGACCAATTCAATGGAATTAAGGATTGGTCTGATGCCATTTATTTTACTGTCGTCACTTTTAGTACCGTGGGTTACGGCGATATCACCCCGATTACAAATGAAGCCCGTTTATTTGTAATATCGATGATTTTTATTGGTCTTGGCGCCTTTGCCGCCATTTTAACTTTTATTGTTAGTGCGTTTATTGATCGCTTGCAAAACCTGTTTCAAACATTTAACAAGGGGAAAAAACATATGAAAGATCATATTATTATTTGTGGCTTAAATGATCTGACTCACATTATTGTTCGTGAGTTACTACACCAAAGTAAAAAATTTCTAATTATTGACAGCGAGCACAATGAAAACGCTGACACCGCTGAACTTAGGGCTGTAACACTGCATGGCAATGCGAATGATCCCGAAATCCTGGATAAAGCAAGCCTTAAAGATGCACATGCAATTATTATTGGATCTGAGAAAGATGCAGATAATATTCTGACCTTGCTTAGTATTAATGAGTTTTTTCAAGCTAACCCAGGATCAAACCAAGCTAAAATCACCATACGTATCAATCAGAAAAACAATATCCAAAAAGCCAGATCACTTGGAGCTACTGAGGTTATTTCACCCTTGGTAATGGCGGCAAATGCGATGATTGAGGGGAGTTTATAAAAACGTAACTACCCAGCAGGTCTAAAAATAAGCAGATGAGAAAATCGAAGATGAGCATTCTGCCTACATCCAGAACATGGAGCTTGCCAGGGCAGAAGGCATAGAGACAGGAATTGAAAAAGGGATTCTCAAGGGAAAATTTGAGGTGGCGAAGAATTTAAAACAATTGGGTCTTACAGATGAGCAAATCTCAAAAGCAACTGGCTTAAGTGTGGACGAGCTTAAACAATTGAAATAAAGGTCTTAATGTGCTTTCGCCAAAATACCCTTACGTTGCCTTTTATGGAAAGCTTCCGATTCATGAATATTTGTTTAAACCAATTTACATTGGCTTTAGTTCTCACTTTTCTCTAAAATTACCACCCTCAAAATACAAAATACCTAAACAAATGAACCTCTATATCGCTACAAGTCGTGACCCTTTCTATAACCTGGCTGTTGAAAACTGGCTATTTCGTGAAATGCTGACTGACACCCCTATTTTATATTTATGGCAAAACAGCCCTTGTGTCGTGATTGGTCGCGCGCAAAACCCATGGCGTGAATGTAATATCGATGCCTTAAATAAAGATCGTATCCCCATCGTGCGCCGTCAAAGTGGTGGTGGCACGGTTTATCATGATCTGGGTAATTTAAACTATACGATCATGGCAAAATCAGAGGATTATAATAAACAGGCTAATTTGGCACTAATCATTGATATCCTAAGGTGTTGTGGCATTAATGCCCATGCCTCACCACACAATGATATTCTGGTTACGTATAAGAATACTGACTACAAAATCTCAGGCAGCGCTTTCCGTGAAACCAGAGATAAATCCTTTCACCATGGCACGCTACTGATTAATGCAGATACAAGCAAGCTATATAACTACCTGCACCACACGATAGATGATTCACTTACATCAAAAGGCGTTCCATCCAATCGCTCAAAGGTAATTAATCTCAGTGAAATTAATACACAAACAACCATAGCCATTATTGAAAATGCCTTTCTACACCAATTTCAGCAGCAAATTACCTATTTACCAGACAATCTATCCCACCCCCTAATTGTAAAAGAACAAAAAACTCTCCGCACATGGCAATGGCGTTTTGGTAAAACTTTGCCCTTTAGTCGCCGTTTTGTTTTTAATAATATAAGCTTCTCTCTTGAAGTTAAAAACGGTCAGCTCGTTGAGCTTAATACATACGATCAAAACCACTATATGAAACTGACTCACTGGATTAAAGAAGTAACGCCTTACTATACCAGGTCAAGTTTTAACAAAGCACCACTCAACTTTACGACGCAAGAAAAGGCATTATTAGCCTACTTGTACAAGCATACCGCAGAGGTTACTGGGGAATCAGAATGCAACGATCACAGCATAATGGGATAAGCTATTTTTTTGCAGGACTAACTCTAATTTTTAAAACGTTACACGATTACTGTAGTTGAATCATTGGCAAAACCAGCTGCTCTATAAACCTGCTGCTCTTTCAATAAAAAAGCGCTTTAACAGCCTGTTGTTATTCACCGGATTCATACCGAGCTCCCTTAATGGTCGAAGCAAAAGATTATCATTACAAAAAAGCCGCTTTAAACCGCGCATCATTTCAATCATCAATTGATTATCAAATCTACGTTTGCGCTCATATTTTGCCAGAGTACTCATCGCTGCAATATTGCGCTTTTGAGCCTTAGCCTCGTTTAAGACATCAATCAATGCTTTAACATCAGCAAAACCAAGATTAATGCCCTGCCCTGCCAATGGGTGAATCGTATGTGCAGCATCGGCAATGAGCACGACGCCATCCTGACAGTAGCGCTCTGTATGACGCTCTATTAATTCAAAACTCATTCTCGGACTTTGGGTCTTAAGCTCGCCTAAGCGACCCTCTAAAGCAATGCTGATATGATCACTAAAAGCAGCATCATTCATTGCCAAAAAATCGCCTGCCTGTTGGGTATTAACCGAATAAACGATTGAGCACACATCTGGCTGAGATAATGGTAAAAACGCCAATACTCCATTACGTAAGAATCGCTGATAGGCAATATTAGCATGTTTTTTTTGTGTCCTGATATTAGCAACAATCGCACGATGCTGGTAGGGCATGTGTTTACAACTAAATCTAAAAAATTGACGAATAAAAGAATGAGCCCCATCAGCCCCAACGATTAACTGACACTCAAGCATTAAATCATCTGCCAACTTTAGCATGTTTGTATAGTGAGATTGCGAAACTTCAGTAATATGTACTCCTTCAAAAAAATGGACATCCATCGCCTTTAAACGCTGATATAGCTTAGCGACAATTAAATCATTCTCAATAATTGTTCCTAAACTCATCAAAGAAAAATCATGCGCCTTAAACTCAAGTTTGGCGGATGAATTTTGATCCCATACTTCCATGCCTACGTAATCACTCGCTCTAAGCTCAATCATATCCTGCCAGACACTTAATTTTCGCAGCAATTGCTGCGAGTCCTGATTGATGGCACTGACACGCTTAATCGATTGAGTGATTTCAAAATCTTTAGCTATTTTATTTGCCTCAATAATTGCCACTTTAAACCCACTTTGCGCTAAGCCAAGCGCGCACGTAAGACCCGCCATGCCAGCACCAACAACAATCACCTCATATTGCATAAATTCACCTGCTGAGCCAAGGTTGATCCATAATTATATTTGCCCATCATCAGTCTACTAAATGTCTTTTTAAAAATTTGATCACGTTCTAAACAGTGAAGCAGAACACCACGGAACAATTTTATCGGCATTGAGGATTGATTAAAAACCTGAAGCATAGTGTGTGTTAGCATCGCCGTGCGTTTGTGATCAAATTGCCTTAGCCGCTGATATGCTGCCAGCATATTTTCAATGCTCTCATGCGAGAAATGGTGCTCTTGCTTTAGTAAATCATACAAAATGCCAATATCACGAATACTCAAATTCAATCCTTGCCCAGAAATAGGATGCAAAAAATGAGAGGCATTACCAAATACCAGTAAATTTTTACAAAAAAGCGATTGTGCTTGAATCAAGGATAGTGGGAAACTGCTGATCTCACCGATATCTACAAAACGCCCCAAGCGATAGGAGAAAATGCGCTGAACTTCCTTTAAAATAGTGCTTTTACTCTGCTGATGCCAGTACGCTACTTTTTCACGATCCACACTCCAAACGCACGCCATCTGCTTTTTGGTCACAGGCAACATCGCCATAACTCCGTCATGAATAAAACGCTCATACGCGATATTCTGATGTGACTTTTGCAGCTGAATATCAAATACCAACGCGCTTTGCTGATAATCATATTCAGTCGATGCAATGCCCGCTTTAGTCCGAAGCTTCGACCAAGCTCCATCCGCAGCAACAATCAGTCTGGCATTTACTTTGGTTTCTTGCCCCGTTTTCGCTATCAATAACTGAAACTCACCATCTCCTTGTTCACATAGATCAACCACCTCAGTGTCTTGCCATATCTCTAGTTGCATCTGATTTTGCAGTAATTCAAAAAGCACTGGCACTAAATGCCTTAGTTTAACAACGCAACCCAGAAAAGGTAAACCTTCGTCCTTAGCGAATAAATTAGTTTGGCTGAAACCCCTTTTATCCGATACGTGTACCTGTTTGATTAGTTCAACATCCTGCTCAATTTTCTGCCAGACACCTAAGGCATTAAGCACACATACTGAGGTATACGAAAGTGCAATTGAACGATTATCAACTTTATCTGATTGCAACACTGATTGTTTTTCAATTAAAGTAATTTTTTTATCTAAGCTTGATAACGCCAATGCCATAAGCATTCCAACGGCGCCACCACCAATAATGACAATCTCTTTATGATCCGTACTCATTTCATTGGCTTTCTGCATATGAGCGCTTTAACCCAAACTCACTGTGGATAAGAAGTACCGCAACTTTAGTGTATTCGACAAGTTCGGTATAGGCTTTTTCTTCCTCTTCCTGCCCTGTAATCTCACCATCATACTGCAAGCGCGACATATCAATTAAATCTGTAATCGCCTCTTGGACTTCAGCAGATCCTTTGGTGTAGTTGATTTCCATTAACCCAAGTCCAGACAAAAAGCCCTGGCACCACATTGCAAGCGCATCTATGCGCACATAAAACTTTTCTTCATCACTTGGCAATAACAAATCAAACTGCATATCATGCGCTAAAAACTGCGCCTTGGTTGCTTGATACATATTGCTTAGTACTTTTAATGCAGCTTCTGCAACAACATCACCCTCTTCAATGGGCTCAGCCATGAGAGAGTCCATCCATGCTTGAATGCGAACCTCAGCTCCACCTGTGAACAAGGCACAAAGTAAAGCATGTGCTTCCGAAGCCTCTGACAGCGCGTTTATTTTTCTTAAGGCATACGTAATTTCCTGATAATCAGATAAGCTATATTTTTGTATTGTTTCCATTATTATTTAAGTCATTAAAATCAGCATGCGCCCATCGTATCATTGTCGTTTATTTTTATCTAAATTTTTTTTACGACAAATCGCTTGCACTCAAGCACGGATACTTCTATGATCTAAGTCGAAGTTTAGTGTCGCCTGTGCTGTTAGCCAGTCTTTACATTCTTGAGCCGATGTATAAATATCGGGAGCGTAGTACTTGTTTTGGCGTGCATGCTCAGCATGACTGAGAAGCCCAAGAAACAGCGAGCGCACCCACTTGGTTCTTGAGGGTTCAAGAGCCATGTAAGCAGCGGCAGTTATGGGTGGCACTATAAAGTTTCGCCTCGTCCTTTCATCTTTATCCCATAGTTCACCAATCACCTTGAAATAAATTTGTATTTCCATTGCAAATCAAAAAATATCATAATAGCCTAATGCTCGGAATGATCACTCTAAGCGTGCGCCTTCACTTGCATCATTGGTGTGATTCTTTACATAACTGTAATTAAAGGAGAAAATAAAATGGATAAAAAATCATTAATCGCTATGGGAACAGGGTTAGCTTTGAGTCTTGCAATGAGCGCAAGTTATGCTGACTCCAATACTATGCAGGCTACGCAAATGGGCTCAGGACAATTCATGCAAAAAGCAGATGGTCAATGTGGTGCTGGAAAATGCGGCGCAAACAAAATGGGCACGCAACAGAAAAACATGGATGGGGCAAGTGCTGATTCAATGGGTAATAAAGCAGACAGATCTTGTGGCGCCAACATGAAAGACAGTGATGGTGCTTGCGGCTCAAACATGAAAGATAGTGACGGTTCTTGCGGTGCGAGCAATACTGACCAATAGTGTGTTGCAGGGAAGTTACTATGTCACTAGACAATATTGGCACATGCGGTCTTGGTTTAAGACGCCAGTTTATGGGTCCATTATTAGCAATGAAGCCACATCCTGTTGATTTTCTTGAGATTGTTCCTGAAAACTGGCTGGGAATTGGTGGCAAGCGCCAAAAAATACTCCGTGCCTATAGCGAGCAATATCCCATGATCTGCCATGGTTTGTCGTTGTCTATTGGTGGATTGGTTCCACTGGACATAAGTTTCATTGAATCTTTAAAAAGATTTTTCCACAACCACAAGATTCAACTTTACAGTGAACACTTGAGTTTTTGCAGTGACAGCCAGGGGCAGCTATATGATTTGATGCCTATTCCTTTCACAGAAGAAGCGGTGAGTTATGTGGTCAAGCGGATTAAACAGGTCCAAGAAGCGTTACAGCAGCGCATTGCTTTGGAAAACATCTCTTATTACGCCTTACCCAAGGGAGATATGTCAGAGGCGGACTTTATCAACGCAATTCTTCGTGAAGGGGATTGTTTGTTGTTACTCGATGTGAATAATGTGTACGTCAATAGCGTTAATCATGGCTATGACGCTTACCGATTTATCGATCAAATGCCAACGAATAAAATAGCCTATATCCACATCGCAGGGCATTGGCAAAAGGCTCCCGATTTGATTATTGATACCCATGGTGATGAGGTAATCGAGCCTGTTTGGCAACTGCTCAATTACACCTATCAAAAGCATGGGCTCTTGCCTACTTTGCTTGAGCGCGATAATGAAGTCCCTCAATTAGAGGTTTTGCTACAAGAGACAAAGCAACTTCAGCAATTACAACAGCGTTTTATAGAGGGGAAAGCTTATGCCATTTGAATTTCAAGCCACCCAAAAAAGCTTTGCCAGACGCATACGTCACAAAGATAGAGTGCCTCTGCCTGAAGGTATTCCGCTTCAAAGGATGCAAGTGTATGAGCAATCTTTTTTTAACGGAATAAATGAATTGCTGAGTAATTGTTTTCCAATCTGTATAAATGCACTACCCTCAAAAAAGTGGCACGAAATAGTCACACAATTCTATGCTGAGCATCCATGCCAATCCCCCTTCTTCTATGAAATTCCTCAAAGCTTTGTTGAATTCTTACTGCACCATAAAATGCTGTGGCAAACAGATTACCCTTTCTTAATGGAGCTTGCGCATTATGAGTGGATGGAAATGGTCATTGAAATGGCTGAAGGCGAGGCGCCATCGACTTTAATGACTCGAGAAATTGATGATAATCACACGATATATTCTGTGTCTGATGTCGCTGAAATTGTCGCTTATCATTATCCTGTGCATCAAATTAGCGCGACATTTTTGCCTGAGATAGGGGATCAAAAGCCCACTTTTTTTTGCATTTATCGCAATAGCAAAGACGCAGTTCAATCCCTTGAATTAAATGCGCTAACCGCAAGATTTTTACAGCATTTAAAACAGACACCTCAAACGCTCAAGCAGGCGCTTGGACAAGTAATGCTTATCAAGGATAAGAAGGAAGTAGCAAAAGTAATGGCAAGCAATCGGACTTTAATGTGGAATTTATTAAATGAAGGGGTAATCTACCCCCCACCCGCCTTGCTTGGCAAGGCGACCTCTCCCACAAGCCTTACCACTCCTCTCTAGAGTGGTAAGGTAAGGTAAGGCAAGGGGAAAGGCAATGTCGCCGAGCACTCAAAAAACTAACACTTTTAATCGTGCTCTTGCATCCTAAATTACATGACAATTTGATCCAAAAGTATTAACATGCGCGCGGTTAAATTTATTTATCACACCAAATCAACCTGAAGGAAAAATAAGGAATGTCCAAACTGCTACACTTTTTGCTTGCGTTTATTATTCTGGTCACCGCGCTGTATTTTACCAGCATGAGTCGTAAAGAGATCAAATTCAGGTTTGTTATCCAACTGATTATTATTGAAATTGTTGTTGCTTATTTTCTCTTAAAGTCAGAAGCAGGCGCCAACAGTATTCATGTTATCTCTCTGGGCTTTGAATATATCATGCAATACGCCATGGAAGGAACTAAATTTGTCTTTGGCTCAGTCGTGCCTGATAATTTTGTCTTTTTCTTCAATGTGCTTATGCCAATCGTTCTGGTTTCGGCATTAATCGGGATTTTGCAATATCTTAAAATTCTGCCACTTATTATTCGCGGTGGAGGCTGGATTTTATCAAAAATTAACGGTATGGGTAAGCTTGAGTCTTTTAATGCGTTAAGCTCCTTGATTCTAGGGCAATCTGAGAACTTTATTGCCTATAAAAACATTCTCTCGCAAATCTCGGAACGCCGAATGTACACGATGGCGGCAACTGCCATGTCAACCGTTTCACTGGGAATTGTTGGTTCTTATATGCAAATATTGGACTCAAAATATATCATCGCCGCACTCATCCTTAATATGCTCAGCACGTTTATTGTATTGCATATTTTAAATCCCTATGAGCAAAGCCAAGAACAAAGTTTTGAAGATATGAGTTTGCATTCTGGTAAGAAGCAAACGTTTTTTGAAGTGCTAAGTGAATATACGTTAGACGGCTTTAAAGTAGCGATTATTGTTGGCGCCATGCTTATCGGCTTCATTGCCTTAATCAGCATGCTAAATGGGATTTTTAACGGAATTTTTGGTCTCACCTTTCAGTCACTTTTAGGATTGATCTTCTCACCCTTAGCCTGGCTACTTGGAATCTCCGCTAATGAAATGGTACAAGCAGGTGGGATTATAGCAACTAAGCTCGTCTCAAATGAGTTTGTGGCAATGCTTTACTTAAAAGAACACTTAACGCAATTCTCTTCACATAGCGTTGCGATTATCTCGATCTTTCTGGTTTCTTTTGCCAACTTTAGCTCAATTGGTATCGTCGTTGGCGCAGTAGCTGCACTAAATAGCGAACGCGCTAAATTTGTATCGCGCCATGGCTGGCGCTTAGTATATGGTGCCACTATGGTCAGCTTTTTATCGGCATTAATCGCGGGAGCGGTCATATGACAGTAAAAAAATTAATCAGTATGCAGTCAGATATTATGAATTTTAAATTTGGAAATCTACACTACTCAAATGCCATATCTGGGAAAAATACAACTTTGCTGTTATTACATGCTTTTCATTCATCGACAACATCATATGAACCACTTTGCGATTTATTAAAAGCAGTACAACTTGGTTTGCCTCGATTTTCCTGGACATGGTTTATCAAACTACGTTGATTGCCATCAATATGCTTGGTACTACAGCATAAAGGGTTTTACTGATGTTTTGATTGAATTCATCGATCGACTTAAACTTTCCAATTATTATATTGTTGGGGGTAGTGTGCGAAAATCAGCCCTGACCCCGTCATTTCTGCAGAATGCCAACAGGTCTTAAGCATTTTAAACAGGATTACCCTATGGCTAAGTGCACGATTCTCTATATGGGCAAGGAAGATCGATATCTTAGTGATGGAATTCTTGTCATTAATTTTGAGAAGGCATTGCTCGCACTGGAAGAAGATTTAATAAAAAGCGAAACATTTTTCGCCCCTACTTTGCTTTAAAACATAAAAAGCCGAATTAATACAAACCCAATCACTGCTCCTGCTAAGGGTGCCAATATCGGGACCCATGCGTAACTTCAGTCACTTGAACCTTTGCCTTTAATTGGCAATAGGGCATGGGCAATTCGGGGTCCTAAATCACGCGCGGGATTAATCGCGTAACCCGTGGGACCACCTAAAGATAAACCAATTCCCCAAACGGCAAAACCAAAGACATAAGGTAATGAACCATTAGCAAATGGTAATTGGTTGCCATAACTGATCAATGCTCCAACAAACACAATAAGCAAAGTCGTGGCAATAAGTTCAGTGACAAAATTGCTGCCCTTATGGCGCATAGCTGGATAAGTGGAAAAAATCATTAATTTAAAATGGGCGTTTTCGGTATATTGCCAATGAGTATAGTAGGCAAGCCAGACCAGCACAGCCCCTAAAAAGCAGCCAATAACCTGAGCCAGCCATAACCAAATCACTTGCAGAAAAGATGAATAAATATCACCTAGCAGGTATTTCTCAAGGGTTACCGCAGGATTAATATCCGCTTGTGGCGATCCTGCCGCTTGCGCCACAAACACTGCCATCATCACTGCAAATCCCCAACCCGCGGTAATAACCATCCAGCCGCTATTTTCTGCTTTTGACTGTTTGAGTAAAACACCAGCAACCACCCCGCCACCCAATAATATCAGAACAAGGCATCCCAATAATTCCCCAGAAAAAGCACAATGTAACATTTATTATCCTCCTGTCACTTTTTGATAGCCGCTGAATTGACGGCACTCAATATATCACAAATATTTTTCACCCCCGAGAGGATTTGTGGGGAAAATTGCGAGATACCATCTGAGCTTAATTGAAAAATATGTTTATTTTTAACCGCAGATAAACTTGACCAATGCTGCCACATAGATGACGATGTCCTACGCCAACCATCTGAATCTGATATCATAATAATTACAGCCGGATTTTTCTCTAGCACTGCATTTATATCTGTTTCAAAGCTCGCTTTCTTCAATGATTGGAAAATACTAACCCCGCCACAACGCATAATAATATCATTCAAAATACTGTGCCCACCTGCGACAAATATCGGCTTCTCTGCCAATTGCAGAAGTACTTTGGGCTTTTCTGCATCAATGCTTGTTACATTATTTGTGCTTTCTTTGATTATTTTATCTAGTGTAGTTAAAAAGTTTTGTTGCAATTGTTTTCCCGCATTTTTAAGATGTATTGCTTGCCCAATTTCAACAAAGGAATCTGCTAATTGCACTAAGTCATTAGCGCTAAAAATCGCAACTTTAACTCCAAAGTGCTTTAATACTTCAATGGTTTGCGGTTGCGTCTGTCCTTGCCAAGAAATCACCAAATCGGGGGTAAGACTTAAAATCCGCTCTACATTCAGTGCTTGAAAAGACCCAATGTTTTGATAGTTTTGGTAATACGCAGGCTGCCCTCTATAATAGATGCTGCCAATAAGCTTAGTACTCTGCTCATTAGCTTTATGCGCGAGTTCAATCACATCATGGATAATTGCAGTGGTATTGGGTGATAAAGAGATCACTCTAAATGCTTTAGAGTTATTAGCATATAACCATCTCAATTGTAGAGCACCAAAAATTAGAACAGTAGAAAATATAAAATACTTAAAGAGATAGAATAAAGTGCGTGTTACCATTTTCCATTATCCAGCTCACGACCAAAATCGACTTCGGATTGCAAGTTTTCTTCAGTCACTTCAGTCAGCCAGTCACTTAATAAATATTTTTGCTTGTTTACAGACTCAACAATACTCCTTTTTTCTTTCATAACTCAAACCATCTTATAAGGATCAACCACTTGATCAAATTCCTGTTGTGATAAAAACTTCAATACCTTATTTGCTTCACTTAGTGACGCATCGTGCTCATCCGCATAATGCGCGAGTTGTGATGCCTTATCATATCCAATGACAGGGCTTAATGCAGTCACCAGCATTAAGGAATTATGCAGATATTCATCGATTTTTTTCTTATTTGGTCTGGTGCCCTCTAACAAGAATCGGGTGAAGTTAATCGAACTATCAGCTAGAAGTGTAATCGACTGCAAAATATTATAAATGATCATCGGCTTATAAACGTTCATCTCTAAATAACCAGCGCTCCCTCCAATACTCACCGCAAGCTCTAGTCCAAAGACTTGCACACATGCCATAGTTATCGCCTCGCACTGAGTAGGATTCACTTTGCCTGGCATAATCGATGAGCCTGGCTCATTGGAGGGGATCAACAACTCATAAAAGCCAGCTCGAGGACCACAGCTTAAGAGGCGAATATCATTAGCGATTTTAAATAATGAATTTGCCAACACCTTAATTTGTCCCATCATCGCAACAAGCGCATCGTGTGAACCTTGTACGGCAAATTTATTCTGAGCTGACACAAAAGGCAGACCAGTCATCTTAGCAATATGCTGACATGCTTTTTCTGCAAATCCTTTTGGTGCATTTAACCCCGTCCCCACTGCTGTACCACCCATGGCTAGTTGATAGACATCTAAAAGTGCATACTCTAAGCGCTTAATATTTTGATGTAACAGCTCAGCGTAACCTGAAAACTCTTGCCCCAAGGTCAGGGGCACCGCATCCTGCATATGCGTGCGCCCAATTTTAACGATTTTTTCCCATTCTTTGGCTTTCTTGTTAAGCCCTTCATACATCAAATTGATTGCAGGGATTAAGGTTTTTTTCAGACCAATCGCTGCGGCGACATACATCGCCGTTGGGAAGGTGTCGTTAGAGGATTGCGACATATTCACATGGTCATTTGGGTGGATTGGATTTTTACTGCCTAAGGTACCTCCAGCGATTTCAATCGCCCGATTAGCAATGACTTCATTGACATTCATGTTAGACTGCGTGCCACTGCCAGTCATCCATACATGAAGCGGAAACTGATCCTCATGCTCACCCTCAATAACTTCATCGGCTGCTTGAGTGATTAAGATCTTTTTATTCTCAGGCAAAATACCCAGATCAGCATTTGCCATTGCTGAGGCTTTTTTTATGATAGCAAGCGCCTTGATAACTTCGTGGGGAATACGTTCCTTGCCAATAGAAAAATAGACTAAGGAGCGCTCGGTTTGCGCCCCCCAATATTTGCTATTATCAACCTCAATCTCTCCCATGCTGTCAGTTTCTTTACGCGTTTTCATGCACCTAGCTCCTTGCGTTTCTTTATTTTTATTTACCCCGCTTCTTTCCGGATGGGCGTATGCAATACGCCCCTACATAATCAAATTTTGGCTTAGGCAAATTTTCCGCCCAAACAAAAGTCACGGTCATTCCCGCGAAGGCGGGAATCCAGCTTTTAAATGACTCCTGCAACCTCGCACAGGGTGACAGTGGGCGGGAAGATGGTCGGAGCCCAAATTTTCATCCAATAATGATAATTTTCAGACCTTGGCTATGCAACATGAGAGCCAGTGAGTATAAGTCATAACCCATCATTAAAACGTATAAAAATCAGAAAGTTTTTGCACTTTACCCTCTTGTCTGATTTCGAATCCCAAGACACTTTTCCCATTAAACTTACCGACAACGCCTATGGCTTGCCCTTGACTGACACCCTGAGATTCATCAACACTAATATCTAAAAGATTATTGTATGCTGAGATGTAGCCGTCTTTGTGATTAATAATCACCATCTTACCGTAGCCCCCCATGCCCACCCCTGCGTAAAGCACATCACCATTTGCTGCTGCATACACTGGGGTATTGACCGGTACTTCAAGCTCATGCTCATTGTCAACACCTTCTTTGCCAAAGTCACCAATCATTTTCAATGGCCATTTCCAGGAAATTCCAGCAACTGTTTGACCCAAAGGAATCGTTTTATCCGTAATGGAAGCTTTTTCCGTTACATTAGTATCTGATCTATTAGCTACAGATACAGCTTTTGTGGTGTTTTTCTGTGTCTCTGGAGGCGCTTTTGTTAAGGCACTATTTTCCTGTTTTAGGTTTACAGGCTTCAGCATTGCTGGCGTTGGTACTGCTACTGATAATCCTTTAGTTTCCTTAACTGGAGCCCTGACACGCAGACGCTTACCCACATAAAGTACACTGGGTTCTTTAATATCATTCCATGCTTGCAGATCGGAGAAACTCACTTCATTTGCCTGAGCAATTTCAAGCAGTGAATCACCACTTTGTACCGTGTAGTATCCTGTCGTACTCTTTTGAATTCGATGGGCCGGCGCAGCACTATCGCTTTGCTGTGCCAAGTTGTGAAGATCAACCTCCTTGTCTGGTACTGGAATTGGCACTGCCTGCCCCCCTACAGGAGCAGCATTAGGATCAACCATTGGCAAATTATTATCACGCTCAATATATGCCGATATTTTTGCTTGATCACTGAAGCCCCTCGCGCTGGCAGCTTCTTTCGTATACATTGCATTGCCTGTTTGATAGGTGTAAACATAACCATCACGTGAAATTTTCTCACCAGGCAACGGACCCACTCGAACGGTTTTCCCAGGGTTTAATACAAAAGGAGACTTCAAATGATTCCATAAAATGAGTGTGCGCTCTGTAACATTAAATCGGCGCGATAACTCATACAAAGTATCCCCTGTTTGAACCGTATAATACGTTTGTTGTATCGGCATATTTTTAACTGGGGCACTTTGCTGCTTGGCATTGAAGAATTGATTAATCGCACTACAACCAGATAATAATAACACGCTTGCTAACGCAGTTATTCGTTTGATCACTGCAACTCCTTGAGGTTTGTTTTACTGCTCCGCAGAAGTTAGCATTGTCATAATTTTTTGCAACATTTTTTCAGTGTTTTGTCCACTCATGCCAGAAATAAAAAAATAGGGTCTGGCTTTATCCCAGCCAATACCATTAAGAATGGTCTCACAAATCAAATCAATCTCATCCTTTGGCAGTTGATCAATTTTATTTAATACTAACCAGCGTGGCTTTTTATAAAGGGCTTCGCTGTATTTCTTCAGTTCATTCTCAACTTTTTTATAATTTTCAACAGGATCAGAACCATCAATTGGTAATATGTCTACCAAATGTAATACACACTTAGTGCGCGTCAAATGCTTCAAGAACTTCAAACCTAATCCCGCTCCCTCTGCTGCTCCCTCAATTACACCTGGGATATCTGCAATCACAAAGCTTTCATATTGTCCCACTCTAACCACACCCAAATTGGGATACATCGTGGTAAAAGGATAATCGGCAACCTTGGGTGTTGCCGCTGATACAGCACGAATAAGCGTAGATTTACCCGCATTGGGTAAGCCTAAGAGTCCAACATCAGCTAACAGCTTTAACTCGAGCCGAATCTCATATGACTCCCCCTCTTCACCATAAGTAAATTGTCTTGGGGCCTGATTGGTACTGCTTTTAAAATGCACATTACCGATGCCACGTCTGCCACCCTGAGCAAGCTTCAATGTATCACCAGTTTTGAGCACTTCACCCATTTTTTGATTTGTAGTTGATTCATAGGCAACCGTTCCAACAGGAACAACCAAATACAAATCTTCCCCCTTTTTACCTGCACATTTTTTACCTTCACCAGACCTGCCATTTTCTGCCTGATAATTGCGCTGATAACGGTAGTCAATCAAAGTGTTGACATTCTCATCCGCAATTATTAAAACGCTGCCACCGTGACCACCGTCCCCTCCATCTGGTCCACCATTAGGCACATATTTTTCACGGCGAAAACTCACACAGCCATTGCCACCTTTACCTGCGTGAACGGTAATTACGGCTTCATCTACAAACTTCACAACTTGCCCTATTTATTATCTTGCTGTTTAAACGCCAGATATGATCCAAGAATTTGATATAAATGTACAGCATAAAACCTACAAAGCATCTTACCAATTGAACTTATATTGCAAGCCTCATCCTAAAAGCTCTCCCAATCGAAGAACACCTTAATCTGATCAAACTTCATTTGAGAATTTTGATTGGCATCAACCAGGTAAATTGGCTTATGCCAATTGCGAATCCAGGTTAGCTGCCTTTTGGCGAGCTGACGTGTCGCTGCTACCCCTTTAGCTACAAATTCATGATAGTCATACTCACCATTAAGATACTGCCAGGCCTGACGATAACCCACACTACGCATGGATGGCAAATCAGCGTGCATATTCTTGAGCTGCTTTAACCCACGAACTTCATCTAAAAAACCTTTTTCAAGCATGCTCAAAAAGCGTTTTTCAATCAGCTGGTGGAGAGCTTTACGATCCCTTGGTACTAACGCACAAAGCTTGAGTGAATCTCCTAAGCCACCCTCTTTTGCATTTTGTACCACCATCTTGGAATAAGCTTTCCCAGTTAGCAATATCACCTCTGTCGCGCGCTCAATGCGCTGCCGATCATTAGGATTAAGTTTTACCGCAGTTTTAGGATCCTGCTGTTGCAAAAACTGATACCAGTATTCCAAAGACCTTTGCTTTATCTGCATCCTTACAGCTTCGTCAGCCTCTGGTAGCCTGGAAATTCCTTCTTGCAGCGCCTTGAAATACATCATCGTGCCACCGACTAACAGGACTTCTTTGCCTTGCGCATGAATCTCTGTGATTAATCTTTTAGCATCAACCAAAAAATCATTCACTGAATAAGCTAACCAGGGCTCGATAATATCAATCAGGTAATGGGTAACGCCATCCATCTCCAGTACGGTGGGCTTAGCCGAGCCAATATTCAGTCGTTTGTAGATCAAAGCCGAATCAACGCTGATAATTTCGGCATTCATCTTTTTAGCTAATTCAATCGATAATGCGGTTTTACCTGAGGCAGTAGGTCCTGCCAAAGCGTAGATATCTTTAGAAAATGAATTCATGAAAGAAAAACAATTACTGAATCAATTGATGATTGATCTCAATGGGATATTGTTTTTTAAGTGCAACCAGATAATCATTAAGCTCAGCATTGGTATAGTTATTTTGCAAAACCTGCGCTGGTAGCTGATCGCTTCCGTCTATCACTTTTGTGACCTCGTAAACCCAATATGCCTGACCATTTTGCGCCAGCTGATAGACTTTTGGAGCATAACTAAATATTGCCGTTTTCAACGTAGAATCTAAGGCAAAGTCGCCCCGTGTAATTTCCTCTGTTTTTGCTTTTACAGCGGTCAGCGTCTTACCTTTTTGTAAAGTCTGTAGCGCCTGATCAGCATGTTCTTTGGCAAGACTCAATGACTTTTCATCAACATAGGCTGCCTTAATTTTGTCTTTAACTTCAACAAAAGACAAAGTATGCTTAGGAATGATTTTATCCACCTTATAGATCAAGCCATCCGTTTGACCTTGCGCGATAAAACCTTGCGTTTTATGCTGATCAAATACCGCTTCCTGCAACTTTGCATTGCCTTCAACACCTGAATCCATGGTATTTTTGTCAAAGGCTTTAGTCACATTAACTTTAAGCTTGTTCGTTTTTACTACCTGATCAAAACTATTGCTGTTAATACTCGTCAACACCTCATTAAACCTGGTCAGTGCCGCACGATTTTTGAGAATTTTTTCAATGACTGGTTTCGCATCATTCAATGCCATGGGTGCTGGAGGCGTAATTTTCGTCAATTTCACAAATTCATTATCAGAAGTTTCTTTGATAGGCAACTCCATCGTTAAGTTAAACAATGCGAATTGCGTAAAGCTTGAAGCCTGAGATGGTGATAAGGGTTTGATTGCTTCAATATTAACTCCTTTTAACTCATCTGGCGTTAATTCCTGGTTCGCTTTAAGTCTCTCAATGATGGCATTGCGATTTTTTGCATCTTTCTTAACACTGATTACCTCACCTGATCTTAACTCTGGACTCATGAGCGCGTCTTTATTAGCCTGGTAATAGCTATTGATGTCATCTTGCGACAAAACCTCGTTCGTGACAAAGTCTTGTGATGAGAGTTTCACATAAGAGATGATCGCCTGCTCAAGTTGTTCATATTGCGCTTTATGCTGATCATAATAAGCCTCAAGCTCTTTTTCTGTGGGTTTTAATTTTTTAGCATAGTCACTTGCTGCAAACTCATAGTAGCTGATTTCACGTTTTTGCCCCATGAGTGCGCTTAAGGTTTTGCGCTCATTTGACAATACAAACTGACTTTGCATTACAGGAGTAACAATGCTTGAGATGAGTATATTATTTGCAATGAGCGCTTTAATACTTGAGGCACTACCATAAAGTTTGGCAAGCTCATCAAAGCGTTTTGCTGAGTACTGACCATTTTCAGTAAATGCAGGGTTTTGGAAAATCGCAGAGGACACTGCTGAGTTTGTAACCACAATATGTGATGCTTTAGCATCCTGCTGCAAAAGCGTTTGATCAACAAGCTGATCCAGGGTTTTTTGCTGCAAAGTTTTTTGACCCAGCGAAGGTTGCACCTGTATGTTCTGCGATAGTGCCTGCTGATAACTATTTTGTGAAATCTGCACATCACCTACTTTAGCCACTGATTGAGCTGACACACCACTTGATACAAAAAAATAACTGATCCCTGTTAGTACAAATACGGCACTTACCGCGATGATAATGATCCACGTAACCCAACCTTTAAATTTGTCATTTATCAACTGTAACATATGACGCCACTACCCGTTTCCATTAAGCTTAAACCAAGTCGCCGCATCTTAGCATGGCAGATGCTGGAGCGAAAATAAAAAAGGCATGCTTGAAACATGCCTTTAAATGTGTGGTGGGTGCTCGGGGGGTCGAACCGCCGACCCATCGCCCTGCAAGGGCGATGCTCTCGCAGTTAAGCCAAGCACTTCCACGAGTGCGAAACTATATATTAGTTCACTGCGTCTTTCAATAATTTTCCCGCTTTAAATGAAGGGGACTTAGAAGCTTTAATCTTCATCTTTTGACCTGTCTTAGGGTTACGACCCTCACGAGCAGCCCTGTCACGAACCTGGAATGAACCAAATCCAACCAAAGTGACCGTTTGACCTGATTTTAATGCT
Organism: Caedibacter taeniospiralis; assembly: GCF_002803295.2. Lineage (GTDB taxonomy): Bacteria > Pseudomonadota > Gammaproteobacteria > Francisellales > Francisellaceae > Caedibacter > Caedibacter taeniospiralis. Next base: position 6,876 of record NZ_PGGB02000013.1, on the reverse strand, counting down.
TCCGTTACTGCTTCAGTCGTTGCATCTAACGTGCGCTGAGCGACGTCCTTCGTTACATCAGCTTTTTCTGCGATTGCTTTTACTAGTTCACTCTTATTCACGATGTTTTCCTCTTTCGTTGTTGAATAACTCTTAATTTAAGCGAAGCCTTGCCGCTTAAGTCGCCTAAGTTATAGCAAGCGCGCTATCTCACGTCAACACGGTTTATTGCTAATTCGCGATTTTTTAACGTTTTTTTGGTTTTTTTTAACTTTTTCTGCCTTTTTTCACCAAAAGAGCACGTTCTAAAACCTCGTCAATACGCTTAACGGTAATAATTTCAAGGCCATCTTTAACGTTCTGCGGAATCTCCTGCAAATCCTTTTTATTATCATAAGGAATTAACACAGTCTTGATTTCACCACGAAGTGCTGCCAATAATTTTTCTTTTAAGCCACCAATGGGTAGCACATCGCCGCGCAAGGTGATCTCGCCTGTCATCGCAACATCTCTTCTGACTGGAATACTCGTCAATGATGACAGTACCGCTGTGCACATCGCAACCCCTGCACTTGGTCCATCCTTAGGAGTAGCCCCTTCTGGCACATGGATATGAAAATCTTTTTTCTCATAAAAATCATCTTCAATGCCGTAGTTCTTTGCAATGGTTCGCACAACGGTTAAAGCCGCATGGATAGACTCCTGCATCACATCCCCCAGTTTTCCTGTGGTCTTAAGCTTGCCCTTGCCAATCGTTGCAACTGCCTCGATAGTCAATAAATCTCCTCCGACTTCCGTCCACGCAAGACCCGTGACCTGTCCCACCTTATCCTGCTGTTGCACCAAGCCAAAATCATAACGCCTGACACCTAGATATTTCTCAAGATTCTTACTATTAATGGAAACCTTCTTGCCATCTTTGGTCAGTAAGATGTGCTTCACTGCTTTGCGACACAGCTTGTTGAGCTCTTGCTGCAAACGACGTACACCCGCTTCACGCGTATAGTAACGAATAATATCTTCAATGACTTTATCGGCAATACTAATCTCACTTTCCTTCAGACCATTATCTTTAATCGCCTTAGGTAACAAATAATTCTTAGCAATGTTTTTCTTTTCGTCTTCGGTATAACCTGACAAATAAATGATTTCCATCCGATCGCGAAGCGCATCTGGAATGTTTAAGCTATTGGCTGTGGCAACAAACATCACATCGGACAAATCATAATCAACGTCTAAGTAGTGATCATTAAAGGCATTGTTTTGCTCGGGATCCAGTACTTCAAGCATGGCGGAAGCAGGATCTCCCCTAAAATCAAATGCCATCTTATCGATTTCATCTAATAGGAATAATGGATTATTCACCTGTACTTTATTGATTTTTTGCATGATCTGACCAGGCAGCGCACCAATATAGGTTCTGCGGTGCCCTCTGATCTCAGCCTCATCCTTAACCCCACCTAGTGACATACGGACATATTTACGTCCCGTGGCTCTGGCAATAGACTGCCCCAAAGAGGTCTTACCGACTCCAGGGGGACCAACCAGGCATAAAATAGGTCCTTTGATTTTACGCATCCTCTGTTGAACAGCCAAATATTCCAAAATGCGCTCTTTGACTTTTTCAAGCCCGTAATGATCAGTGTTAAGTATCTTTTCAGCCTGCAGTAAATCTTTTTTAACCTTTGTTCGCTTTGACCAAGGAAGACTCGTTAGCGCATCAATGTAATTACGTGACACCGAAGATTCAGCAGAAGCAGGAGGCATTGACTTAAGTTTTTTAAGTTCTGAAAAAGCTTTTTCAGTTGCCTCAGTTGACATTTTCGCTTGTTCAATTTTTTCTCTTAGCTGCTCAAATTCCTGCATATCATCTACATCCCCCATTTCCTTGTAGATGGCTTTAATCTGCTCATTAAGATAATACTCACGCTGATTGCGCTCAACCTGTGATTTAACGCGATCTTTAATATTACGCTCAAGCTCCAGCACTTCAGTTTCAGCTATAAGCAGTTTTAACAAGAGAGCCGCGCGTTGCTGTAAAGTCTCTGCCTCCAGCACTTCCTGTTTTTTGGCAACTGGAGAATGCACTTGTGCTACCACTGTATCAATCAGGCGAGTCAAATTTGTATCTGACAAAATCGAGGATATAATTTCTTTTGGAATCTGCCCGCCCATTTCAGACAAGGATTTAAAACTTGACAAAATTGCACGCACAAAACCGCTTTCATCAGCCTCACTTAAGTCATTTACGGTCTCAATTAACTCGATTTGAGCAGCAATAAAAGGAGCCTCCTCATAATACTTAAGCACCTTTGTGCGACGAATGCCTTCAACCAGCACTTTATAGGTGCCATCTGGCAGCTTCATTAACTGCAAAATTCTGGCATAGGTCCCCGTAGTGTGGAGATCCTTAACTTTGGGATTATCCACCTCGTCTGTTTTCTGCGTCATCAATAATATTTTTTGCCTTGTCGCATGCGCTTCACTAATTGCAGCAATAGATTTCTCTCTACCCACAAAAAGCGGCACTGCCATATACGGATAGACCACAATATCTCTTAGTGGCACAACAGGCACCAACTCTTCTACACTTTGTTTTTCATTGGAATATAGTTGCATGAAAAATTTAACCTTATTGACCTAACACCAATCTAAATTTTGCCTGATCCTTTAACACAATCAATGGCTCTTCATGACCGTGAATGACCGCTTCATCAATCACAACTTTCGCAACATCATCGATCGATGGCGCTTCAAACATGACATTAAGTAACGCATTTTCCAGGATCGATCTTAGACCTCTTGCACCCGTTTTACGTTTAACTGCTTTGTGTGCAGTAGCCTTAATCGCTTCGAGTGTAAATTCAACCTTAACACCCTCGATTTCAAATAGCTTAGTATACTGTTTAATCAGTGCATTTTTAGGTTCTGTTAGAATTTTTAAAAGCGCCGCCTCATCCAGCTCTTCTAAAATTGCCATCACAGGCAAACGTCCAATTAATTCAGGAATTAATCCAAATTTAATCAGATCTTCTGGTTCAACCTGTTTCAATAGACGATTGTGTGAGACTTGATCGTTTTTACCAAATACCTCTGCGCCAAATCCAATGCCTGATTTCTCAGTTCGATGCTGAATAATCGACTCAATTCCAGCGAAGGCACCGCCACAAATAAATAAGATATTCGTGGTATCAACCTGCTCTAAGTCTTGATTGGGATGCTTACGCCCACCTTTTGGTGGCACAGACGCCACGGTGCCTTCAATAAGCTTTAATAGCGCCTGTTGAACCCCTTCGCCAGAAACATCTCTGGTGATTGAAGGATTTTCTGATTTACGTGCAATCTTATCAATTTCATCAATATAAACGATGCCACGCTCTGCCCTTTTAACATCAAAATCCGCATTTTGTAGTAGTTTTTGAATGACGTTTTCAACGTCTTCACCAACATAACCAGCTTCAGTCAACGTCGTCGCATCAGCGATTGCAAAGGGCACATTTAACATTTTAGCCAACGTTTGTGCCAGGAGTGTTTTACCTGAACCTGTTGGTCCTAAAAGCAGAATGTTACTCTTTGCTAAGGTAACATCATCATCCTGCCCTTGCTTGTTGTAAATCCGTTTGTAATGGTTATATACCGCAACCGACAAAATCTTTTTAGGTTCATCTTGCCCAATGATATACGCATCCAGGTGTTTCTTTATATCAACTGGCTTTGGCAAATGTTTATTTCCCTCTATGGTTGATGAATCTGGCATTGAAAAATCATGTGTACTGCTACCATTAATGATCTCAGTAGACAAAGCAACACATTCATTACAAATATAAACAGAAGGTCCTGCAATGAGCCTACGCACCTGGTGCTGAGTCTTTCCACAAAATGAGCAATGAAGCGTAGGAATTTTTTCACTACCATCACCGCCGCCACGTTTTTTTCTTGCCATACCATCCTCGCTATCAATAAAAATAATCAAAAATTGCCCAAAGAGATGAAACCCACTAACAGAAATTCAGGCTATTTATTTGCGCCTTGCCAGAATTTCCGCCCATTTTTAGAAAGGCGTATGCAATACGCCCCTGCGCAATACGTCATTATCGGCGAAGATATTGTCCCAATACCTTTATTTGGCATTTGGAATACTTAATCTTGACTCGATTACCTGATCTAACAAACCGTATTCTTTTGCCTCTTCCGCCATCATAAAATTATCACGATCGGTGTCTTTCACCGTTTGCTCATAGCTTTGTCCGGTATGGCGTGCTAGCACCTTATTCAAACGCTCTTTAATTCTAAGCATATTGCGCGCATGAATTTCAACATCTGACGCTTGACCTCTGAAACCACCTAACGGCTGGTGAATCATAATTTGCGAATGTGGCAAGCTAAAGCGTTTACCTTTCTCGCCAGCTGCCAATAACACGGCACCCATGCTCGCTGCCAAGCCAATGCAAATCGTGCTTACATTGGGTTTAATAAACTGCATGGTATCATAGACTCCCATGCCAGCGGTCACCGATCCACCCGGCGAATTAATGTAGAAATAAATATCCTTATCGGGATTTTCAGATTCTAAAAATAGCAACTGAGCAATGACCAAATTGGCAGAAGTATCATTCACTTCACCGTTTAAAAACACAATGCGCTCTTTCAAGAGGCGTGAGTAGATATCATAAGATCGCTCGCCGCGTGACGTTTGCTCAACCACCATGGGCACTAAATTGTTCGTAATCATAAATTCTCACCTTATATCCATATCGTTATAGTGCGTAAGCACATGTAAAGTTATCAATAAAAAAGCCACAGTCGTGGCTCCAGTTTAAGTTGATTCATTCATTTTCTCAAGTACTTCACTGGCACAAAATGGCTTGTTTTAGTGGGGAACCCCACCTTGTGGCAACACTTTCTTGATCAACTCAAAAAAATCTTCTGCTTTTTCAGTTGTTTTTCCCTGGGCAACCACCCACTCAACCAGCTTGTTCTCAATGACCGTGTTTTTAACATTATCAAGCTCTGCTTTGCTTTTTTTAACATGATCGCGAACTTCTTGTGCATCTTCATACACAGATGCCATTTCTTCAATGATTTCATCGACGCCTGCATGATCTGCTTCAAGCTTCTGATCACGCACGATTGCCTGTAGAATTAAACCCAACTTCACCGAAAATGCTGCTTTCTTTCTAAACAAGTCATCAGGTAAATTTTCTGCTTTCATCTTCGCCTTGTCGCCACCCATACGCTCAATCAAGTCATGCTTGGATTTGTCGATTTCACGCTGGATAAGCGCCTTCGGCACATCAAACTCAATCAGGTTGACTAACTGCTCAAAAACCTGAATTTTAACCACTTTATTAATGGCATTTTTTAACTCACGCGCCATATTTTGCTTAATTTCAGCATAGAACTCATCGACACCACCTTTGATGCCAAACTGCTCAACAAATTGATCATCAATTTTTGGCAGCTCTGCCTCTTTGATGTTTTTCACAACAATATCAAACTGTGCTGGTTTGCCTTTTAACTTCTCAACTTGATAGTCCTCTGGAAAAGTAACTTCAATGGTTTTCTCTTCATCTTTTATCATCCCAATGATGCGATCTTCAAATCCAGGAATCATCTGACCTGAACCAATAATTACTTCAGAAGCATTCGCCGATCCACCTTCAAAGACCTCACCATCTACGCGCCCGACAAAGTCAATAATAACACGATCATCAAGCCTGACTTCGCGCTCAACCTCTTTCCAGGTTGCCAGTTGCTTACGAAGATTGTCGATCATTTTATCCATCTGTGCTTGTCCTAGCTCAACCACAGGTTTTTCAACCTCAATCTTATCAAGATTGGTTACTTTAACTTCAGGGAAAAGTTCGACATTCACATTAAATTTAAGCGCCTCACCTTCTCTATTGTTGAGAATTTCAACCTCGACACCTGCGGCATTTAAACGTTGATCTTGAATTGCTTTACTGTATTTAGAGGGTAAGACATCACCTAACACTTCAAAGCGAACTTGTTCACCATATTTTTTTTTAATTATCCCTGCAGGCACCTTACCAGGTTTAAAACCATCCATCTTAGCTGTTTTTGCGATTTTACCAATTCGCTTTGATACTTCCTGATCAATTTCAGCAGCGGGCAGCTCGACACTTAAAACGCAATGAATGCCCTCTTTTTTTTCAACCGATACTTGCATTGTTATTCCTTATCTACACTCTACAATTTTTCAAGATTAAAATTCAGGGTCAGAGTTTATATTTTGCCAGCCAAGTTGTCTAGCGCTTTTCGCCCAATCGTGAATCATTTTACCCGACTACTTATAGAGCAGTCAGGTTTACAAGCAGTATAGTTTAACTGATCACAAGACCCGTTTTATGCTTCCTTTTCACCAGTTCATATCCAGCAATTGTTGACTCCATTGAATCCCACGACTTAAATCCCAACATAGGATTAGTTCGGCGCTTGATGTTCGAATGATCGTAAGCGCTCCAAGAACCCCGTCTAACATTCTGAGTTTTTAGTTGTCAAACTATGCTTGTGTATATTAAAACATGAAGCAAGCAGCGATGAGCGAAACAGAAACGAAGTGGTTACAACTGATCAAAGACTGGGAAACATCTGGATTAACACAGACGCTCTTTTGTGAGCAGCAAGGAGTCACCAAAGCCTCTTTTAGCAAATGGCGCAGTAAATTTATTGCCCGCGGTGAATGTGTAGCCAAAATCAAATTCACAGGTTCAAGTAACGCGACTTATATTCTTGCTCCCACGCTCCCGCGTGGGAGCAAGAATGCACAATCGTCCACAAACTTGGAATGCGCCCGAAGTAATCTGCATTTGACATTGGGAGCGCCTTTTGGGCGCAGACTTAAATCAAGGATAGTTTTAACGCTCACGAGCTGTT
>NZ_PGGB02000012.1 GCF_002803295.2 Caedibacter taeniospiralis | reverse complement strand
GATCATGCACGATAAGGTGGTAATTATTGAATTTAAACTCGCTAAGTTGGGGGATGCCAAGAGTGCCATCAAGCAGATTAAAGATAAAAAATATGCGGAAAAATACCTTAGCAGCAATAAGCCTGTTTATTTGATCGGTATCAGCTTCGACTCACAAGAACGGAATGTGATTGATTTAGTATCTGAGTCGTTTTGACGCGTAGGGGCGAAATATTTTTCGCCCCTACTACCTATCCCGTCAACCTTTCCAATTCCTCAACTAATTCAATCCATATTAACTCTTTTGCATCAATCTCAGTTTGCAGCTGTTGCTGTGCGGCTAATACCTCATTTAATTGCACTTTATCCTGATAAAATGCTTCATCTTGCAACCTAAGATCAAATAATTTCTTCTGCGCTTGCAACCTGGTGATTTCTTTTTCAAGCTTATTTACCTTATCTTGCAAGGGTCTTAATTTAGCTTGTACTTGCGCGCGCTGCTGACGGGTTTCTTTTTTATTTTTCGCACTTTCAGTTGTAGATTCTAAAGTCTGAGGTTCATTTGAGTTTTCAACGACAGCATCTTGCTTTTGTTGGCTTTTCTGCCTTTCTTGTTTTTCTTGTTTTTCTTGTTTTTTCTGTCCAAGCATATACTGATAGTAATCATTTAAATCACCATCAAAAGCCCTTACCTGCCCTTGATCAATCAACCAATATTCATCGACCGTACTTTCCAACAAATAGCGATCATGTGAAATAAGCACTAATGCGCCTTCAAATGATTGCAGGGCATAAGCCAAGGCTTCGCGTACCTCAATATCCAAATGGTTTGTTGGTTCATCTAACAACAGAAAATTTGGCTTTTGGTAAACAATCAATGCCAGTGCCAGACGTGCTTTTTCACCCCCTGAAAACCCACCAATATTCGACAATGCCATGTCATTGCTAAAGTTAAAGCGCCCTAAAAACTTGCGTGCCTGCTCTTCCGTTATTTTGCCATCTAAACGCTTAATATGCGTTAAGGCAGAGGCTGAAAAATCAAGTGCATCTAACGAATGCTGTGCAAAGTAACCCACTCTTAAATCTGGATGCTTGTTACACTCGCCAGATAATAATGGCAACTCACCTACCAAAGTTTTCACCAGGGTTGATTTACCCGCGCCATTTTTGCCCAACAATCCTATGCGCATTTCTGGCAAAATCATTTGATTCACATTGTGCAAAATGGGCTTCTTAGCATAACCCAAGGCAGCATTATTCAGTGCTAACAGGCATCCTGCTGGCATTTTAGCACTTTGCGCAAATGAAAAACTAAATGCTTTTTTATCATGCACCTCTTCTATACGCTGCATTTTCTCAAGCATTTTCATGCGAGATTGCGCCTGTTTCGCCTTAGAAGCCTTCGCCTTAAAGCGATTGACAAAGCTCTCCAAATGGGCAATCTTTTGCTGCTGCTTGACGTGCGCCTTCTGCTGCAAAAGCCTTTGCTCGTGATATTGTTTTTCAAAACTTGAGTAATTCCCGCTGTAGCTTGTCAGCGATTTATTTTCGATGTGTAAAATACGATTCACCACATTGTCTAAAAATATCCGATCATGCGAGATAAGCACAATTGCCCCTGGATAATTTTGCAAATAGCGCTCAAGCCACAACACCGCATCAAGATCTAAGTGGTTTGTTGGCTCATCCAAAAGTAAAACTTCCGCTTGCTGCAATAGTGCTTGCGCGAGATTCAAGCGAATTCGCCATCCTCCTGATAAAGTACCAACAGGTTCATGAAATTGTCTTGTTTCAAAGCCCAATCCATCGAGTAACAAAGAAGCTTGTGATTCTAGTTGATAGCCACCCAAGACCTCAAAATCCGCATGCAACTGCGCATATTGTTCATATGCTTCATCCTGTAAAGTCTGTTGCATCGCGAGATTAAGCGCATAAAGCTCACGATTGCCTTGCATCACATAATGTAAAATGGAAGCATCTAAATCATCCACTTCCTGTTTTACTGTCACGATACGTGTGCCTTTTGCAATCTCTATCTCACCTTGGTCAGCGTGCAAAGCGCCTGCCAAAAGCATAAACAGGGAAGTTTTGCCCGCGCCATTAGCCCCAACAAGACCTATTTTTTGTTGGTCATAAATTGAGAAACTTACCTCATTGAGTAGCTGTTTTAAGCCACGTTGGAGTGAGATATTCTGTAATGTGATCAAGTACGCGTCTCCATAAATTCGCGCCACGATTTTACCTGCAGTGGCGCATCGTACAGCTCGGCTAAGGAGCGCAAAGTGAGCTCCGCAATCTGCAAATTAGTAATAAGCGGGATGTGATGATCGACGGCTAAGCGTCGGATTTTGAAACCATCAGAAACATTATCATCACTAACATGCTGTGGTCTTCTTGGAATATTAATAATCAAGTCAACGTAGTGATTAGCAATGATGGTTTCAACATTTGGCATTTCTGACTCGCTGATCTTGTGGGTAAGCTTTGTTTCAATACCTAAGTCTTTGAGATATTGATGCGTGCCAGTTGTCGTGTAGATTTCCCAGCCTTCTTGAGAGAGTCTTTTAATTTCAGGCAGAAGTTTGACTTTCTTATCTCCCCCAATAGACAACAGCACCTTCTTACGCTTGACAAACATCTCGGTGGCTTGCCAGGATTTATAAAAAGCATCCAATAGGTCATAACCAATACAGCCCACCTCCCCCGTTGAGGACATCTCAACATGCGCCACAGGGTTGGCACCCTTTAAGCGGTTATATGAAAACTGTGAAGTCTTAACGCCAACATAGTCCAGATCCAGCGTGTTATAGCGCTTTCTCTTATATTTGCCCATAATCACTTCGGTGGCAATTTCAATAAAATTATGCCCTGTTACCTTAGATACAAATGGAAAAGATCTAGAGGCTCTAAGATTACATTCAATGACTTTCAAGTTATTGTCTTTGGCAATAAATTGAATATTAAAAGGTCCAGAAATCTCCAGGGATTTCACGATTTTTTTGGTAATACGCTTGGCGCGACGTATGGTTTCCAGATACAGATTCTGCGGCGGCAGCACAATGGTTGCATCCCCTGAGTGCACACCTGCATTCTCAACGTGTTCAGAAATGGCATAAATCACAATCTCACCATTTTCAGCAACCCCATCGATCTCAAGCTCCTTGGCATTACTGATAAAATCTGAAATCACCACAGGGTATTCAGGGGATACCAAGGTTGCTTCCGCCAGGTACTGTTTAAGTGCATCTTCTGAATAAATGACATTCATTGCAGCCCCTGATAACACATAGGATGGGCGCACCAAAATGGGATAGCCAACCTTGTTGGCAAAGTCTTTGGCATTTTCAAGGGTTGTCACCGATTGCCAATCAGGCTGATCGACCTGAAGTTCATTAAGCATCTGCGAAAATATCGCGCGATTCTCTGCTTTATTAATGTTTTTGGGTGAAGTCCCTAAGATCTGGTAGCCAGCTTTTGACAAAGGAATAACAAGATTATTTGCAATCTGCCCACCAACTGACACAATAATGCCTTTGAGATTTTCAAAATCGGCAATATCCTGCACTCGCTCCAAAGTAAGCTGCTCAAAGTAAAGTCTATCGGATTCATCATAATCCGTTGAAACGGTTTCGGGATTGGAGTTGATAATAATAGGCGACTCACCAAGCTTCTTTAAGGTGTGAGCGGTGGTCACACCACACCAGTCAAACTCCACGGATGAGCCAATGCTATAGGGTCCTGAGCCGATAATTAAAGTTGCGGGGAGCTCAGATGGCTTCACATCATGTTCAACGCCGTGATAAGTCATGTATAAATAATTGGTTTCGACCTCAAATTCCCCCGCCAGAGTATCGATCTGTTTCACATAAGGAATAATCCCTTGTGAAATACGCCAGGCGCGCAGAGCCTCTACATCCATTTCACGAAAGCGCGCAATACTCTTATCTGAGAAGCCGAGTTTTTTCGCCTCTTTTAATAGCTCTTTAGTTAATGGGTTATTTAAATCCTTTAGTCGATTCTCCATTTGCGCAATCGTACGCATGTGATTTAAAAACCATTTGTCAATCTTTGATAGCTGATAGGCTGTTTCAATCTCACCCCCTGCGACAAAAAAGCGATGCAGCGCAAAAATCCTGCGATCCGTTGCGCGCTCAATTTCAAGCGCTAAATCAGGAATCTCATAAGGATAATCTGCTAAATCGGCTGCACCAATATTCAGCATACCCACAGCTTTTTGTAAACCTTCAGGGAATGAGCGACCAATCGCCATTACCTCACCGACCGATTTCATTTCAGTCCCGATAAAGCGCTCAGCTTTTTTCAGCTTATGCGTATCCCAGCGTGGAATTTTTACCACGATATAATCAAGTGCTGGTTCAAAATAAGCACAGGTTTTTTTGGTTACTGCATTTTGTAATTCATACAGTTTATAACCTAAAACAAGCTTGGCAGCGATAAACGCGAGTGGATAGCCTGTGGCTTTTGAGGCAAGCGCTGAAGAGCGTGATAATCTTGGGTTGATCTCAATCACGCGGTAATCGGAAGTTTCCAGATTAAAGGCATATTGAATATTGCACTCACCAACGATGTTAAAATGATTCGCCACTTCAATGGCAATCTCACGTAAACGATGATATTCCTCATTATTTAAGGATTGTGACGGCGATACAACGATACTTTCTCCCGTGTGAATCCCCATAGGATCAAAGTTCTCCATGTTACACACGGTTAAGACATTGCCTGCCATATCACGCACGATTTCGTATTCAAACTCATTCCAGCCAAGAAGACACTCCTCAATCAACACCTGGGAGGTTGCATTAAGCACCTCGGTTACTCTGTGTTTTAGCTCACTTTCTGTTTTAACGATCCCAGACCCCAACCCGCCAAGTGAAAAACCAGAGCGCATCATCAGTGGAAAGCCGATTTCCTTAGCTGCTTCAAGCGCTTGTTTACCTGTTGTGGCAACAAAACTCTTAGCAGTTTTAATACCTATTTCATCGAGTTTATTTTTAAATAATCCACGATCTTCCGCATCTTTGATGGTTTGAATCGAACTTCCCAAAACCTTGACATTATGCAGTGCTAAAATCCCTTTCTCTTCAAGCAGAAGCCCTAAATTTAAAGCAGTTTGCCCACCAAAACTTAACATAATGGCATCGGGCTTTTCTTTCTCAATGATTTTAGTCACATGAGCTAAATCTAAAGGCTCAAAGTAAACCTCATCCGCCATGCCTGGATCCGTTTGAATCGTGGCAATATTCGGGTTCACCAGAATAACTTTGATGCCCTCTTCTTTCAAGGCCTTAATGGCTTGGGATCCTGAATAGTCAAATTCACCTGCTTGTGAGATACGAATGCCACCAGAACCTAAGAGTAAAACTTTTTGGATATGTTTGAATTGCTCGCGATGATTAGTCATTGAAAGTTCACGTTGCCCGAGGTTGCCCCATTCTAAAGATTTTTTGTCGAAAGGCAATTACCGAACCTGAATATTGTCCGCAGAACTTGTTTGACGGTAAACGTCTAAGTATGCGTTCCCACGCGGGAGCGTGGGAATGAGGATGACGTAATAATGTTGTCATCCAGATGGTTCCTGGCTTCCCCCAGATTTTGTAAGATAAATCTTCGAATAAAACTTTACGATACCGTCAAAAGCCCCTCAGTGTTTCAAAAACTATACGCAATCGTCGTTGAAGTGATCGTGTTCATGCGTTTTTTGCCTGCACTTGCCCAACTGTTACCATTTATCTGGAATCCCAATTGTACAATCAGATTCTTATAAATTTCCATCGACAGTGTGCTATTGGTTTGATAATTCGTTGCATTATCTGCCGTCCAGTTGGCTAAGATACTTTGTTTAAAGCTTGAAAAATCGGTAAAATTCCACACGTAATCCAGACCTCCCTGCGCACACCCAGGGCATTAGAGAACTCCCCTGTATCCTTGACCTTCTGTTGCGTTAAACTTCGACCCACCGTAGCACTTAGTGACATTACAGCACTCGTAAATAGCTGACGCTTGTATCCCACCGACTCAGACAGTATGTAACTATAGCTATCTAACTGATCATTAAGATAATTTACTCTGCCATAGACGCCGTTATGTTTATCAAAATTCCATGACGAGGTTATGGTTCCCTGAAATTTATTCGTTTTGACACCCTTGCCATTGGGCATATCATCGCGATTATACAAGTAACTCATCACCAAAGTATTTTGCCATGGAACTATCGGCTGATAGCTTAAATTAGCATTGGCGTTGTAGTTAGTCGCAGCCGAGTTTCCTGTGACAACACTCCCGCCCAACCCGAAACTTGTCCCCTTCCACGGCTCTGCCACGGCAATATTTGGTTTCTTTTGAGATATTGCATCATCATTTATAATACCCTCAGGCAGATTTAAACTATTTAGCAATGAGCTGACCGTTACACTTGCCGAGTTAGGCGCGTCACTTCCTGCGTTTCTTGCTTTTTCCACTGCTTCTGGCACGTGCGCAAACTGCGACTGCATGCTCCCATTCCAAGAACTCACTGGTTGAGGGGTACCTGAGGATGCTTCTTGCCTTACATCCTGACTTTGCTCTTTGGCACCAGTTTGAGTTTCACTATTTGATTGAACCTCCGCGCTACCCGTCTCTACTTGAGTATAAGTTAGCGCTTCATAATGTTGCGCAAGCTCCTCATAACTTTTTGCTAGTGCTTTATATTTTTCCGCCATAATCCTGGCATCATTTGGACTCATTGCATGGGCAACTGTTGCACTTATTGCCCCCATTAATACGGCTACACCAGTTAGCCTTTTTCTCATTAGAAACTCCTGTCTTAGTCGGTGTTAGTATTTTCAGTGCTTTTAGTTTTGTTGATCGCTTGATCCTGATCCGCATCAACATCTTTGCCGCCGCTTCCTGTGGCATTATTAACCTCGGGTTCACCCGTAGTTTCCGATACATTGAGCATCTGATGTTCGTGCCCTTGCGTGCTGGTCATTACTGTTGTGGACTCTGTTTTTTTGGGGACTGATGTGCTTGACTTTGCATTTTCTTGCGGTAAGTATAATGGACCCATTTGACCACATCCTGTTAATAGAAGACTTAAGGAAAAGAGGCTTGATAATTTAAGAGAACTTTTTGTCATAATCCGCTTGGCGCAATTCGAATATTCGTTACAATGACCCCACATAATAGAAAACATTAGGCATGAAGCCAAATATATTCGTGGTATTTTTACGTTTAATTTGAGATATAACTAACTGGAGGAATTCAGTGTGATAAAGAAAATTTTACTCAGCATGATCAGCCTGTTTGTGCTTCTTATAATTCTACTGTTTATCTGGCTTGCTTTTTTATTTAATCCCAATGATCACAAAGCCTGGATAACGCAAAAAATAAATAATGACGGCAATCTTAACATTACCTTCCAAGGCAAGCTGGATTTTTCTCTGTGGTCAATGCAGTTAAGATCTCAAGAGGTCGCTATTAACGCACAAAATGGCACATTTAAAAGCTACTGGCGAAATGCTACGATTACAATCAATCCAGTTAATTTTTTAACTCATCCGAGGAACCCGTTTGAATCTCTTACTTTGAGTAGCGGTAGAATTGAAATCCAGTCTGGGCATATCTTTAATGTACCAAAGCTTAATGTAATTGAAAGCACACAACAGTACAAAGTAACCACTGAGCTTACGAATAACCTTCAACAGCTATTGATCGAACTCACCCTTATTCCACATACCGATGCCATAGAAATCAAAGATCTGCGCTTACAGACCCATCTAAATGATCAGCCTGTTGATTTAAGCATTCCAAACTTATATCTCAGTGATGCTTCCCCCATAAACAGTATCAACAACATTCGTTTAACCATTAACGATCAGGTTTTAATAGGAAAACTCAGTCAAGTTACGCTAAGGCCCACGCTGTCAGCCAAAGGTCGTTTTTTTGCACCTGAAATCTCCGTTGATAAACTTCTTGATTTAAATGGCTTTTCGTTGCAACTCCAGCAATTTGCAGTTGATTTTCTCATCCAGAACAACCCACAACAAGCACCACAAGTCAAATTGAGTATTCACGCTAAAAAAGGAAAACTCGTTGGGATTGATTTAAATAGCATTGCATATTCGACACAGAGTTTACTTGCCGCTGTTGATAAGGGCGATGGAATTGGTAGCGCATTTCAAACGCTTAAAACACGATTGTTACCCTTGTTTAATCAGGCAAAATTCATCGCTGACCCCAGTAAAACGACTACTTTTAAAACACTTGCCATTGAGAGTGAAATCAGCACGGAGCATTTACTGACTCAGTCCATAAACTGGCAGGCAGCTGAATTTAGCATTACGGGAAATGGCATGTTCAACTTTGCACCTAAAGAGTGGCATTACCCTCTTAGCATCAATATTCCAGGTAAACAAATTCTGTCCATTCCTTACATGATTAGCTATCAAAATAAGCAATTTACCGCAGGGGTTGATCAGGAAAAATTACAGAGAAATTTACAACCAATTATTGAAAAAGCACTAACTGAAGCCTTGAGCAATAAACTAGGTTCATTTTTTAGGTAGCTTGATGATTGCGCTTGAATCACTAAAAGGCATGGGTAAATCAACGCTTGGCAAACTGCATAAAGCTGAGATTTATACCTCGTGTGATTTGTTATTACACTTACCTAAAGATTATCAGGATAGGCGCGCTATCACAGCGATCGCAAGAACGACTCCAGGACAAAAGCAGCAGATTGAAGGCGTTATTCGCCAGGTAAATGTCTCAGATTATGGCAAAAAACATCTTAGCTGTTATTTTTCCGACGATAGTGGCACCTGCATAATGCACCTGTTTAAGTTCTATCCCAACCAAGTGAATTTGTTACAGAAAGGACGCATACTTCGCTGTTTTGGCGAGATCATTCATAATCATCATGGCATTGAAATCATTCATCCTGAATGGCAAATTATCACGCATCAAGATCAAAACCCATCAGGGGAGATCACTCCTGTTTACCCAAGCATTGAAGGTCTTAGCTCTAGCGTAATCTACCGATTAATCCAACAGCTAAAAACACACAATATCTTCCAAGAGGCTTTGCCGCAAAGCATTTTACATCATTATCAGTTACCTGAAATCAACACTGCTTTACATCATATTCACTTCCCTGAAAATACCCATTTTGGTCAAGCCATGCAGTTGGCAAGTAAAGCAAGATATCGCCTGGCATTAGAAGAGATGCTGGCGCATAATCTCAATGCCAAAAAAGCACGTATCACCAATCAGTCTACACCTTTTGCGCCCATTCATATCCAAAATACACGGTTAAATCAACTGATTGAACAACTGGGCTTCACCCCAACTCAGGCACAACTGCGCGTCATTCACGAGATATTCACTGACTTAAGCTTAGCCAAACCGACCTTACGTTTGGTACAAGGTGATGTAGGCTCAGGCAAAACCGTTATCGCAGCAGCCGCCTTAATTCAGGCATCAGCAAATAATCTTCAGTCCGTGATGATGGCACCAACAGAAATTCTGGCAGAGCAACACCATCACAACCTATCGAAATGGCTCAACGATTTTAATATCCCCGTTGTTTTTGTGGCACAAAAACTCACAGCCAGTGAGCGTAACAAGGCAGTTGGGATCATTAATGCCCATTATAATTGCGTGATCATAGGCACGCATGCTGTTTTTCAGCAAAGCATTGAATATCCAAAGCTTGGACTTGTAATTATTGATGAACAGCACCGTTTTGGCGTTGAGCAGCGCCTGGCTTTACTTGAGAAAGCCCGCGTGAATGCCTGGCAGCCGCACCAAATTGTGATGACTGCCACACCAATACCACGCACACTGGCGATGACGGTTTATGGTGATTTAGATCTATCTATCATTGATGAGCTACCCCCTAATCGCAAGCCCATTACCACCAGTGTGTTAAATCAAAGCAAAAAAGAAGCTCTCATCACCAGGCTTAGGCAGCATATCCAAAACAATGGTCAAGCCTATTGGGTATGCCCTTTAATCGAAACTTCAGAAGTGTTGGTGAGCTTGCAGGATGCGGAGTCTTTATTTGAAATGCTTAAGCTCACGCTTCCTCATGCGCGCATTGGTCTTATTCATGGCAAACTGAAATCTCAGCAAAAAACCGACATTATGCTTCAATTCAAAGCACATCAAATTGACCTCTTAGTCGCGACAACGGTGATTGAAGTTGGTGTCGATGTGCCTCATGCCAATCTTATGATCATCGATAATGCCGAGCGTTTGGGTTTATCACAATTGCATCAGTTAAGAGGACGTGTGGGTCGCGGAGAAAAGGAAAGTAATTGCATCCTTCTCTACCAGTCCCCCTTGTCTTATACGGCCAGAAAACGGCTTGAACTTATGCGCCAGACACAAGATGGTTTTGTGATCGCCGAGGAAGACCTTAAACTTCGCGGTCATGGGGACATTTTTGGTAAAAATCAAACAGGGGATATTCAATTCAAAGTCGCTGATTTAAGTCAACATCAGGCACTTTTCGATGATGTCACCCGCATTGCCGATAGGCTTATTGCCTCCCACCCTGAAAGCATTGATCTCATTATTAAACGCTGGTTAAATAGGGCGGTAAGTTACGTTAGAGCTTAATGGCGATAGCAAAAATGCGCTGGTGATTCCAACGAAAACAGCCAGACCAAAGTAGTGAATGACGGGAGTTTGGCTAAATGCCAACAGACCAAATGATAAGATGGTAGTGATTGCTGAGAGCGCGACCGCGAGCATCGTGCTGTGAGTTGTCGATCTGGTCTCGGCAAAAAATAGCACATAGTCAACGGCAATTCCTAACACTAAGATGAGTGCCAGAATACTAAACAAGGTGATGGGTACATTAAAGAGACCGAATACAGCAAGACTTAAAAGGGTTGCCATGGTTGGGGGAATAAAGTAACAGAAGGTTTTTTTAATATTGCGGTAACGCAGTAGCAATAATAAAAACAAGACAGCAAAAACAAGGATAAGTAGCCAACCAATATACTGGCGATATGTTTTAAAAACACTCGAAATATCATCGGCTTTATTGATAAAACCTGCATAAGCGAGCTTCGCAGCTAACGCCTTGATACTGGTCATATTAAGTTTTTGCGACAATAAAACAACAGAGGCAAATTGTGGAGCCCTTCCCTCTCCACGATAGAGCTCCCCCATCCACAGGAATTTTAAATTTTCTGATATAGGCGAGTTTAACCACGCATCAACGGTGAGCGGTTTAAATGAAATCGAGCTTAGTGCCCGCTGTATGCGCTCTACTTCTTTGGGGTCAACGCCAATGTCAGCAAAAAATTTTAACAAACGAGCATTGAGTAAATTATTGCGCACCAAGTCATAATTTTGCTTTTGAGTGTTAATATCAGGTAAATATTGGCTAATGGCAATGACTGGGTGTGCAATCTCAGGGTTATCCTGTTTAATCAAGCGTACAAACTCATGCTCATGCGCTATCACCTCATCGCCAGAGTCTCCAGTAATAATCACGAAATTGGTGCTGACATCGCTATCGATAATTGATTTTAGCTGCTGCTCGTTGCTTTTTAGGGCATGTGGCGTGGACTCTAAAATACGAATGTCATCATTGACATGTAAACGTCTAACACCGGCTATTACGATGATACTAAGGATAAGGTAAATGAGGATGATTTTGGCAGCTGATAAACCTTGCCAAAGTCTAAGATAAGCGCTAGACATGCGATTAATTATCGAATCATGCGTGGTGTTTTTTGCGCGAAGCACGTAAGGAAAGAGACTCACAACGGTTAAATAGGACATAAACAAACCGCTAATAGCGAAACTTGCCAGTTGCCTTAAGCCTGGAAAAGGCGCAACCGCAATGATTACATAGGCAATGATCACATTGAATAACCCAAGGGTGATACCTGAGAATATCCGCTTTAATCCTGATTGTGAATCCCAGTTTTTGCCACCATAAAGTCGATCGGCATAGTAAAAGAAAGCATAATCCACCGAAATGCCAATAAGGCTTGCGCCAAAAACGAGGGTAAATAAAAACACCTCACCAAAGATGAGATAGGTTACTACGAAGGCAAACACAAATCCCATCGCACTGGAAAAAAGAGTCAATAACAGAGGTAAGATAGAGCGAAAGCACATAAGTACCAATAGGATAATGCCAATCAATGAACCAGCACCGATAATCGAAACATCATGATGCGCGCTATCAGTGCCTGCTTTGGCGTAGAAGATCATGCCAGTCATCAAGTAATGGGTTTCTGGGTATATCTCTTGAATCTCAGTTTGCGTGCTTGCCAATAAATCAGTGATTTTACTTTGATTAGAGAGTGAAAAGCTACCCTCCTTCAAGGTCGCATTGATCATGCTATACCAGATGCCATCGCTTTCCGTCATAAGATGATTCTGATATAACTCAAGCGTGTTAGAGGGTTTAGGTAGCTCAAGAATAAAACGCTGAAATAGCGAAAACGGGTCGGTTTCAAGAAGTCTCGAATTGGTGATTCCCATTGGGTTATAGAGATTAGATAGCGCTTCTTGCTCAATTTTATCAAATTCATGACCTCCCATTAAACGTGTATCAGAGCTTGAGAGTAAGGATAGGCGATAGGGAAAATAAAATTGCCCCCAGGCCTCTTGTTCATTTGTGCTTACCTCATTAGTAACCACGCTAAAGTCATTCGATTGCTTAAGTTTGAAAGTGAATATATCCGAGGCTTGTAATGCTTTTTGCTGATCTGAATTCCCAACCAAGATCACCATCTGTTTTCCCATCTGATTGGCAAAACCATCGGCAGTTTTTTGAATGCTATCTGATTCCTTAGCACCAGGCAAAAGAGCAAGCATATTGGTGTTTATCGGTAAGCCTTGTATCAATAAAAAAGCAAAACCAGACAAACTTAAGATCACGAGGATAAGCCAGGCACATAAGCGTCTTTTGAAGTTAATTGTGTGGTATAACATGCAAGTTTCGCTTTTAAAGTCATTGCTGCATAGTGGCAGAGATTACAAGGAAGTACAATTCTTTTAATTACTGACGATTTTGCCAGCCCCAGCTATCAATCATCATTTGATGAATGTCCCTTGTTGCTTGCCAGTTGAGCTCAACTTTGGCTTTACTACAATCAGCCCAACATTCATCAATGTCACCCATACGCCTTGGTTTTATTTCAAAAGGCACTTTTTTGCCTGTGGCTTGTTCAAATGCGCTGATCACCTCAAGTACAGAATAGCCGTTGCCAGTACCCAGATTCCACACAAAGCAACCTGTTTTAGCTTTGATATATTCGTAGGCTTTTAAGTGTCCCATTGCCAAATCAACGACATGAATATAATCGCGAATACATGTCCCATCTGGGGTGTTGTAATCATTGCCAAATACCGGTAATTTAGCTAGTTTACCGCTGACAACCTGGGTTAAATAAGGCAATAAGTTATTTGGAATGCCGTTTGGCAACTCGCCAATCAAACCGCTTTCATGCGCCCCAACTGGGTTGAAATACCGCAATAAAGCAATGGACCATGATGTGTCAGCAAAAGCTATATCTTGTAATACTTTTTCAACCATCACCTTTGACACGCCATAGGGATTCGTTGGCACACCAATTGGACAGTTTTCAGTAATTGGCATTTCCACTGGATTACCATAGACGGTTGCTGATGAACTAAAGACAAACTTTTTAACACCGTTTTCTTGCATCACCTTTAGTAAATTCAGTGTTCCTGCAACATTGTTATCATAGTACTCCAAAGGCTTAAAGACGCTCTCACCCACCGCTTTTAATGCAGCGAAATGAATAACCATTTCTATTTTGTATTGCTTAAATATGGTCTGAAGAGTACGCTCATCACGAATATCCCCTTTAACAAATACGGGCTTCATATGGGTTATTTGCTGTACCCGTTCAATCATATTTGCGCTGCTGTTATATAGGTTATCCAAGATAACAACCTCCAAACCTGCCGTTAAAAATTCAACCACGGTGTGTGAACCAATAAACCCTGTACCACCTGTAATTAAAATCATTTTATGCCTTAATTTTACTTATCTTTTGATGCTGCAATCTACCAAATTGCGCTGATTACGCCAACTAAAATGACGGACTAATAAGGAACTCTAACAAATACCCTATTAAACAGCATGCAATCTATCACAATATTCCAATGAAATCGCTGGCAACGCCGCTGATTTTCTCGGATATTCATGTAAAATGCGTTAAGATTTTGGCATAGCGATTACATTAATCAACCAAAGACTTGATAGAGGACGCTCTTTTGATATTACTTCGTTACTTAAACCGTGAGCTTGTTAATATGACGATGGCAATTATTCTGATTTTGCTTTTGATCGTCATCAGCAATATGTTTGTGCGTTACTTATCCATTGCCTCTGGAGGAAACATCGAAGCAGGAGCGGTGTTCAAAATGATTTCCGTCATGCTACCTAAGTACATTGCCTATCTATTACCCATTAGTTTTTTCTTTGCCATTTTAATAGTCTACGGCAAGCTGTTTGCTAATAATGAACTCACGGTTATCTTTGCTTGCGGCATCAGCTGGTTTCAACTGCTAAAGTTTATTTTTATACCAGCACTTAGCTTATTTATCATTGAGCTGATTCTGACGATCACCATATTGCCTAAAATGGATCAAAACTATTTTCTGGTACAAAAAACAACGACAAAAAACTCCCTGATCAGTTTTGTTCAGCCTGGGAAAATTATTCCTTTTAGTGATGGGAAGCAAGTGGTTTATACCAAATCCATCGATAGTGATGGTACCATGCATGATATTTTTATTTATCAGCAAAAGCCAAATAATGGCAGTACCATCATTACCGCACCAACGGGTTATGCCCAAACAGAGGCTAATGGAGATCAATATTTGGTGTTAGCAAATGGCTATTTCTATGATGCCAGACCAGGAAGTGCTGAGTTACAAAAAGGACAGTTCGCTCAGGCTACACAATTTATTTCATCCAAAGTTACGCTTGACTACAACGCATCGGTTGAAGCTGTACCCACATCTGAGCTTACCAATACAGACAATCCTCGTTACCAAGCTGAGTTTCAGTGGCGTCTAAGCTTTCCTATTGCGATCCTGGTGTCATCCCTTATCGCGTTAGCCATGTGTAAAATGCGACCGCGACAAAGTCGTTATAACAAAATTATTCCAGCTCTCCTGGTTTTTATCATTTACTTTAACCTCCTCTCACTATCTAAGTCATGGTTAAATAATGGCAACATCCCTGGCTGGATTGGACTTTGGTGGGTGCATTTTGTTTTTGCAGGTGTTATGCTTTTCATTTTAAAGCAATATAACGGACAGATTTTCGCCGTCAAAAGCAAAGTGGGCAAAATGGGGAAAATATGAAACGCCTAACCTTATACGTTGCTTCAACCGTCTTATACACCTCATTTATCATGATTCTGGCATTGACTGCCATTTTCTTTTTGTTCACCTATATCGCCCAGGCAGGTGACATTGGGAAAGGAAACTTCTCTGCCCTTTCTGCCTTTTTGTACGTCCTTTATGAAGCGCCTGCTAATATTTACCTCATCATGCCTGTGTGCGCACTTTTAGGCGGACTAATGGGCTTGGGTCTCCTCGCGAACAACAGCGAGCTTATCGTGATGCGTGCCTCAGGGCAATCCATTACGCAAATTGCCAAAGGCGTTCTGCTTGCAGCTTTTGGTTTGGCTTTTTTGACTTTCCTCACAGGCGCCTATATTGCTCCTTACTTTCAGAAAAAAGCCACGATAAATAAAACGCTCGCCACGGGCGGCAATGAAGCTCTGGTTTTGTATGACACACAAACTTTATGGATCAGAGAAGGTAATGCTTTCATTCATGTAGGGCAAAATGATACTAGCGGGAAGTTAAACCACATCACCAAATATACGATTGACAGCAATCAACTTACTGCTATTGATCATGCTGAGAATGCAAACTTCAAAAACGATCAGTGGCAAGTCAATAATGTTACTAGCACTCAAATTGGCAAAGACAGCAGCATTGTTTATCATGACAAAAAGCAATACTGGCATAATTTACTCCCGCCTTTACTGTTAAAAATAATTACATCAAATACAGAATACTTAAATTTAAACGAACTAGTGGACTACATTAAACTTAACAAAGAAGGTCAACAAAGCTCCAACCGCATCTGGCTTAAATTCTGGCAGATTTTTTTCCAACCATTGTCTTTAATCATTCTCATGCTGATCGCCGTTCCTTTCTCTTTAGGTTCAATGCGCTCATCTGCTTTGGGCTATAAGTTTATTATTGGCATGCTGTTTGGTTTTAGCTTCTATATTATTAACCAGACCTTTGGTCCCTTTAGCTTAGTCTATAACCTGTCCGCCTTCTGGGGGGCAGCAATTCCAAGTATTATTTTTGTGGTTATACTGGGCTTTTTATTCTGGAAAATGCGTGAGTAACTTCCATGGCTTATCCCCCTAAGACAACAACACCGTCATCAAGTAAAATCCGCATTATTTCGGGAAAATATAAAGCACACCACATTGAATTTTCCGCGCGCAAAAATGCCGATCTTCGCCCCACCTCTGATCGCCTGCGTGAGACTCTGTTTAACTGGCTTATGCCCTACATTGTTGAGGCAAAATGCCTTGATGCCTTTGCTGGCAGTGGAGCTCTTGGCTTTGAAGCCTTATCACGTCTTGCAAAATCTTGTGATTTTTTTGAGCTTGATGCACAAGCGATTAAACAATTAGAGCATACTAAAAATAAATTAAACGCAGATAATGCCAACATTTATCACGCCAATGTCTTAAGTCATGTGCAGCATTGCCTCAATTATCAGCTGATTTTTCTAGACCCCCCTTTTAAAAGTGAGCTTTTAAGCGAGGCATTATCCCTTATTCTTGCCAATGAAAACATAAGCCAAGACGCGCTAATCTATGCCGAATATCCAACGATAACGCCACCAGACTTATTGGTGCATTTCAGTATACTCAAACAAACCAGGCAGGGTGCCGTTTCCGCCTGCTTATTGCGAAAGCAATAATTCATATTCTCATTGATTTACGCTACAATGCCGCCTAAATCAAAGTGACAAGTTAGTTAGTTAAATGATCGTATCCGTTGACGCCATAGATGCCATTTTACCCCAAACTCAGTGTACTAAGTGCGGCTATCAGGATTGCTATGATTACGCCAAAGCAATAAAAAATGGTGAGAAACATAATCGCTGCCCACCTGGAGCTCAAGAAGGCGCTGATAAGCTTGCTCACTTACTTCAAAGGGAAACTCTTGCACTGGATGAAAGCTGTGGTAAACATCAGCCCAAACAAATTGCGTGGATTAATGAAAATCTGTGCATTGGTTGCATGAAGTGTATTTTAGCCTGCCCAGTGGACGCCATCATTGGCGCTAAAAAATTAATGCACACCGTCATCGAGGAAGAATGCACAGGGTGCGATTTATGTGTTGAGCCATGCCCTATGGATTGCATTGAGATGCGTGAGCTGCCTTTGCAAAAGCAACCAAAATTTTTAAGTCATAAGCAAAACGAAGCACAGAAAAATCACTATCGCCTAAAACACAACCAGCGTAAATTTCGCATGAAGCAGCAAAAAGTTGCTGAAACCCAAAAGCATCAGCAAAATATTGAGCTCAACAATTTAAACATTGATAAAAAGGCGTATATTCAACAGGCACTTGCTAACTTTAAAGCCAAAAAGAAATTGGATTAAAGCAATCTTATGAATAAGCTAAAACGCCAGAAAATATTTGAGATTTGGCAACAAAACAATCCCAATCCGACAACAGAACTCCGCTATAACTCCAGCTTTGAGTTGTTAATTGCCGTTATCCTCTCAGCACAGGCAACTGACGCGAGTGTTAATAAAGCCACTGATAAGCTTTACCTTATCGCTAATACACCAAAGACGATGCTCGCCTTGGGTGAAACCAGATTAATGGAATATATCCAATCGATTGGCTTGTATAAAACTAAAGCCAAAAATATCATTAAAACCTGTCAAATATTAATCGAGCAACACAATGGTCAAGTACCATATGAACGCAAATCACTTGAGGCATTACCAGGCGTTGGGCGCAAGACTGCCAACGTTGTCTTAAACACTGCTTTTGGAGAACTCACCATGGCGGTTGATACCCATATTTTTCGTATTGCTAATCGTATTAATCTTGCCCCAGGCAAAAATGTGCATGAAGTTGAGGAACACTTACTGAAAGTGACCCCTAAAAAATTCTTAAAGAATGCACATCACTGGCTTATTTTGCATGGGCGCTATATTTGTACCGCAAAAAAGCCAAAATGTGGTCAATGCCCTATTTATGCTTTGTGTGAATTTAAACAAAAAGAAGACTACTTATGATTTTTAACTCAAATCGCCTTGAACTGAGAAAATTATATTTTGACAGCTGGCACAAATACTTAACGAAGCAAGCGCTAAGTGCTCTTGAAACACAAATTGCACGAGTGATTGAGTGTCATCCTGAATACCAGCATTATTTATCAAATCAGGATAATTTAGACAAAGACTTCCCACCTGAACTTGGTGAAACCAATCCATTTTTACACATGGGTCTGCATCTTGGCTTGATAGAGCAGGTGGTGACTAATCGACCTTCTGGGATTTCGACCATTTATCAACAGCTTTGCGCAAAATATCAGGATGAGCATAAAGTGCAGCACGATATGATGGATTACCTGGCTGAGTCTATCTGGAGTTCACAGAAATATCAGACCTTAGCTGATGAAGCGATATATATTGATCAACTAAAACAGCTGCTGCTTAAATGACAGGCACATTTCTTAAGAATTTGTATCGGGCTTACCGTCCACATTGACTTTACGCGCAAGAGTTTGACCTTCGCTTAAATGCAGTGATCCTGCCTGCTGTTGTTGCGCCTTTACCTGGCGAATCGTGTTATAGCGCTCTGTGGTGACATCAACATCAAAACCCGTAACGATAATCGTAATATCAACCGCATCACCCATATCTTCTTTGATGGAAGTTCCTATAATCACAGGCGCATCAGCAGAAGCAATCTCTGCCACTTTATCTCCCAGTTCAGTAAACTCTCCCAGTGAAATATCATTGCTTGATGTGACACACACCAACAAACCTTTGGCATTTCTAAGCTCAATATCTTCCAACAAATCACATGAAATCGCTTTGTCAACTGCTTTTAATATCCGATCTTCGCCACTTGCGTGTCCCGTTCCGATAACGGCTAAACCAGGAGAAGCCATCACTGTTTTCACATCGGCGAAGTCAACGTTGATATGCCCAGGGGTACGTATAATTCCTGTCATTGACGACATGGCATTGTAGAGAACATCATTTGCGGCATGAAATGCAGCCATTAAGGTTGTCTTATCACCCAGTGATTTTCGTAGTTTGTCATTTGGAATGACAATAAGTGAATTGACATGCTCCTGTAGTGCTGAAATTCCTTGTCTTGCTACCACTTCACGTCTGCGCCCTTCAAAAGAAAATGGAGTTGTCACCACACCAACAGTCACAATACCTTTGCGTTTGGCGACCTCGGCGATAATACCAGCAGCACCCGTTCCAGTTCCTCCCCCCATCCCTGCTGTAATAAACAACATATCACAATCTGCAATCGCCTCTTCAATATAATGCATACTTTCCTGAGCTGCTTTTAAACCCACCTCAGGGTTAGCTCCAGCACCCAAACCTTTAGAAATAAATTCACCTATTTGCACCTTATTTGGAGCAAGATTTTTATCTAGTGCTTGTTTGTCAGTATTTAAGGCGTAAATCTTGGCACCCTGCAGACCTTTTTCCACCATGTAACTCACGGCATTACCACCGCCGCCGCCAACACCAATGACTTTAATTCTACCGTGTTCAAAACCGCTTGAATGCTGTTCTTGCTCTAACTTGGACATAGTTTCTCCTAATCTTATCCCTTATTCAAAGACGCCCATTAGTATATACGTAAATACGCTAAGAATAATGAGATTTCTCTGCGTTAACCTCAAATATTCTTTGATTTTTGCATCATCTCTTTCGCACTTTCTTTATTGCCTATCTTGCTCTATCTGTTTTCTTAATTACCGATAAGCATGGATCTGTGATAGACTAGGACCACAAACTCTTTCAATACGGCGATAATCTCTCATGGAAATACAAGATGATAAAGACAAGATCCGCTTTATTAAAAAATATCCTAATCGGCGCTTGTATGACACTCAAACCAGTTGCTACATCACTACCGAAGGGGTGCATAAGCTTGTTCTTGAGCACGAAAATATTGTGGTTATCGAAAACAAAACAGGTAAGGACATCACCCGAAGCGTATTAATGCAGATAATTAATGATCTGGAAGAGAACAGCCCACGACAAATGTTTAGCAATGATTTTTTAGCTCATGTCATTAAGTCTTATGGCACCGACATGCAACACACACTGGTGTTATGTTTTAATAAAACGCTTGATTTGTACCTGGGGCAGAAGCAGACATCTGAAGCCTTAAGCAAAAAAAACAGCTCTGCAATGAGTCCTGGTGATTATTTCAATACTGTGGCTCGAGATAACATTGATCGCTGGCAAAAGTCTTGGGATAACCTAAAAAGCACTAAGAAATAATCCTTAAATTTTCACCTATACCCTACATGAAGGGTAACTGTTTAGCCACGCGCGCAAAACTGACATTATGCACACGAATGTAATCGATATTTTTATGAATCAACGACCTGGTGATCATTGCTGTTGCCAGATCTTTTAGGTCATTATTAGCTCCTATAACACACGGCATCACAGAAGCTTTACGTGAGTGCCCGACAAGAAGGCTTATCCCAAGACTCGCTTTTATTTTCTCCACATGTTGCAAGAGATGTTGCGCCTGATACGGATACTTACCAAAACCAATACCCATATCAAAAATTAACTGCTCACGCTTAAGTCCATAGCCAAGCAGTTTTGTAATTTTACCCTGCCCATAGCTAATAAGCTCCTCCACTGGATCTCTATCTGGACTCAAGTACTCAGTACCTGCTTTACCCAGCTGGTGCATAAAAACATATGCTATCGGTTTATTTGAGAGCAATTTTGCTATTTCTTGTTCTTCAATACCATAAACATCATTAATCATCGTCACACACTCATATGCTAATGCTTTCTCAACGACCCCTGCATGATACGTGTCAATACTGACCTGAAGATGAAGTGGAAGTATTTTTGTTTTAACGAGCTCATTGACAATCTCAAGATAGGGCATAAGGGTCTGCCAATGATTTTCTGCTGATTTTGCAATAGCATTTGGTTTTGTGCTCTCGGCACCTAAATCAATCACTTCCGCACCCAAGTTCACAAGATTGACAATATATTGTGCAAATTGCTCTATCGCTACAACGCCTTCCGCGTGTGTAGAAAACGAGTCTGCCGATAAATTAACGATTGCCATAATTTGGCTGCCAGACAAGGTAAATGGTGCCATTGTTAATGCTGGCATGGTTTTAAGCCTGGCATACAGGTTGATAGCGCGCTCTGAATAGCACCAATTTGACCATACATCCAGGAGGGGCTGTAAAGCAAAGTTTCGCTCCAACAGGTACCGATGTGGGATCTGCAGCCGCTCACTCTGATAGACTAAGTCATCGTAACAGAGAATATCAATGTCAATTTCTCTTGGTGACCAAAACGCATGATTTGGATCACGCCCGAGTTGTATTTCAATACGCTTGATGCTATCTAGCAGCCTTTCAGGGGAGAGGGTCGTACTGATTAAAACGGCTACATTATAATAATCAATATCCCAGTTACTCTGGGCATTATTAGGCAATAATGCTTTTGTTTGATAGATCGGTGAAAATTTTTTAATCTCACCAAGTTCCTGTGCAATTAACATGACTGCTTGACGTAAATAATGAAGCTTTTGCCCCATATTACTCCCCAGACCCAACACTACCTGGTACATAAATGCTCCACACAAAAGCTTGCCACAGAAACATTATCCAAGGGTGGTTTTTTATGCAGTTCAAGATATATATCAACACTGTACTCTTTCAACATATCGACTACAGCATGTAGTAAAGTGTATGCCAGATGCTCTATCAACTGATAGCGTTTTTTTAATGCAGTTTGAATTAAAAGTGCATTAATGTCAGCATAACACACGGTGTCTTCAAGTTGATCACTGAAACACCCCTTGGGTATCTGATGATAAGCAACACACAAATCTAACAAAACCTCCTGGGCTGTCTGTTGCTCAAAGTCATAAACCCCTAAATAGGCATTTATGATAACGTTCTTTAATTTAAGCTTATACATAATGCCGAATCACAGATTACAATCATTTCTAAAACTTGCTATTATCGGCGACATCTTTAAAAATCGATAGTCAAAAATAGTTATTAGTGTGAAAAAGATAATCCTTATTACTTGTGCTGTTATAAGCACAATAGCCCTATCCTTTGCCTCAATGCGTAGTGAAATTCAATCTTTAGTGAAAACGTATCGCTTATCTGATGTGTCTATCGGTATTGCTGCCAAACAAGTCAGCTCAGGGGGAATGCTTTACACATACTCTGAAACCCACCAATTTATCCCTGCAAGTAACAATAAAATATTTACGGCAATTGCTGCACTCACCGCTTTGCCTAAAAATTTCCAATTTACCACTAGCGTTTTTTATGCAAGCGCCCAATATAACCATGGCATTTTAAACGGTAACTTGTACATCGAGTTTACGGGAGACCCTAGTTTAACTGGCGCATCACTATATAACTTAATTTCCCAAGTCAAGCAACATGGAATCACAAGAATCAACGGTGATGTCATCTTAATTGCAAATCATTTTTCGGGTGACTACACGCCTAATGGTTGGGATAAAAATGATATCCCCTATTGCTTTGCAGCCCCTGCTTCCACGCTCAATATGAATAAAAACTGCCTTGTCATTAAACTGGTGAACACTAGTGGCAATAATACCGAAGTTAAAAAAATCGCCAACACCAGTAATATCACCATCAATAACACGACTAAGCTAGCCTCGGCAAGTGATCGTAAGAGCTGCGCTTTTGATATACAAATGACGCGTGACAACGTCCTTAATTTATCAGGCTGTTTGCCTCAAAAAGCTGAATTTTATCTTAAGCTTGCCATTGCTAACCCTGCTTTAAAAACAAAACAAAGCATTGATGGCTTTTTATCGGAGGTCGGAATTTCCCATTATGGAAATACTATTTTTGGTAAGTTGCCTGATAAATCTCAGCTTACTCTAGTTGCATCAACATCTTCGGCATCTTTGGATGATTTAATTACGCATATGCTGCTAAAGTCAGATAATCTCTACGCTGAAAGCTTCCTGAGAACGATCGGTCACACCCAGTTAGGTCAAGGCAGTACTGCAGCAGGCACTCAAACCGTAGAATCACTCATAAAAAAAACCTATGCCATCGACACAACAGGTGGGCTACACATGGAAGATGGTTCAGGTCTTTCAAAGCTTGATTCGGTCACCCCTGCTTTCATGGTTGAGCTATTAACAAAAGTCTATAACAGCAGTATTGGTAAACGCTTTTATCAAGCACTTCCCAGCTCAGGTGAAGATGGTAGTTTAGCTTATCGCATGGGCGGAAAACTCCAAAGGCGAGTACACGCCAAAACAGGGACCCTTGCTGGCGTGTCGACTCTTTCAGGCTACCTGCTTACCAGACAAAATCACCTTATTAGCTTTTCAATTATGTTAAATGATCTAAGTCGCAAACAGCGCGTTAAGGCACGCATGTTTGAAGATGCCGTGATCAAGATTTTTTACAACTATCTTTAGTGTTGCTAATGTGAGTTCGACATACAAACCTCGTTAAAGCATCGTCTTTTCAGGCATTTCTGCGTTAGTGTACACTTAAAATGTTCAAATTAGCTCAGCTAGTCCTGCGATTTTTAAACGCAGAAGCCTAATATTCAACTCATCCTATGCGTTTTCTAATAGCGATTTAATGTCATCTGGCATTTTATAAGGTCTTTTTGTCTTTGGATCGAAACAAACCAACTTTACCTCACCAGTACAATAAACATTGTCGTCATTCTCTAGCGTGATTTCATAAGCCAAGGTAAAACTTGAGTTGCTTATCATAAGTGGTGTTTGCTTGATTTTTAGCATATTCGGATAAGTAACTGGCTTTTTATAATCTGCCTTTTGCGATGCAATGACAAATTGCAGAGCATGTGCTTTAGTCCATTGCTTAAACCTTAACTGCCCTTCTTGCCACTGGAAGCGAACTTCTTCAAAATACCTGAAATAAACACTGTTATTCACGTGCTGATAAGCATCCGTATCTGCCCATCTTACTGGTATCTTCACTGTAAAACTCATGTGGTTAAATATCTCCTGTTTTTCTACCTTTTAAACTAAATCGCTGCTATGTCTTTAGGTTTTTCAACCCAATCATGAGAATACATTTTTGGTGAGCTACTAAGCAGCGCCATATTTACATCAGCGACATATCCTGATGCGCCCCAAACATTGCTATTCCCGACAACTTTTAAAACTGCCTTTGCACGACTAACTATAACGTTAATCATATTTACTGTTCCTGAGACCCAGTTTATTGCCCCATATTTATTAGGATTACCACCTAGCAAGAAAATGACAATATCAGACTGCTTCCCTTGAAATGTATGTATCGTTCCAAGATTTTTTCCGCAAAATTCTTTGCCTATGGACGAGAACTCACGGGAACTACGCATCAATTTTTTAAATCCTAACGAAACACCAGTTAATACGAAGTATGAAATGCCTAGATTTAAAGGCGATGAGAGCTCATCTTCAAGCCTGATTCTTTGGCGTAGTATAAAAATAAAAAAGCGCCTTTACGGCGCCATTATAGCATTCAGATTCTGTGTTATTAAATCTATAACTTACGAGACTTCAGGTCACCAAAGCGTTTTTGGAAGCTATCTACGCGACCCGCAGTATCAACCACACGTTGCTTGCCTGTGTAAAACGGATGACACATGGAGCACACATCCAGCTGAATATCCTTACACCTAGTTGAACGCGTTTCAAACCTATTACCACAACTGCAGCTTACTGAAACACTTTCATATTTTGGTTGAATCTCTAAATTCATGTTTACTTACCTCTTTAGCTAAATTCTCGCCGCCACCTAAGCCCATCTTAGGCACCGCAGAGTAAAACGCTCGACATCATAACGCAAAGCGCGTTGTCTCTCAAGCATTTAGGGTTATTAATTTGAAGAAATATATTTCTCGCGACGCACACGTTTTGCATCAAATCCACGCTCTGTTAGCAAGGCAAAGGAGTCATCAATCATATTAGGATTGCCACATAAATACACAACATCCTGCTTAGAATCAAGGTCAAGATTTCCAAAACAGTGCTGGACATATCCCTTGATTTCATCCTTTGCTAATGCTCTATTCTCACGACTTAAACATACACTAAAGTGCAGATTTTCCAGTTTACTAACATACTCACGAAAGTCCTCGGCATAAATTTCATCGACCTGATACTGCACCCCCAATAAGACATGAACTTCCCGTATATTGGCGCTTAACAGCGTTTTTAGTGTTGGTAGCATCGCACGATATGGGGCAATACCAGTACCCGTTCCAACCAAAAGAAGTTTACGAATCCTCTCGTCCTCTTTTAACACCAGACGTCCCGCGGGTCCCATGGCATTAAACTTATCCCCTGGCTGCATATTAAATAAATGCTCCGAAGCTATTCCACCCTCAACGTATGAAATAGCAATTTCAATGTCATTTGTCTGGTCAGGAATACTCGCCACACTGTAACTTCGCCTCCTTACTTTCGCATCCTCGTGGTCAAATAAAAAAGTAATAAACTGACCAGGCACAAACTCAAATTTGCCGCCATCGACTTTTTTAAATACAAGATGTTTTACATTTGGGGCAATTTGTTTAGTTTCAACCAACTGCACCTCAAATCGCTCAATTGCCATATCTTTAAATATTAGAATTTTTTAGATGAGCACAGTGTACGGATCTTGCCATCAATAATCTATGATTTTGTGATGGGAATTTCCAGGTCCACAAACACTTGTTTCACTACCTCAACGGGTAAACCGACAACCTTTATTTAAGGTCTCCTTCAAAACGCTCTACAAAACGTGCACCAATTCCTTGAATCGCATGGCAACTGCCTTATCCTCAAATTCAATCGCACTACACTAATAGTAGTGGATTTTAACTTAACAACGCATCGACCTTTGCGGCACAAATAAAATCATTCTCCGTTAAACCACCAACGGCATGTGTTGTAAAATGCACAATACAGCGGTTAAAACTGATCTCCATATCAGGATGATGTCCTTCGCTATTAGCAACCCATGCCACGGCGTTGACAAATGCCATCGTTTTATAAAAACCTTTGAAATCAAATGTACGTGAAATTTTTTTACCACAAGCACTTAACTGCCAAAGTGATATTTTTTGAAGATATTGTTTTGCCTCTTTAATGCTAAATGGCGCAACATCACCATATTCACAAGCCTGGCATTTTTTATCTAGCCGATTTTCCATCTATCTTCCTTAAACTAGCCAATATGTTTATTTCACTGCCTCAAGCTCCAAATCTGCAGCTAGTCTTTCCTTTTGCAGATAAAGCGCCTTAAATTCTGGTAGTGTTTGGGATTTTTTAATTAACTCAATAAAGTCATCTTTAAGCACGTTGTAAATACTCTCATATGAACGAATGACATAATACACGGGTTGATAGATATCGATGAGATACGGTGTCCTTAGAATATTTAGCGCATCAAAGCGTTCATAACGTACGCAAGGATCCTCTAGCGCATAAACCGTTTCCCCTATTGATGAGAGAACCCCACCACCATAGCAACGCAAACCTTGGGGCGTATTAATCAAACCAAATTCAACCGTAAACCAGTAAAAACGTGCAAGAAGCCTTTGGATATCATGAGGCTGACCAACCCCTAACTCACCATAACGCTGCATAAAGTCGGCATATACAGAATGCGTCAACATCGGGCAATGCCCAAATAGCTCATTAAATATATCTCGCCCCTGTAAATATTTAAGCTCGTCAGGTGTGCGAATAAATGTCGCACACGGGAACTTGCGTTCAGATAATAATTTAAAAAAGCGATCAAAACCAATCAGTGTCGACACAGGCTCAACTGACCATCCTGTCGTTTTTTGCAAGCACTGATTAACATCGGGTATTTGCGGAATACGATTTAAGGGGAAATTCAACAGCTGAAGCCCTGACAAATATTCATCACATGCCCTGGTTTTAACAATCTCCAGCTGCTGCTGAATAAGTGTTTGCCAGGTGTTGTTTTCAATCTCATTGTAGCTCACCAGTCCCCGATAATCGGGCTTCTTAGAAACATACTTGCTGATTGCCTTCATGCTCACTCTCCTTTGTAATAAAAGCATCTACTTTTGTATAATGTCCTCAAGACTTGCATGCGAGGTAACATAACATAGCTTTACTGATTTTGCACCTGCAACACATTGATAAAATTTCTTTTACTTTAAGCGAGAAAAAAAATTACATTTAAATATGATCTTGAGTCT
Source organism: Caedibacter taeniospiralis (assembly GCF_002803295.2). Taxonomy (GTDB): domain Bacteria; phylum Pseudomonadota; class Gammaproteobacteria; order Francisellales; family Francisellaceae; genus Caedibacter; species Caedibacter taeniospiralis. The sequence continues at coordinate 10,839 of NZ_PGGB02000012.1, read as the reverse complement.
ACCAAAAAGGGACAAGCCATACGCCAAAATTGGCTAATTTGCTCATTTTGTTTAAACTACTTTAGTGCTATGATAGCGTCCAGATAAATTCACGGGAGCAGCAAAATGAGTGACGAGATGAGAGTAACAATTACACAAGATAAGTTAGTTGACATCTTAATGCACGCTGCAACAAGAGAAGATATTTCAACCTTAAGAAATGAAGTAAATCTGAGCATTGATAGCCTAAGAAAGGATATTGACCGACTTGATAGTCGCATTCACAAGTTAGACAACCGTATTGACAAGTTAGACAACCGTATTGATAGCAATTTTAAATGGCTTATGAGTACTGTCGTTCTCGCTATTTTAGTTCCAATTGCTTTAAAGTTTATCCCCATAGTCACACATTAAAATTGGCTGTGAAATTCTGTCAAAGCAGGAGTTTCTGGCATTGAACCTCGGCTGATTTTTTCATCATCCACAGCAAAAAGCTGCATTATCTTCTGTCTTCTTTGATTTCAAGCTTTTTGCCCGCTACCCAGACTTTCTTTAGGTGCTCTATGACGTTTTTAGGCGTATTACTTGGCAAATCCACCGTACTAAACTGGTCAAATAATTTAATATGCCCGATGTTGCGACTATTGATCCCCGCTTCATTGGCAATTGCGCCAACAATATTACGTGGCTCCACCCCATCATTACGCCCCACTTCAATGCGATAGGTCGTCATCTCCAAATCCGATGAATGACGTGGGTTTCTTTCACGAGCATCGCGCGAACCTCTTTCGCGACTACCTCCTCGAGCGCTGCGATCATCTCTATGATTACCGTGCCCCTCATTGCGACGACCATCACGATCGCCATATCCACGCTCAGTTCTTCCTGTTTCCTGTACCTGAATTTCTTTAACAAAAAGCTGTCTATCTCCTTGTGCCAAAAATGCTAAGGCTGCCACCATATCTTCAGCTTCAGAGCCATATTCAGTTGCAAACTCCTGCATTAGTGCTCTGAACTTCGTTAAATCTTTGTGGCGAATGATCTCAGCTACTTCATGCTTAAAGCGCACAATGCGTTTGTCAGTAATTTCTTTTGCACCTGGGAGCTGCATTTCTTCCATCGTGTCACGAATCATCCGCTCAAGTGTGCGTAACTGACGTAAGTCTCTTGTATAGATTAAAGAAATGGCATCACCTTCGCGTCCCGCGCGCCCCGTCCGTCCAATACGGTGTACGTAGGCTTCATTGTCTTGTGGCAAATCGTAGTTAATGACATGGCTAATGCGTTCAACATCCAAGCCACGTGCCACAACATCAGTGGCGACTAAAACATTGATCTTCGATGACTTGAGCTGATCAATAATATATTCACGCTGGTTTTGCTGCATATCACCATTAATGGCTACTGCCAAATGACCACGTGCTTTCAAACCATCAGCAACCTCAATAGTGGAAGTTTTCGTTTTGACAAAAACCATCACGCCATCGGTATCTTCAATCTCTAAAATGCGATCAAGTGCGTCTAATTTAGATAAGCCTTTGATCACTAAGAAACGCTGATGAATCGTTTTTGCTGTAGCTGTTTTTGTTTTGATCTGCACTTTACAAGGTTCACGCAAATATTCATGCACGATGTCCAGCACATCGCGCGGCATGGTTGCTGAAAACAGTAAACGCTGGCAGGATTCTGGCGTATGTGATAAAACCCATTTAACATCATCGATAAAGCCCATGCGCAGCATTTCATCTGCTTCATCAAGCACCAGCGCTTTTAAGGTGTCTAGTTTTAATGTGCCTTTACGCATATGATCCATCACGCGTCCTGCGGTACCGACAATGACGTGTACACCACGGCGAAGTGCCTGGATTTGGCGCCCGTATTCCTGACCACCGTAAATCGAAGCGACCTCAAGCTTAGCGATATTCTTAGAGAATGTTTCAAAAGCCTCAGCCACTTGAATCGCAAGCTCGCGTGTTGGTGTTAGCACCAAAACTTGCGGCATACGTTCCTGGATGGTCAAATCCATATTATTCAATAGAGGTAACGCAAAAGCAGCCGTTTTACCCGTTCCTGTTTGCGCCTGCCCTAAAACATCGCGACCCTGGAGTACAAACGGAATGGTGTTTGCCTGAATTGGCGTCGGCGTCTGGTAACCCATTGATTCAATGGCAGACAATAATTTTTCATTTAAGCCTAAGTCTTGAAAGCTTAAGCCTTGTATTTCAGTATTCATAATGATTTAAAACCCAAAAGTTATGATACCAATCACTGCCCTTCTGCGTTTTAAACGACTACAAACGATACGTGACGAGTATGTTGTTGATAAATTCAGGCGGTATTCTACCTGAATTTAATGAAAGGTACAGGAATATTTAAAGATATTTTGATTAAAATAGAAACAATCAACCACATACACGTAATCTTAGGAAATAAAAGTGAAATATAGACTCCTCGACAAACGGAGATTTTGGGTGAGGGTTTATTTTGCAAACTGTTTTGCAACAAAATCCCAATTAATGATATGCCAGAATTCTTCTACATATTTTGGACGCGCATTGCGGTAATCAATATAATACGCATGCTCCCACACATCACAGGTTAGTAGTGGGATATGCCCCTCTGTCAATGGACATCCCGCGTTACTCGTACTCACAAGTTCAAGCTCACCTGATTTGGCTTTAACGAGCCACGCCCAGCCAGAACCAAAAGTTGTGACGGCTGTTTTATTGAAGTCCTCTCTAAAGGCTTCAAAGCTACCAAACTTTTTCTCAATCGCCTGCAATAGTTTACCCTCTGGCTCTGGCTTTGCCTTGGCATTTGGGGTTAAACAATTCCAGTAAAAGGTATGATTCCAGATTTGTGCTGCATTATTAAATACACCCGCTTTGGAAGTTAAAATAATTTCTTCTAAAGATTTTCCTGCAAACGTTTTATGCTCATCTGCTTTTAACAAATTATTTAAATTCGTGACGTATGCTTGATGATGTTTGCCATAGTGATACTCTATGGTTTCTTCAGAAATAATGGGTGCTAACGCATTTTTTGGATATGGTAACTGTGGTAATTCAAACATTTCTTGCTCCTTGTTTATTGACCGAAATTTGGAATCTGATATATACTGCGCGCAATATAATACTAATCTCGTACCTTTTCAAGTTTAGGCAACCAAAGGAAATCAAAATGAATATAAACCATAACTTTGATGAAGCAAAAGTAATCGAAACGATACAATCACAAATTGCTAACAATGGTATTTTACTGTATATGAAGGGAACTCCTAAAATGCCTCAATGCGGTTTTTCAGCTCATGCTGTTGCAGCAATTCAAGCCTGTGGAAAACCATTTGCTTTTGTCAATATTCTGGAGAATCCTGAGATTCGTGCAACCTTACCAAAATATGCCAATTGGCCGACCTTTCCGCAACTTTATGTCAATGGTGAGCTTATCGGAGGTTGCGATATTATTCTTGAGTTGCATGAAAATGGTGAATTACAGGAAATCATCAATCAAGCCAAATAATTTTTATTAAACGCTTTGACACTCAGTCATAATGAGGCTAGCATCGCTGATGGAATTAACACTGTCGCTGATTTAACCACAACTTGCGGGCGACAAAAAATAACACCGCTAAAGCGTTTCTATAATTTCCCTCTTCACTCTATAGAATCCTTTTAGCTTGCAACAAACACAAAAGGATAATACACCATGGCAAATGATTTTCTATTTACCTCTGAATCTGTTTCTGAAGGTCATCCTGATAAAATCGCCGATCAGATTTCTGATGCCATCCTGGATGCCATTCTCATACAGGACAAACACGCACGTGTGGCCTGCGAAACCTTGGTTAAAACAGGAATGGCACTGGTAGCAGGTGAAATCACCACTTCAGCATGGGTTGATATTGAAGAAATCGTGCGCAACGTCGTGATTGGTATCGGTTACGATAAAGATGACCTGGGTTTTGATGGTAATTGCTGTGCGGTTATTAATGCTATCGGCAAACAATCCTCTGAAATCGCTCAAGGCGTTGATCGCGCAAACCCTCTTGATCAAGGAGCGGGGGACCAGGGATTAATGTTTGGTTTTGCCACCAATGAAACACCTACGCTAATGCCTGCAGCCATCTATTATTCGCATAAACTCATGCAGCGTCAGGCATTTTTACGCAAAAACAAAACGCTTTCCTGGCTTAGACCAGATGCCAAAAGTCAGGTGACACTGCGCTATGTCAATGGCAAACCGATTGGCGTAGATACAGTAGTTATCTCAACACAACATGCACCTGAAATTCCATATCATGTGATTAAAGAAGCAGTCATTGAAGAAATCATCTTACCTGTTTTGCCAAGAGAATGGATCACAGCTAAAACTCGCTATTTTGTTAACCCCACAGGTAAATTTGTCATCGGCGGTCCTGTGGGTGATTGCGGATTAACTGGACGCAAGATTATTGTGGACACCTATGGTGGAGCGGCACACCATGGAGGGGGGGCTTTCTCTGGCAAGGACCCCTCCAAAGTTGACCGCTCAGCAGCTTATATGGGACGCTATATTGCTAAAAACATTGTTGCCAGTGGTCTTGCTGACAAATGTGAAATTCAGGTTTCTTACGCCATTGGCGTGGCAAACCCAACTTCGGTAATGGTAAACACGTTTGGCACAGGCAAGCTAGATGATCATATGATTGAAAAGCTGGTAAGCGAACACTTTGATTTGCGGCCTTATGCAATTACCCACCAGCTTGATCTATTGCGTCCTATCTATCAAAAAACCGCCGCTTATGGTCATTTTGGACGTGAAGATACTGATTTTACGTGGGAGAAAACGGACAAAGCAGAAGCATTAGCCGAAGCGATCAATAATCTTAATTTATACGACAAATAATGTTCATTCCCCCATTCATACAAAACTAAGTAACCCCATGCGCATTCTCTTTAAAAAAGCTCTTCTCATCTTAATCGTTATTTTGTTATTCTCACTTGCCTTACTTGGCGCAATCTTGCCTATTATTCCTGGGTTTGTGTTCTTTTTTGCAGGCATTATTGTGCTGTCCTGGATTATCCCTTCCATGAGAAAGTTACTACATCAACTACTTCACCGTTTTCCACGAGTGGAAAAGCACATATTAAGGGCAGAAGAAAAATTAAAAAAGTGGTTTAGACATTCCTAAACCTACATAGGCTTGACAGAATTTCCGCTCATTTTTGCAAAGGCGTATACAATACGCCCCTACGCAATGCACCATCATATCTATAAGGCTTGCGGATTTTTATAATAGCCGATTATTTTATTCGCAAGCCAGCCATGATCGTCAGGATTGCTGAAATTTTTGATGACATTGGTAGTGTTTCCGCCACCCCATAAGATCGCAAAGATGTTATTTTCAGCAGCAAAAGTGAGTTTGCCATTATCCTTTGACCAATCAAAATTATTCTCGCGACCTTGGTAGTATTTCAAGTAGTCTCTATAAGTGCAACCTGGGAGAGGACAGCTATATGCTCCTGCCACAGGATAAGCCCCAACCGCGGTATTGATTGAGCTTAAGCCCCCATCGATCATATTGCTGAGGTCCCCTTTTAACGCTGAATCACCAAAGAAGTAGACTGGTGCGGTACTGAATATATAGTTACCACTCAGACCGTTGAGTAGCTCAGGTTCTCTCTCACCTACAAAGGGAAGATGAGAACCTGGAATCTGCCATAACATGATGGGCAGATTATCAAAATTACGACTCACTTCGCCAACTGCAGTAATGAAATTATCCCAGGACCGTGCGTTGTACAAGGTAGCCTGTCCTGCTCCTGCGCTGTCATCCGTTTCATAGCGATCAAAGACAAAATAATCAGGGGAATAGGGAGATTTTGTTTCAATAGCACTTGGCACATGAGTTTCAAGCCAGTTGCTAAGTGGAGTCGCATATACACTGGCAATCTCGCCCCGTGATAAATCCTTGTGTAGCCAATACCCAGAGTTCACCGCCCACATATTATCCTGCCAGCCAAAAGTTACCCCTTGATCTTTAGGCGCAAATGCACGAATTAACCAGTTATTTGCCTTTACCCATCCATCTAGCCCTGCTTTGAAATCAGGATGCTGATAGCGGCTTTTGTCGTAATCTGGATGACTGATGCAGGCCTGAAACCACTTTTCAAGCTGACTATCTTTATTATTGATTGCAACACCCCAATACTCATCTGTGGCTGAGCTAACAAGCCACGTTGGAAAGTTATCCTCAAGCATTTGCGTTAAAATTCCAAATGCGGTGCCGTGATAGGTTTGACCATAGGCACTTTTCCCACTCCATGACTTTGATTGCGGATCATTGTTGGTGTAAGTGTATTCATTTGTCATTAAACATAATGCCTGATCCACAGCCTCATTGACTTTATTGGCAGATAAGTCGTTATTAACCCCATCAATATAGTTATTTTGCTGTATGGCACCCAACAAATCAGGATTCATAATGAGTGATCCATAATAATTCTGTCCATTATAAGTCACAGGGTGGGTTTGTAATGCCATCGCATCGGCAATTAAACTGGAAAAATGACGTGCCATAATGTAGGTGGCACCCTGTTTATCAGGATTGGGTACAGCGCTGTTGCTAAAATCGGCATAGTTTTGCCCACCACTCATTTCCCCCGTATACTCGACAATCACCACGCGACTTGGGTGCTTGTTTGCTTCACTTGCGAGGGTTAAGTCTTTCGCCATTCTAAGCGCATTCATGGGCGGATCAATGACCCCAGGATCACCGTTGCCATTAACTCCCGCATATTTAAATACCGCATCCACGGGTCTGCCGCCAAAGGAGTCATCACCACCGCTATAAACCTGTGTTTCAGGTGAAATATTGGGTCCACCAATGGCTCCCATCGCAAGATAACTAGGCCAACCTTGAACCTTATTGTTTATTTTGGTTTTGTCGAAAACGAGATTAAGTGTGTTGCAGTTTTCACAATTTTGCACTGTTGTTTCTATTTTTGGTAATTGGTAGCGATAGCCATCTTCCGTTATTGACGTGGCAGCGACCTCATAGCTACCTTCTGGCAGATAAATACTTTGCTCACCATTTTCTACCGTTTGAGAAACAACTTCATGACCATCTTTTGCAAAGCTTATGATCGTTGATTTCCCCGTAGGTAAATTGCTAATGGTGGTCTTTAAGAGATAAGTTGCTATCGGTGTTTTACTGACATTAATATGCGTTTGGTATTGTGCAGTTGTTGCATCTGTGTTTACTGTAGAGGGTGACAAACTAAAGGCATATTGATTTTCGCTTCCCATTATATCAGGTGCACTTAAGACATAGCTTTGATTGGGCGCTAACTGCACTTGAACTTCACCATGCCATTGGGTCTCAACCGTATGCGTTTCTTTGCTTGTAATATTTTGAATCACCACAGTCACTTTATCGTTATTAACATCTTCGGGTTTAAACTCATCAAGGAAAATACTCAGATTTGTTTCCTGTTGCTGGTAATTTAAACTTACTTCAGTGGTCTTATCTTGTTCAATAGTAACAGGATTAGCTGAAGTAACAGTAATTGGTTCACGTAAACTGCCTTTTACAACATACGCCTCAATTTCATACTTGCCAGGAGTCACAGTGAGGGATTGTTTTGCAACCTGTTGCCAAGTGACTTGATAGGCAACCTGACCTGACTGATTTTTCAGCTGAATCACTGCATCTAAGGGAATATCTTGGCTGGAGGCTAGTTGTTTAAAATTCACAACGCCTTGTTCGTGGGTGTTGCTTCCTATTGTGAAATTGCTGATCGTATCGTTTAAAACACTGGGAGAATAGCTAAAAGACACAATTTCCCCAGGCTCAATGTTGACATCATCTTCAGGATAATAGTGTTTACCGATATCGATATAGACCTTATTACCCGTTTGGCTGAGATTTATCGCAGCATTGGCATCTTTATCCGCTACCTTTAATCCCCAAATACCAGAAATACTACCTTGAGCTAAATTAAAACTCACATCTTCCTGAGTCAGATCAACCTTGGCGTCGCAGGTAAAATTTAGCGTCGGCGTCCAGGTGTCGGCGTGATCGATGCGGGTAATTTGACAATTTGCTGCATATGAAGCGCCATAAAGGAGTCCCAGTGTATAAAGAGAAAGGGATTTTAGTGTTCGCATGTTCCTCATGTTAGGCTCTCCTGAGATCATATTGAGCTGATATTAAAGTCAGCTTGAGAATCTTGTGATCTCTGAGCAGCTGATGATCATGGTGTGAGCAGGTCACTAATTTATGTATTTTCATTGTGCGTTTCCTTTTGTTGAATACTTGATTGAGAATTGATTACTAACATGTTTTGTGAATGATATACCATATGATTAGATCGGAAAATGGGAAATTTTGGTGAGCAGAGGGAAAAATTACCCTTGCGCTAGTTGGCTTAAACTTTACATAAGCTGATGCTGTCATAATGTTATTTCTCCTGTGTGACCGCCAAGCCCACAGGATTGTTATGACAGCATCCAACACTAAATCTAAAGGTCAAGCCTTGAAAGTCTCCCTGGTTAAACCAGTGGCTTACCTATCCAAGAGTTACGCCGAAGTCTTAATCCCATCTACCCAAGTCCAGCCCTGGTAAGCATCTGAGTTTATAATCCATGTCATGAGTCCACCGTATTGCGGGTATTGATGTAGATTTCCAAGTTGGATGTCATTGAACTGACCTTGGCTTATATCTTCATTAATGTCACTTGGTTTATAAAGACCCACACCTGAACACATTGCTGTTGCAAGACAACTACCTTGCTGGTATTGTGCATCCGTGACACCGGGATCTTTAAAATCAGGAACCCCAAGTACAATCCTGGTACCACCAGGAACAACAAACGCATTGGGTGTAATTCCTGGAATTTCCTTACGCGTATCTGCACTTAAGAGACCAAAAGTCATGCTTAAGAAGCCTTCGTTATAGCCTTTTAGTCCGCCAAATTGCGCTCCTCCATATTGGTTATAAGTCTGGATTAAAAACGCATCAAACTTGGCGTTATTCACAAAATCCTGGGTATACATGGGTTCGGCAAACTGCGCACTGCCTGAAGCCCATTGCCCTGTGCCGTACCATCCTGAAATTTGTGGTGCGGCTGTTAGAATCAAATCTCTTCCAGTTTTAGCCTCAAATGCGGCGCGCATAGCATTGATATAACTGATCAGATTGGTACTCGTGGCAGAGGCATTTGGATGTTCCACATCAAAATCAAATCCATCAAAGCCTTGTGTGGCAAGAAATTCACCCATTTTAGTGCCTGCATCCGTAGACTTAGCACCCGATAGATCAGCTTCAAAGGTATTATTTGCACCACCGCCGACGGATAAAATGGCTAAATGACCCGCCTGATGAATCGCAGCTAATTGTGCTGGCAATCCAGCAAGCACTTCAGTAGAAAAAACGGCAAGATTTGGCGTATTATTGCTATCTTGCCCGCCAAATGCATAGACAAACACGTTATACCCGTGTGAAATCGCCTCTTTAATCATATCTATTGTCGTATCGGGCTGGGTCGTCCATGGGTCGCCATAAGCCTTCACATAACCAACGATTGCGTGTGCTGGCCACTTGGAGGTCGATTCTGCATAGCTTACACTGACGACCTGAGTATCAGTATTTGCAAGGAATGAGTTTGGCGTGACACTCGCGCTGTATTGGTTATAAGTACTTGCACTAATCTGCCAGGTATCCCCATTTTGAAGCACTGAAGTACTATAGCTTCCATTGCCATGAACAGGGATGGACTTTGTGTTTGTGCCATCCACTAGATTAATGGTTGTATTGGCGCCACTGGGCAGACCAGTAACATTGAAATTAAGCCTTTCACTCGGAATGATCTTGGCATCATAAGTGATTGAGACTGACGTGGTTTGATTATTGGCAATTGAAAAAGGGTGTGTTTCTCCCCCTTCTGGAACATATTGCGTGCCATTGTCAATAAATGCAGGGGTATCTAATACATAGCCATTTGCCACATCCAATGAGTCAACCACGGTTGCTGCTGAAAAATTCAACTGACCATTGGTGATAATACTGCCACCTTTTGTAATCGTGTAGTTTGGGGCAACAATGGGCGTACTCCCCCCTGCAGCAACTGCCGCGATCGATATCTTACCCTGTTCTTTAGGTTCTGGCTGTTCGTAGCTAATGGTTACCTGCTGGGTTTGACCATTACTTAATCTGAAGCTTGCAGGCTCTGCTTTTCCTATATCAACACCGCTATCAACATTTATGCTGGCAACCTTAACACTAAAGTCAGCACTACTTCCACTAAAGCTCACTTCTTGATGGTAACTTGCACCCCAGTCGCGATTATTGATCTCAACCACTTTTTGTGATCCTTGATAAATCGTTATATCTGGCCTCACATCAGTACTGATATTATCTGGCTTTTCAGGCAAAGTAATACGAATGGTTGCCTTTGAAGCAGGTTGATCAGTACCTATGTGGAAATTACTTATCGCAAAATTGTCATTCGATGGCGAAAAAGAAAGGGTTGCTGCCTGATTAGCAGGTAATATATATGCCGCATCAGGCCACCACAGTTTTGCCGTAGCTTCAACATGATTCTCTGTTTGCGTGTATCGTGTATTGGCATTAATTCCCCAAATAGAACTTACTTTAACGCCATTACTTACATCAAATGTAATAGGATTATCTAACAAGTCTGTATCTGTATCACAATGAAAAGTGAGGCTTCCCGTCCACCCAGTAACTGCTTTGTCTAAAAAACAATTTGCACTGGCAGTTGATGCTATACCTATAGCTAATGCCATCGAAACAGCTTGCACTGACTTTTTGATTGTACTTGAGCATTTTTTTAATTGCATGTAATTTATCCTCTTAA
>NZ_PGGB02000011.1 GCF_002803295.2 Caedibacter taeniospiralis | reverse complement strand
TATTGTATTGAATATAAACAAATATAAATAGGAGAAACAGAAATGTCTACTCGACAATATAAGTGCTTATCAATTGCAGGATTTGATGGTTCTGGTGGTGCTGGAATCCAGGCTGATCTTAAAACATTTTCGGCAACAGGATCTTATGGAATGACTATCCTGACAGCTATACCGGTACAAAACACATGTGGTGTAAGATCATGCTACGATATCCCGCTATCATGCGTAGAAGAGCAACTTGAAGCCATATTCGATGATATAAGGCCAGATGCGATTAAAATTGGCATGCTATTTTCTACTGATGTCATAGAGCTAGTGACTGCCTTCTTGCGGAATAATGCCGTAGACATTCCAATAATTCTAGACCCAGTAATGGTAGCTAAAAGCGGTGATCCTCTTCTGCAAGCCGATGCTGTCAAGGCTTTAAAAACAAAGTTGATACCGATTGCAAGCATCATTACCCCTAATTTACCGGAAGCCAGGACATTAGTGCCAGGAGATTATGATAAAAAGATATTGGCACAAAAGTTACTCGATTTGGGATGTGGGGCTGTTCTTTTGAAAGGAGGGCATGAAGAGTCTTGCAATTCAGACGATTTATTTTTATCGCATAAACTTTCAGAAATGCTGTCTGCACCACGCATCAATTCCCAAAATACTCATGGAACAGGGTGTACTTTGTCCGCTGCTATTGCAAGCTTCATCGCTCAAGGTCTTTCTACTTTAGCTGCATGTACAAGAGCCAAATTGTATTTACATGCTGCGATGATTCACAGCAAAGATGAGAGCGTAGGAAAAGGACGTGGTCCTGTGCATCATTTTCACTATTTATGGAAATATTTATAGCAATCAATTTGAGGTTAAACTAAATGACAAAATTATCAGAAACAGCATTAGAAAAATGTGGGTTTATTATTCAGGCGATAAAGGAGCATCCTTTTAATAAAGAGCTCACAAATGGATCGCTTAATATAGAAAAATTTGCTTATTATATAGAACAGGATACTCTGTATTTAAGAGATTTTGCAAGAAGCCTTGCTGTTATTGCCTCAAAAGCGCCCCTTAAATTTGTAAAAGATTTTCTATCATTCTCAGATGGAGCATTAATAGCAGAGCAAGAAGTTGTGCATAGCTTTTTTCGCCAAACGTTTAATCTGCAAGAAACAGGAAAACTAACGCCAGCAATACTTTCTTACACAAGCTATCTTTTACAAGTAAGCAGCATGGCACCCGTAGAAATTGCAATAGCCTCCGTTTTGCCATGTTTCTGGGTTTATAAAATCGTAGGACAGTCTATTGCCCAAAACACCGATATGGAATCTCAAAATCCTTATAAAAAATGGATAGAGACATATTCTGGTCAAGAGTTTAGCGATAGTGTAGAAAGAGCCATAAGTATCTTTGACGAAGTGGCGCTGTCTGCATCAGATGAAGTGCGTTATTTAATGCTGGATGCATTTTATAAGAGTACGGTTCTTGAATGGCATTTTTGGAATGATGCATATAATCAAACTATCTTTGATATAGTGACTTAAAATGATTTGAACCTATCAGACCTATCAATTTGGCTCTTTTAGTGTTTCAGTGAGGTATAAAAAATGATGGCGGAGTTGTTTAATTCCCATAAATACTGCAGTTGTTACAATAACTTGCACAAGCTTAGCATAGCTCAGGTAAAGGGATAACGAAGTGATTAAGATTCAAGACTTGATAGATGAACAGCAATGTTATGAAAAGTTAATATGGGTGATGTCAGTCGACCATACCTGATTAACACGGCAAATGTTGACACCACGGAGTTTGTAACTTTGGCGCGCGCATGTTCATGCCTTTGGATCAAATTATCATGTAATTTAGGAATTTCAGATGTAAGCAATTGACCAACTATCCCAAACCCATTACCATTGACTCATCATTTTGTTGAGAAATATTTGCTTGATGTACATCACACTCTATATAAAAAAAGACTGCCCTTATTCGCATAGTGCTCGGATTGCCTTGGAAGAAAAACGCATGAGTTTCAAGGTCGTCGAATTAGATGAAATAAGGGATAAGGAAATGATTTTGGAGTTAAACCCAGAAGTGACCTTGCCGATATTAAAAGAGCGGGATTATGTCATATATGAGCCTGAAGTGGTGATGTTATATATTGATGAACGTTATCCTTCCCCTTCCTTATTGCCAAATTATCCTGTTGAGCGGGCACGTACACGTCTTGCGATGACGCGTATTGATCGGGAATGGTATTCATTGCTGAATTTTATTTTGCTAGGAGAAGCAGACACAAAGAAAGTTGAAGAGGCTAAGATAGCCCTTGTTGATAGCTTCAGAGCGATTGAGCCGATATTCTCGGAGAATGAATTCTTTATGTCAGATTCAATGACTCTGGCTGACTGTTCGCTTGCGGCATTGCTCCATGCGTTGCCTGAGCAGGGGATTCCGCTGGATGAATCTCTGGGTGAGATCACCAGATATGCTGAGCGTATTTTCGCCCGCGAATCGTTTCAACGCACTTTGCCTAAACAGATTAAAAAAATTTACCGTCGTCACTAGGGAGCTATTATGTGGGCAGCGCACGCCGTTGACTATTTGTTTTTTGTTCTTGAAGCTGTAACAATCGTTGTTGCCATTACTATTGGGTTTTCTTTTATCGTTGCGTTATCGATAAAGGGGAAATCCAGTAAAAAGGGGCAACTCGTCGTTAAGTCATTAAACAAAATGTATCAAAAACGCGAGGAGCAGCTTGCTAGTGAAGTGTTCAGCAAAAGTGCGTTTAAAAAGCTGCATAAAGCAAATCATGAAAAATTAAAACGCATGCACAAAGCGCAGACAGATGAGTTGGCTAATCTATTTGTCATTGACTTTAATGGGGATATTAAAGCATCACAAAGTGAGGCGCTGGCAGAAGAGGTTACGGCGATTTTACAGATTGCTAAAAAGAACGATGAAGTGGTCATAAGGCTTGAAAGTCCAGGAGGGGTAGTTAATGGTTATGGGCTTGCCGCTGCGCAACTTGCGCGTATCAAAACAGCAGATTTAAAACTGACTGCTGTGATTGATCAGGTCGCTGCCAGTGGTGGCTATATGATGGCTTCTGTGGCTGATACGATTATCGCCTCCCCGTTTGCGATCGTAGGCTCAATCGGTGTGGTGGCTCAATTGCCCAATATTCATCGTTTATTAACCGATAAGGGTGTTGATGTTGAGCTGCATACGGCTGGTAAATATAAACGCACCCTGACGGTATTAGGTGAAAATACCGATGAAGGGCGTGAGAAATTCAAGGAGGAGCTGGAAGTTGTGCACAAGCTTTTTAAAGAGCACATCAGTTATTATCGACCTCATGTGGATATTGAAAAAGTTGCCACTGGAGAGTATTGGTTTGGGCAATCGGCTTTGGCACTTAATTTAGTCGATGAGCTTAAAACGAGTGACGCTTACCTGTTAGATAAATACCGCTCAGGTGCAAGGTTGTTTCATATTGAGTACAAAATAAAAAAATCGAAGATTTCAGCATTGTGTCAAAGTGCACTTAAAATGTTTCAGCGGGTTGGTCCATAACAAATGCAAGACTTTGATCTTAGTCAATACTACCGTTCATTTATCGATCAGATCAAAGCATCATCTGTCCAAAACCGTTTGCCACACGGTATTTTATTAAACAATATTGATCATCTGGAGCTTGATACGCTGCTGCATGAAATATGTTGTGTATTAGTAAAAAAAGAGGAATTGGGTGATCTCACCCTGACTCCAGGCATCTTTTGTCTTAAAGGAGAGCATGGGCAGATTAAAATTGATCAGGTAAAAGACATGCTTGAGGAGATTTATCTTAGCAGCTACCACTCAAGTGCTAAAGTCGTCATTATTTCCCCCTTGGAAGCGCTTAATATTTCTGCAGCTAATGCATTGCTTAAGAGCCTTGAAGAACCCCCAGAGAATACGTATTTTTTGATGACGAGCAATCATTTGCAATGGATTATGCCGACCTTGCGTTCACGTGTGCAGGTGTTTGACATCGTTTTGGAGCATGAACAGAAAGAGGATTACCTCGCAAAAAAATATCAGCTGTCTTATAAGGATGTAGAAAAAGCCTTGCAAGTCAGTCGAAATGAGCTTGCGGTCGTAGATAGAATTAAAACCGATAACGATTTCTGGCAGCTGCGTAAAGCACTGATTCGGGTACTAACAGGTGAATTATCACCACTTGGCTTAAGTATTGATCTAAGTGCTCATTATAAAGATGTGCTTTATTGGCTAACAAGCTTTGTGATCGACGCATATTATCTTAGATTAGGGGTTTCATCGTTGGCGCATCAGGACCAGGAATTGTTTATTCAAAACTTTTCAAGGCGATATAATCATCTTGAAATTTATCAATATTATCAACGATTGCTAAAGCTTAAAGCCTATGAAGGTAAACATTTTAATGTGAATAAGCAGCTTGCGGTTGAGAGTCTATTGGTTGAGTTATGCGTTTGATGTTATGGAAACATTGCTAAAAAAACGTAGCTAACAGCTGGAGTAACAGTGTGACATTATTGAAAACTCATCACATATTGGGGTGCAAGTAATCCGTTGGTTGTAGGTTCAGGTGCTACAGGGGTCACCGTCTTCAGCTGTTGTACAGCATTGACGTAAGAAAATATAGCCACACATTCCCGATATAAGCGATCCCCCAAGTACGCCAATTTTTACCATGTTCATGAGTTCAGGTGTCGCAAAGGCAAGAGTGCCGATGAATAGACTCATGGTAAAGCCAATACCACAGACCAGTCCAATACCGTAAAGCTGGTAAACGGAGAGGTTGCGTCCCAGGCTAAAATATTTTGTTTTACTGAATAGATAAAGGCTACCAAAGATGCCGATTTGTTTGCCAAGAAATAAACCAAGAATGATTCCTAATGAAACGGGATGGAGTAAGTTGGTAAAGCTTAGTCCGCTGAAGCTTATTCCCGCATTAGCAAAGGCAAATAAAGGTAAAATCATGAAAACAATCCACGGATTGAGTCCATGTTCAAGCTTTAACAACGGGGAGTTTTTTTCTGTGTGCGGGAGGCACATTGCCAATGCGACACCTGAAAGGGTTGCATGCACTCCAGATTTTAGAACGCAGAGCCACATGATAATGCCCATAATCACAAATGGTGCGAGCTTTTTAATGCCAATTTTATTCATGCCAATCAGCACAGTAAGGCATATCAATGCGCCCAACAAAGATAATAGTGACAAGTTGCTGGTATAGAAAATGGCGATAATTACAATAGCGGCAATATCATCAAAGATGGCAATCGTTGTTACAAGGATTTTAAGTGAGGTTGGAACTCGTGAACCAAGAAGTGCCAATATCCCCAATGTAAAAGCAATATCGGTGGCGGTTGGAATTGCCCAACCATGTAGATAGTCGGAGCTGTGTTGATTCAGTAAAAAATAAATAAAAGCAGGGACTAATAAGCCAAAGAGTGCAACAATGGCGGGAATGATAATATTTGACTTACTCGATAGGGTTCCACCGACAAACTCGCGCTTAATTTCTAAGCCAACAAGTAAAAAATAAAGTGTCATAAAGCCATCGTTAATCCAGTGAGTAAGGTTTTTTTGCAAGGCAAAATCGCCGATAGAAATCGTTGCATAAGTCGTTTCAAGCATATGGTAGTACGGACTTAGCCATGAATTGTTAATGACAATAGCGGCAATAGCCGCAGTAAATAGGATAATCCCGCCAATAACTTCGATGCTCAGCTTTTTCGTTTTACTCATGTTTTTTCCTTTCTCTTTAGCTTTAGCTTAACCCTGGAGTTTACCAGATATTTTGCAGGGATCATTTTACATCTGCCTTTTATAGACAATGATATCCCAAATCCCGTGTGCTAACCGTTGACCGCGATTTTCAAATTTTGTGAAGGGGCGGTTTTGAGGGCGAGGTGCAAAGCCTGCGTGTGGATTATAAAGCTCCGCGTTTGCAAAGAGTAATTCAAGGACTTCATCAGCATATTCTTGCCAATCGCTGGCAAAGTGAATGAAACCTTGGGGGATGAGTTTTGTTGTCAAAAGTTCGATAAATTCAGCATTAATTAAACGTCGTTTGTGATGGCGCTTCTTATGCCAGGGATCAGGGAAAAATATTTGCACCCCTGCCAATGAGTTGTTGGCGATCATATACTTAAACACATCAACCGCATCGTGTTGAATGATGCGTAAATTAGTGAGCTTCTGTTCATGAATATCATCAAGGATATTACCAACCCCAGGCTCGTGCACTTCAATTCCAAGAAAATTAATATCAGACGCATTTTTTGCCATGGTAACTAAGCTGTCTCCCATGCCAAAACCGATTTCAATCACAAGTGCTTGCGCGGTTTTATAATAGCTTTCAAAGCAGGTTTGCTCTGGAATATAGGGAATTTGATAAAGCTTGGCGTATTCAGCAAGAGCATGCTGCTGACGCATCCCCATGCGACCAGTACGTTTAACAAAGCTTTTAATGGTGCGAAAATGCGGTGTTTTAGTATCTGTCATTCTTTTAAAAGAGGGGTCTAAGAAGCGCTATGGTAAATGCTGAAATATAAAAGCACAAGTATCCTGAAAATAAAAAATACAGCTTTCAAGTTGACTATGGTTATTTGACAAGGTTAAATGGCAGTCTTTAAAGATGAATATAACGTGAGTTCGACGTAAGAAACATTGAATCACATGCTAAAAGCAAGTATTTTTAAGCAGTTCAAGGCTTTTGCACTTAAAAAGCACAGGACTAGCTGCGCTAATTTGAGCATTTTTAAGTACATACTAACGCAGAAATGCTTGAAAAGACGATGCTTTGACAAGGTTTTTTATCTCGAACTCACGTGAACATATAAGGAACTTGATCCCATGCGACAGGTATCTCAAAACGTTTCATATCGCTTCTTTTTACAGGCGTATTTGCTGATATTTTCCACGGAATTTTTATTTGCGTTTATTAATCCAAGCTATGTTCAGTTATTCTTTGATGATAAGTCAGCGTTTTGGCTAACTATTGGTTGTCAATCTGAAGCAGGATTTTATTACGGTATGTTTTTGTTAGCAGGGCAGTTTGCAGGGATTATGGCGAATGTCCTGTGGGGGATTGTTTCGGATTTCATTGGACGCAGGAAAGTGGTGTTTATTTCGATATTAGCGTTGACGCTCACAGGCGCTTTGACCGTGTTTTCAGCTTATGTACATTACCTTGAGTTATTTATCCTGGGTTCTGCATTAGGACACCTGTTATATGGGATGTTTCCTGTGGTTATTGCGAGTATTTCAAGTGCGGCACACCATGACAAACGTAAACTGTTATGGATTGGGTTGCTGCAGTTTTTTACGGGGCTCGCTTTTGTGATTGGTCCTTTTTTGGGAAGCTTAATGATGATATGGGCTGACAGCTATATTGCGCCTTATTATCTTGTCAGTGTTGCCTCTGTTGTCCTAATTTTATTTGTCTGGCGTTGTTATGCTCCAGATAAGTATTATCAACAGCAAAAAATAGATCACACGGAAAAGCTGTTTTCTGCGGTGTATTGCTTACTAAAGCAGAAGAAAATCGCTATTCTCATTGCGCTTTTGCTATTTGATCAACTGGCGTGGGGAATGTATTTTCAGTTTATTCAACCATTGGCAAAATTAAAACTTGGTTTTTCTGTTTCAGAGATTGGTTTTCTGGTTAGTTTCATTGGTTTATCACTGATGATTTCAGCCCTGGTTTTACTGCCTGTATTACAGCGGTTTTTATCTCACATTTGTCTTTTTATCGTTGCTGTATTGGCGATGCTGATAGGGACCATCGGTGCAACCCTGTTAGCGATATATCCAGCGAATGTTCAAGCAATTGCGTATATAGTGAGTTTCTTCATGGCTTTTGGGGATATGGTCGTGTTTTCGCTACTGGTTGTTGGATTTTCAAATGCCGTTCCTGTGGTATACCAGGGTTTTATTTCAGGGGTCTTATACGCCCTGGCTAAGGGGATTGGCTGGGGTGTCGCAGGTGTGCTTGGGGGAGTTTTTATGACGATAAATGTCGCTTGGGCAATGGGATTTGCCAGCGGTTCTTTATTCATTTTGTTAGTTATTTTTCTGAAATACAAACGGCAATGTCTTTAGAGAGCAAGCAAAAGGGAAAAGATTTTTCGGCGGTGAGCATATTTCCGCCCACCCTATGGTGCTGAGCACCGATGCGCTTTTAAAAACACCCCGCCGAGCAAGCCTGACCACTTTAAAGTGGTCAGGCTTGCTCGGCACCCCTCTTGAAAAGAGGGGAATAAGCAGCAGATGGTTTGTAATAAATTTACATTAGCTTGATATTTTCTTCGTGACAATAATAGTAAAAAGATGTAACTTAATTTTTGACGGTAAACAACTTTGTCTCTAGGGGAGAATAATATGGAAAAAATTAAACTGGCATCGGTAGTGTTGTCTGCTGTGTTGATTATTGGCTGTGGTGGGAATAGTGAAAACTCGTCAGCACAGTCGGGTCAGTTTGCGCCAAAAAGCAAGGATATTTTGCTCAGAGGGAATGGCTCGGAACCTGAATCTCTTGATCCTGCTCATGTGCAAACGAATGTGGCGGCGGGAATTTTGTATGATCTTAGTGAGGGGTTAATGACCGAGGATCAATCTAATAATCCAGTTGCTGGTGTGGCAAAATCGTGGAAAGAATCCGAAGATGGTCTTATCTACACTTTTTCTCTCAGAGATGATGCCAAATGGTCAAATGGCGAATCTGTAACCGCCTATGATTTTGAATATTCCCTAAAGCGCGCGGTAGATCCGAAAACCGCTTCAGAAATGGCGTATAAGCTTACCCCAATTCAAAACGCGCAAGCCATTATGGATGGAAAACGACCTGTTTCAAGTTTAGGGGTTAAGGTGATCAATTCGCATGAGTTACAAATTACCTTGGATTATCCAGTGTATTACTTCTTAAGCATTATCGCGGATCCTGTCAGCTATCCTGTGTACAAACAAGGAGTTGAGCAATACGGACAAGGATTTTTTCAGGCAGGGCGACTCATCAGCAATGGTCCGTACATGCTAAAAGATTGGGTTCCCAACGGCTATGTGCTTGTCACAAAAAATCCGTATTATTGGGATGCTAAGAATGTGCAGATTCAAAATGTGAAATTTGTACCGATTGTTGAACGAACTTCTGCCTTGAATAATTTTGCCTCAGGACAGATTGATTATGTGATGTATATTCCAACCATTAACCTTGACATGCTTAAAAAGCAATATGGGAATCAGCTGAAGCAAACACCCTGGCTAACCTTAGAGTATCTTGATTTCAATATGACCAAATCAGTGTTTAAAGACAATCCCAAGTTACGCGAAGCTCTCTCTTTGGCAATTGATCGAGAAGACCTGGTCAGAAATGTCGTGCGCGATGGCAGTAGCGCTGCTTATAGCCTGTTTCCACCTGATATTGATGGTGCTCGCTATAAGGATGTGAAATACAGCTGGAGTAATGAACCTGCTGACAAGCGCCTTGAGCTTGCACGTAAACTCTATGCGGAAGCGGGTTATTCCAAGGAAAATCCACTCAAAATTTCAATTGATTACAATACCGATGAGCAGCATAAAAAGGACATGGAAGCCATAGCGCAGATGTGGGTGCAGAATCTTGGTGTTAAGGTGACTTTGGCAAATTCGGAGTTCAAAGTATTTCTTAAAGTGCGTCAGTCACATAATTATGATGGTGTTGCCCGAGATGGCTGGGTAGCGGATTTTAATACTATCGATAACTTTGCCACGATGTGGACGTGTGGTAATCCACAGAATAACTCAGGTTATTGCAATACTGAATATGATAAGTTGATTGCAGAAGGGCAAAAACAACTTACCGCTGATGCGGCAGTACCTTACTACACCAAGGCATTAATGCTTATGCAAAACGATTATCCGAGTATCCCGCTTTATGCACAAAACGTAACACATCTGGTGAAACCGTATGTGGTGAATTATCATATGGAGATAAACCATCTAGACCACGTTTATGACAAGTGGTTTTCCCTTAATTATGGTGATCAAAAATAAAGAGGCTTAAGTCTCATATTCGCGCGACTTGGTAACTTCAGTGAGTAAAAATTTTTGTTCAACTTAAAATAGGGATGACTATGTTAAGTTATGTATTACGGCGCCTAGCAGGCGCCATCCCAACGATATTTTTCGTTGTCTTAATCAGCTTCATTATGGTACACATGACCCCTGGGGATCCGTTCTCAACGGAACGCGCTTTATCGCCTGAAGTTCTGAAGCAGCTGCATCACCAGTACCGCTTGGATTTACCCTTATGGCAGCAGTTTTTGTACTATCTTAATGACCTTATTCACGGCAATTTAGGCTACTCGTATAAATATCAGGGAATGTCGATCAATCAGTTGGTCTTTCCTTTGGGCGCTCAGGGTGGTTTTTGGGTGTCTGTGCAGCTTGGGCTTTGCAGCATCGCCATTGCCAGTATTATTTGGTGTGTTCTTTGGCGTCTTATCAGCGTTAAGCCGAAATACGCGCCTTAATGCTATCGATCATGTGATGAGCATTATTGCGATGCTATTTATCTCCACTCCGATTGTGGTGACAGCTCCGATTGCCGTATTGATTTTTGCCGTATGGCTTGGAATGTTTCCCGCGGGGAGCTGGGGAAGCTTGACCCATATGGTATTGCCAGCGACGGTACTTGCGATTCCTTACATTGCTATTATCACTCAGATCACCAGAAGTAGCTTGATCGAAATTTTAAGCTCACCATTTATCCGTACGGCCAAAGCCAAAGGTTTGTCTATGCCACGCATTGTCTGGAAGCACGCCTTAAAGCCCGCATTGATGCCGGTAGTTTCCTTTTTGGGACCTGCCATTGCAGGGATTCTAACAGGGTCGGTTATTGTGGAAACAGTCTACACAATACCAGGGATTGGGGTGCAAGTTGTTCAAGGAGCAACAAATCGCGACTATAACCTCGTCTTGGCACTGACTATTATCTACAGTCTTCTTGTCATTCTATTCAATCTTGTTGTTGATATTGTGTACGCTTTTTTAGATCCTAAGATTCATTACTGAGGTTAAGTTATGACAAAGAGTTTTACTGTTGAGCAGAAAAAGAAGAATGCAAATTTTCTGGAAAAGGTGGCAAATACCTCACATGAACAAGTATTTAGGGGCAGAAGTTTATACTATGACGCGATGCTACGTTTTAGAAGTAATAAGATTGCGATGATTAGTATCGTGATTCTTGGATTGATTGTGCTTGCAGTCGTTATATTGCCGTGGTTTTCACCATATAGTTACGAGTACCAGAATCTTTCCGAAGTCTATCTTGTTCCAAGTTCAACACATTGGTTTGGCACCGATGGCTTGGGACGTGATGTGTTTACTCGTATCATGGTCGGTGGGCGAGTGACATTAGAAATTGGTTTGGTAGCAACGCTGGTCAGTGTGATTATTGGTACATTGGTGGGAGCTACTGCAGGCTTTTTTGGGGGTAAAATAGACAATGTTTTAATGCGTATCGTTGATGTGCTTTATGGTTTGCCTTTTATGTTTTTTGCCATTTTACTGGTCACTTTATTCGGTCGAAATTTTGTTCTGGTTTTTATTGCCATTGGAGCTGTCAGCTGGCTTGATATGGCGCGCGTGGTCAGAGGACAAACCTTAGGGTTAAAAAATAAGGAATTTATTGAAGCTGCTTATGTGTGCGGGGTGAAAGAGCGCACTATTATCACGCGTCATATTGTTAGAAACCTTATTGGTATTATTGCCGTTTATATTACCTTAACTGTTCCTGTGGTAATTATGACTGCGGCATTCTTAAGCTTCTTAGGTCTTGGCGTGCAACCACCAATGACCGATTGGGGCGGTTTAATCAGTGATGGTGTGCAGGTGATTGCTTTTAATTATTGGTGGATTTTAGTTATCCCATCGATTTTCTTAACCTTGACATTGTTATGTTTTAACTTTGTTGGCAATGGCTTAAGAGACGCACTTGATCCACGTGAGCATCGTTAAGGGGGAAACATGTCATTATTAATTGCAAAAGATTTGGACGTAAAATTTAAAACCAATGATGGGCTGGTTAGTGCAGTCAATAAGATCAACTTCAGCTTAGACCAGGGGGAGACCTTAGGTATCGTGGGGGAGTCTGGGTCGGGTAAAAGTCAAACTGTTTTGGCGCTAATGGGCTTATCAGCATCCAATGCCATTATTTCAGGTTCGGTTATATTTAATGGTCAGGAATTAGTTGGGATGCCAACGAAACAGCTTAATAAAGTTCGTGGAGATAAGATTTCAATGATTTTTCAGGATCCTATGACTTCATTGAATCCTTATATTACCGTAGAAAAGCAGCTTTCTGAAACCCTGATGATTCATCGCAATTGCTCAAAAAAAGAAGCTGCTAAAAAAGCACTTGAGATGCTTGATGCCGTGAATATCCCCGATGCAAAAAACAGGGTAAAACTCTATCCTCATGAGTTTTCAGGAGGCATGCGCCAACGCGTAATGATTGCAATGGCTTTGATGTGCCGTCCTAAATTATTGATTGCTGATGAACCAACCACCGCACTTGATGTTACTGTTCAGGCGCAAATATTAAAGCTATTAAAAGATCTGCAAAATGAATTTAAAATGGCAACGATTTTAATTACACATGATATTGGTGTCGTTGCGGGAGCCTGTGATCGCGTGATGGTGATGTATGGTGGGCGTCCTGTAGAGTCGGCAGAAGTTCATGAATTATTTAAACATAATCATCATCCTTACACTAAAGGATTGATGGCAGCAACGCCACGCGTGGATATCCCAAGTGCGCGTTTACAAGCCATTCCTGGGGAGCCACCTGATCTATCCAACTTACCTGTGGGCTGTGCTTTTCAACCAAGGTGCGATTTTGCGTTACCAAACTGTCTTACACACAGACCCAGTTTAGAGAACTATGAAGAAGATAGAGTCCATCTCGTTGCTTGCTTTTATGCCAAACAACGCCAGGAGGGATGTCAATGAGTATACAAGAGAGCATATTGACTATTGAAAACTTAAAAGTTCACTTTCCACTCAAAAAATCCTGGATCTGGCAACAAACGCGCTTTGTCAAAGCGGTTGATGGGGTTTCTTTTGCGGTAAAAAAAGGTGAAACCCTGGGCATTGTTGGTGAGTCAGGTTGTGGTAAATCCACCTTGATTCGCGCCGTGGTTGGGTTAGTTCATGCAACAGAAGGAAAAGTCGTCTGGGCGGGTAGGGATTTAACCGCACTTAAGCACAAGAAGTCATGGCAGCCAGTTAGAAAAGAAATTCAGATGATTTTCCAGGATCCCTTTGCCTCGCTAAATCCCAGAATTACCATCGGCAATATTATTGCTGAACCTTTAAGAGTGCATGAACCTCATCTCTCGAAAGAAGAACGCAGATCGCGTGTTGAAGAGATGATGCGTAGGGTGGGCTTGTCGCCCATGCACATCAACCGTTATCCGCATCAGTTTTCAGGCGGACAATATCAGCGGGTTGGGATTGCTCGCGCGCTTATTTTAAAACCCTCTATTTTGGTGTGTGATGAACCCGTGAGCGCTTTGGATGTGTCCATTCAGGCACAGGTGGTGAATTTACTCAAAGAGTTGCAGCAAAGCCTGGGATTAACCATTCTATTTATTGCGCATAATTTAAGTGTGATAAAACACATCTCTGATCACATTATGGTGATGTATTTGGGAAATTTGATGGAGGTGGGAGAATCAAGAGCTTTATGTGACAGACCAGCGCATCCTTACACTAAAGCATTATTGTCCGCAGTGCCATTGCCTGACCCTGAGTTGGAGCGTAATAAACAAATTCAAATTTTAGAGGGTGATCTCCCGTCACCGATCAATCCGCCATCAGGGTGCGTGTTTCGCACACGTTGTCCATTGGCAGATGAGATGTGTGCCAGGGAAAAACCACCACTTCACCAGCTGTCGCAAGAAAGAAAAGTGGCGTGTATAAAGGTTTACTAAAAAGGGTCATAACCATATTTTCGCCGAAACAAAATAGGCGGGAATCCAGCTTTCAAATAACCCTAACGACTTCACGCAGGGTGACACTGATTACTCACACCGACACGCTTGGGCGAATTATTTGCACAGCCTCAAAAATCAGCAAACGTACGTAACAGTAACTCACGTTAAAATAGCTGTGACAAGAAAGTATGCATAGGTACAATTTTGCTGTCATGAATATTAAATAGATCAAGCTTTATAAACTCAGCATCAAACACAAGCTGAAAAGTATATGTGGGATTGAGTTGCCTTTGGAAATACAACAGATTTTTACTGGTCGAAATATTCAGGCTTTTTTTAACCTCAATAAGCATCCAGGGCTGATCTTCTTTAGCAATGAGAAAATCGACTTCGCGTTGATCCTTATCACGCAAATAGTGTAGAGAAAAATGACCTTGCCCTGTATTTTTCCAATAATATATCGCTTTTAACAAATGCACAGCACAATAATTCTCAATCCTGGCGCCAACATCATTAACAAGTGACCAGTCATGTAAATATGCCTTAGGCGCTTTTAAAATGGAGCGATTCACGTTATTTGACCATGGAGAGATGCTAAATAGATAATAGGTGCTTTCTAATAATTGGAACCATGACCTTACCGTGCTTTCAGACTTTTGAATTTTTTTAGCCACTTGAGCGTAATTAATTAAACTCCCGACTTGTCCAATGATTAGCTTCCCCATAAGTTCAAGTTGTGCAATATCGTGCACGTTAGCATAATCACGAATTTCCTCTTTGAATAACTGATTCCAGCGCATAGCTGACCACAATTCAAAAAACTCAATATCATTCTTACTATAGGCCTCAGGATATCCACCAAATCTAAATAAACGTCCCCACTTTTCATGAGCTAAAGCGGAAGGTTGATTAACAAACTTTTTTGCATATGGGACTTCTAACAACTCATGCACAGACAAGGGCATAATCTGATAATTAAAATATCTCCCCATCAGACTATCCCCGCCCTTACTATAGATATCTAATTTAGCAGATCCTGTAATGATCAAATGTATTCTCCCTTTATATTGATCATAAATACCTTTAATAAAATTTTTCCAGTTTTCATATTTATGAATTTCATCAAGGATCAAACAGGGTTTAGTCTCAGATAATACTGCAAGCAGATCGTTATCAATATAATCGAACAATCGGCTTAGTATAATTTCTCTGTGTACAACATTGTCCCAGTTTAAATAACTTTTGTCGCTGGTTTGAAACTGTTTTGCCAGCGTCGTTTTGCCCACTTGACGGGCGCCAGAAATAAAAATCATTTGCTCATATTTATTCATATGATTTTGAATAATATTTTCATAAAATCGTCTAATCATTGGCTTAAAACGGACTGGTCGCGACTATTGCGCATTATTGCACGGAATAGTCGAGAAATAAATGAAAACATTCATCACTGAATGTCCTAACATATTCTGAACAAGCAGCGACCAAATAAATGTAACGAAGTCGGCAACACATAGGGGGTGTAGGTAACTGGAGTTACGCGCTTATACATTTTCAGAAGGGACGTAATACTTCAGGTAGTTATCAGGGGTTTCCAGCGACATAGCTCCAATTCTTCCCTGGCGAAAATCTTGAATAATTTTCTCGGCAATGTGATGTGTATGTTGTTGCCCTAGTGCTTTGCCGATATTGAGAAGCATCTCTTCAGTATCCATAGTGAGGCTTGTGGGATTAAAGCGCGACATGAGTAACTGAGGATACTCTTCTTTGAGAAAATCTAAGATGAAGTAAGCCGTTGATGGATAGTCCATTGCGGTGTCGCGAATGGAGCCAATAGCGGCAAGCTTATAGCTACATCCTTCATCTTTTGGACTTGGAAACATGATCCCAGGGGTATCATTAAGATAAAAGTGCTTTTCAATCTCTATCTTTTGCTGCCTTTTGGTCACCGCGGGCTCATTGCCAGTTTGAGCTACTTTTCGTTTGGCGAGGCTATTGATAAGTGTTGATTTTCCGACATTGGGAATGCCAAAAATCACAACGCGTATTGGTTTTAAAATCGTGCCACGATTGGGCAGTTGCTTTTTGCACAGGTTAATAATTTTTTGCGCACTTTTTTTATCATGCGCAATATCAAGTGCCAGGGCTTTGCCCTGGTAAAATTTAAGCCACGCTTTAGTAACAATGGGGTCTGCAAGATCAGCTTTGGAGAGAATCTTAATGATTGGCTTACCTTTAGCAGCTTCATGTAAGACGGGATTGGCACTTGCTTCGGGTGCTCGAGCATCAACTACCTCAATGGCAATATCAATTTGAGGCATGATTTTAATGAGCTCTTTGGTGGCCTTGTGCATATGCGCTGGAAACCAGTGGATCATTTTAATATCTGTTTAACGTGTTAATTATGACGGGTTACCTTAGCTTATTTAATCTCTCAAGTAAATCTTGTTTGCAAAAGCCGACAACCCTGACGGCTTACTCTACCAGGACTATTTGATTAAGATCAGCCTAATCGTTCCTGATCGCATTCACGGATATCAAATAAACTGCTGTCATACAAATGGCTTGGTACCACGTTACTGAGGGAGGCAAAGATATTTTGTGGGATCACAGGATTTTGCCTGGCAAGTTCATGGATCAGGTTTTTTACCTGCTGGCGTTTTAAATTTTCCTGACTGCCACAAAGATTACAGGGAATAATGGGGAAGTTCTGCTCTTTGGCAAAGCGTGCAATATCACGCTCCTGGCAATAGATCATCGGGCGAACAACGACATTCTCTTTATCCTCAGTTAATAGCTTCGCGGGCATGGATTTTATTTTGCCTTGATAAAACATCGACATGAGTACAGATTCGATGACATCATCGCGATGATGTCCCAACATGATTTTGTTCATTTTATTTTCACGTGCAAAGCGATAGATATTGCCACGACGCAGGCGTGAACACAGTGAACAATAAGTTTTATTTTCAGGAATCTTATCAATGACGACTGAATAGGTATCACGCTTTTCAATCACATAGTTGATATCATGCTTTTCAAGGTAAGCGCGCATATCGCGATCATCCCAGCCAGGCTGGCTTTGGTCAAGCGTATAGACCATAAGCTTCACATCATAGGTGTCGTTTTGCACCAGTGTGTGCATAATCTTAACAAGGCTAAAAGAGTCCTTGCCGCCAGAAAGGCAGATCATGACTTTGTCTCCTTTTTGCAGCATTTTATAATCTGCGATTGCCTTAGTAATATAGAAATGAAGCTTTTTTTCGGTTGCGCTCATTGCCTAAATACTCTTTTTGAACAGACGTTCTTTCTCACGTTTCCAGTCATGCTCTTTAGATGCCTGGCGTTTGTCATGTAATTGTTTACCTTTGGCGATCGCGATTTCAAGCTTAACTCGAGAACCTTTCCAGTACATTGCCAACGGTACTACGGTATAGCCTTTTTGATCGATTTTTCCTAATAGTTTATTGATTTCTCGGCGATGTAAAAGCAATTTACGCGTCCCAGCGGGCTCGGGTACAACATGCGTTGATGCCGAATGTAAAGGAGTGATCAGGGCGTTAAAAAGCCAGGCTTCGCTATTTTTGACATGAATATGACTATCGACAAGCTGCACGCGTCCTGAGCGAATACTTTTTACTTCCCAACCCTGGAGCACAATACCAGCTTCAAAGCGATCCTCAATGGTATATTCATGAAATGCTTTTTTGTTCTTAGCAATCGTATTACTCGTTGCGGTTGATTTGGGTTTTGTCTTTGCCATTGCTTTGCAAAATGGACCATAAGTGTTGCAATGGTCGAGATTCTAACACGAACTGAAGACATAAGAGAAATAGGTTTGGACAAAATATTTACCTAAGCATTTGCCCAAAATGTCGGTGTGGGTAAGCGGTGTCACACGCATCCGACAACCCCACTTTAAAGTGGGGTGAGATTTGCCTTTTGTTCGTTACGTATAAATGCTACATTAATTCCCGTGTTTTAAATCTTAAATTTACCTGTTTTGAGGATGATCTATGAGTAATAAAGAACAAGCGTTAAATTCAGCTTTAGCGCAAATTGAGAAGCAATTTGGTAAAGGCTCTATTATGCGTATGGGCGATAACGATCTTGCAAAAGATATCGAAGTGATCTCAACAGGTTCTATTGGTTTGGATATAGCCTTAGGAGTTGGTGGTTTGCCTAAAGGACGTGTGGTTGAGATTTATGGTTCTGAATCCTCAGGGAAAACAACGCTAACTTTGCAAGCTATTGCTCAATGCCAGAAAAATGGGGGTACAGCAGCTTTTATTGATGCAGAGCATGTACTTGATCCCGTGTATGCTGAGGCTCTTGGCGTTGACCTTAAGAGCCTGGTTGTCTCTCAGCCAGATACGGGTGAGCAAGCCTTGGAAATTGTTGATATGCTGGTGCGCTCAGGCGGCGTAGACATTGTTGTGGTCGACTCAGTGGCAGCATTAACGCCAAAAGCTGAAATTGAAGGGGAGATGGGGGATTCCCATATGGGATTGCAGGCGAGACTCATGTCACAGGCATTGCGTAAATTAACCGCCAATATCAAGCGTTCGAATACGCTGGTGGTATTTATTAACCAAATCAGAATGAAAATTGGGGTCATGTTTGGTAATCCAGAAACGACTACTGGCGGTAATGCGTTAAAATTCTACGCTTCAGTTCGTCTTGAAATTCGCCGTGGCAGTCCAATTAAAAAAGGTGAAGAAATACTTGGAAATGAGACAAAAGTCAAAGTGGTCAAAAATAAGGTATCTCCACCATTTAAACAGGCAGATTTTGATATTTTATATGGCGAGGGAATCTCTCTGGAGGGGGAGCTTATTGATTTGGGTGTCAAATATAATCTTGTTGACAAGTCGGGTGCCTGGTATAGCTACAATGGCGATCGTATCGGGCAGGGAAAAGACAATGTGCGCGCTTATCTCAAGGAAAATCCAGTCGTCAAAGAAGCATTACATAAAGCAATTATGGAAACGCTATTACCAAACGCCAATAAAAATAAACTCACCCCCTCAAATGCAGAAGAGTAAAAACGAACGCGATTATCTTTTTTATCTACTGTCAAAACAAGAGTACTCCTCTGCACAACTCAGGCGAAAGCTCATGTTGCGTAATAATCTATCACTGGAGGAAATTGATACGTTGTTAGCAGAGTTTGTTGAAAATAATTGGCAATCTGATGAGCGCTATGCTGAGCTTGTTCTGCGTGATTGCCTGAGCAAACATTATGGTTTGTTGCGAATCAAGCAGAAGCTTGTGTATGAAAAAGGTATCGAAAGTGCAATACTCGAAAAAATGCTGGCAATGCTTAATATTGACTGGTTTGAGCAAGCTATGTTGTGTTACCAAAGAAAATATCATGATCAGCCGCATGATCTCAAGGAAAAGCACAAGAGAATTCAATATCTGCTGCGCCAGGGGCACTCATTGGATATTACGTTGAAGGTTATCTAAGTACTAATTTTCAGGCAAATTTAATGATGTATAATGTCCATGCCTAAAATGACGGATTGCCTACCCTGCTATGAAATTTGTACAAACTTTGATGTGACATGAATTTTAGAAATGTCGCCAGATGGCGATGAGGTGCTTTTTCGTCTTCAAAAAATTATCATTAGCTGACCTGAAAATAAAAAAGCTAGCGGGAGTTGTTGGAGAGGCAGTTTTAATTTTGCAAGTACCTCTATAGTGTGGTAGTTTAGACGCATTCTTAATGCAAAAAATTATCAAATGTCATCTTCATTTCAATACTTACTTTTTTCACGTAAGCTCTTAAGAGGCTGGCTTTTTTTTGCCTTAGCTGGTGTTTTTTTTCTGTACGAGTTTTTCTGCCGAGCATCCTTTGGATCGATGAATACAATTTTTGCACAAGAGCTTCATTTGGATGAGCTAACGGTGAGTAGTATTTCATCCGCCTATTTTCTAGCATATTCGCTAATGCAATTACCTGTGGGTATGATGATTGATCACTATGGCGTTAAAAGAGTTGGCACGTTTGCGATTATCGTTACCGCACTTGGTGCATTACTTTTTAGCATTGCAACAACAGCTTTGATGGCTTGGATAGGACGTTTTGCAATTGGTTTGGGGTCTGCATTTGCCTTTGCCATGATGTTCAAAATTATTCTAGATTGGTTCCCGCATCAATATTTAGGGGTGATGGGTGGGATGACTCAGATATTAGGGATGATTGGTCCAGTTTTGGCTGGTGCACCATTTGTGTTGCTATTGGTGGTTACGGATAATGATTGGCGCCTGGTTTTTCATTGGATATTTGGTCTAGGATTGTTGCTGGCATTTTTTTTCTTTTTATGTGTCAAAGATAAGCCTAAAAGCTTAAGAGAAAAGCCTGATTCATCGACAAAGTTCGCACTATCAATGACCGTTAAAGAAAAGATGTTGATGTTGATTAAGATAAGACAAGTATGGGTGGTCGCTATCTTCGCCTTATTTGTATATCCCGCGGTAGAAGTCATTGGTTCAATGAGTGGTGTCAGTTATCTGGCGCACTTTTTCAGTCAAACTATCTCAGCAGGTGCCGTGTCAGTTGTGTGGCTAGGGCTTGGCTTAGGTAGTCCCCTTGTTGGTTTAATTTCTGATAAATTAGGCAACCGTAAGAAAGTATTGTTAGCATGTGCCGTGTTTGGTGTGGTCATTAGTTTAATGCTCAATTGGTTACCAATCGATAGCTATGGTTTATTTTCTGTTTTAATGTTCCTGTTGGGTGTCGCAGCTGGTGCACAGACGCTATCCTTTGCGGTGATAATTGAAAATGTTCCTCAGGTGCTTACGGCAACGGCAGTAGGCTTTAACAATATGTTTGTGTTATTAGGGGTGTGGTTTGCACAAAATCTGACAGGTATAGTGCTTGGGAAGTTTGCAAGTGGTGCTGCCAGCACTAGCGTATATGGTTATCAGGTGGCATTAACGGTGGGGTGTAGCATGTTTTTTGCCGTTGCTTTTGTGGTTGGTTTGCTGGCAATTAAAGAGACACACTGCAAAAGATCATTGGTTTTGCAGGAATACACACAAGAAGTACAGCAATAACTAAACCGACAAGGATTGGGAACAGCGCGGTTTGGAATCCATCAAGGGTGTTGGCAGTGCATTGATAGGCTGATTGATACCAGCTTAATATCCAGCCAATGACGGGTTGGAGTATTGGACCTCCAAGACCGATAATAATCATATTGGTAAAGCCCATTGCCATGCTTTGGGGTTATCCAACTTAATAACATCCCCTTGGTATCTGGATATATCAATATTGGATTGAGTGAATACGCTCATCACGAGGTAAGTTATTAAGTTGGAGTTCCCCTGTGCAATGGGAGACGGTAATTAACGTGGTTTTTACGCTAAAATACAGTGCGTATTAGTGTTTGCTTTGTGTATAATGCTCTTACATTTTTCCAGGTAAAACAGTCATGAAATTTAATAAAATTACCTTGTGTATGCTGGCAATATTAAGTGTGAGTGCATTGGCGGGGTGTGCTTCGGTTAGTCATTTTTTCCGTAATCGTGACTTCGATTACGCGCGTCAGCCTGTTCAGCAGAATAAGCCACTGGAAATACCAGAATCAGTGTCACAAGATCCCAATATAAACCCAACATTGGTTGTGCCAGAAGGCGTAACTAGCTTTAGTACAAATCAGCAGGCTGCTGCGCAAAATGCGTTACTGCCACCTAATTTTGACGCAGGCTATAATATCAGCCTGGTTGAACAAGAGCAGCTTTACATCGTTTCAACTAAGTTAAGCTATGATAAAGATGATCAGGCAAAACTGATGATATATGAGCCTTATGAGTTGAGCTGGCTCATTGTTCAGGCAGCTTTGCAAAGTAAACTGCCATCGCTAACGCTGGAAAAAGAAGACAGGGACAACAGTCGTTTTATTGTTAAAAATAAAGCGACAGGGATAGCTTATTATGTCTATATCGCACGGGTAAAAAATGAGTTCAGACGTGCTGAATTATCCCTGTTTGCCATGGATGAAAAA
Organism: Caedibacter taeniospiralis; assembly: GCF_002803295.2. Classification (GTDB taxonomy): domain Bacteria; phylum Pseudomonadota; class Gammaproteobacteria; order Francisellales; family Francisellaceae; genus Caedibacter; species Caedibacter taeniospiralis. The sequence goes on along the minus strand of NZ_PGGB02000011.1, from coordinate 17,245 downwards.
CCCGCAGTTGAAAAAGAAGCAAGTCAAGTCGTTGAGCTGATTGATCAGCATATCAGAGGACAAAAGGTCAGCGAATCGACGCTGATAAAGGCGCAATTTGGTTTTGTTAGCACAAGCAGTGGGCTGAAGTTCCAACTGTATACGAATGATAAAGTTGCCTCTATTGTGTTTGTAGGTGATGCTTCTATGGTACAGACGGCACTGAAAGAGGCAATTGAGGCAGGAGGGTTTAAATATATAGCGTATGATGAAAAAGAACAGACGATTTTGTTTGACGACGCAGCTCAGAATCAAAGCTATCTTTTATACCTGTATCCATATACGCAAAATGGTTCACTGTTTAGTGATATGAGCAACTGGCATAATTTCTTTAGGGAAGAGCAAAAACAGTTACGTGTGTCGCTGTTTGATACGAAACAAGTATTGATTCCCATTGATAAAGCCAAACCTGTTTTGACGGTGATCGCATCTCATATTCCCCTTAGTAACAAGCAGCAAAAGGTAAATTAGGATGGTTAAAGAGCTTATATACCAAGGAAAAGCAAAATCGGTCTACAGTAGCGATCATCAGGATGAAGTGGTTATTGAATATCGTGATGATGCAACGGCTTTTAATGGAGTAAAAAAAGCGAGCTTGGTAGACAAAGGACGGGTTAATAATTTATTTAATGCCTATATTATGCAAAAGCTTGAGGAAGCAGGAGTTAAAACGCACTTTGTTAAAATCTTGAGCGACAATGAAAGCCTTATGAAGAAGCTTAAGATGATCCCTGTTGAGTGCGTCGTGCGTAATTATGCTGCAGGGGGTATTTGCAAACGTTTAGGAATTGAAAAAGGCATGAAATTTGTGGAGCCCATATTTGAGTTTTTCCTAAAAGATGACGCCTTGGGTGATCCTATGATCAACACATCACATATTTTGGCTTTTAACTGGGCGAGCGAGTCTGAAATTGCCTTTATGCGTAAAACAACATTCAAAGTAAATGAAGTATTATCTAAACTCTTCGATGATTCTGGATTGTTACTGGTTGACTATAAGCTTGAATTTGGTCGCTTTCATGATGAAATTCTACTAGGCGATGAATTTAGTCCAGATGGCTGCAGGTTGTGGGACAGGAAAACCAGGGAAGTCTTTGATAAAGACCGTTTTCGTCAAGACTTAGGTGATGTCATTGGACATTATAAAGAGGTTGCCAGGCGCATTGGTCTGGCGTTATAGAGCACCTTAGTCGTCAAATTTCTCATTTTCAGAAAGGCTGTTTGGTAAAATAAAAAATTCAGGTTGGCACTGGGCAAATTCATAAATTGCATGACCAAAGTGCTGAAGTCGCCATCCAGTGCCAAGTTTTGATGTGGGAGTATTCTCCGCTTTGGCGATCTTCATATACAGAAATTTCTTAAGGTCATGTTTTGAGGCAATTAGTGCAAGCGGTAAGTTAAACTCTGTGGCAAGGTTATTTAAATAATCAAAACAGCAGTGAAGGAGGGCGGTGCTGATTTTAAAGTTGTGTGTTTCCGTATAATCTGAAACTTCAGGTGTTTGCTGTGTTGCATGAAGGGCTTGGATAATGCTAAGACCAAGGCGCTGGATCTTACTATGAGAAAGTAACTTATCTTTGCTAAGAGATTGAATATCCTGAGGATTGAGTTTGGCAATCTTAATCAGTTCCTGGTCGGATAAAATATAGCGGGTTACTCTGTTTTTATGTTGTGCGTATTGTTCACGCCAGATAGCCAACAGGATGAGATTTTTTTGGGCGTCAGGGTTAAGGCGAGCTAGTTGATGTTTAAATTTATAGGGTGCCTCACGGATATGAGTAAACTGAGTACGTTGAATAATGTCCATCTCTTGATAAAAGGCATCAAGCCAGGGTGTGTTTTTAAGCTGGTTATTGAGTAATGACTGACATGCAATTAAGTGAGCAACATCACCTTGGGCATACTTTAATTGTGACTCAGATAATGGTCTGTAGCGCCAGTCTGATAACTTATGAGCTTTACTAAGCTCGCCAAAACCACAGTACGCTAGCGTGTGTGCTAAGGACAACTGATGATCATGTCCTAAAAATGCCATGGCTATTTGTGTATCAAAAACCGCTTGGAACTGACAGCTTAAACAATGCTTTAGAATTTTGATGTCATTTTCCGCTGCGTGCATAATTTTTAGCGTGTTGGTGCTTGCAAACAAAGGGCACAGCAGGTTCAGGTCAAGCTCCTTTGATAAGGGATCAATCAGGTAGATATTGTCAGCAGTTGCTATCTGAATGAGGCATAGCTCAGGATAATAGGTGTTTCGCCAATAAAACTCGGTATCAAGTGCAATGACTTTTTCCTGCATTAATTGTAAAACGAGTGTACACAAATCCTGATTATTCGTAATCATTTACGGAGGTTGCCATGTAGTAAATGCCTCATCTTACAAATAAAAAGCAGAAATACAAGCAAAATAAGCCTAAATCTCTACAGCATCGCGGGGGTTTTTGGTTTATACTGTGGGCGAAATCTCACAAATGAAACACGCATTAGCGCACATAGACTTGAGGATTTTGCTGAATAACCCTTGAGAAAAAATGGATAGTGCCATTAGACAGTGAGCGCGTATATGGCTTGGGAGATAGACTTAACACATAGGAGCAATGTAATGATAAGAGTGCTTTTGGTTGATGATCATGAATTAGTGAGGCTAGGGATAAAAAAACTGTTAAGCGATGTTAATACCATTGAGATTATTGGCGAAGCCGCCAGTGGGGAAGAAGCAATTTCATTGGCGTCAAGGCTCTTACCAGATGTTGTTTTAATGGATGTTAAAATGCCTGGAATGGGCGGTTTAGAGGCGACAAAGCGCATTGCCAAGGTTTATCCTCAAATTAAAATATTAGTGGTTACTGTGTACGGTGATGAGCCTTATCCAAGTCGTGTGTTGCAGGCTGGAGCTTGTGGATATATGACCAAGGGTGCCAGTTTGGATGAAATGATCCAGGCAATTAAAACCGTGTATGCAGGGCGGCGCTATCTTTCGCCTGAAGTTGCACAACAGCTTGCGTTAAAACATTTGACCCACAGCGATGAGTCGCCGTTTGATGCGCTCTCTGAGCGTGAGATGCAGGTGTTAATCATGATCACTAGCGGTCAAAAAGTAAATGATGTGGCAGATCAGTTGTGTTTGAGTCCCAAAACGGTCAATAGTTATCGTTACCGTTTGTTTGAAAAGCTGGGTATCGATAGTGATGTGGAGCTGACACACTTAGCCATTCGGCATAAACTCATAGATCTTGAAAGCAATCAAGGGTAAAGACCCACTTGTTTCCTATCATAACAACTTATCATGTTCAATACGCAAGACACCTTTGATCTAGTCTCTTTTTTGGAAAATCTTACAACACATCCCGGCGTGTATCGCATGTATGATAAGGCACATACTATCTTATACGTTGGAAAAGCAAAGAATTTATATAAGCGCGTCAACAGTTACTTCAGTAAAGGGGCTAAGGATCTTAAAACGCAGACTTTAGCTCAGCAGGTTGCTTTTATTGACGTCACCGTGACACCAAGTGATTACGATGCGTTTTTGCTGGAAAGTACATTAATTAAGAAGCATAAACCCAAGTACAATATCTTATTCAAAGATGACAAAAGCTACCCTTATTTACATCTGACAGATCATACCTTTCCAAGGTTGACTGGATTTCGTGGTAAGCCACGCAAAAATGGACTCTACTTTGGTCCTTATGTATCATTGTCATCGATGAAGGATACGCTGGTTTTATTGCAAAAATTATTTCCCATCAGGCAATGTGACGATAGCTACTATAGCAACCGTTCACGCCCGTGCCTGCAGTATCAGATAAAGCGCTGCAGTGCTCCTTGTGTCGGAAAAATTACGCCAGAGGCATATAAATTACAGGTTGATTTATTGGTAAAGTTTATTAGCGGTAAATTAACCTCGGTGTTGGAGACTGTCTCACAGAAAATGCAGCTGGCTTCTGAGTATGAACTTTTCGAGGAAGCAAGTCAGCTAAGGGATCAGCTTATATTATTGACAAAGCTACAACAGCAGCAGTTTTTAGATAAGACAAACAATAAAAATTTCCATGTTATTGGTTTAGTGCAAGAGTCAGAGAAAATCTGTATTAGCTTATTAAGCATCCAGCAAGGGAAAGTGGAGGATGATAAACACTGGTTTGTTACGGTTGAAGGAAACTCACAGGCTGAAATTCTTAATGCTTTCCTATCACACTATTACCTGGCAGAGTTTCGCACCCTGTGGCCAAAAGAAGTTATCGTGCCTAAGGATATTGCTATTTCCAAAGAATTGTTGAGTAGCATTAATCAAAAGGCAGACAGTCAGATTAAGTGGATAGATGTGGTTAGTACAGATAATGCCAAATGGCAAAAGCTTGCAATGGTTAACGCCCGACAAAAATTACAAATGAATTTTCATACTAAAAAGCAATTTACTGAGCGGATGGTGGCTTTAGCAAAATGGCTTAATAAATCAGAGATAAAACGCATTGAGTGTTTTGATATTAGTCATCATCAGGGAGAGGCGACGATAGCATCCTGTGTTGTTTTTAATGAGTCAGGACCACTAAAGTCAGCTTATCGGCGTTATAACATCAACAATATTACGCCAGGGGATGATTATGCAGCCATTGCCCAGGCGGTCACAAGACGGATTGAGTCGGGGATGGAGGCAAATAACCTGCCTGATGTAATGGTGATTGACGGTGGTAAGGGGCAGCTAAGAAAAGCACAAGAGGTTATGATTCAACAAAATTTAAAAGAGCGAATTCAACTTGTCAGTCTTGGCAAAGGCGTAGAGCGGATCAGTGGCAAGGAAGATATATTTCTTGGCTTTGATGATCATGTTTACCACCTGCCAGAATATGATCCAGGTTTTCTGTTACTAAGACAAATCAGAGATGCCGCACACGATTTTGCGATTAAAGCTCAACGTAAAAAGCTTGCCAAACGACAGACTGAATCAATATTAGAATCAATTCCAGGGGTTGGTAGTAAGCGAAGGCAAGCACTACTTCGTCACTTTGGTGGCTGGCAGGAGTTATCGGCGGCATCCGTGGATGAAATCGCAAAAATCAAGGGTATCAGTAAACAGATTGCCGATCAAATTTGGCATGCTTTTAGATAAGCTACACGTCGCTAAAAAATCAACTATAAAATCGCTCGTGGGTGATATATAGTAATGCCACTTTAACCCAAGTGAAGTAGTTAAATAGGTATGAAAGATTATCGTTTTTTTGATGCTGCCATTGAAGCCTCAGCCCTCAAATTTGGTGAGTTTATATTGAAGTCAGGGCGAATCAGCCCTTACTTTTTTAATGCAGGCATGTTCAACCAAGGAAAAACCTTACACCAGCTGGCTGAATGCTACGCCGCTAAAATTATATCAGTCAATGCTGAGTTTCATGTGTTGTTTGGTCCTGCTTACAAAGGAATTTCACTGGCTGCTTTGGTGGCATCGATTTTATACAGCAAGTACGGTAAAAATGTCGGTTTTTGTTATAACCGCAAAGAGAAAAAGGATCACGGTGAAGGTGGGGCTTTAGTTGGAGCTGACATTAAGGATAAAAAAGTACTAATCATAGATGACGTGATTACCGCAGGGACTGCAATCAAAGAGGCAATCAATGTTATCGGGGTGCAAGGTGGACAGGTGGTTGGTGTTTGTGTTGCATTGGATCGCCAGGAAATTGCGCCAAATCAAGCGCTTTCAGCAGTTAAAATGGTCGAAGAGGAATATCAGTTTCCTGTACACGCGGTGGCAAATCTAAGTGATTTAATTGAATATCTTAAGCTTAATGGACAAATTGAATTACAGTTGCTTGAGCGTATGAAAGTGTACCAACAAAAGTACTCAGTTGGGAAAAAATAAGCTTTGGCTTGCTTGTTGTTTCTCTAAAAAGCATGTATTATACGGCGCTGCTAAACTGTCGTGATGTTTGGATAAATTTCAAATTTGTTCAGTATCTTTATGGGAAGTTTAACAAAAGAAATAAAATTTAGGAGAAAATAATATGTTAAGCACCGAGCACAAACAATCGATCGTGACTGAATATCAGCGTTCAGAAGGCGATACAGGCTCACCAGAAGTACAAGTTGCGTTATTGACGGCTCGCATTGAGGGTCTTCAAGGTCATTTTGAGACGCACAAGCAGGATTTCCACTCAAGACGAGGCTTATTGCGTCTGGTCAGCCAACGCCGCAAGCTTTTAGACTATCTAAAAAGCAAAGACATCGCGCGTTATCGCGTCTTGATTGAGCGCTTAAGTTTACGTAGATAGTGCGCTTGAGAATCGGATAGTTTAAGCGCGCGACACACCGCAAAACAATGATAATAAGGCAAACAAGTGAAAATATTTAAAGAAGTCTTTCAGTTAGGACAACATCAGGTAACTTTAGAAACAGGTGCAATGGCGCGTCAAGCCGCAGGATCCGTGGTGGTTACCGTGGGTGATACCGTTGTATTAGTAACAACTGCTGCGCAAAAAGAGGCTAAACAAGGTATTGATTTCTTCCCATTGAAAGTGAATTACCAAGAGAAGTCGTATGCAGCAGGTAAGATTCCTGGTGGTTTTCCTCGTCGCGAAGGACGTCCAACTGAGCATGAAACATTGACGGCTCGGTTGATTGACCGCCCACTGCGACCGTTGTTTCCTGAAGGTTTTTATAATGAAGTTCAGATTGTAGCGACCGTGTTATCCTTTGATCCTGAGGTTCCCCCTGATATTCCAGCGCTGATCGGTGCTTCGGCTTCGCTGGTATTATCGGGAGTGCCGTTTGAGGGACCCGTAGCAGGTGTGCGTGTTGGTTTTATTGATGGGCAGTATGTCATCAACCCTTCCTTTGCCAAATTAGAGATTTCAGACTTAGATTTGGTTGTTGCAGGAACTAAAGATGCTGTCTTAATGGTTGAATCGGAAGCGAAAAGCTTGCCAGAGGAGGTCATGCTTGGTGCTGTGTTATACGGTCACCAACAAATGCAAGTAGTGATTGATGCGATTAATCACTTGGCGAAGTATGCAGCAAAGCCTCGTTGGAGTTTTACGCCTAAGGTCGAAAATAAGGCGTTAAACGAGCAGATTAAAGCACGTTTCTATAGTGAAATTAAAACAGCATATCAAGAAACCGAAAAACAAAAACGGGTTGAGTTGATCAATAATTTAAGAAAAACGGTGGTTGAAACGATTGTCGCTGATGAAACTGAGTCCGAAGAAGTTTCCGTTGAAGAGATAAAAAGCATTTTCCACGACATCGAAAGAGAGGTTGTACGCAAAAACATTTTAAGTGGTTTGCCAAGAATTGATGGACGCGATACGCGTACCGTAAGACCCATTAATGTGCGCACGGGGGTATTGCCAAAGGCGCATGGATCTGCATTATTTACGCGTGGCGAAACACAGGCTCTCGTGGTTGCAACCTTAGGCAATGATCGCGATGCGCAGTTAGTTGAAACTTTAAGTGGTGATAAGAAAAATCGTTACATGCTGCATTACAATTTTCCCCCATTCTCAGTGGGTGAAACGGGCATGATAGGTACACCTAAACGTCGTGAGATCGGGCATGCGAATCTGGCAAAACGCGCAACCCAAGCGGTTTTCCCTAACGAAGAAATTTATCCTTATGTGGTGCGTGTCGTATCAGAAATTACCGAGTCAAATGGTTCAAGCTCAATGGCCACTGTTTGTGGTTCATCCTTAGCAATGATGGATGCAGGTATTCCGTTGGCTGCTCCTGTTGCGGGTATTGCCATGGGACTTATTAAAGATGGTGATAAGTACGCGGTGTTGTCAGATATTCTGGGTGACGAAGATCATCTGGGCGATATGGACTTTAAAGTGGCTGGAACGCGTTATGGTGTCACCGCCCTTCAAATGGACATCAAGATCAAGGGTATTACGCGTAAGATCATGCAGGCAGCTTTGGATCAGGCCAAAGAAGGGCGCTTACATATTTTGGGCATTATGAATGAAGTGATATCTGAATATAAATTAGAAACCTCAAATAATGCACCTCAAGTGGAAGTTATTACCATTGATCCAAGTAAAATTCGTGATGTGATCGGTAAAGGTGGCGTTACCATAAAAGGCATTACTGAAAAAACGGGAGCATCCATAGATACTTCAGACAATGGTGAAGTGAAAATTTTCGCAAGAAGCAAAGATGCACTGAATGCCGCCATTGAGGAGATTATGGCATTAACAGCGAGTGCCGAAGTTGGTCAGACGTATAATGGTAAAGTGGTAAAAGTCCTGGATTTTGGTGCGTTTGTTAATATCCTGCCAGGAAAAGATGGCTTGTTACCATTTTCTGAGCTTGAGAGCATCGGTGTTAATCCAAACACGATGGCTGAAGGCAAAAACATGAAAGTCATGGTGCAAAATATTGATCGTATGGGCAAGATTAAACTTGCCCCTGTGCAGTAAGTAATATGACAAACAAAAAGTAGGTCTTCGCCCCATGAAACGCATTAAGTGAGTAGGGGCGTATTGCATACGCCCATTGCATACGCCCTTTGTAAAGGTGTGTGGTAAGTTTGTCAAAGCCAGAAAGTAAAATAAGGAAGCAAGATGAGTGTTCAACAAGTACAACCGCTGAATTTTACTGATGCAGCTGCTTTAAAAGTAAAAGAACTCGTTTCTGAAGAAGAGAGTAATAATTTAAAACTTCGCGTATATATTACAGGTGGTGGCTGTTCTGGTTTCCAGTATGGCTTTACCTTTGATGAAGCGCAAAAAGAAGATGACATGATTTTTGAGAACCAGGGAGTCTACCTGCTGGTGGATGCAATGAGTTTTCAGTACCTTGTTGGTGCAGATATCGATTACAAGGAAGATGTTGAGGGTGCGCATTTTATTATTCGTAATCCAAATGCCAAAACCACTTGCGGCTGTGGTTCTTCTTTTTCAGTGTAAATCCTACCGTATTTGCCAGGGGATGGTTTCATAAAAGTTTAGTAATCAGTTCTTTGATCAATGCCTGTTGGTGTTAGAATAAGCGTCAGTGTTTATGCTTAACCAGGGGAAAAAATGAAAGTTGCATTTATTATTGATCCATTACATACATTTAACATCAAAAAAGACACGGCTTATATGATGATGCTGTCAGTGGCAAAGAAGGAATGGCAGCAGTATGTATTCGAGCTCCAGGATATCTTTGTTGAGGATGGTGTGGCTTACGGACAGGGTTATGAGTTGATACTAACTGGTTCAAAAGAGCATAACAAATGGTATCAGTTGACCCCTGGAGACAAGATGAAACTCGGTGAGTTTGACGCAATCTTTATGCGCAAAGATCCCCCATTTAATATGGAGTTCGTCTATGCTACCTACATCCTTGAGTTAGCTGAAAAACAAGGCGCGCTAATCATCAATAAGCCACAAACCCTGCGTGATGCCAATGAGAAATTCTCGATCACACGTTACCCAAATCTTACGCCAAAAACTATGGTCAGTCGTTCATTTAAGGTGATTAAAGACTTTATTGAACGCTATCAAGATGTCGTGGTTAAACCATTAGATGGTATGGGAGGAGAGTCTATTTTCCGCATTCAGCCGAATGACCCAAATAAAAATGTAATCCTGGAAACGATTACCAGATATGAATCTCGGTTTATTATGGTGCAAGAGTACCAGGCAGCCATTAAAGAGGGTGATAAGCGCATCTTAATTGTTGATGGTGAACCGCTTGAGTATTTGGTTGCACGTATCCCAAGTAAAGATGACAGTCGCGGTAACTTAGCACGAGGTGCGACTCCAGTTGTTAGAAAGCTCACTGCTGAAGAGTTTGAAATAGCAGCTATCGTCGGCAAAGATCTTAAAGAAAGTGGTGTGTTATTTGCAGGTATTGATGTCATTGGGAATCGTTTAACGGAAATTAATATAACGAGTCCAACCATGGCTCAACAGATTTATAATGAAAGTGGAATCAATGCAACCGATATATTAATGGATGTTGTAGAAGATAGAATAACCAACAGGAGTTAGTAGACAATGATAAACTCACAAAACTTGTTTAATGAAGCACAAAAATATATTCCAGGCGGAGTAAATTCTCCCGTGCGAGCTTTTAAAGGGGTTGGTGGCACACCCAGGTTTATTGCTAAAGCCAAGGGGGCTTACGTTTATGACGCCGATGGTAAGAAATATATTGATTACGTTGGCTCATGGGGTCCTATGATCTTGGGACACGCGGATGATGATGTCATCAAAGCGGTACAACATCAGACTGAATCAGGTTTAAGTTATGGCGCGCCTTCTGAGCTTGAAATTAAGCTTGCAAAAAAAATATGTAGCATGATCAGTAGTATTGATCTGGTACGTTTTGTAAGCTCAGGCACAGAAGCCACAATGAGTGCCGTGCGTTTAGCTCGTGGCTATACAAAGCGTGATAAGATCATAAAATTCGCAGGATGCTATCATGGACATGCCGATCAGTTTCTGGTTGCTGCAGGGTCCGGGGCTTTGACACTCGGTTTACCGAACTCGCCAGGGGTAACAAAAGGTACCGTAAAAGACACCTTAACTGCCTCATTTAATGATCTGGAAAGTGTTACTGATCTATTTAGAACTTATCCTGATGACATTGCGTGCGTCATTCTAGAGCCAGTGGCAGGCAATATGAATTTAATAGAGCCATCCAACGGTTTTTTACAGGGCTTACGTTACTTATGCGATCAATATGGTGCGTTACTTATTTTTGATGAAGTGATGACGGGATTCCGCGTGGGATTAACAGGAGCACAAGATCTGTATCACATTACCCCGGATTTAACAACATTTGGTAAAGTCATTGGTGGTGGCATGCCAGTTGGTGCCTTTGGTGGGAAAAAAGAAATTATGCAAATGATTGCACCTTCTGGAAATGTATATCAGGCAGGGACACTTTCGGGTAATCCTGTGGCGATGATTGCAGGATTAACCACTTTGGAGAAAATTTCTCAGCCAGGATTTTACGATGCGATCAGTCAAAAGACCAGACGACTGATTGATGGCTTAAATAGAGTCGCTAAACGCCATAAATTTCCATTTGTAGCCAAAGCGATTGGTAGCATGTTTGGACTTTTCTTTACCCAAACGCAAGATATTCTGAGTTTCAATGACGTTAAAACTTGTGACTTGGAGCAATTTAATCGCTTTTTTCACTACATGCTGGACCATGGTGTATATTTCGCTCCATCGGCTTTTGAGGCAGGGTTTATGTCTATAGCGCATAGTGACGAAGATATAGACAAAACTGTGGAATTGTTTGAAGCTTTTGTTACTGAAAATCGCATTGGCGGTTTGGAATAGAATAATAAATGGTGGGTCGTGCAGGATTCGAACCTGCGACCAACTGGTTAAAAGCCAGCTGCTCTACCGACTGAGCTAACGACCCGACGAAAGACAGGGCACATTATAGGGAATATAGAGTCAATTGCAACATGAAGATGAGAAAAAATAGCAAAAATTATCAAAACAGTGCAGGTAAAAGCCCAGGATTTAGCCTTATTGAGGCAATGATTGTACTAATGATATTGGCTATTGCAGCAGCCATAGCTGTGCCGCTAATGGTGGGAAGCTTTGGTCGTGCGAACTCAGAAGTTTATATGGATCGGGTTCGCGCAGCGTTGGAGCTTGGGAGAATAACGGCAATGTCGGAATCCATATCGGTTTTTCTATGTCCAACTGCAAATGGTTCAAGCTGTAATACCACAGTAACGGCGGCAAACTGGGGTAATAATCGTTTGCTGTTGTTCACAAGCTCAGCTGGGAATTCTACCGAGGTTGATCGCATAATATCGATAGTTGAAGCGCCAGAAGCTGGTGATTATATTTCAAGTAGCAATGGCATTAATGTTCGCTTTAGACCAAATGGGTTGTCTGCAACAGCATTGACCTTGCGCTATTGCTCAGTCGTTGATGATCAGGGAGTTAATCGCTTTATAAGAACGATAGTGATTAATATTATTGGCAGAATAACGTCGAATGTAGAGGGGGGATCACAAAGCTGTTGAAGAGACACTGTGATGTATGGAAACGCTAGTGCTGCGTCCTGGCGGCGATTTCTTTTCGTAAGTTCAGGACAGTATCCATGTCAAGACCTGTACATTCGGCAATCAAGTCACTGGTAAGGTTGAATTTGACAAATTCATCGTACTTTGGCTTGTTGAGTTTTTTTGGCTGGTCATTTCAAATTCTCTTTGTTGAATACTTACGCGCAGTCACTGGTGAAATTGTACAACAAGCTCAGTTAAGCTCTGTTCTACATTTCCTGGTTCAATGCCTTTTATGATTAAATCAATCGCAAAACACTGATTAAAAAATTGCGCATAGTGTTGTTTGGTGAATTTTTTCATCAAACGCTGATAGGCACTTTGCTTTGATTGCCATATATTATTGCGAATATAGGTTTGTTGTTGTGCTGCTGGATCTTGGGTAGCAAGCGTCAGGCAAATGCGAATTTCTTTTAAAATTGCCCACAGAACGAGCACTGCATCAACTTGTTCTTTAAATAAATGCTGTAATATTGCCAATGAGCGCTTAAGGTTATGCTCGATCAAACTTTGCCCAAGATCAAACACATCGTAATTCATTGCATTAGTTAGGTACTCAGCAAGCTTTACTTCATCAAAGTGGGATTGAGACTGGTGCTGCAGGAGTGTGAGAATCTGGTTGGCTGCAAATAGATTACCTTCAGTTTTTTGTGCAAGTAACATCAATGCTTCTGGCGTTAAAGAAACAGGCTTAGCCAAAGAGGAAAGCTCCAACTTGATAAGTCTAATTGCCTCGGACACGTTCACGGGCCATACTTGAACATACAAGGCATTTTGAATAATCGATTGAAACCATTTAGCTTTGTGCTGTGCGCTGGTTAAGTCATCAAAAATAAGCAAAAACCTATCGTTTGCAGAGATATTGCTCAAACAGTCGACTAGCAGTTTTTGAGCATCTTTATCAGGGGCTTTGCTGATATGAAGCTGCAATAAGCGCTCTTTAGAAAATAAACTAAAGCTATTGAAGTTGCTTTGTAAGAAATCGTATTGTTGAGCAATGATTTGATCGCGTAAAATTTCGAAGTTTTGCGCTTTGTATTTTTGGTTAATCGCCTCAATCAGTTTATTTTTTTGATAAGGCTCCTTGCCTGTGACCACGTAGCAGGGAAAGTCTTGTTGTTTGATGGCTTTTAACGCATCCAGGTAATTGACTTTGATCATAGTGTTATGCCTCTGTGGGGCTGGCACTGGGAGCAATAGAATGTATTTCTTTGACCAATGATGGTCGATTCAATGGGCGTTTTACAGACCTGGCATGGTTTGTCTTTTTGACCATAGACTTGCAGAGATTGTGCAAAATACCCAGGTTTTCCCGTGGCATTTTTATAATCTTTTAAAGTGGTTCCGCCTTGCTCTATAGCCTCCAACAGAGTGGTTTTGATCGACTTAACGAGAGTTTCGTTTTCCTGATCAGACAATGATTTTCCTGCTCTTAAGGGGTGAATTTTAGCTTTAAATAAACTCTCACAGGCGTAGATATTACCAATCCCAACAACGACTTTGTTATCCATTATCAAAGATTTTATGGCACGATTAGTTGTTTTTAGTATGGTTTTGAGATGGTTTTCATTAAATGCCTGACTTAAGGCTTCGACCCCGTAGCTTACAAAACAAGGATGCTTCAGTGGATCATCGTTAGTTATATGCCAATAGCCAAAACGCCGCGGATCACGATAAAAAAGCGTTTGCCGATCACTTAGCCTAATAACAATATGATCGTGTCTTTGCGCTTGATATTGATCGCTATCAACGATTTGCAGCGAGCCAGACATTCCAAGATGGATAATGAGCGAATAGTCATTAAGGTAAATAAGTAAATACTTTCCTCGTCGATCGATGTGTTTGATCGTCTGTAAGATGATTTTTTGTGCAATCTCAGGATCAACAGGATAGCGCAGTTTTGGGAAGTTAATTGCGACAGCAATAATCTGGCGGTCTAAGCAGTACTGGCTTAACCCGTTTTTAATCGTTTCAACCTCGGGTAGCTCAGGCATGTTTTTTCTGCCCTATCTTGCTTTCGCTACCATTGATAAGACGCTTGATATTCTCGTGATGGCGAATAATAACGATCATCGCGATGATTAAAAATGGCAATGCTGTTCCAAAATCATACAGGAATATGATACAGGTGGCAGAAACAACGGTGGCGATAAGCGCTGATAGCGAAGAATATCTACTGATAGCTGCACATATGAGCCACGCAATTAAGAAGATAACACCGATAAGCCAATAAAATCCCAGGATCACACCGATTAATGTCGCCACTCCTTTTCCACCCTTAAAGCCAAAGAATAGTGGAAATATATGACCGATAACTGCCGCAACTGCCACATAGCCAATTTCAACTGAGCTAAGCTGTAACAAGTGCGCAATAAGCACAGGGATCAGCCCTTTGATGACGTCACTCAAAAGGGTAATTGCTGCGGCTTTTTTGCCACCTAAGCGTAGAACGTTCGTTGCTCCTGGATTGCCTGAGCCAACGCTTCTAGGAGAGGGAAGAGCAAATAATTTACAGATGATAATGGCGCTGTTAATCGAGCCAAATAAGTAGCTAATGATGAGCATTAAAACAAACATAGTGCATTATGAAAAGTGTTGTTGCAGATAAGCTTTAGAGTGTCTGAATTTTTGACTCTTAAGTCAAGCAGTCATTCGTTAGAAATTAAAAGTTAGTTGAAGGTTAATGCCATTAATTCAACTTTGATTCGTATTGAAAATAGACGGAGTAGGGCGCGAACTTACTTACTGTCTCGCCAAACGAATTTTTTTGTGCTTAGGATCGTAAGCATAGTTAGCGCGAATAGGATTGATATCCAATCCTCCACGACGTGTATAGCGTGCATAAACACAAAGCTTGTCTGGTTGGCAATATTGCATGATGTCGCTATGGATGCGCTCAACGCATTGTTCATGAAATTCATTGTGATCACGAAAGGAAATAAGGTATTTAAGCAACCCCTCCTGATCGATTTTCCCTCCTGTATAATCAATCAGAACACTGCCCCAGTCAGGCTGAAAAGTAACCAGACAATTGGATTTGAGTAAGTCACTGCTCAATATCTCGTGCACTTGAATGCTATGATCTGCCTTTAAGAATCGTGGATTTGCTATATATTCTGTAATTTCAATATCCAGTCCATCAATCGATTCAGCGTCAAATTGATTGGAAATGATCGTGGGATATTCTTTGAGCTGATATAGCTGAACGCGCACGTCACCCATGACTGCTTTAGACAAATCACGCTGCATGATCGTGGCAACCTCGTCATCGCTTGTAAAGCGCGTACTATTAAAGGAGTTAAGATACAATTTAAAGCTTTTTGATTCAATTAAGAATTCTGATAAAGCGTCAATTTCAAATACGCCAATACGCACTTCAGGCTTACCTCTGCTATTAAGCCAGGATATTTCAAATGCCGTCCAGATGTCCGTGCCCTGAAACAGGGGTTTACCCACAATCCCTAATTCTTCGCGCTTGACAGCTCGAGGGATTGGAAACAGTAAGTCTCGATCATACTCGCTTTTGTACTGCGATTTTTTGCCTAACTCGGAAAGTATTAAGTTCATTTTTTTTAACTGCCTTCATTTTCCTGCATAAGCTTCTTATATTTTTTCTCAATCATCTTACGTTTAAGTGGCGATAAATGGTCAAAATAAGTAACACCATCCAGGTGATCAATTTCATGCTGAATACAACGTCCATGGTAGCCATCACACTCCATTTCGTAGGCTTCGCCAAATTCATTCACGGCGGACATTTTTACCCATTCTGAGCGCTTAACCTTAGCCGAGACGCCAGGAAAGGACAGGCAGCCTTCCTCATCATCGACTTCACCCTTGCGCTCAATAATCTTAGGATTAATGGCAACAAATTTCTGATCTTTATTCTCCGAGCCATCCATAATAAACAAGCGCATGTTTAAACCCACTTGCGTAGCAGCAAGCCCCCCACCATGCTCGGCATACATTGTCTCAAACATATCTGCAATCAGTTGACGTAAATCATCGTTAATTGCCTCGGTGGCAACAGGATTGGCTTTTTGCTTTAAAAAGGGATGTGGATACTTTAGTACGGTTAATTTTGCCATGCTCAAAAAATGGTTATATTTTAAAGTTGGACTAGTTTAGCATAAATTACTGATAGCCTTAAACTGCTATCTTAAAGCGGGAGAGATCAAAAACGTGGGTTTTCAGGGTAGATCAAATTGGATAACTCAGTTATATTTTGCGCATAAAATGGGGCAACATCCAGAACCTGTTGGCGGGAAACGTGTTCTGTATAAGCAATAAACTGATGGGCAATGCCTTCTCTAAAAAGCTCATAATCAGTGAAACCATCACCAACAATAAGCGTCTGTCCTTGTAGCTGCTCCCTGATTCTCTGTACCCCCATTACTTTAGAATCACAAAATCCATTGTCATTATTAAGGCTTTCAAACTGTCCGTTTTCATTCCAATTTAAATTCACTGCGCATACCTGTGCTGATGGGATATTCAGCACTTGAGCAAATGGCAAAATAAGTTCCCTAAATCCACCGCTAATAATCCACACTTTCACACCATTAGCGTGCAGTTTTTGAATTAGCTTTTCTACGCCAATAGTAAACGCACCAGGGCAATATTGTGCAACAAAGGCGTGTAGTGCTTGACATGATGGTTTAACAATACTTAAACGGGCTTCCAGACTCTCGCGAAAACCTATCTCACCATTCATTCCTGCATTTGTCAGTATCTCAAGCTGCTGGATTTTGTGCTGATCACCTTGAAGTAAATCAGCCATCACCAATTCTAAAGACTCAAAAGCAATCAAGGTCGAGTCAAAATCAAAAATAACATTTTCATAAGTGCACATCTTTATTAGTGTTCCTCTAAAAGCACCTGATGATCAAAAATGATCTCATTCCTTAACGCATTCAGCTGGGATGCTTGCGGAGGAGTGTGGTCAGTTCCTGAAATAGTGACGAGTCCCATGCGAAATTTTCCTCGAATTGACGGTTTTAATTGAATAATCATTCAACCAAAAAAAGCTCAGGCTTTTTGCCCTTGCCATCATCCTCCGTTTTACGAAATGGCAGGGTAAAAGAGAAATAGGGACCTTCAAATAAATGCTCATTAAGRTCTTCCCCRSCACAGAGTACRTCTGCATAGTGCATGGCTAAGGATACATCATACGCAAAATCATGCTTATCAARG
>NZ_PGGB02000010.1 GCF_002803295.2 Caedibacter taeniospiralis | reverse complement strand
AACATGTCTGGTTTTATCGACGTAAATATAGTCACCTGTGATGATTTTCTCTAAACCAGAAATACCAATGGGAAGTTTTTGCATACGATCGATTCAGGCAATTTAAGATGGCAAAAGTATACCAGTTTGCTAAGACCAAAACTACTCGAGTCATTAGGCACCAGGGCTATTTTTTGAAAATAGGCGGGAACATGGTCATGACCAATGGGCTTGGACAGAATGTCCGCCCAGTTTTGCAAAGGTATGCAATACGCCATCATGGGCAAAGATATTATTGTCAGCACCGAAAATAGGCTTAGACAAAATTTCCGCCCAAACAAAAGAGACACGGTCATTCCCGCGAAGGCGGGAATCCAGCTTTCAAATAACCCTAACGACTTCGCGCAGGGTAACGGTGGGCGGAAAGATAGTCAGAGCCGAAAAATAGTAGTTAAAACACAATGTAAGTAGGGGCGAAATATTTTTCACCCCTACTAAGAAATTTAGCATGCTTTGAGATACAATTAGCCATCATTCAGCCACTGTAGTATGGAATGTAGTTTTATGAAATTTCAAATTAACCCTTCAATTTTGTCGGCGAATTTAGCCTATTTGGCTGATGATGTCAGAAAAGTGCTAAAAGCGGGTGCAAATAACATTCACTTTGATGTGATGGATAATCATTATGTGCCTAACCTTACCTTCGGTGCAATGCTGTTAAAAGCATTACGCAAGGATGGCATCAACACAGGTATGGATGTGCACTTAATGGTGGAGCCCGTGGATGCAATGATTGAGCAGTTTGCCGAAGCTGGGGCGAGCAGTATTGTGTTTCATCCTGAGGCGTCAAAACATGTCGATAGGAGTCTAAGTCTCATTAAATCCTATGGAATTCAAGCAGGTTTGGTACTTAATCCAGCAACCCCAGTGAGTGTATGTGAACATGTTGTTGATAAACTTGATCGCGTGTTGATAATGGGCGTCAATCCAGGCTTCGGTGGGCAAAGTTTTATTCCTGCGATGTATGGCAAAATCCGTGAAGTTTCTCAGTGGATCAAGCATCACAAAGAGGGCATTTTACTCGAAGTTGATGGTGGTGTTAACGTCGATAATATTGAACCAATTGCCAAGTGTGGAGCACGTGCTTTTGTCTCGGGCTCCGCAATTTTTGGTGCACAGGATTACCAGGTCATTATTGATCAGATGCGTGAAAAGCTCTTAGCTTGCTAAGGGGTGATTAAATAACTGAATAAAAAATTTATTTCTGTCGTCAAAATTTTCATTGACCCCCCAAATAATTGGCTCTAATATTCGCTTTTCCTGTCACTCTAAACTTAAGGCATGATCCCTATGACGGAAGTAAAAACACTGAGAAAAGACCTTAAATTACGTCATCTTGAGTTGATATCTTTAGGTGGAATTATTGGATCGGCCTTTTTTCTGGGAACAGGTTATATCATAGCTCAAGGAGGACCTGCCGTTTTAATCTCTTACGCCTTAGGAGGCTTAATTGTTTTCTTAGTGATGCTTTGCCTGTGTGAGTTGACGGTGGCAATGCCAAGCTCAAGTTCCTTTATCCAGTATGCCAACGACTATATTTCACCAACCTGGGCATGTGGCACGGGATGGTCCTATTGGTTAAACTGGGTCGCTTATATTCCTGCGGAGTGTACGGCAGCGGGTATGATCATGCACTATATTATACCCAGCGTTCCTGCTTTCACCTGGGCAATGCTCTTTGGTTTACTGATTACCCTCATCAATATTTCTAGGGTGCGCATTTTTGGTGAGATGGAGTTTTGGCTTGCGATTGTCAAAATTGCGGCAATTGTGATGTTTAGCGTACTGGCTATTTTTATCTTTTTCGGACTCTATAAAAGCGGTGGAAAAGTGCCAACGATTGGGACTGAATACCTTTTGGCTGATGGTGGCTTTTTCCCACATGGCAAGCTGGTGGTGATGAGCTTAATGGTAATATTGCTGGTGAATTTTCAGGGTTCAGAAATCGTGTGTCTTGCGGCAGCTGAGTCGACGGACACCGATGTGGCAATCCCTAGAGCCTCGCGAAATATTGCCATTCGCATTGTGTTACTTTATTTGATTCCCGTTTTGTTGTTGGTGTTAATCTTCCCCTGGAACAAAATGGACAGTGACACGTCAGTGTTTGTTTTAGCGCTACAGCAGTATGGTTTTCACTGGGTTGCAGGGGTCTTTACTTTTGTCATCTTAACTGCTGCTTTTTCCTGTGCAAATAGTGGTATGTATGCCACAGTGCGTGCGCTTTATGGGTTATCCAAACAAAAGATGGCGCCTAAAATATTCTCGCGACTAAATCGCCATCAGGTGCCGATGCCTGCGGCTATATTTACACTGGTTTGCATTTGGATATTTTTAATTTTGTCTTATTTCTTTTCCTCAAGTACGGCATTTTCTTACCTTTTGAGCATTTCAGGGTTTACTGGAGCCGTGTGTTGGATTTCTATTTGCTGGTCGCAGTACAATTTCAGAAAATACTGTAAGAAGAATAGGATTGAACCTAAGGGTAAGTTTATAACACCTTTCTATCCACTTGTGCCATTGCTGGGGATATGGCTGCAAGTTGCCTGTCTTTTGTTGCTGTTTTTCAACGAAGAACTAAGACCTGCTTTTTATTTTGGTGTGCCCGCGGTGCTATTGCCAATGGCAATTTATTGGCTTTATAAAAAGTCCAAAAACCCCATATCCTGTGCGAGATAGCTGGTGTAACTGTTTTTTTATTTTTTTGATAGAAAATTTTATTTACAGTGACCAAAGTTGCTGTTACTTTATGCGGGATTTTGGGCTACTTCCCAGATCGCTTTAAAGGTTTTGACAAAATCACAATAGGTGAAGATATTGTCAATACCGCTTTAAAAAAACAAATGCAATTATACGCCAGAATGCACATTGGTGTGTTTGTACGCTTAGAGGCATTGCAAGCGCAATCTTGCGATGTAGCCCCGTTAATATGGCAACCTGGACTTTAACGTCAAGTGTAAGGTGCCTTTCATAGAAGGAGAATTTCTATGGAAAACAATGTATTTTCATTTAATGCGCGTAACACTTTCCAACCCTACTTTAGCTATGACCATGATCAACAGTTATGTGTTCATTACGGGCAAAGTTTTACTCAGTCAATGCCTTTGGCGAAGATTGTAGATGAGGTAGCAAAACAAGGCGGCAATAAACCATGTGTGCTTAATTTTAAACACATTACCCAAGATAGAATGTTATGTCTGTATCAAAGCTTTGCTAAAGCAATTGAGGACTATCGCTATCAAGGAGCGTATCAATTAGCCTATCCGATTAAAGTAAATCCCAATGCCAGTGTTATGCGTGCACTCAAAGAATGTGCCGATCGACATGATTTAGTGTTTAATTTTGAAGTTGGTAGTAAATCAGAACTTTTGAGCGTGTTATCTCTGACAGCGCCACGCAATAGAATTATTTGCAATGGTTTTAAAGATAAAGCATTTTATCAACTGGCAAACCTGGCTGCAAAACTTGGCTTTGAGGTGATTATGGTACTTGAGCACATTGATGAGCTTCAAGTGATTAAGGAATTAAGCCAGGAAGCAGAAATTTATGTTGGTCTGGGATTTAGAACTAAACCATTTCATGATGATCTACACAGTGTAAAATTTGGCTTAAGTTTAAGAGATATTTATGATGCTAGCGGCGCACTCAAAGACTTGGCGCTAGCAGATCGGGTTGTTCTGCTACACGGTCATATTGGCTCACAGCTTAAGAGTCTACATCAGGTAGAAAGGCACATAAATATGATGGTTTGCCTGTATGGTAATTTGCTAAATGATTGCCCCAACTTGACTATGATTGACTTAGGGGGCGGATTGGGTATTGATTATGAGGAAACAGAGAATCCAAGATTCCAGCTATCCTATTATGCTGAAACGATTATCAAAAGCTTTAGCTATCATCTGGATTTATTGAAGTTACCTCATCCTGTGATCATGACAGAATCAGGGCGCGCAGTGACGGCTATGTCAAGTGTGCTCATTGTATCGCCGTTATATCAAACAGCAGAACGGAATATCACCGTGCAAACCAGTTATGACGAGTCATTGCAGGCTTGCTGGTTAAATGGGGAAATTAATTTGGCAGATTTGGTGGAAAGCACGAGTGTGAGCTATCTGGATGATCAAAAATCTTATAAATTATGGCTTAATTTCTCCCTGTTCCAATCACTGCCAGATCATTGGGGAATTGGTCAGCATTTCCCCTTATTGCCTGTCACCCATTATTCAGAAGAGAAAACTATTGATTGTCAGTTGTTTGATATTTCCTGCGATGCCGATGGGGTTTTCAAAGACAAGACAGGGGATGATTACGTGCGCATCCCATGCACTGAAATCAATGATCTGGCATTTATGTTTGTTGGCGCTTACCAGGATATGCTCAGTAGCAAACATAATATTATCGGACGTACAACGGCGGTTGAAATCGATCTTAGCACGGAGGATGATTGTGTAATCAGCGTTGAGCAGGCAGAAGACTATCACGCACTGTTATGCCACTATGGGCATAATCCGTTACAATTAATGTCGCAATTTCAGCGCTTAGCAGAATTTCATCTGGATGAGTCTTTGACAGCAGATGAACAGGGCTTGTTTTATGCTATGTTAAGTGGCAATCCTTATTTACAAATAGAAAGCACCCCTTGCAGTCAGTCGCTGCTGTTGAATCGCCGGGCAATTAAGCTTTTATGAAAGTAATTGTTTGGCTTTCGACTCATTTATTTGGATAAACGTAGGGGCGTATTGAATACGCCTCTTCTGAGTGACATACAATCAACGACAATTTTTTTATGGTATTTATTTTTGATTTGAACAATTAGCCGATAGATAATAGTGATCGATATAACTTTCCAAATCACAACAATCGCTTTCTTCAAGCGCCTGTTGTGTAACGAGAGATTGGGCGGTCTGATGGCTAAAGCCTGTGTAGCTGTCTTTGCTAAGCTCGACCTTCTGTAAGCCTTGTGTATTTTCGCGTGACAATTCAAGCACTGTTTGCGCATAATCTTTGCCAGCATGATCAATAAGTTGAGCTGAAAGCGTCTTGCCTGGATCGGTCAGTTTTTCAAATTGTTGCATTACCGCTTGAAAGTATTTATCTCCCATGGATTGGGCAGTATGGGCAATAAGCTCAAGCTGAAGAACCCCAAAATCTTTCAGTGATATATCCTTGCCTTGATTATCCTTAAGTTGAAGCCGAGGCTTGCGACCATGGGTCACAACTTTAGCAAAGTTTGCTTTATTTCGCATAATTTCACTTTGTTGATATTGCTTCTTAGGTTGCAACAAACAGGTGAGTAATAAGGCCTCAATAAAATGGGCGGTCGTCTCATCTATGCCTAAAGGATCAAAGGGGTTCACATCAACAACGCGCACCTCCAAGTAGGCAACTCCTCGATTTAACAAGGCGCAAGCAGGACGCTCGCAGCGTTTGGTAATTTGTTTTGGACGAATACTGCTGTAGTACTCATTCTCGATTTGTAGAATGCTGGTGCTAAGCTGTTGCCGTGAGCCGTTATCAGCATATAAGCCAATTTTTTCAAATGGCGGATAAGTGGTTTTGGTGGCGTTGATAAGATCATAAACATAGTCTTTAAGGCTTGCGTAAGAGATGTATAGATCTTTTTGCGCGGGACTTTGATATCCAAGACCACTCATGCGTAAACTGGTGGCATATTCAGCAATATAGAAATCATCATTAAGTGTTTTAAGATACTCAGGTGTTTGTTTAACTGAAGTTTTTGCGCAAATGGGTGAGCTTCCAAATAAGTAGGGGATGAGCCACATGAAGTCGAAATAGTGATTGATCGCCGAGAAATAAAGTGCATCTGAGCTAAGATTCTTTTCCTGGTTTAGTCTATTTATCAATTCGACATCATAAGAAAAATTATAATGTACCCCTGAAATTGCCTGCATGATTTTGCCATAGCGTTGTGCTAATCCCCTACGGTAGACCTCTTTCATTTTACCAGAGTTAGAGGTTCCGAAATGGGCAACCTTAATTTCATCTTCTGTTGCAGTTAACGGCATGCTGGTAGCAAGTAACAGCTCGTCTTTAGCAAGGTTTTGGCTGCAAAATCCTAAGATGTGAGTTAAACGTGAGAACGTGCTCGAAATATCATAGAACGGTTCAGTGATCAGTTCTACGAGACCTTCGGAAAAATCCACCGTGATATTGCTATTGGTAAGCTTTGAGCCAAGCGCTAAAGGATGATCAGATGTGGCAGGACGCCCTGAGTGTAAGATGCGCAAGCTTTCGCGTTCAATGCCGCGCTTATGTTGGTAATGCTGTAAATCGAAAGTCATCGTGCCATTGATTAAATGTGGGGTCCTCGCAGTTTACGAGAAAAGGTTGCTGCTGACCAGCAGGATTACAAATGAATCTTAGCCTCGCTTCATAATGTTGAAGAATTCTTCATTGGTTTGGGTTTTCTTTAAGCGTTCGGTGAGGAACTCCATGGCTTGTGTGTCTTCCATTTCATGTAGAATCTTACGCAAGATCCAGAGTTTTTGCAGCTCTTCCTGGGTGGTCAGTAATTCTTCGCGGCGCGTTCCAGAACGTGCAAAACTAATCGCAGGATAGACGCGTTTTTCAGCAATTTTGCGATCCAAATGAAGCTCCATATTACCCGTGCCTTTAAATTCTTCAAAGATCACCTCATCCATTTTGGATCCAGTTTCAACCAATGCGGTAGCGATAATAGTTAGACTACCACCTTCGGCGGTGTTACGTGCTGCCCCAAAGAAACGCTTTGGCTTTTGTAAGGCATTGGCTTCAACGCCTCCTGATAATACACGACCTGAAGCGGGGGAGACGGTGTTGTAAGCACGTGCCAGACGTGTAATCGAGTCTAATAGAATAACGACATCCTGTTTATGCTCAACCAGGCGTTTTGCCTTTTCAATCACAATTTCAGCCAACTGCACGTGGCGCGCAGCAGGTTCATCAAAGGTGCTGGCAACCACCTCACCACGAACAGAGCGCTGCATTTCAGTTACCTCTTCAGGGCGCTCATCAATCAAAAGGACAATCAGATAGCATTCAGGGTATTTTTTGGCGATTGAGGATGCAATATTTTGCATCATAATCGTTTTACCCGTTTTTGGAGGAGCGACGATCAGACCGCGTTGACCCTTGCCAAAAGGAGCTGCCAAGTCGATAATGCGGGCGGTAATATCTTCGCTTGAACCATTACCAAGCTCCATTGATAAACGCTCTTTAGCATATTCGGGAGTTAAGTTTTCAAATAATACTTTGGTGCGAGCAAGCTCTGGTGAGTCGAAGTTTACACTGTCGATATGCTTTACCGCGAAGTAGCGTTCATTGTCTTTAGGGGGGCGAATTTTACCGATGATGCTGTCTCCCGTGCGCAAATTAAGCTTGCGAATGAAAGTAGGGGAGACGTAAATATCATCAGGGGATGCAAAATAAGAGGTGTCAGATGAGCGCAAAAAACCATAGCCATCCTGTAAGACTTCAAGCACGCCGTCACCATAAATATCTTCGCCCTTATCGGCGTGTTCTTTTAAGATATTGAAAATGATTTCTTGTTTACGGGCACGCCCCGTGGCTTCAAGACCAAGTGAGTGCGAAAGCTCCATTAATTCAGGGATGGATCGGTTTTTTAAATCGGTTAAATTCATTGAAAATTCTCACGAATGTTGAAGAAGGGGAACCCCTTCGGGTTGGACAAAATGATTATTAATTAAATATGCTTATCAAGGATTTGGATAAGCTGAGATTTTTGCACGGCCCCTACTTTGGTTTCGACGTTTTCACCATCTTTAAATACCATTAAGGTTGGAATACCTCGCACCCCGAATTTAGCAGGGATTTCTGGATTATCGTCAACGTTAATTTTAACGACCTTAAGCTTTTGACCATAGTGTTCAGCCACTTGATCTAAAACAGGGGCAATCATCTTGCAAGGTCCGCACCATGGCGCCCAAAAATCTACAAGCACGGGTTGTGTGCTATCAAGGACGGCTGATTTAAATTCACTATCAGTGATGTTAATACATTGAGACATAATTAAATTCCTTCAGGGTCTATTAAAAGCAAAACTGGTCGCGATTCTAGCAGAAAAGCAGGATAAGGGGAACGTAAATCCCCGCGAAATTTTAATTTGAATTTGAAACAAGATGATTACATGATTTACGAGTGGTATAGCTGATATAAAGTGTCTAATTATTGAGGAGATATTTTGAATAAAAATAGCCACTGCAATGCGATATAGGTGCTTGCAACTTTATATTTTTTGGCTTTTAAATCTTCATAAGCCTTCGCGAAGGGGATTTTCAAAATTTTAATATCTTCAATGTCATTCATTATTCCGCCATAGTCACCAAATTGATCTGCATCGGCTTCCGCAGCATATAGATGAAGTACTTCCGCATATCCCCCAGGGCTTGGATAATACTTATAAATAAATTCCAGATTTTGAATGTCCAAACAGATTCCTGCCTCTTCCTTTGCTTCTCGAATACATGTTTCAGCTGCCGACTCATTTGGCTCAATTCTGCCTGCTACGGGCTCAATTAACCAATGATCGCCGTCCTCATCGGCAAGTGCCCCAATTCGGCACTGTTCGATGAGAATGACTGTTTTCTTCTTTAAATCGTATAAAAATAACACGCAACCTTGTTGTCCCTGGCACAGTAGCTCTCTTTCAATCACGGGACTGTTTCCTCCTTGATACAGGCTGTGTTTGCACTTTATTTGGTTAACCTTAAAAAAACCGTCATAGACCCTAATGTTTGAAATAATCTGAATTTTCATAAAAAACAATATGATTAGTTGCATAAGTTTAATATTATAGGGCTGGCATCAAAAAAAAATAGCTTCAGACTACTTAATTTGGCAAGTTTTATACCGTATGAAAAAGGACTTACAGGCAGCTGAGGCTTAGGTGGAAGATGAAAAATCAAGCATTAAGGTAGTTAGTATGTCAAACACAGCTGCGCGTTTAAGTAGAAAAGTTCTGGCAATTGTTTTAGCTGGCGGAGAGGGGAATAGATTAAAAGATTTAACAAAATGGCGGGCGAAGCCAGCTGTCCCATTTGGGGGGAAATATCGGATTATTGATTTTGCTTTATCTAACTGCATTAACTCAGATATACGTAAAGTGTTGGTATTGACACAATATAAGTCGCATTCGCTTATCAGGCACCTGCAAAGAGCGTGGGGGTTTTTACGTTATGAAGCAGGTGAGTTTGTAGAGATTCTGCCTGCTCAGCAAAGAGTGAACAAAGACTGGTATAAAGGTACCGCTGATGCACTTTATCAAAACATAGATATTATTGAAAGACGTTATACTGAATATATCCTCATTTTAGGCGGGTACCATATTTATAAAATGGATTATGAAAAAATGGTTCAGGCACATGTTGACTCAAATTCTGATATTACCGTCGGATGTATCGAAGTCCCACTAAAGGATGCAACCGCTTTTGGAGTGATGTCTGTGGATGAAAAGGGCTGTATTACTCAATTTATTGAGAAACCTGCTGATCCTCAAGCCCTTCCTGGCAAACCTGATATGGCTTTGGCATCCATGGGGATTTATGTTTTTTCCAAGCAATACTTAATTGATAAACTAATTGAAGATAATAATACCCCCACTTCCTCAAGGGATTTTGGCAAGGATATTATTCCTTCGAGTATTGGTAATTCAAAAATTTCAGCCTATCCATTTATCAATGAGCAAAATGGGAAACCAGCCTATTGGAGAGATGTAGGCACGGTCGAATCCTACTGGAAAACGAATATGGAACTTTGCTCTGTTGAACCTGAGCTAAATCTATACGATTATGATTGGCCGATATGGACATATCAGTCACAGTTGCCGCCTGCTAAATTTATTTTTGATGAAGAAAATCGCCGAGGGGTAGCGATTGATTCTTTGATTTCTTCAGGGTGTATTTTGTCTGGCTCAAAGGTGAAGCGCTCGGTCGTTTTTAGCGGGTGCAAGTTGCGTAGTTGCTCTTTTATTAAGGACAGTGTCATCCTCCCAAATGTTGAAATTGGACGATATTGCCGTATCACCAAAGCGGTTATTGATAAAGGTGTTAAAATCCCAGATGGTACTGTTATTGGGGAAAATCACGAAGAAGACGCCAAACGTTTCTTTGTTGATGACCATGGAATTACACTTGTCACAGCTGAAATGCTTGACCAGGGTGTTGAAAAGGGAGCACCAAATGTGGTTAATCAGCACGTTGTTTATGAAGTTTAAGGTTAAGACTAATGGCACTAAGTTAAGTAACAACTACCCCGTCTGACCACTTTGGAGTGGTCAGACGGGGTAGTCCTAAAAACAGCTTAACTTAGCGCCATTACTCTCTATCGTGGTCGTAAAATTGACATTTCTGCTTTGGAAAATAATTAACATGAAAGATAATAAGTTAAAGCTGGTTTTATGTTGGCATATGCACCAGCCACATTACAAAGATGGTTTGGATGGTGAATATCATTTACCGTGGGTGTATTTGCATGCCATAAAAGATTATACGGATATGGCTGCTTTTTTAGAGGAAAATCCAGATAGCCAGGTAGTGGTCAATTACACCCCTGTGCTGCTTGAACAGTTGGAAGAATATGCAGCTATGATGCGCCAGTGGCTAAAAACTGGAAAAGCAATGAATGATCCTTTGTTG
The DNA here is from genome assembly GCF_002803295.2 of Caedibacter taeniospiralis. Classification (GTDB taxonomy): domain Bacteria; phylum Pseudomonadota; class Gammaproteobacteria; order Francisellales; family Francisellaceae; genus Caedibacter; species Caedibacter taeniospiralis. The sequence goes on along the minus strand of NZ_PGGB02000010.1, from coordinate 34,768 downwards.
AATCTGGTTTCTGGCGCCACGCCTATTCCAGATACTGCTGAGCAAAAATCTGGCATCATTGCCGTGTGTAGAAGGGCCAATGCTCCAACTATGATTGAAACGTTGCCAGATTTTAAAGCGCTACACGAAATTGCAAATTATTATTTAACACAAAACAGTCCGTCAAACCGAATCCATGAGTATCTCAATGGTCAGTTTTATATCGATATGCTCATTTGGTATCACATTGCATGGACTGGATCCAGTTTGCGAAAAACTGACGATAGAATTAAGCAATTAATGCGTAAGGGAAGGAATTTTTCAGCGGCAGATCAGCGTTTACTGGTTGAAATTATGGTCGATAGTATTGAACAAATTATCCCACGTTATAAACAATTGCAGGATCAAGGACAAATCGAAATATCAATGACTCCCTATGGTCATCCCATCTTTCCGCTGTTAATTGATTTTCGTGCTATGCAAGACTCACAACCTGACGCTCCTTTGCCTAAGTATGAAAAATATCCAGGAGGTTACGAACGTTCAAGCTGGCACATGGCGCACGGTATAGAAATTTTTAAGCAGCACTTTGATTGTGCTCCACGAGGAGTCTGGCTATCTGAGGGGGCGCTTAGCAGTGATGCTTTAAATTTACTTGATACTTTTAATATTCAATGGACCGCGACGGGTGAAAGTGTTTGGCGTAATTCCTGCAAAATTTCACACATAGAACCTGAGAGTGTGTCAAGTAAACAACTACTTTTCCAGCCCGTGAGTATTCAGGGAAAGGTTTGTCGCATTTTTTTTCGAGACGATGGGTTGTCCGATTTAATTGGTTTTCAGTATAAAAACTGGGATCCTGAAAATGCCGTCGATCATTTTATTCAGAACCTGGAAAATATTCGTACACAATTTGGAGATAGTGCATGCGAACATGTTGTTCCAGTGATTTTAGATGGTGAAAATGCCTGGGAGTATTATCCTGATAATGGCAGTCACCTTTTTACCCCTGTTATACAAAAAACTCTCAAATCATCCACACATAGCGATGACAACTTTCTCTGATGCACTGAAGCAATCACTTTCCGTGTTGGAGCTATCTCGCCTAAACGCAGGCAGCTGGGTTTATGGCTCCTTCTCGACATGGATTGGCTTGAAAGAGAAAAATCATGCCTGGGATTTATTGGTTGAAGCTAAATATGCTTATGACCAGGTTATTGCATCAGGCAAATTAGCGACAGAACAGATTAAACAGGTCACTAAGCAGCTCGCGATTTGTGAGGGTTCAGATTGGTTCTGGTGGTTTGGAGATTATAATCCATCTGAGAGTGTAAAGGACTTTGACAAACTATATCGACAGCATCTTAAAAAATTATATTACCTGCTCAACCTTGAACCATCTGCTCAACTGGAAATCCCGATTTCTCAAGGCAGCAAGGCTGCAGAAGGTTCAGGAACCATGCGATGTAATGCGTAAACTGGGCGCATTCGCGATTTATGGGTAAATCAGTTGTAGTTTAACTTGAACTGAATGCTATATTTATGTACAAATATCTTACAGACTCTGAAATATAAGTTTGACATTAACTCAAACCAAGAAATGTCAATGGGAAGTTTTTTCATGAGATTCAATCAAGCCATTCAAAATGACAAGAGTATAACAGCTTACCAAATTGAAAACTACACCGTTAAAAGCTGTTTTGCCAGAGGTGCTGGAAGCGCATATTGCATGAGGTTTGCCGCTAAGACCCAATGTGCATTTTCCACAACAGGTTTCTGTTGCAGCTGATAAACCTTAATAGCGTAATACAGCTCAAAATGCGTAAAAACATGCTTTTGTTCTTCACACAGCATATGGCTGTATTCCCCGATATCTAAGGAACTTTCAGGCAAAACATATAACCCACCCCAAATCCCGCTATCTGGTTTTTTTATCAGCAAAATTTCATCTTCATATTGATAAAGGTGAAACATGGATGATTTTATCTTCTTGATTGCTTTGACTTTTTTGAGTGGATATTTTTCCACACTGCGGTTTAGAAAGCCAAGACAGGTTTGCTGCAAGGGGCACAAATCGCACTTTGGTTTTGTACGCGTACAAAGCATGGCTCCCAAGTCCATTTGTGCTTGTGTATAGGCTTGCGTATTTTCTTTTGGCATCAGCTTATGCGCTAATTGCCATAGCTTTTTTTCAACCTTCGCTTCAGTCAACACTTCATCAATGGCAAAAAGTCGCGAGAATACCCGTTTAACATTGCCATCTAAAATAGGCGTCGCTTGATTAAACGCAATGGATAAAATCGCATGTGCAGTTGATTGACCAATGCCTGGCAATGTCAATAATTCATCAATCTTATCTGGCAAATTCCCATGATGTTTTTCCCAGATAAGCTTCGCTGCCTTATGTAAATTCCTAGCGCGCGCATAGTAACCTAACCCTGCCCATGCCTGCATTACCTGATCCTGATCAGCGTAAGCTAAAGATTCAATTTGAGGAAACCTCGCAATAAAATTTAAAAAATAGGGAATAACCGTCTTAACTTGCGTTTGTTGCAGCATAATTTCAGATAGCCACACAAAATAGGGATTAAACTCACCCTGCCATGGAAGGTTGTGCCGTCCATGAGTTGTATACCAATTAAATATGGCTTCTTGATAATCACGGATATCGAAGTGGATGGCAATATCACTCATATTTTACCAGCGAGTCAATATGGATATTTTTAGGCATTCTATCTCGACCTTTTAGTCCCTTAAGCTCAATCACAAACAGTGACCCCAAGACCGTTGCACCTGCTTTTTTCACCAGCTCAACACAGGCGTTTGCAGTTCCTCCTGTTGCCAGCAAATCATCGACCAACAGTACCTGATCATTGGCATGAAAAGCATCCTGATGCACCTCTAAGTGATCCATCCCATATTCCAGTTCGTATTCACAATCATAAACCGCTCGTGGCAACTTACCTCGCTTTCTAATAGGGACAAAACCGATACCTAAATGCTTGGCCAGTGCCACACCAAAAATAAACCCTCGGCTTTCAGGACCTGCAATCACCGTGGGTTTAAGTTTAAGCTGTTTAATACGCTTAGCCATCAGTTTTGCGGTGAGAGTCAAGCCAGCAGGGTCTGCCAGCAATGGGGTAACATCACGAAATAAAATTCCTGGCTTTGGAAAATCAGGTACCGCAACAATTAGTGATTCAAGCTTTTTAATACTCATTTACACAGAAAAACACCCAAGAAAAATTTCGTTTATGGTAGCATGGCGTCAGTAAACTTGTCATTCAAAATTGCCTTCGCTATACTCCACCCCAATTTTAAACTTTGGTTAAGACATGACGACTACTATTAAGCTTATCGTTGGACTTGGTAACATTGGCAGTCAATACCAGGACACACGCCATAATGCAGGAGAATGGTTTCTCCAAGGTGTTGCGGAAAAATATCATCTAGCGTTAGTAGCAGATCATAAATTCCATGGTGCCACAGCACAAACTCAAATGGGAACTGATAAACTCTGGCTTTTATATCCTCACACCTATGTGAATAAAAGTGGCTTAGCCGTTGCTAAGCTTGCGCAATTTTACAAACTCACACCAGATGAGATCCTGGTTGCGCACGATGAGCTGGATTTGCCTTGCGGGCAGGTGCGCCTCAAAAAGGGTGGTGGACACGGCGGACATAATGGCTTAAGAGATATTGATGCCTCTTTAGGTACACGTGATTATTATCGCCTTCGCATCGGCATTGATCACCCAGGAGATCGCCATAAAGTCGTGGGTTATGTATTAGGAAAACCATCGATCGAAGATAAAATTGCCATTGATCATGGCATTAAGCGTGCGCTTTGTTATCTGGACGATATAATACGGGGCAATCATCAAAGCGTGATGAATGAGCTTCATCAGAAATAAATACAAACAATATTTCATAAGGGTTTTATTATGGGTTTTAAATGTGGCATTGTTGGACTTCCTAACGTTGGAAAATCAACCCTATTTAATGCGTTGACAAAAGCAGGTATTCAGGCAGAAAATTACCCTTTTTGCACCATTGAGCCTAATGTTGGCATGGTATCAGTTCCTGATCCACGTTTAGATCAGCTCTCAGCAATCGTAAAACCACAACGAGTTTTACCTGCCACCATGGAGTTTGTTGATATTGCAGGTCTTGTTGCTGGAGCCTCTAAGGGCGAGGGATTAGGCAATAAGTTTTTAGCCAATATTCGTGAAACAGAAGCCATTGCCCATGTTGTCCGCTGCTTTCACAATAGCGATATTGTCCACGTCGCTGGCAAAGTTGATCCCATCGATGACATCCAAACCATTAACACTGAACTTCTTTTGGCCGATATTGAAAGCGTTGACAAAATTATTCAGCGTGTGCAAAAACTGGCTAAAAGTGCCAACAAAGAAGCCAAGCTGCAACTGGATCTTTACCAAAATTTAAAGACACATTTAGAGTCTGAAAAACCAGCTCGTAGTTTTCCGTTTAATGAGGATGAGCTCACATGGATCAAACAAACGCCACTACTAACTCACAAACCAACTCTTTATATCGCTAATGTCGATGAGTCAGGCTTTGAAAACAACCCTCTACTTGATAAAGTTATTGAGTTTGCTAAACAGGATAACGCTGATGTAGTCGCTGTCTGTGCTGCAATTGAGTCTGAAATTACTGAGCTTGAGGATAATGAAAAAATGGAATTTCTTTCCGATCTTGGTTTAGATGAACCTGGACTTAATCGTGTTATTCGCGCGGGCTACAAGCTTTTACAATTGCAAACCTATTTCACCGCGGGCGTCAAAGAGGTCCGCGCCTGGACAATTCCTGTAGGAGCCACGGCACCGCAAGCAGCAGGAAAAATTCACACAGATTTTGAACGCGGATTTATTCGCGCCGAAGTCATAGGCTTCCATGACTATATTCAATATAACGGAGAAAAGGGTGCCAAAGACGCAGGCAAAGCACGCCTTGAGGGCAAAGAATACATTGTGCATGACGGAGATGTAATTCATTTTAGATTTAATGTCTAATCCAATCCTGACTAATACGCCATTCTTCAAATAGATCAGGGTTTTACCTGAATTTCCGCCCATTTTAGAAGGGCGTATGCAATACGCCCCTACGCAATACGCCATCATGGGCGAAGATATAGTGTGCGACAAAACCCGATTTAGTGTAATTTCTCTTTTCTCAACTCGTAAAAAAAGTTACGCTTTTTACACCTACTTCTTAGATAACAATGCAATGATGACGAATATCAGAACGCTTCTTAAACAAACACTTTCTTACGGAATTATCACCCTGGCAGTTTTAACTTTATGTTATGTTTACCTGGACCGCCCTCTGGCGATTACGGCTTATCATGAGCTTCAGTATACAGCTGTCGTTAAACTCGCAAATTTTATCTCCACTGTTTTTGATCCTGATCACTGGCTTGTGCTATTTGTTATTCTATCGATTGTGTGTATCTGGCAAAAGTGGCGCCAGAAGCTAAACCCCCGCTTAGCTATCTGGGCGCTGAGTTTATTTCTTGCTCTTGGGGTGGCAACGGTTATTAAAGTCACCCTGGCACGCTATCGTCCTGAGCTCTTTCTGCAAGAAGGACTCTATGGTTTTCACTGGTTTTCACACAAGCGCTTATTTAACAGTTTTCCTTCAGGGCATGCTACACTGGCTTTTGCTGGATTACTGGGACTTACCGAGCTTATACAGAATAAGAAAATAACCATCCTGTGTATCGCTCTTGCGCTTGTCATTACCATTAGCCGAATATTAAGTACAGAGCATTATCTTGGTGATGTTTTGGGTGGTGTTTACATCGGTGTTTTTAGTTACCTGTGGGCAAACGCACTTGAGATGCAATTAAGTGACAAAAGCTCCAGAAAGGTTTAACTATCTTCACCCGCATGCATAGAAATTGGCTTAGAACAAATCTTCACCCAAACAAAATGGGCGCTGTTATTCCCGCGAAGGCGGAAGTCCAGCTTTGAAATGACTCCTGCAATCTCGCACAGGGTAGCGATGGGCGGGAATATGGTCCATGACCTAGAAATTCGACCTCTCCCACAAGGGGGAGGGGTGATGATGACTAACTATTAAGTGGCTTTAAAACAGCGTAGTTTTTTAAGATGTTGCTATGAAAACTTTGAGGAATTCGTGCCCAATCCAGAACTTGCACCAGGATGGGAATATTTGAAGTTTGTATTGCGTCTTTAAATGCCTGCAACATTAGCGCGTTCAAGGGAGCGAGATTTTTCGTCCTAATTACAAGATCCAAATCACTGCCATCGTGTGCTGAGCCGTCAACGCGACTGCCATAGACCCAAATCTCACAAGGCGTTTTGAGCGTTTTCACTGCAAGCGCTATCAGTAACTCTCTATCTTTATCCCTAAGAAGCATTTTGTGCCCTAAGCATTTTAATTAAACGTTTCACATCTTCGATAAACATGGGGATAAGTGGCAAAGTTTCCTCTGCTAAATCAAAGCCGTAATCATGCGCCGTGAGATTTCGGTTATCTCGATAGTTTAACCAGCGTTCAATTTCATCTGTACTTAATAGCCCATAGTTACCTGTGTATCTAAAAATATCTTTAAAAGTCAACTGATCCACAGCCTTTTTTGAGTGAAAGTAAGGAACCAGGGCTTTCTTCAATAACTTTCCGCACTGTTCAAGCAGTATTTCAAACTCTTTGATAATTGCCGAGAGATACAGATCATAGTGAACGCCTTCTGACTCGCTTTCCCCTAACAGGCGATAGGCTTCGATCAAAGTTGCATTGCATTTTTCTATAAATTGTACATCCAGCATCTTATTTACTCACGCAAGCTCGCATTGGCATGGGTTTTCAGCGAAGTGAGAATCTTTGCCATGACTTCACTCATCACTTCATCCGTCAAGGTTTTTGTGTTGTCCTGGAAAGTCAAATTCAACGCAATACTCTTTTTATTTTCAGGTAAATTATCACCTTGATAAACATCAAAAAGATCGACTTGATTCAATTGCTGCACATCGGCTTTGTTGACAGCATCAACCAAGCTTTGCGCGGTGGTATGGCGATCAACAGTCACAGCAATGTCTCTGGAAACCGATGGATATTTAGAAATTGCCATAAATTTCGCGATATGTTTGTTAGAGATTTTACTCGTCTGCAATTCAAACACAATCGGCGCTTTTCCTTTAATCTGCAACACGCTCATGACATTAGGATGCAGCGCGCCGATTACGCCCACCTTCTCTCCACTTTGATATATGTAGGCAGATTGTCCTGGATGCAGCCAGTCAATGTCTTCACACGGGATATAATGAATGGCATGTTTATTCAATTGCAATAAGGCTTCAACATCCGCCTTCACCGAATAAAAGTCACTGATCGACTTCTCCTGCCAGTTAAGAGGGTTAATACTGCCATAGGCAAGACCTGCAAAATGGGAATACTCATGCGCCAATTTTTCAGCAGGTTGAAAACACACCCCCTCCTCAAAAATACGAATACGTGACTGCTGGCGATTTAAATTGGTTTTAAATGTGCTGACTAAACTCGGAATTAAACCTTGACGCATAATAGACATATCCTGCGAAATCGGGTTTTGCAAAGAAAGTCCAGCCATGCCAAAAAACAGCTCATCAAGCTTAGGATCGATAAAACTATAGTTGATCACTTCATGGTAGCCACGATTTACCAGCGTGCTTTTAAGTGTCGCTAATGCGATCGTCTGCTCAGAGACATGCTGTGGCATCAATGACATTTGAGGTAGATTCATGGGTAAATTTTGATAGCCATAGATGCGCCCCACCTCTTCAATCAAATCTTCTTCGATTATCATATCAAAGCGATAACTGGGGGCGCTCACCTGCCAGATCACATCGCCATTGGCAGTCACTCGAGTAAGGCTCATCTTAAGTGCAGTAAGCACTGCTTCTACAAAGTCTGCTGAAAAGTTCATGCCTAAAATAGAATTTAACTTACTTAAACGAAGCGGTATCTCAAGCGCAATTTCATCATAATGATCAGCACAAACAATCTCACCAAGCTCACCACCTGCAATTTCAACGACTAATGCTGCTGCATAATCAATCGCATATTGACAGAGTTTGGGATCAACACCACGTTCAAATCTGTGTGACGAATCCGTATGTAAACCGTATTGACGAGCTTTGCCTGCAATGGCAACTGGCGCAAAATAGGCACTTTCCAAAAAAATATTGCGGGTTTCAGTAGTAACAGCCGAATTAAGCCCCCCTATAACTCCAGCAATTGCCAGAGCATGATGCGCATCAGCAATCACCAGCGTACCTGGTTTAAGCGTTATTTCGGTTTCATCAAGCAGGGTGATTTTTTCGTTGTCTTTTGCCATACGCGCATAAATACTGCTGCCCACTTTATCTGCATCAAAGGCGTGCATAGGTTGTCCTAATTCAAGCAATACATAATTAGTAATATCAACGATCGCTGAAATGGATCTCAGCCCTGAACGACGTAAACGTTCTTTCATCCACAGCGGGGTTTGCACTTTGGCATTGATGTTATAAATCGTTTGTCCAAAGTATCGTGGGCAGTTTTCAGGTGTTTCACTGATAACTTGTTTATCCGCTTTTTTAGTTGCTGTTAGCTTAATTTCTGTCAATGGCAAAAGTTTGGCTTCGGTCAATGCTGAAACTTCTCTGGCGATACCATATACACTTGAACAATCCGCGCGATTTGGCGTTAAATCTACTTCAATCACATGATCATCCAGCTGAAGATAGTCGCGAATATCCTCACCAACTCGAGCATCCTGAGGCAAATCCATCAGCCCCTCATTTTCTTCGCTAAGTCCTAACTCCTTTTGTGAGCACATCATGCCATAGGATTCCTGAGCTCGAAGGGTGCTTTTTTTAATTTTAAAGTCATAAGGTAAAGAGGCACCAATTTTGGCAACAGGTGCTTTCATTCCAGAGTACACATTGGGTGCACCACAGACGATCGTCAATAACTCGTCGTCACCGACATCCACTTGACATATATTCAATTTATCCGCATCAGGATGTTTATCAATTTTCTTGATTTCACCGACGACAACCCCGTTAAATTCAGGCGCCACTGCCTCAATTGAATCAACCTCTAAACCTGCTGCTGTTAATTTTTCGCTTAATACATCAATATCAAGTGTTTGATCCAGATAACTTTCCAACCAACGATGACTAAATTTCATTTGTTATTACCCTGTGTTTATTCCAATGGCGCTACCTTAAGCAGTCACTACCCCGCCTCGCAAGCTCGGCACCCCTTCACGAGTGAAGGGGAATTGTGGCATATGTGTAATTCCCCTTCGTTAGCGAAGGGGTGGCAGCCGCAGGCTGACGGGGTAGTTTCTCATTAAGACTGCTTAAGGTAGTGCCATTGGTGTTTATTCAATTCGCAAAAGTCCATAACTTTGGTTATTAAAATTGTTTCAAGAATCTTAAATCATTCTCAAAAAACAAACGCAAATCATTAATGCCATAGCGTAACATGGTCAAACGCTCAACACCCATTCCAAAGGCAAAGCCTCGATATTTTTCACTATCGATGCCGCCCGCCTTTAAGACATTGGGATGCACCATCCCGCAACCTAAAACCTCGAGCCATCCCGTTTGTTTGCACACTCGACAGCCGTGCCCCTCACACATCACACATTCCATATCCGCCTCAGCTGATGGTTCGGTAAAAGGAAAATAGGAGGGGCGAAAGCGCATTTTTAAATCTTTTTCAAAAAAAGCGTTTAGAAAGGCATTTAGCAAGCCTTTTAAATCCGCAAATGATGCCCTCTCATCAATCCACAAACCCTCGACCTGATGAAACATTGGGGTGTGCGTCATATCTGAATCACAACGATACACGCGTCCTGGCGCAATCATGCGAATCGGAGGCTCCTGTTTTTCCATTGTTCTTATCTGCACACCTGAGGTGTGCGTTCTTAAGACTGTATTTGGATTAAAGTAGAAGGTATCGTGCATGGCGCGTGCTGGATGATGATCAGGAATATTAAGTGCTGCAAAATTATGATAATCATCTTCCACTTCAGGTCCATGCTCAATGGCAAAACCCATCTTGCCAAAGAAAGTTTCAATGCGCTGCATACTGGTTGATATAGGGTGAAGCGTGCCTTGCGTTTGACCGATGGCAGATAGCGTGACATCTATTTTTTCCGCAGCAAGTTTGTGTGCAAGCTCGATGGCGCTTAGTACTTCTAAGCGCGCATTAATCGCCATCTGCAATTTGTTTTTTGCCTCATTAATGGCTTGTCCAAACTTTGGTTTCTCTTCGTTGGAGATACTGCCTAACTGCTTCATAATCTCAGTCAGTTCCCCTTTCTTACCCAAATACTGAACCCGAATATGGTCTAAATCCTGTCTGTTTTTTGTGTTTTCTACTTCGGATAATGCCTTTAAGCAGATTTCATCGACGATTTGCATGAATGTTACTCGCATTAAATAATGTCGGTCATTATATACCAACCCCAGACCAGTTTGCAGTATTTCTTTGGTTTGCCAGGAGTCTTGCCACAGGCGAAAAACTTCTTCGGTACTCGCTAATTACCCCATGTTTTTCAAGCATTTCCAAGTGCAATTTAGTGGGATAGCCTTTGTGTTTGGCAAACTGATACTGTGGGTATCTCTTATCAAGCGCCATCATTTGCCGATATCTATACACTTTTGCCAGGATGGATGCGGCACTGATTTCCTCAATTTTGCTATCTCCTTGAATGATCGCTTCACCCTCAAACGACCAGATTGGCAGATGATTTCCATCAACAAGGACGCGATCAAACGCCACTTCAAGTTGAGCTACCGCACGGTGCATGGCTAAAAGGCTTGCCTGCAAAATATTATATTGATCAATTTCACCGGCTGAGCATTCCGCAATCGCGTAGGCTTTGGCTTTTAGCGTGATTTCTTCGTATAAAAACTCACGTTTTTTCTCAGTTAATTTCTTTGAATCCGCGAGTCCCACAATGGGGTTTTCTGGATCCAGAATAACTGCAGCAGCGACGACTGAGCCCACAAGGGGTCCGCGTCCTGCTTCATCCACACCGACAATAATCATTGATTTTCCTTTGTGATCTGACTTAAAAAGCCTTGTAGAATATTGACTTCCTTTGATTCTAACTGAGTCCGCTGAAACATCCGCTTAAGCCTGTTCATCACATGCTCTGACCTGTCTGGATTTAAAAACCCCACCTCAAACATTTTATCCTCAAGCATCCTATACAAATTTTGAATTTCTTCAATTGAAGCTTTTTCATGCACTCGATTCTGTCTGGGCAGCATCAGTCCTGCTTCATATGCCTGGAAATGTTTAAAGAGCTCATAGCTTACAATCTGCACGGCTTGCGCCAGATTCAATGAAGTGTAGGATTCATTGCTTGGGATATATGCGTGATAATGACACATCAAAAGCTCATCGTTAAAAAGTCCCGTACGCTCACGACCAAATAATATGGCCACAGTCAAACCTTGATTGGCATACCGAAGGGCTTCTTTACTTGCGTTTTCAACACTTAACATCGGTAAACTCATGCGTCTTACTCTTGCGCTGGTGCCAATGACTAAATCCACCCCATTTAAAGCCTCTATCAGGGTTGGCACAATGTTGGCATTTTTAACAATCTCAGCTGCATGCGCGGCCGTTGCCAAAGCGTCTTCATCAGGCACATGTTTTGGATTGACTAAATAAAGTTCGGTTAGCGCCATATTTAACATGGCTCGTGCACTAGAGCCAATATTGCCAGGGTGCGACGTTTCAACGAGCACCATTCGGATTTTATTTAACATCTTAAATAGAAACTATCACCTTATATGTAAATGGGGTATTATACACAACTAATTTTTTAGTCGAGCAAAAAGCAGAAGGTATTTCAATGCATCCAATGATGAATGTTGCAGTTAAGGCGGCGCGTAAAGCGGGGCGTATGATTTTAAACGCAAATGAAAACATGCAAACTGTGAAAATTGAGACCAAGTCCCCTAATAATTACGTTACCAATATTGATATCGAGGTTGAAAAAACAATCGTTGATACATTAGAGCGTGCTTTTCCTGATCAATATTACATTACCGAAGAAGCAGGGGAATTTGGCAATGAAGATAGTGATCATACCTGGATTATTGACCCCATTGATGGGACAAATAACTTTATTCACGGCATTCCGCACCATTGTGTGTCTATTGCCATGCAGTTTCGTGGCAAAACAGAACTTGCTGTTATTTACAACCCATACCTGGATCAGCTTTTTACCGCAACTAAAGGCTCAGGGGCACAGTTAAACGGTCAGCGTATTCGTGTTGCTAATCGCAAGGAGTTTACGGGTTGCCTGTTTTCAGGCGCGCTAAAGTTTAGTAAGAAAGTATTTGCTCACACTTACCCAGAAGCCGTGCTTGATCTGCATAAGGAAATATCAGGACTGCGTTATTCAGGCTCTTTGGCTCTTGATATGTGTTATGTTGCCGCAGGATTTCTGGATGCTGTCTGGACATCTCGAGATGCTAAAATCTGGGATACCGCAGGGGCTGCCCTTGTGATTAAAGAAGCAGGTGGTATGCTTTGTGGCTTAGATGGTGGCGTTAATTTTCTTGAAGATGGTCGGTTAATCGGCGGCAATCCAAGAATTGTTTCCAAACTCACTAAGTTTTTAGCACCTCACCTGATCCCTTCTGAGCAAGGCTAACTTTTTCTAACAATCTGAAGTTACGTACTTTTACTGATTTTTTAACTACCCCGCCTGACCACTCCAGTAGTGGTCAGGCAAGCGAGGTGGGGGTAGTGCAGCAAAAGTGCGTAACTCCAGTAATAATGGATAATAACTCATGGAAAATCCACGCGCTATTGCTTGCCATATCATTCATCAGATCATGCAAAACAAAGACTCTTTGGCACATCTTGATACTCGCTTAAACGCCTATTCCTTAAGTGAGCAAAATCGCCGCTTAGTCTATGCCATATGTTATGGAGTTTTTCGCCATTTTTTCTATCTTAACCACCTTTTTGATCAATGGGCAAAAGGGAAAACCAAAGCACAGGTGCGTGTGCTGGCACTCATTGGAATATACCAGATTCTCTTTATGCGCAAGCCAATACATGCCGCGATTAATGAAACCGTTAATGCCTGTAATGAACTTAACCTTGGTAACACGAGAACATTTATTAATGCGCTTTTACGTAAGATTGCACATGAGCAGAACTTACCTGACATCGAGAGTTTCCAGGAGTTACCCGACTGGTTGTATGGAAAGTTAAAGAAGCACTACCCACTTGAGATCAATGCAATTACGCAAAATAGTAATCGTCAGCCTCCTATTTTTTTACGCTTGAATCAACAGAGAAGCCAGACTGAACTTAGTGGTGCTTTTAAACAAAAAAATATCCAGTATAGACTCACGGAGGTACCTTATTGCATTTGCTTGGCTGAAACACAAAACATCAGTGAGCTTCCGTTTTTTGCTGCAGGGTGCTTTAGTGTCCAGGATGCCTCAGCGCAGCTTGCGGCTCATATTTTACAGCCAAAACCCTCCGAAAAAATCCTTGACGCCTGTGCGGCTCCTGGTGGTAAAAGCACGCATTTATTGGAGCTTTGCCCTGAGATTGAGCTTAGCATTATGGATAATAATGCTAAGCGCTTTGAGCGCATCAAAGAAAACCTTATTCGTCTGAAACTGGATAAACTCAATATTCATTTGCTTATTCAAGATGCTACGGGGCAGTTAGACCCAGAACTTCAATTTGATAAGATTTTACTGGATGCGCCTTGTAGTGCTACGGGAGTGATACGCCGCAATCCTGATATTAAGGTATTACGCACTCCTGAAGAAGTAAAAGAAATTGCCAACCTTCAAGGACGAATACTTGACAATTTAGCCTCTCAGTTAAAACCAGATGGATTGTTACTGTACGCAACCTGTTCTATCTTGCCCGAAGAGAACGAAAAACAGATCACACAATTTCTAGATGCCCATCCATATTTTCAGGCACTTGATATTCCATTACTTGCAAAAACGATCAAGCAAAAATATGGTTACCAGATCCTGCCACAACCAAATGGCGGTGATGGTTTTTATTATTGCCTGTTACAAAAAACAGGTAAAATTTGAGTGAAAACCATTAGCATCTGAGTGAGTTTTTAGCTACGATAAAGTGAGTTTCTAAGGTAAGGAGAAAGCTAAAATGGAATCCAATCAAACAGATAACAACGATGCAGCACAAGACGCACTGTTAAGCGAAGCTGAGACCATGCTTAAGATGGGCGTGCCGATCTCTGTGGTTGCCAAGACATTACAGATTCCTGTCGAGAAAATTCGCCATTTAAAAAACGAATGCGGCAATAATAATGAATAGATAGCGAGAATCCGCTAGGATGTTGGCTAGTGTAATAAATGCAGCCTTATCCATGATCCCTGATGATGCTCACGCGCGTAAGCAAGCGTTAGACCCCCGTCGATCTTTTATCGTTCAAGCACCCGCTGGTTCTGGCAAAACAGAAACTCTGACACAGCGTTACTTAAACCTGTTGGCACATGCCGATGCACCTGAAGAAATTATCGCGCTAACCTTTACCAATAAAGCGGCCAATGAAATGCACCATCGAATTTATGAGGCGCTTATGGATGCAAAAAGCACGCGCGCCTCCGATGAGTCACATAAAAAACTGACCTTTGAGCTTGCACAAGCAGCACTCAAACAAAGTCAGATGAAACATTGGCAAATTCTCAATAACCCCAAGAGATTACGCATCACAACCATCGACGCCTTTTGTCAGCTCTTATCAAAACAGCTTGTTTTTGAAACGGGTGAAGCATTTAGCGCCGAAGTGACTGACTCGCCAGAGCTTTTGTATGAAAAAGCCATTGATCAACTCATTGCTGACACAACGGATACGAGTCCTTATTATCAGGATTTTTATCAACTGTTGCTTCATCTTGATAACAATATCAGTAATGTCAAACAACTATTTACCAATCTACTGTCAACTCGTGAACAGTGGCTACCGGTTTTATTGCAATCCGAACTCCTTTACCAAAAGGATACTAATACCAGGTCAACGATTGAATCAGGCTTTTTGGCGCTTTTTAGAGCATTATGCCAGAAAGCCACGCATCTGCTTTGTTTGGACCAAAAGACTTATAGTGAAAGGCTTGGGCAGATTATTGCATTTTGTGATCATCAAGACTCTAATCAGTCCACTGATGAAAATTTAATTCAATCGTTTGAGGATAACCGCAATCATCCTTATTTTTGGCAACGACTCATTCAGCTACTGTTTACAAGTGAGCTTCAGTTTCGAAAGACTTTTAATGCCAGACAGGGACTGCCCGCCAAAGACCCAACTGCCGAGGCACATAAAAAATGGCTCCTTACCTACATTGAACAGTTTAGCGATAAAGACAAGCTCAGGATTTATGCGGTTATTTCTGAGCTTGTACTCTATGAAAAGCTTATCTTTGATGATAACGAGTGGCAAATACTCAAGGCGATCACTCAAATCAGCTTGCGTTTAGTGCAATATCTTAAGCTTGTTTTCAAACAGCAGGGCTTGCTTGATTTTAATGAAGTATCACTCCAGGCTTTGTCGGCATTAGGTAATGAAGACAGTCCAACAGAGCTTATGCTTTATCTGGATCATCAGATCAGGCATTTACTCATTGATGAGTTCCAGGATACCTCAATTTTACAATTTAAATTACTGCAAATGCTAACTTTGGAATGGCAGTCTGACGATGGTAAAACACTGTTTGTTGTCGGAGACCCTATGCAATCTATTTACCGCTTTCGTCAAGCGGAAGTGAATCAGTTTTTAGAAGTTAAATCTCAAGGTATTAACCAAATTAAACCCAAATTTTTGCAACTTCATTGTAATTTTCGTTCGCAAAAAAGCATCGTTGATTGGGTGAATAAAAGCTTCAGTCAGATTTTTCCTGCTGAAGATGATATGAACTATGGAGGTATTAGTTATGCTTACGCAAGCACACTGTCTGAAACTGATAATCAAGAAGCAGTAAGTTTTTCACTCTTTAGTGACGCTCAAGACGAGGCGCATTATATCGCTCATAAGATTAAACATTATCTGCAAGAGCACTCCAAGCATCATATCGCTATCTTGGTGCGTACACGAACACAGCTTAAAACGATGATCCCCATTCTAAAAGCGCATCAAATCAGACTCGTTGAAAACGAGATTGAGCCTTTTTATCACCAGCCAATGGTTATGGATCTTGTCTCTCTTGCGGCGATTTTAACTAATCCTGAACAAGAGATTTACTGGATAAGCTTATTACAATCATCCTTATTTGGATTTAGTTTAAATGAATTGAATCGCATAAAAAGCTCGGATTATGCACTGCTTGCTGAACTACCCCGTCCGCTTTGCGTCCACCCCTTCACAAATGAAGGGGAATTTGATAGAAAGCCATCAAAAGATTCCCCTCTTGTAGAGGGGTGGCAGCCGCAGGCTGACGGGGTGTTTCTTAAACGTGTAAATTTGCAAAAGTGCGAAACTTCGGTTAAAAAAATATCCATGTGCGGGCGGGAGGATATTTCATTTTGCCAGCAACTCCTGACTTATCTTTGTCATCATCAGACTCATGCTCACCAACAAAAAGCCCATCATTTTTTACAGTGGCTAATGAATATGCCGTTTACCAGTTTGCGTGGATCATTAATTGACCGCTTAAGCATCTTATGGCAAAGGCTGGATGGAATGAATATTCATGGCGCGCAAAAAAGCCTGTACACCAGCTTTTTGGCTTTGCTAGATGGGCATTTAACTCCTGATAAGACTTCGATTGCCAATATGGATCGTTTAATTGATACCTTGAAACGAAAATATATCAGTATCCCCTCACAAGCCCAGGTTTCTATTATGACCATTCATAAGGCCAAGGGGCTTGAGTTTGATTTTGTGATTCTCCCGCAGCTGGATAAGGGCAGCAAAGGCGATGAAAACCCATTATTTCTACACGAAAGCGTGCGCTTAAATGATCACAAGATACATTTGTTATTGAGTCCTATCAAACACAGCTGGGATAAATCAGCCCCCGCCCTTTATCAAGTCATTCAAAATATGCAAAAGAAGCGTGCTGCCTATGAACAGCAGCGCCTTCTCTACGTAGCGGTCACACGCGCAAAATCAAAGCTTCTTCTTACCGCGATTACTGAAAATAACAGCGATCAGCTCACTGCTAAAAACAATAGTCTACTTGCATTACTTCAACCTTTAAACTTTCCCTGGAAGACTGCGCCACATGAAACTCAATCTCAGCAATTATTACAAGATAAGGTAGAAAGACTCGCCTGCTATAAACCCATCAAACAAGTGAGTCACTACTCCATTTCCTTGACAGACATCTTCCCTTCCATGATGTTGCAAGATGAGCTTAATCATCCTGATATGAATGAGTTGATAGTAAGTGAAGATCGCCAGATGGGATCAGTGCTTCACCAATTATTTAACTATCTATGCCGTAATCCTGATCACATCGGTGACTGGCAAGCATATTTCTCACTCTGTGCCCATGAATATGCGCTTTCAGGTACGCTTAAAATTAAAGCTCTAAACGACGCCAGGCTCGCTGTTGAATACACACAACAGCATTATCCCTGGATATTTTCTGCCACGGGCATGAGTGAACAAATGATGCTAAGTTTAAACTTTGGCAAACTGAAGAAAAATATTGCCGATAGAATCATTGTTGACAATAACCAGTACCATATTGTGGACTACAAATTTACATCACCTGCCTTCGGAGAGACATTAGAAGATTTTCTTAAAGTGCAAGAGACTCACTACAGCGAACAGCTAAAGACCTATCAAACCTTACTGGCAACACATCTTCAAATAAACAAGACACACATCAAGGTATCCTTGTATTTCCCATTGATCCCCTATATTCACCTCTTGTAAATCGATGATCTGGTTTTTAAAATGTCAGCCCAAGAGGTAGTATGGTGACAGAACGACCTGTACCTGTGTACGCAATGTGAATTTCCCTGGTGGGGGGGGGCAGAAAGTCGCCACCCTTTTGTGGCCACTCAATCAGCGAAATGCTGTCGCCGTTGAAGTAGTCACGAATGCCAATCCATTCAAGCTCCTCTGGATCACTTAACCGATACAAATCAAAGTGCTGCAAGATGGTGCCATTAATCGGATAAGTTTCAATCAGTGTGTAAGTAGGGCTTTTGACACTCCCTGTAAACCCAAAACCTTGTAAAATACCTTTGGTAAGTGTAGTTTTGCCAGCGCCTAGATCTCCATAAAGATAGATAACACCGCCTTTTTTGAGAGATTTGCTGATTTTTTTACCAAGTTCAAGCATCGCATGCTCATCTGCGATGATGAGCTGATTTTTAGTTTCGCTTTGGATCATAATATTTAGCCACTTCGCCAATTAACACAAGAGAGTCAAAGACCATGACATGGTCATTGCCGTCAGCATTATGTGCTACCTAATCAAAAGCTGCAACAGATTTATGAGTGGGAATCCTGCCAAGCCTATTATTTTTGGAGCAAATTTCAGCAAAACGCATTTGCTTTTTGGAGGGAAAGTTTGTAGACTTGGCGCGTTTGATTTTTAGGACTAAAGTGGCAGGTAAGCCTGTTTATTTAGACCTTACAAATAGAGTTGTTGATGTTTTAATGGCATTTAAGCGAGGTGAGATATATGCCAGCAGTACGTGTAAGAGAAACAGAGCCTTTCGATGTTGCGCTCCGCCGTTTTAAGCGTAGTTGTGAGAAAGCGGGAATTGTTTCTGAGCTTCGTAGCAGAGAATTTTATGAGAAGCCGACATGGGAGCGCAAACGCAAGAAAGCAGCAGCGGTTAAGCGCTCAATGAAGCAATCGCGTTCAGGTTCAGCAATGCCTCACCACTAGAACCAAAAAGATTGTTGCAAATCAGCCAGCCAGCTATGCTTCTGTGGTATAGTTGGCTGTTGCATTTATGGATGCCATATTTGCAGGTAACGATAATATCTCCGCCCACGACAGATGGTGCGGAGGGGCGTATTGTATACGCCCTTGCAAAAATGGGTGGAAATTCTGGTAAGACCTAATTTGCAGTAGTAGTTAAGTGTATGAAAAAATAAACTCACCAAATCAAAGTGTTAGGATTAATAAATGTCTGAAATACGTATACGTCTTGTTGAAGATATGAAGACCTCAATGAAGAACAAAGACAAAAATCGTCTATCGACTATTCGTATGGCGTTAGCTGCGTTTAAGCAGAAAGAGGTTGATGAGCGTGTCGAAGTAACAGAGGCAGATGTTATCGGCATTCTGACAAAAATGATCAAGCAAAGGAAGGATTCGGCTGAGCAATTTAAACGGGCAGGTCGAGATGAGCTTGCACAAAAAGAGCTGGAAGAAATAGAAATTTTACAGGTTTATTTACCAAAACCCTTATCAGAAGATGAAATTATTGGGATTATCCAACGCGCTATTTTAGAGGTGGGCGCGTCATCAGTTAAAGACATGGGTAAAATTATGGGTGCCATTAAAGCCGAACTAAACGGTAGGGCTGATATGGGGAAAGTTGGTTTAATCATCAAATCACAGTTATCCTAACAGGTCGTCATGAGGGGAAGTATTCCCGTAACTTTTGTGCGTCAGGTCGTGGCGTCCACAAATATTGTTGAAGTTGTTTCAAAATATGTGACGCTTAAAAAAACTGGCAAGAATTATATGGCGTGTTGCCCTTTTCATCATGAAAAAACGCCTTCATTCTCAGTAAATCCAGACAAACAAATGTACCACTGTTTCGGCTGCCATGTTTCGGGTGATGTCATTGATTTCCTGTCGGATTACAATAGTTTAACCTTTGTCGAAGCGATTGAAGAGCTGGCGTATATGCAAGGGCTTGAAGTCCCCTATGAGAACGCCAAGAGGGACTTATCGCAGGAGAAACTAACGAAATCGATATATGAAGCCTTGCAAATGGCAAATAAATATTACCAATGGTGTTTGCGTCATGATATCGACAAAGCAGCCGTTATTGATTATATAAAAGCGCGCGCCTTGGAAGCAAAAACGATCAAATATTTTCAGCTGGGTTATGCCCCAAATCAGTGGCAGGCGTTGTATGAGGTGTTGAGAAAACAGTTTTCACTGGAAGTTTTAGATCAGGCGGGTTTGGTTATTTGCAAAGACAAAACACGCGTATATGATCGCTTTCGTGAGCGTTTAATGTTTCCAATTCGTAATCGTAAAGGACTTGTGATTGGTTTTGGTGGGCGAGTATTACCCAATAAAGACGCAAATCCTAAATACTTAAATTCGCCAGAGACACCCGTATTTTTTAAAAGTCACGAGTTATATGGCTTATATGAGTTAAAACAGCAACACAAAAACCCTTCACATATCATGGTGGTTGAGGGGTATATGGATGTGATCGGTCTTTATCAACATGGATATACCATGGCTGTGGCTACTTTAGGAACTGCATTGTCTGAAACTCATATTAAAACCTTATTTCGTCACACCTCAGAGATTGTGTTGTGCTTTGATGGAGATAATGCAGGACAAAACGCGGCCTTGCGAGCATTTGAAATGGTATTGCCACTACTGAATGAACATAAGAAAGCACGTTTTCTATTGCTACCACAAGAACATGATCCAGATTCATATATCAAAGTGTTTGGCTTAGGAGGCTTTACAAAATCTTTGGAAACTGCGCTTAGTGCAGCAGATTTTTTTGTCCATAATTTAGTGACCAAATATGATTTAAGCAGCGCGGATAGCCTGGCTCAATTGATAGAGGAAACCAGACGCATTTTAAAGAACATGCCAGAAAGTGCCTACACTCTGATGATAATAGAGCAGCTTGCCAAGGCAATAGATATCTCATCATTGCAATTACAGCGAATGATAAAGCAAAAAGCGTCTACAGATAGGAATGCTTCATCAAAAATGCTACCAAAATGCGGGCAGTTGAATATAAATAAACTAAGCCTGGTCGAAAGAGCACTGGCGTACATGATGAATATGCCGCAAGAAGTGCATAAAGTAGTGTTGCAACAAGCTATAGAAATAGAGTTTGAGTGCGTCACCGAACAGCATTTTATTTTGCTTGATGCTTTGAATATAATCAGGCAAAATGACGGGCTGTCTTCTGCCTTGCTAGTGCAGATGCTGATTGAAAAGTATGAGTTGTTTAAAACCTATTTCTACCAGCTTTTACAACTGCAGATTGAGCTTGAAGCAGAACAACTTATTGATGAATTAATGGCAATGTTAGATAAGATAATGAAGCAGGCACGTCAAAATGAATTAGAACACCTGATAGCAAAAGCAAAAACATCTATCCTAACAGCGCCAGAGAAGCAGAGAATGCAGACAATTTTGCATAAAGTAGACAAGGTATGAAGGGGCTACGCGCTCATCGCGCATCATGTACGTGTGTATACCCATCGTAAAGCATTTGGCTGGGTTTATGGGGTAGTTAGTGCTTAAGGTAGTGCCATTAGTTTATGGGGAAGCAGTGAGTAATCAGTGTCACACTGACAACTCACACTGGGTGATGGGCGGAAATATAGTTACCGCCGAGTATTTGATCATGGTGTGATAAAATAAGCAAATATTGAGATAAATGTAAAAGTGAGATTTTAATGTCAGATCAAACAAAAGAACAGCAACTGTCGCGAATAAAAGAGTTATTAGCATTGGGGCGTGAGCAGGGTTATTTAACCTATGCGGATGTCAATGATTATTTGCCTGATGAGATCACTGATCCTGAGCGTATTGAAGAAGTAATTCAGATGATCAATGACGTTGGGGTAAAGGTATTTGAATCGGTGCCTGATGTGGAAGATTTGTTGTTATTGGAGGCTGAATCCGAAAGCACATCTGATGAGGATGCGGTTCAGGCATTATCCTCGGATGGGGATTTTGGACGAACAACAGACCCCGTTAGAATGTATATGCGTGAAATGGGTGCGGTAGATTTGTTGACACGCTCAGGAGAAATTGAAATTGCCAAGCGCATTGAGCAAGGCACAAAGGAAGTGTTAAACGCACTGTCTGAATACCCCTATGTCATTAAGTCTTTGCTGGGACGCTATCAGGATTTGACGGATGCAGCACGTGAAGAACACACGCAGCTTGATGATGAAGAAAGGGAAGAAATACCTTTGTACGAATTCATTAAATTCTCAGATCTCATTTCAGGTTTTAATGAAGACGATGAAGTTGATGCCTCAGGAACTGATGTTGGCTCAATGCTGGATAACCCAGAAGCCACTCTAGAGGATAATCCCCCAGAGGATACTGCTGAGGATGAAGAGGATGCAGGTAGTGCTTCAGTTGATACCGTAGAGGACACAGGTCCAGATCCTGAATTTGCTGCCCAAAAATTTGCAGAACTTGAGCTTAAGTTTAATTATCTTTTGGATCAGGACGTTGGCAGTAAGGCGTATGTTAATGCTTCAAGCGAAATATCAGTCTTGTTTTTAAGTATGCGATATACCAGTGCGCAATTGAATCGTATGATCAACTCCATTCGAGGTCTTGTGACAGAAATTCGTGGGCATGATCGCAAGATTATGCGTTTATGTGTTGAAAAGGGAAAAATGCCTAAACAATATTTTGTTTCTCACTTCCAGGGGAGAGAAACAGATATTAATTGGTTAGATGATTGTATTGAAAAGTATCCAGAGTTAGTGGATGTAGTTGAAGATGCTAAAGCCATTCAATTAAAGCTTGGGCTTATCGAAGATCGTGCGGATATGTCAATCCATGATCTAAGAGAGGCAAGTAAGCGTATTTCAGTTGGTGAAGCAAAAGCACGACGCGCAAAAAAGGAAATGATTGAGGCAAACTTGCGTTTGGTGATTTCGATTGCCAAAAAATACACCAACCGAGGTTTGCAATTTCTTGATTTGATTCAGGAGGGAAACATCGGGTTAATGAAGGCAGTTGACAAGTTTGAATATCGGCGCGGTTATAAGTTTTCAACCTATGCAACATGGTGGATTCGTCAGGCCATTACGCGCTCAATTGCTGATCAGGCGCGCACAATCCGAATTCCTGTGCATATGATTGAGACAATCAATAAGCTAAATCGTATCTCGCGCCAGATTCTTCAAGAAACGGGCAAGGAGGCAACTCCTGAAGAGTTGAGTCAACATATTGATATGTCTGAAGATAAGATTCGTAAAATCATGAAGATCGCTAAGGAACCCATTTCAATGGAAACTCCGATTGGTGACGATGAAGACTCTAATTTGGGCGACTTTATTGAAGATTCAGTTTCTGACTCTCCTGTGGATAGTGCAACAAGTGAAAGCTTAAAAGAAGTTACCAAAGGTATTCTGAGCACTTTGACTGAGCGTGAGGCAAAAGTTTTGCGGATGCGTTTTGGCATTGATATGAATACTGATCACACTTTGGAAGAGGTTGGTAAGCAGTTTGATGTAACACGTGAGCGTATTCGTCAGATTGAAGCCAAAGCATTGCGTAAATTAAGACATCCATCACGTTCAGAAACCCTAAAGAGTTTTTTATCTGAGTCCTGATGTCAGACTGAGTGGTTGGACTAAATAGAATGAGGTATAAAACATGGAAATTAAAGCAGTAAAGTGCAGTGGGTTATTGGTGATCTTAGTGTTGGGCTTAAGCGGATGTGCTAGTCGCTGTATTACCTTGCCTGCCAATACGGTATCGGCTGAGAGCTTTGGCTCAGGCTTTGGTCAATTAAAGGCAATGCAGCCAGTTGTAAAAACTTCAGCAGGTGACACATTGCAAGGACAAGTGTTGGTGCAGAATAAGAAATCTTCAACGCAAAAGTTTCAGTATCAAGTGCAATGGCTGGATAAAACTGGCTTTAATGTAGGGCAGCCTCAACCATGGACACCTGTTGAGCTTTATGGTGATCTGCAGAAGTTGATTAGCTTCAACGCTCCAGCACCTCAAGCTACAAGTTATAATATTTCTTTTTGCAGAGTCTAGGTGCTGCTAGTTTTCCCTCTAATAAAGAAAATAACCGTTATAGTTGCAATAATGTAACCAAGTAACACGACCAGCATACCCTTGTGGTAGCTGTTGCCATCATACAAGTAATCGGTTACAGGTGTGCTTTGGCTTGTGCGAATAATATAGCCGATGAGTGGCTGGAAGATAAAACCAGAAATAACGACTGCCATATTGTTAAAACCGATTGCTGTTGCGCGATGCTCGAGCTTGTTGTTGCGTGAAACAAGGGAAAAGCTTAGCGCTTGACCCGCGCATGCGGCACCCGCAATAAAAAATAACAAAATAAGCAAGAAGGCTTGATTGATTGGGACCAAAGTAATAAGGGCAAAAGAAATGACCCCAAGCATGCCACACACAACCAGTGTTTCTTTAAGTTTGTGGGCTTTATCTGCTAAAAATCCAAAGATTGGGCTGCCAATGGCGATGCCAATCCACATGAAGGTAATGACTGTCGCTGATGATGAAAAGGAAAGCTTAAAGTACTGCTCGACAAAGGGAATGCCATACAGCGAGGCGACTACCGACATCGGCATCCATAGTAAGCAGGCGTAAATGGCAATCATCCAGGTTTGTGATTTTTGGGCAACGCTTTTAAAAGCAACCCAAGAATTAGTCGCAGCTGTGTTGCTTAGATGTTTGTTGGGTAGCTTTAAATAAAAAATCATGGCGATGAATAGAATTAATCCCAAGCCACTGATGATCATCATTGTCGCACGCCAGCCAAAATGATTGATCAAAGGAATCAGCGGCAGTGCGCCACACATGGCACCCAAAGCCGCAAGCATTTGGGTGATTCCTGCAACTAAAGTGAAGTAGCGTTTGCTATAGACATGACTTGCAACAACAAGCACGCCAATAAAGGCAAAGGCTGAACCAAAGCCCATAAAAATACGTGCACAGGCGGCTAAATAAAAGTTAGGTGCAAGCGCGAATAAAAAGCCCCCGATGATACAAATAAGAAGCGGGAGCAAAATCACACTTCTAGCAGAAAAACGATCATAAAAAAGACCTGCGGGGATCTGCATTAAGGTATAAGTAATAAAGTAAGCCCCAGAGGTGACCCCTAGCCAAAAGACATCGATATTGAGACTTTTCATTAAGTCATAGGTCATGATGCCTGGGGAGACTTGAAGTGCCATTTCAAAAAATAAAAAAAGGGCCGCTAAAATAAACAAAAGTGTTGATTTAATCATATTGTTATCCTGTTGTTTGATTTACAAAAATAATAAAACTGTGGAGAAAAGCCTAATTTAAAGGTGATTATTTTGTGTTTGAAAACAAACGCTCAATGAGAAAACCTTAATTAGGCTTGCTACATCGACAGCAACAGGATAAAGGAAATAAACAACAGGCTCCACAAGCGTTTAAGCTGCTTTTTAACACAAATGAACGATTGTAAAAACGCATCTAATTAGGTACTTTTGCCGAAAATTTATCTCTAAGCAAACAGAGTACAGTGGAAAAAAGTAATTGCAAAGCATTTTTATAGTTTGATCCTAAAGGGACGAGATTTTTAAAATTTACCTTAGGGTATAAAATTACGCATTCCCACGCAGGAGCATGGGAATGAGGTCTTGGTTGAATTTATTCATTCTAGCTCCTTAAAGTTAGATGGTGGTTTGCTTTTAAGTTGAAATTGCTTATAATGCACGTACAACTTGAATGTGCACAAAAAGGAGAGGGCTATGCCACAAGCTGTAGTTAAACACAATGAGAGAATGTCGTTACGTATTAACATCGAGGAAAAGGGTTTGTTAATGAAGGCGGCAAGTTTGCTTCATGTCAATTTGACGGAATTTGTTTTAAAAAATTCCATATCAGCAGCTCATAGGGTGATTGAGGAGAATGAGAGAATTGAATTAAGTAAAAGGGATAGTATAGAAGTCATGAAACTGCTGGACGATCCTCAGAAACCCAATGCAAAAATGTTGAAAGCAGCATTTGATCTCCCTAAATATACAATAAAATGAGTATAAAGCCTATGGCATGGCATGAAGAAGCCATTGCAACAACTCATGATTGGCAATCATTTAATTGTGGTAATGGTGAGTTGAATGGTTTTTTTGTGAAATATGCAAGACAAAATCATGATAAGGGGGTGGCTAAAACGTATGTAGCCATTAATGATTATGATGGTAAAGTAATGGGATATTATACGTTAAGTCCCGCGTCTATTGCTTACAATGCAGCACCGCAAAAATTAACACAAGGCTTGGCTAGACACGAAATTCCCGTGTTTCGTTTAGCAAGACTGGCGGTTGATGTTAATTATCAGGGAGTTGGTTTAGGAGGGCAACTACTGCTATCTGCTGGAAAGCGTTGTATTTTTGTTGCTTCACAGGCAGGTGGGGTGGCAATGCTAATTGATGCAAAAGATGAAAAAGCAGCAAAATGGTACGAAACTTTTGGTGCGATAAGGTTATTAGATAAGCCTAACTCTTTGATATTACCATTTAGCACAATATATCAAGCGCTAAATTCTGTGGGAAAAATTTAGTATCTTGCTTGACTTCAAGTCTATTTAAGCTGGTTATAATCCGTTGACACATACTTCAAAACCCATTAACCTTTGCGCATATGAGACTAAGCTAGTACCATTTAATGTTAAAAGTAAGTAAGCTTGCTGATTATGGCGTGATGATCGTATTGAAATTTGCTCAGAATCCTGAGCGATTATACAGCGCAACTGAGCTGATAAGTATGACAGGACTTAATTTGCCAACGGTACGAAAAATAGTGAAGTTATTAAGCATAAGCGGAATTTTATTGGCAAGACGTGGTGCGGATGGTGGCTATGCTCTGGCAAAACACATTGGCTTTATATCGGTGCTTGACGTAGTTGAATCCATTGATGGACAGCTTGCGTTTACCGAGTGTTGTGCACAAAGTTTTAAATCATGCTCAGTGGGTAATTGCCAGATGGGGAGCTATTGGCATGCTATCAATAAAAAAGTCCGCGCTACGCTAAGCGAGTTTGCAATCGAAGATTTAATAAAAAAACCGTACAACGATAAAGAGATCATGCAACATGGCTGATGACAAAATAAATAAGATTCTTGAGCAGGAGTATAAGCATGGGTTTGTGACCAACATTGAACAAGAGTTGTTTCGTGTGGGACTGGATGAGGAGATTATCCGTCAAATTTCTAAGCGTAAAAATGAACCTGAGTTTATGCTAGGCTGGCGTTTAAAAGCCTATCATAAATGGCTGGAGATGAAGGAGCCAACCTGGGCACATGTCAAGTATGCACCAATTAATTACCAAAACCTTAGTTACTATGCAGCGCCAAAATCTAACGTAGACAGACCTAAAAGCCTTAATGAGGTGGATCCTGAGTTGATTGAGACCTATAACAAGTTGGGTATTCCCTTGCATGAGCAGGAAATGCTGGCAGGTATTGCGGTGGATGCGGTGTTTGATTCCGTATCCGTGGTGACTACATTCAAAGAGAAGTTGGCTGAAGCGGGCGTGATTTTCTGTCCTATTTCGGAAGCATTACAAAAATATCCAGAATTGGTGCAACAATATTTAGGCACGGTTGTGCCACAAACTGATAATTATTTTGCGGCACTAAATTCAGCCGTGTTTAGCGATGGCTCTTTTGTCTATATTCCCAAAGGGGTACGCTGTCCCATGGAGTTATCGACTTATTTTCGGATTAATGCTTCAAATACAGGGCAGTTTGAGCGCACACTGATTATTGCCGATGAGGGCAGCTATGTGAGCTACTTAGAGGGTTGCACGGCTCCCATGCGCGATGAAAATCAGCTGCATGCAGCTGTTGTTGAACTTATCGCACTCAAGGATGCCGAAATTAAATATTCCACCGTGCAGAATTGGTATCCAGGGGATAAAGAGGGCAAAGGGGGAATCTACAACTTTGTCACCAAGCGCGGGGCGTGCTTAGGCAGTCACGCTAAAATTTCATGGACGCAAGTGGAAACAGGTTCAGCCATTACCTGGAAATATCCATCGGTCATATTGCGAGGGGATAACAGTGTTGGTGAGTTTTACTCGGTGGCACTAACGCGCCATAGGCAACAAGCTGACACAGGAACCAAGATGATCCATATGGGTAAAAATACCAGAAGCACGATTATCTCAAAAGGCATCTCAGCTGGGCATGCACAAAATGCTTATCGCGGGCTGGTGCGAATGTTGCCAACGGCGGAAAATGCACGCAATTTCTCGCAATGTGATTCATTACTTATTGGACACAACTGTGGCGCTCATACCTACCCTTATATTGAAAATAAATCGAAAAGTGCACAAATTGAGCATGAGGCAACTACGTCCAAGATTTCCGATGAGCAGTTGTTTTACTGTCTCCAGCGTGGTATGTCAGCAGAAGATGCGGTGGCAATGATCGTCAATGGTTTTTGCAAAGAGGTATTTAAAAAGCTACCTTTGGAATTTGCGGTTGAAGCACAAAAACTGATGGAAGTCAGTTTAGAGGGTGCAATAGGGTAGGGGCGTATCACATATATCCAAGGATTGTAGGGGCGTATCAATATACGCTCAATATGCCAAAAAATAGAAAAATAGAAAAGCGAAGCAAAGAATATGTTATTAGAGATTAAAAATTTACATGCCAAGGTGGAAAATAAAGTCATTCTAAAGGGAATCAACCTCACGGTAAACCCTGGCGAGGTTCACGCCATTATGGGTCCTAATGGTGCCGGTAAAAGCACCTTAGGCAATGTGTTAGCAGGGAAGTCTGGCTATGAAGTCACTGAAGGCGAAGTATTGCTGGATGGACAGAATTTATTTGAGTTCGATGCTTCAGAGCGCGCTCATGCGGGGATGTTTTTAAGTTTTCAATACCCTGTGGAAATTCCAGGGGTGAGTAACACTCAGTTTTTAAAAAGTGCAGTCAATAGTTTACGCAAGGCCAAAGGACAGTCTGAGCTTGATGCAATGAGTTTTATGAAAAAATTACGTACTAATATGGATATTTTGCAAATGGATCAAAAATACATGAAGCGTGGAGTTAACGAAGGTTTCTCAGGAGGGGAAAAGAAACGCAACGAAATGCTGCAAATGATGATGCTTGAGCCGAAAGTATGTATTTTAGATGAAACGGACTCTGGTCTTGACATCGATGCTTTACAAGTCGTGTCAAAAGGCGCCAATCATATGCGCAACGGTCAACGTGGATTTATTATCATTACCCATTATCAGCGTTTGTTAAATTATATTGCTCCTGATTTTGTCCACGTGTTAGCCGATGGCAAAATGGTCAAGTCAGGTGGCAGAGAGCTTGCTCTTGAGCTTGAAGATAAAGGTTACGCGTGGATTAATGAATAAGGAGCAGAAAATGCTGCAATTAGAGCACCCATTTGCACAATTGGCTTTTTTAGATAGTGCTGGAATCAAAAACAGGCAAGATTTATGGCAGGCATTTGTCCAAGAAGGTTTTCCAACAAAAAAGACTGAAAGCTGGCGTTATACTGACCTTGATGCCCTATATAAGAAGCATGGTATTAAGACGGTTAAACTGCAAGCCAATATTGATGCGCGAAGTGTTCTTAGTCTTGTAAATTTAAACATGGATGCACATAATATTGTTTTTGTCGATGGAGTTCTGCTACATTGCGATCAGGTGGAGGGACTTACAGTCAAAGGGGGACTTTCATCGCAAGAGATCACCATAGCAGGCTCAAAAAATGCGTTGAGTTTATTAAACGCATCATCAACGTTGGCAGGAACTGTTATTGAGCTCAAAGAAAATATAAAGTTAGCTAAGCCTATTCTCATGACTTATCTTTATACGAAAGATAGCAGCTCAAAGTTGGTAAATTATCATAACAGCATCATTGTGCAGAAATCTTCTGCTTGCACGATTGCTGAACATCATATCATGCTAGGTGAAGAATTTTCAGCAGCAAATATCGTGACTGATGTGACGCTTCAGGATTTTGCGCAGTGTACGTATGATGTGCTGGCGAATATGAGTCTTCAGAAGTTACTCATTACACATAAACTAAGCATTTCAATTGGGTGCTGTGCGCAATATGAGACTTTCCAGCTTGGCGCGTATGCTGCATTAAATCGTGTTGAATTTGAGATTGATCTAATGCAGGAAGGGGCGAGCTTTGACGCTAAGGGCATATACACCCTAGCAGCATCTGCCAAAGCAGATTATCGTTTTAATGTTAAACATTTAGCCTCCAACACGCAAAGTGATATTTTGTTTCGAGGGGTTGTCGGAGACAAAGCCTCAGCCACTTTTAACGCGAAAGCGTATGTTGCTCATGGTTTGTATGGCGTTAAGGCGTTGCAGAATAACCGCAACATCCAATTAAGCAATACGGCAGAAATTAATACCAAACCTGAGCTTGAGATTTATTCGGATGATGTGATTTGCAACCATGGTGCGACAATTGGGCAGCTGGATCAGCAGGCTTTGTTTTATCTCGAGTCCAGAGGTATTCCGAAAGCGCAAGCAATGAGTCTCTTAATCTCAGGTTTTGCCAAAGCGCTTATTATGCTGTTAAAACGGGATGAAACAACGCTTGCAAGTTATATAGCAAGCTTGGAGGCGCATATTAAGGATTTGCTCCATTGAAAGCCATTGTACGGGTGGAGCGTATAGGGTGAAGCGGCAGACTCAGCTAGTTAAATCCACCATTTGGTGTGTAGCCTGGAATCATGCTGAGGCGTTCATCAAGCGAGCTTTGACTGCTTCCCCCTAAACCTTTCAATTCAAATTGAACGATAAAGGCATTGGTCAAAGGTCCCGTGATATTATTTGGATCATTTGGGTTACTGGATGAGTTGACATAACGTTGTGCCAGGAATCTCACCGCCCAACTGCAGGCATCGTATTGAATACCTGCAAACATGTTGGTGGTGTGTCTGGAGTTAAAGGCATAGCTCCAAAGACCTGTGACTGACCAGTGCGGGGAGAGCTTCCATATGCTTGAAAAGCTGATCTGTGATAGCGAATCAGGAAGTGTGTTTGCCTGAATTTGCGCGGGGGTAAGGGCTGCGTAGTTATTTTTAATATTCTGGTAACCGATATTAAATACATGATCAGTGTCGGGCATATATTGAATCTGATAGGTCTGTGAGTCAACATTATTATTTTGCGGGTTATAGGTCCCCGAGGTCATCAGCTGCCAATTGGGTAGAAAGCGATAGTTTAAGAAGGCAGCAACATCCGAAAAATTGCTATTATAAAATGGCACATATGAGTTGGCACAGTCTGCATCGGTCCCTGAGCAAAGAGAAACCTTGCGGTCGGTAAAATAAGCCATTTGACCAATGCCAGCACTAAGCACACTCACTCCTGTTGCCTGATCATTAACCGATGTCTCTAACGCATAGGAGAGTTGATTGGCATTATTAATGCGATCAATTCCCGTGAAGGTGTTAGTTTGGAACAAAGAGGCATAGCTGAAGTTACTTAAAGAGGTATCAAATAGGGGAATATTACTTTGGTTTTGATAAGGAATATAAGTGTAAAACAGTCTTGGTGATAGGATTTGTGTGTATTCATGGTTATTGAAGCCGAACTTGCGATCAAAATACAAACCCGTATCGAGATTAATGATGGGTAAGCTTCGTGTGATATTTTGCTGTGGATATTGATTTTGACTAAAGTTGGTTGCACCAGTAAAAGCAACAGCGCTTCGATTTTGCAATGTGTAGGCAGTTTCTGACAAAGTCACCGAAGGGGTGAAAAACCCCCAGGTTTTTTGCAAGGGAAAGTTGAGCTTAGGGGAGCTGTAGTAGCGCTGACCTTGTACTTGTGAAATGCTGTTTAAACCAGGCTTATAGAAGTAAGTAAACTGGTTGTCCCAGTTTAAATCCAGATGGGGTAAAAGACCTGGATAGGCAGCATTAGCATTGATTTGCGGTAGCATTGAATAGGGGCGGTTAGCAAGATACATGGTGTCATCAATGACATCATAGGACTGTACGGTGGTATTCATATTCCAATGTGGGTCGCTGTAACGCAATGAGGCCTGACGATTGAGCAGGGTTTGTGTCGATAAGCCCATGTCGTCACTGTCAAAATCATTATAAAAATCTTTATCACCGATATATTGATAATTAAGGTAGCTTGACCAGTTTTGATCATACTTACCATTATCAGTGAACGAGAGTGCTTTACGATCTATGCCTGCTCTACGATCATGTGGCATATATTCGAGATCTAGCTCACCACTTTGTGTTGTCGTGAGATAGCGAAAGTTGCCATCAAGCAAAACACCACGGTGATTGTATATCGTTGGGGTCAGCAAAAGGTCATAGTTAGGTGCCATATTCCAATAAAATGGTGTGGATAAAAAATAGCCTGAATTGCTGTTATAGCCTGCAGTTGGGTATAAGAAGCCAGTGCGTCTTCTATTATCGATTGGAAAGGTCATATAAGGCCAGTATAAAATCGGGACATCTTTCACATAGAATAACGCATTATATGCCGTGCCTATACCCGATTCACGATCCAGATCAATCGTTGTGGCATTTAGCATCCAGGTATTGTCATAAGGACTATCTGTGGCATAAGTTGCGTGTTTAAGTGAGTAGCTGGTCTTACTGTTTTGAATGATCTTATCCGCATGCCCATGAGCGAAGCCTGTGAAGTTGTTTTCTTGACTGCACACTTCATCAGCAGTGAGATTTGCCATAGAGCCACCTGGCTTTTGGCGCACACGCATTAAATAATAGGTGTCATCCAAGGTGGCTGTATTGCTACTAATATTTGCTTGACCTTGTGAGCCTATGGCAAGTTGTCCAGGTTGGCTTAAATTCACGTTGCCCATCAAGTCAATTTGATCAATCTTTTTGTCTTTATTTTGCGTTAATATTGCTTTATCTGCGCTTAGGTATTGATTGCCTTTTTTTACCTCAACGGCGCCTTCAGCGGTAATCGTCCCACTTTGAGCATACTGATACTGCTGGGCATTGACTTTTGCCTCGTTAGATGGTGTTTTTTCAACTGGGGGTTGATAGTAATAACCGCCGCAAATATTATTGGGGTTATTGGAGAGTACCCAACCTAAGGCATCGGCGATAATTTGTTTTTTTTCCTTGGGAAGTACACCCTTTTTAAACAAGTCGGCATTATTACTGTTAATTTCAACACATTTCCAACTGTTGCCATCAGCTGTACATTGCCATGATCTTTGCAGGGGGTTATCAATGGTGATTTTGCTCAATCCAGCCCCAGGGATTGCACAAAGCATTGCCATAGGCAAAATTTTTCTATGTAAGGTGATTAATGATTTCATTAAATAAATATTATCCTTTTGCTTATTTGCTAGGAATTCCAGGTTTCGCCAAACCAAAACTACTGCTATTCTATCGCTTTGTTGTTAGATTTCTAGGAAAAAGTCGTGCAATCCAGATTTTTACAGATTACCGAGTGGTTATCAGTGCTTTTCCCCATAGATAAACCTGCTCTGGTTCCAATCGTTGGAGATGCGAGTTTTCGCCAATATTATCGTGTTTGCGTTGGCACTAAAAGCTATGTGGTCATGGATGCGCCATTAGATCGCGAAAAACCCGATGTTTTTTTTAGAGTTGCGCGCTTATTGCGCTATTTTGGGCTTAATGCACCTCAGTGTTATGCCTATGATCAAGAAAGCGGTTTTCTACTTTTGGACGATTTTGGTGACACGCAAGTTTATCATGCGATATATCAACAAAAAGATCTGTCTTTGTACCAGGATGTGTTAGCACTCATTCCGAAGTTTTGGCAAGTAGAGAAAATGCTTTTCCCCAATTATGAAGAAAGTAAATTTGCGAGCGAGCTTGATGTAATGAAGCTTTGGTTTTGGCAGTGGCTGGGTTTGGATGCCGATACATTGCAGAAACTTGAAACATCATACAAAGAGCTGCAAAAAACTCTGGTAGATAACGCAATGGCGCAGCCTAACGTATTTGTATTTCGTGATTTTCACAGTAAGAACATCATGTATCAGTCGAATTCGTTGGGTTTGATTGACTTTCAAGATGCGGTTAATGGACCCATTACTTACGATCTGGTGTCGATTTTGCGAGATTGTTATTTAACTTTGCCAGAGACGTTTGTGAAAAAGGAAGTGGACAACTTTTATATTCTGGCGAAGTCTGAAGGTTACCTTGACGAAACGGTGACAAAAGTACTTTTTACACAATGGTTTGATTTAATGGGGTTGCAGCGGCACTTGAAATGCCTAGGAATATTTACCCGTCAAGATTTGCAGAATAAGCGCAAAAATTACTTAGCTTACTTGCCACGAGTGATGCACTATATCGATAATGTTTTGACGAAATATGAAGAATTACACTTTTTCAAAGAGGTATGGCAAAGGAATATTATTCCTCCATATCAGGCAAAACTTGCTTTATTAAGAAGGGAGACCACAGAAAATGAATATGGAAGCATTCAGTAAGTTTTATCCATTGTGGTGTGGGTGATTTGCCAGAGCTGACACAACACATATGTCGTATGAAGCGACATTCCTTGCTCCCACGCTCCTGCGTGGGAACAAGGAAGTACAATCGTCCACAAATTTGGAATTCGCCCGAAGTAATCTGCATTTGACATCGTGAGCGCCTTTTGGGCGCAGACTTAAATCAAGGATAGTTTTAACGCTCACGAGCTGTTATACTTTTGCGATCTTAAATGGCTTGATTCAATCCCATGAAAAAACTTCCGATTGGTATTTCTGGTTTGGCAGAAATCATCACCAGCGATTATATCTATGTTGATAAAACAAAACATGTTTATCGTTTGACTGAGAACGGTAAATACTACTTCCTCTCGCGTCCCAGACGCTTTGGTAAATCTCTTTTAATCGACACGATTAAACAGGCA
>NZ_PGGB02000009.1:74722-74898 GCF_002803295.2 Caedibacter taeniospiralis | reverse complement strand
GTATTGCCATATACCCTTGTCTGTGTCTTTGCCCATAAATTCTCCTACAATATCCATTGTAATCACTTCTGCATCTGAAAGCTTTGGTGCAAAGCCTCGAGCTCTTAAGGGTCGCTTTTTTATCAGATTTTTTAATTCATCATCTACCAAACAATACACAGAAATGATAAAGTCTT
>NZ_PGGB02000009.1:72060-74717 GCF_002803295.2 Caedibacter taeniospiralis | reverse complement strand
AGCATAAGGCGCGGCTTCCTGTTTTTTTGTGCAAATTAAAAACTAAAGCTTTTCCTTATGCTATGCAATATCTACCACACAGCTTCGACCTAAAAAAGTTGAACATGGCGTTAATAAAGGTAATGCGATCTAAATTGGCTTGTGACCAAATAGGCACCGGTTGAATAAACATATTAACCAGTAGGAGTAATATTAGACCTAGCAGAGTATAATTCGCCCACTTCCCCCATTTCGGCATGACAATAGAATCTTTAAAAAGATAAATAATTGCAAATAATGTAAATAGATAAATAACAATCCACTGGGCGAATAAAAAGGGCTGGCGAAACCAACTACAGGTAAAAACGGTGGTTCCTAAAACAAGACAAAATAAAATAATTGCTAAAATTGATGACTTTTTTTGCCAAGTAAGACCACGCATTTCCGTATCATGAATTACACTTGAAGATGCTTATAATAAGAATAAAACTAATATAAGATCAAGCAATTTTCACGATTTTTCAGCTAACGGTTATACATCCATATAGCTGGTAGCTGCCTTTTAGTATTATCGCCCATTGGCATTTCGTATAAATGAGGAAAAAGAATACCTGCCGTGCCCAGCTTGTTCCGTTCGCGTCATTCAAAACTTGATTGGGAATCTATTAACCACTGAGATCCCTACCTTTTCGGAAACTACGGGTACATATTGTGGGAACAATGTTACATTAGAAAGTGACGAATAATGATCAACATCCCACCAAAATCAGTCGTATTTTAAAATCTCAATGGCGCCCTAAATAGCATTAGAAATAATCATTTCCATAGAGGTTGTTATTGCCATATTGATTTAGAATTTTCTGATACCCATGACCATAAGGGTTATAGCCACCACCGTAGTTGTTCCCATATTGGTTTGGATTGTACTGATATTGATTACCATAATTGTTATATGGTTGGTACTGATTGCCATAGAGATTGTGACCGCTATATTGATTCATATAATGATTATACTGGTTTCCATAATTATGAGCATACTGGTGATGCTGCTGATATCCGTGACCATAAGGGTTATAGCCACCACCGTAGTTGTTCCCATATTGGTTTGGATTGTACTGATATTGATTACCATAATTGNNNGGGTTATAGCCACCACCGTAGTTGTTCCCATATTGGTTTGGATTGTACTGATATTGATTACCATAATTGTTATATGGTTGGTATTGATTGCCATAAACATTATGTGAGAGAATCACTGGATTTGAGTACCCATAAAATACATTTTTATCTCTAAACAACCGTGGTTCCTCTAAATACAAAGTATACCAACCATTTGGCAATTTAATTAATTTCAAATTAATAATAACATCATGTTTTTTCTTGGCTTGAGATACCAAAAGATCACTGTTTTGGCTATCAAGTGCCTGCCTTTCTAATTGTTGAAAAGGAAGTAATGTTTTTTGTATTTCAAATGTGATCTGATTGCCAGGAAAGTGCCAATCATTAACTCTTAAAGTATACAAATCAATTCTCTCATGATTAACTATTTGCACACCCTCTTTAGATTCAAGGTCAATAGTTTGGGCATTACATTGCGGATCGCTGCGACCATGCATCTGGCAAAATTGATCTGGATTGTCATTATAGCGCAAGGTTGCACGATAAGGGGTATCGTTAACAATAATTGTATTTAAAGCGCATGCCACAGCACCGTAACCTAATAATGCAACGCTAGTAATTAATTTTTTCAACTTTGGTCTCCTTAGATCTATTCTGTATACTTCA
This sequence comes from Caedibacter taeniospiralis, assembly GCF_002803295.2. GTDB lineage: Bacteria > Pseudomonadota > Gammaproteobacteria > Francisellales > Francisellaceae > Caedibacter > Caedibacter taeniospiralis. The sequence continues at coordinate 72,953 of NZ_PGGB02000009.1, read as the reverse complement.
TAGCGAGGAGATTGTGTATTTAGGTTAACTAAAAGTCAACAATTAATTCTACAATACCTTCGCCAATTATGCAGTTTTTCGAACCTCGTGAATCCTCCCCAGGGCCGAAAGCTGCTCAATAAGCCTTCCTTTTTTAACTATGAAGTGTATTTATATTGTGTTTTAGGCAACTTTCTTCAGTCCAAAAAGAACATGCTTTTCCCAGACCTTTGACCAAGTATAAGTATTCATGGCTGCCCTTAAGGTAAGTATGTTGTGCAGTCCATCTCTTGACCACTTCATGTGCTGCTGCCCCTTACAACGCTGATTAATTGGGTTCTCAGCATTTGATTCAGCCATCCGACTTGTGAAAACCAAATCCTTGTTTTTATGTTCATCAAATTGACTATGTAATCTTTATTGTTAACGATACAGACTAACGGCTTTTCAAGCTTATTAATTTTCTTTATCTCTTTTAGTTACTTCTTGCTTTAGTTCCTCTAATCTGCCGATTGCATCCTCTATCTGTCCATGCCATAAATACCATTTAGCACCGTCTAGTTTTTCATTTAACTGTTTATTTCCTAAACCACTATTTTTGAACTTCATTGACAAGTGAAACCAGTCTAATATTCTGTCGATTGATTGACATTTATCAGACAAAGAGTCTATGACTGACCAACAACTAGCCGCGCCATCACAAACTGCAGTTAATTTGATTTGTTTTGTCATCCCCTCAAGTTTTGCGGCTGTCAGTGTTTGAGTTTTGATACTACCATGGTTGTCTGATAAAGTATTGCCATATACCCTTGTCTGTGTCTTTGCCCATAAATTCTCCTACAATCGCTGCGAGCCATGGAGAGCGGAACGCGAGGGCGAGTAGACCCGGGTAGCCTTGCGCTGTTGATCAGCAA
>NZ_PGGB02000009.1:67414-71959 GCF_002803295.2 Caedibacter taeniospiralis | reverse complement strand
AAAATTTATACCGCCGAGGATAGCCGATTCGATTTTGTGTATGGATATACAAAATCTATCATGAGGCCCGAGGCACCCTAAGAGGAAACATATTATGGCTTTAAGGGTAATCTATGTGTCAGCTCAGAAGGTATTATTACAGGGATTACGCTGACACCTGCACATATTGACGAAAGGGAATCGCTCTATGAAGTTGTGCCAGGCATTGAAGGATTATTACTTGCTGATAAAGGATTGATTGGTCAGGATTATCAACAAGATTTCAGGCTGGAGACAGGCATTAATTTGCAGACTCCTAGTGTGCCAAGAAGGTGTGTAAACACCATGCTTGTTAAAAGATGGGAGTAGGTCTCCCGAAATCGGTATATAGCTACGGGCTTCAAACCACCTCAAGCTGCTGTAATAAAGAGTTATGGTAGTGAGCGTTGAGGAAAAGGCATAGATATATGTCAGGTATGAGATAAGAAGATGAACGAAAGTGAACCACTGATGACGTGTCGTTAGCAAATTTTCATGATGTCAAAACCAGTGGGTTAGGGGCACGCTGGGATAAGTCTAGAAGGTGGCTATTTACTGACTAGACGGCATCCGGTATTGAGGTGGCATGAGCTTATCTTAGGCTTTTAGCAGGAACTTGGGAACCTGTCGTTCTGATGACAAGGGAAAAATCTAAAGTGGTAGCCCCATAAAGATGAAAGTACCAAAGCAGAGCACAGGGGCGGAGTAACTCGTAGTAGTGTTGAAATTCCTGTAATGGGAATGGAGCGAAGGGGTTACATTGTACCGTTGTGAAAATGAGTCAACCATAACATGGGAGGAATRAATTTGACATCAACAAAACCTTTTGAYATTCCYAAGCAYACTGTTTGGGAAGCGTATAAAAGAGTCAAAGCAAACAAGGGCGCAGCAGGAGTGGATGATCAATCTCTGAGTGAGTTTGATAGAAATCTATCGGGCAATTTATTCAAAATATGGAATAGAATGTCTTCTGGAAGCTACTTTCCACCTGCGGTTAAACGGGTAGAAATTCCGAAGGGGGATGGTAAAACCAGACCGCTAGGAATTCCTACTGTATCAGAYAGGATAGCTCAGATGGTTGTTAAAATCATGATCGAACCTGAGTTAGAGGTTCACTTTGATAATGACTCTTACGGTTATAGACCTGGGAAATCAGCGCTTGATGCGGTTGGAATAGCAAGGCAACGATGTTGGCAATATGATTGGGTTGTTGATATAGACATCCAAGGATTTTTCGACAACATTGATCATGATTTGCTAATGAAAGCAGTATGCAAGCATATCAAGTGCAAGTGGATTATTCTCTATATACAACGTTGGCTTAAAGCGCCAGTTGAGATTGATGGTAAATGTGTACAGAACTTATCAGGAACACCGCAAGGTGGTGTGATTAGTCCAATCCTTGCCAATCTATTTCTTCATTATGCTTTAGACAGATGGGTGAAAAAGAACTTTCCAATGGTCACATTTGAGCGGTATGCAGATGATGCCATCTACCATTGTAGATTCCAATCAGAAGCTGAGCAGCTCAAAAAGGCGCTTGAAGTCAGACTAGAAGAATGTAAGCTAAAACTGCATCCTGAAAAATCAAAGGTTGTATACTGCAAAGATGGTAAACGTAGCGGAAGTTATGTGAATCAGCAGTTTGATTTTCTGGGATATACCTTTCGACCTCGATTGGTCAAAGCAAAGAGAGGGAATTTCTTTGTTGGTTTTAATCCAGCAATGAGCAAGAAAGCTCAAGGGAAAATCAGTGATCAGATAAAAGGTTGGAAAATGCAGCTTTGGTCAAATCAATCTCTGGAAAGTATTGCTGAACTTATCAATCCTAGAACGAGAGGATGGATAAATTACTATGGAAAGTATCAAAAATCCTCAACGTATAAAATAGCTAATCAACTGGATTATGCTTTAGTGAGATGGGCGAAAAGGAAATTTAAAAAGCTCAAAACGAGTAAAACTAAGGCAAGAGAGTGGTTAGCAGGAGTAAGAGCGAGGCAGCCCAATCTTTATACACATTGGCAACTGAGCCAGCATAAGGTTGTACAATAAGAGCCGTATGACAGGAGACTGTCACGTACGGTTCCGTGAGAAGCTAGAGGGGAAGTTCCTCTGGCTTACTCGACCTTCTCTTTTACCCTGCCGTTTCGTAAAACGGAGGATGATGGCAAGGGCAAAAAGCCTGAGCTTTTTTAGTCGAATGATCATTCAATTAAACAGGTTCTTCGGTTGCCTGAGGATTCTCGACAACCCCGTTGAATCTGAGCAATTAAGAGTAAACATCAATCAAAATCAATATTCACATTGACACTGGAGATTTGTAAAACCATTTAAAATTTAATCGCATAAGAAAGCACACAACAGCAAACAGACCAGAGTTCAAAAAGCTTGTTTTCAGGTTGTTTTTAAATCAGAACAACCCAGGACAACCCCGTTATTTTGGCGCTGACGTGCTGCCGCCACTATCACCTGTGTGCGTATGCCCTTTAAGCGATATGCCTCCAGTAGTTACATCGTCCGTTACATTAATTCTGCCCTGGATGGTTGCCGTTGTTCTACCACCTTGGTTGTAGCCCGTCATCCCTTGCATATACGTTAAACCACCTTGTACTAACATATTGCCTGTGCAAATTGTCTTAGGCGCATCAATTTTGACTTGTGTTGATGTTTTGATATCAATATCACCACCAAACCCAATTTTAAGCGTTTTAGCGGCAATAACTTCCACTTCTCCAACACAGTTTATTGACAGTTTCTTCTGTTCGTAGTCATAACTGACACTGGTACCATCTTTATAAATCGTTGTGTGCTCATTTTGGTTTAGTGTGGGTTGATTTTTAGTGTAAATCGCAGGTAACACAATGCCATTATTTAACTCACCGGACGGACTTAAAACGAGCACTTGCTCACCAACGGATGGTTTCCACCAAGTAACGCAATCGCCCGTTCTTTGTGTCAACCACGGCAGCCATCCGCTAACGTTATCACCGAGCTTTACTTTTAAACGTGTCTCGTTTGTTTCAACCACGACCCCCACGCGAATCAGGTTATTTAGGCGTCGTTGCATATCAACAAGGTATTGTGTAGCATCATTCATTGTTTTCATCAACTGAGTTAATAACTTTTATCTCACCTCGGGATTGTTGTACTTGGTTTTTCTGGTGCTGAATTAAAAACAATATTGTTGTTTACATCAATCTCAACCTCTGGTGAAACACCATTCTCTTCATACACCGAATCACCATAGTAAAAACGGATTAAAAACAGAATTTCCCAACTGATATATCCGTCTATTTCAGGCGCAAAAAAGTCCTGTTGGTTGGCAATGACTTGCGCCGCCTCTAATTGCTCGCTTTTAAAATAATTGCCATCAATAAACGTACTGATTGCAAGGGCAGCGTCACGAATATTCATCTGCCCCAAGGGCGTATCGTTAAACAGCAAGCGCAATGCAAAGGTGCATTCAACCGTGTTTATATCCGTGGTGATCTTCGGCGCTAAATCAAAGCTTTGTAGCTCTAAATGCGCCAGCGGCAATTTAGTGCCCCTCAATGTTTGCACATCAGGATATAGCTGCCAGTTAATACGTGGTTCACGCGCTTGTAATGCGCTTAATATATGCTCGCTCAGCGCGCGCGTGTTTTGTAATTTGTCCGTCATTAAGTTCCACCAAACTTAAATTTAACCAACTGGGTGAATTCTTTCTCAAAGTAATCATAAAAATAGTAGGGCAGTAACTTCTGCAGCAAATCTTCCGCTTGCTCATCAATCACCAGCACGGCAAGCTCAGCAGTGCCGCGTAAGCGTACACGTCCAGCTTTGGTTATGTAGGCATTGCCTGCGGTTATTCCTTTAACAAGCACATCAATACCCACTTGTTTTGGTCTGCCTAATCCATCTAAGGGTAAGTCATTTAAACCTGCCCATATCTTATATGAACCTTTATGGCTATCCTGTTTAAAAACAAACAACCGCTTTCTTAATAGTTTTAACGGAATATCTAAACGGCTGGCTATTTCACGCGTTACGCGCTTATTGGCATAATTAACCGCACGCCCAATCGATTGATGATAAGCATTACCTAGCTCTTTTTCTGTGGCTTTAATACCGCCAATGGCATCAGCTATAGCAAATGCTTCTGCCTTAGAAATCGATATACTCATTAGTCACCGCATCACTTAAAATCAGTTTGATCAGTCCGCCACCTTCTAACAGCTTATGCTCAACACGATAGCTTTGTGCACTGTTCAGTAAAGTGATGGTGTCGTGGTGCTCAATTTTGTTTTTATCCATAAATTTAAGCCACGCGACACCTGAACAGTTTTTATATTTAGCCAGGCTTAAATCATGCAGACTCTCTATCAGTTCATGCTTAATAATTAACTCGTCCCCTGTGCGCTCAATGCGTGCAGACTCACCAAAGTCATTAAACAGACAATCAAAGCTGTCGCTGCGAGCCATGGATAGCGGAACGCGAGGGCGAGTAGACCCGGGTAGCCTTGCGCTGTTGATCAGCAAGCGACGTGC
>NZ_PGGB02000009.1:53323-67320 GCF_002803295.2 Caedibacter taeniospiralis | reverse complement strand
GGCAAAATTTATACCGCCGAGGATAGCCGATTCGATTTTGTGTATGGATATACAAAATCTATCATGAGGCCCGAGGCACCCTGCCAGATAGACTGCCATCGTTTAATTATCTGTCTTTTTGCTATTTGCTTTACGTAAAGCTGGCTGCTTTTCTTCGAGTACTTCTTTATCAACAACCGTTTTGACAAGCCCGCGACTGACTAAAAAATCATATTCATTTTTAGTCAACTCAACCACATCACCGACCTTGCGCGCTTCACCTGCCGCAACAATCGATCGCAACAATTCTGCTTTCATTTCCAGCCCCTTATACTATCTTTTTACCATCTTTTTACTATCTTTTTACTATCTTTTTGTTACTTTTTGTTAGCAATCGCAAACGACTCAGGACGACGCACCGCAAAGTCCACACTTTGCATCACCACCAAACGGATACCACCTGATTTATCCAGGCTATAGGGGTTCACCGTTAAGCGTAAACCATCCCACAACCCTACAATCAACTGGCTAAAGTCACCAAAGATCACCTGATTTGGTTTAATCTGATTGCTGACCTCAACCGAATAGCCATTAATTGTATTGCCTGGCTCCCATACCGTCATTTCACTGCCTGGCAATCTTGGTGTGGTTTTAGCCGCACCCCTGAGCGCAGGATTGAGTAGATAACGCATGTTAGCAACATCGGCATTTTGTAATGCAATACTGGTTTCTAAGCCGATATAATCCGCTAAGGTTGGATTATCTCCTGCATATTCAACAGCAGTGATACCGCTAACTCCCGTTAAGCCTAACGGTTGATGATTGCTGCCAGTGCCATACAATGCCGCCGTATCAATTCCCAGTGCTACTGCTGCCAATAAGTCGTTACGCACCATGGTTTCGGCATCCAGTGAGCTATTGATCATCAGCATGCGCGAGACCTCCAAATAAGCACCCAGGGTCTTTGGTGTTAAATGAACCTGGTCAGTGGTGAGCTTGCCTTCACCAACGTCTTGCTTTTCCCCAACCCAGTAAATATTAGACCCTTCCACCTGGCGTGGAATATCCACATTCCCTCGCAAGCCAGATAACCTGCGTGCAATGCTAAGCATAATCGACTTGTTACGCAACATGTCAATAAAACTAGAGCTCTGCAGTTGTGTTGGCACTAAAGCATTACGCCCAGTGGCAATACTGAAATCACGCTGCAGCACATCAGGTGGAATCATCAGCGAATCATCATTAATGCCAAGCTTACGCTTTGCAGCATCGGAAGCCTCAAACTCAAAACTGGCAGCCTCACGCGCCTTCATATCAAACGGATTAACCAGTGCACGTACCGCACGCGATAAACTGAACTCGCGCGTTTCTTTATCATTCATTCCAATGTTATTGGCACAGGATTGTACCGCATTAACTTGCGGGCTGTTGCTTTCCAGCTTGGTCATTCTTTCCCGCTTTTCCTGAACCCACTGCACATGTTCGACAAAGTCACGCTCAAACTGCTCAAAAGGTTTTCCACCTTCAATGTAGCTGCGTGCAAACTCTGCCTGATTGAATTTCCTTGCCAGTGCGTCAATTTTTGCAATCCGCTCACGCTCATTTTTAATACCCTCATCAAATGAGCGTGTGATTTGTGACTCTGTTTTAACTTCTTTTACTTCTTTTACGTCGTTACTCATTCTCTCCCCCTCAGGATTGTTTTTACTTTTACTAACCTTATCTAAAACTGCATCTAGCTTAGCAGCTTCATCATTGCAACTTTGTGCAAAATTGCGTCCAATGCCTACGGTGACATCTGCAGGCACACTGACTAATGAAATCTCAAACGGTTGCCAGTGCGTCACACGTACCGCTTTATTGGTTGCATCAGGCTCTGCTTCATCGACTTTGTAGCCTACGGATACATTGGCAATAATCCCATCTTGAACATCTTGAAAAAAGTCCTGGGCTTCCTGACGCTTGGAAAACTTCACCACGGCGCGCGCTTTATCGCCATCGATATACGCATGCTCAACCACCCCAATCTGGCGATTCCAGTCGTGATTGATAAGCAGCGCTCCCTTGTTATTTAAGCGGGTTAAATCAATCGCTCCCGCGTGATGCTCCAATACTTCATTGGCATCTTGCCAACGCTGGTAGGGCGTATTACTTGAAAAACTCAACTCAACCGTGCGCTTATCCATATCAATCTTACTATGCGTGGCATTAAACGTGTAATCACGGGTCAAAATTTCCGCTTCTTTAATCGTCTTGATATAGTTCTGCATTGTTTACTCCATCCTCCACTTGTTTTTGAATGTCTTCTTCAGGGCTTACCTCATTGACGATGCCTAGCTCTTTTAAGCGCACTAAATCAGCAGCAATTTGCTTTAAGGTATCCTCAGGGTCGCCACCTGCGTCTAGAATAGCTTGCGACAAGCTTATCGTGCGATTATTAATGCTTTCAGTGGTGCCTTTGGCATCTTTCAATGGGTCAATCCATGCCCATGCGCGCGTTTGAAAGCGTACCGTATCAATTAAATTATCCAAGCTTAACACACTGATGTTGCCTAATCTGCCGCTTGAATACTCAACCTCAAGCCAACTGTCAAAAACAGGGTGCATTAAGGTGTCAATAAGCAGTGTTTGCAGCATACGCCACGCATCACGCTCGCTTAATAAGCCTTGTCTCGCACTTGAGTAACTCACCCCTTTTAAATCATTGCCCAGATTGATGTAATTGACCCCATAACCCAGACTGGAACTAATCGCTTTTAAAATAGACTCTTTAAACGGAGCATAGTTGGCGCTTGGAAACTGCCCGTCAAACTTCTCGAGCTTATATCCTGACTTAATCACATGAAATTGTGCGCGGTCATCTAAGGTTTGGATATCAAAGCTATTATCCGCCTCCCTGTCTCTTTCTGCTAAGGCATTATAATCAACCTCTGTTTCTGCTTGATTGAAAAACCCCATCGATTTAGCATTGCATCTGGCGTTATCCACGGCAGCCGTTTCAAACTCTTTCAAGAGTCCCAGCCGAATTAATGCCGTGGCAATCGTTGAAATGCCACGCTTTTGCCCGATAAACTCATGAATAAACCCGTGAATGATGTTGCTTGCCGCAATGCGCTGTGTATCCGCGCCATTATCAGCCAACAAATAATACGCTTGAGGCCTACCAAGCTGATTGAGTTCTATGCCGTTAATGATTTTATTGCCATTGCTTAATGTCGCACGTTTAGTGACATCAATTCTTGTGTTGTCAATTAACTGCAATTGCAACTGTCCATCGATGACGTGTTTTAATACAAAAAACTCACCATCCCGCAAAAGCGCACGTACACAGGCAAGCTGCACATCAATAAGTGACAGCTGTCCCGTAACATCACATCTGCCCCGACGCGCCCAACGATTAAAGTTAAGCTCCGTTTTATTGTTCAGTGATTCACTTTGCGTTTTGCACTGAATGCGGATGCCTTGATGTCCAATAATATTCGTGCACGCCATCGATATATAGCCTTTGACATAATCATTGTTAGCATAGGCTTCACGCGCGCGACGCAAAATCGCACTGGATTGCGATTCAATGATCTCATCGATATCACCTCCACTAAAAACATCACGCACCAACTGTGAACGCGCTGCCTCGTACATGCGCTTTTGTGCGATGAATTCAAATGATGGGCTTGTGCGTTTTGCTCCTCTCTCACGCTTAAACAATGATAACAAGCCCATTAGCGCACCCTAAAGCTTGTGCTCACAATGCTCGAGCCTCGTTGACCTTGTTTGATCAGCTCAAGCTGATTAATCGCAAACATCAGCCGTGACTCCTCCGCACGCAAATCTTTCATTTCACGATACGTGATTGAATTACCTGTTGCGCTATACGATTCAATATGCGCATTGCCGATGACCTTATTAATGGATGCACGAATCGCCTCTAACTCAGCATATTTCTGCTGTAACTCTTTCTCAATATCCATAAGCCCCCCATCTTTAATAAAGCTATTTTATGGAGCAGGGGAAGGGGAGTTTGTGCAAAGTTTTATCTATTTCCTTGAAATATAAACCTTTTTGGTTTACTATAACATTTAACCTAACGTCATAAGCCGATGTTTATGGAAACAAAACACATTAAATTGGGTAAACAAGCTCAGAAGGATTTAAAGAAAGTCCCTGCGCAAATTGCTTTAAAAATCACGATGTGGACAAGGTCGGTGGAAGCTATTGGTCTGATAGAAACGAGAAAATGCAAAGGTTATCATGATGAACCTCTGCAGGGAAATAGAAAAGGTCAGCGGTCAGTACGATTAAACAAAGCACATCGTGCCATTTATACCGAACATGCTAAGGGAAGTGTTGAACTGAATTATATTGAAATTGATGAGGTGAATAAACATGAATACTGAAACAAGCAGATTAATTGAAAGTATAACTGGAGCAAAACTAACGCTTGGCAAAGCAATATGGGCTTTACGAACTTGTGAAGAATCTAGCCAAGCTGATTTCGCAAATAAACTCGGTGTTTCAAAGCAATATTTATCTGCTCTTGAAAATAACCGTAAAACAATGAGTGTCAAGCAGGCACAAAAATTTGCACAAATTCTAGGACATTCTGAACAAGTTTTTATTGAGCTTGCCTTACAAGATTTACTCGACAGAAATAATATTCATTTTGCGGTGGATTTACATGAGTGTGCTGCTTAGAGTTTATAAAGAGGCGCCGTAAAACACCTTCCTTTGCGGAGCGTAGGATGTCAACAGTACGTCAATCTGTCCTTACTTATTTGACTTTTAGTATCAATATTGCTACTATTGGTGCAAAATATAAAACGAGCATAGTAGCGTGCCGACTAACAAAGTTTTAGCGCAAATGAAAAACAATCCTGCTCATGTGAGTTTTAACGAACTTGCTAAGATATGCACAGAATATTTTGGTGAGCCTAGACAATCTGGCAGTAGTCACATGATATTTAAAACCCCTTGGATTGGTGACCCCAGAATCAATATTCAAAATGCTAATGGCAAAGCTAAACCGTATCAGGTGAAACAAGTTCTGCTAGCCATTAAAAAATTGGAGGACATGCAAAAATGAATGCCGATCACTATACCTACCGTGTTACCTGGTCAGCTGATGATAATGAGTACATTGGCTTATGCGCTGAATTCCCTTCATTATCGTGGCTTGACACATCCCCTGAATTAGCTTTGAAAGGAATTCGCACAACTGTGCATGAGGTTTTGTTTGATATGCAAGCCTCCGCTGAAGCAATTCCAGCGCCACTTTCTGAGAAAAAGTATAGCGGTTCATTTATGGTTAGAATACCACCTGAATCGCATCGAACTCTTGCTATTAAAGCAGCTGAGCAAGGCATAAGCCTTAATCGACTTGTTAGTTCAAAATTAGCTGTGCTTTAAAGTTTGTAACTCTTTTTAGCTGTTGCTTTCTTTGGATTGTCCTTCGCTTCTTGCTTTAACTGCTGGCGTTTTAAGCTCAAATCAATATTGGTAATCCTTAATGCCGCTAGCGCGTAGATATATGTGTCTAGTGCTTCGTTGCGCTTATCAGGGGCGACATTATGCCATTCATACTTTGGGAAACCTTTTTGATAGCGCAATAATCGTTTTTCAGCGGTCAACTGCCCAAAATAACGCGCATCACACACCTTAGCATCAAAGTGGATGACGCTTGCACCTTTCTCTTCTTCAAGTCTCAAACGGTTGTATAAAATACTTTTACCCTCATCCATGCCAATCATGTATAAATCAAACGCCTTCTTATTGGGCACACGTTTGCGACTTGGGGCAGCAACGAAAGGATGCTCACCACCGCGACCTTTGATTGCAAAGGGCAAGCCAATCCGACTGCGCCTGACATAATCATAGGCTTTGGAGGTCATGTTATTAGTGCCCCCTGTATCTAAGCAGGCAAAAGCAATGGGCAGTTGTTTACCAGACTGATGCGGATAACGCTTATGCACAAGGTATTGCGTAAGCTCACGCCAAACCTCATCCTCACTGGTTTCGCCATGAAAGACTTTATAATCAATTATCCAGCTTTCTTCACCCACGCCCCAGCCAACGGCTTGCAGTTCAATTCTATCCTGCTGCACATCGATGCCAGCGGTAATTAAAGCAACACCCTCTGGTAATGCTTCCCAGTACTCAACACGCGCCAATAAACTGCCTGGCTCTAGCTGTTCACCTTCCTCCTCCCATGTTTCAGCCAATGACACATTCACAAAGGTTTTTAAATCACCTGTTTGTTTCTTCTCCAAAAACGATTGCACAATATCAGCAAAGGTTCTAAAGGGACTGTATAACTCGTTTAAATGAAAGCTTGCATGCCCATTAAATGGCATATTTGCTCGCCATTCACCCTTGCGAATCATCGCCAGTTTTTGTCCGTCATTGATTAAACTACCACAATGCTCGCATGCGTAGCGTGCGCTTTTAATATCATGTTTTCCTTTATCACTTTGCCAAGTGACATTTTTCCATTGTAAAGTTTGAAATTCATTGCAGTGCGGGCAGGGCACGTAGAATTGACGCTGGTCACCCGATAGATAACTCATTTCAACAAATGACGCCCCTTTGTGCGTCGGGGTGCTTGTGATTAATAGCTTACGCTTGCTGCCAAAAGTTGCCGCACGCTGCCATAATAAATTAACGGGATGCCCCTCGCTGGTGCGCTCATAACCATCGACCTCATCGGCATAAATCTTCGGTGCCGAGCGCCCGCGCATGGTATTTGGGGAGCCCGACCAAGCCATCATTAGAAACCCTCCGTAGTACTCTTTCATTTGATTAGTATTAACACCATCACGTCCCCGTGGCTTTGCAAGACATCTTTCAATTTCTTTACTGTTTCTGACCATTGGATAGAATTTTGTATTTAACCAAATTTTTGTATCTGTTTCACTGGGTTGCATCATCATTTGTGACGCAGGTTGATGTTGAATGTAGTAACCAAGAATATTATTGATTAACGCCGTTTTCCCTAACTGACTTCCCCACATTAAGGTGATTTTGTTTATTTTTGTATTTTCTGCTGCCTCCATTACGCCAACCTGATAGGGCAATGTTCGCCACCTGCCTGGTACTGCCGAGGTGCCTGCTGGCAAATATACATAGGCTTCTGACCACTGTGAAATGTTCATTTCTTTTGCTGGTAAAAAATATTTTTCAAAGCAAGCGTGAATCAATTTTTTTAGCTCCAGCTCAGTCATTACTGTCTCCATTGATTAGTTTATCAAACACTTCATCAATACCATCTTCAATACTATACATTGAATCTGTAATTTCATGCGTAAGTGTTTTTTTAAATATATCTTTGTCTGTCTCACCAACCAGTGTACGCTCCGATCTATCTGGGATATTAAGCAAACGCTCACGCATCAATGTGAAAACTGCACCAAGAACCATTTCAATTCGACTCACTTCAATGACTTGCTTAGCGGCTAACTTGGCTTTGATTTCTTGATTGTCAGCTTGAGCTTTTATCAATCGCAATTTCTCCTCCTTCAACGCCACATTTAAATCAATATCACTGTCATTATTCCTTGCACGTACACCAATGTAATCAATATATCGATGAATATTTTCAATCATCGGATATTGTCCATTTTTTTCTTTTGTCAAAACTCCTTCTTTAACCAGTTGCTGAACTCTTCGTTCTGATAATTTCAGTAGTTTTGCAAGAACCCTTGCAGTGATAAGATTTGCTGCCATATCATGTGCTTACTTTCTCATCTGCTGTATTGAGTAATTGATTAAATGTTTTGCCAGACGCTAAATGAATTGCCTCTTTGCCTGTAAAACTTTGCCAACGTTTAACAATCACGTCGACATAGCAGGGCTGCAACTCCATTGTGTAACATTTTCGCTTTGTTTTTTCTGCACCAATCAGTGTCGCGCCACTGCCACCAAACGGCTCTAAGCATAAACCTTTGGCAGGCAAGCTTGATTTCATAATGCGTTCCATCATTGCAACGGGCTTTGGCGTTGCGTGACCATGACGCTCATCACCAACGACGCGTGGAAACTCCCATACGTCTCGCATCACTTCGTGCGCATTATCGAAATAACTGCGCATCGACTGTAGTTTGCCAGCCTTAAACTCACTGCCTTTACCTTTTAGCTTATCCCACTCTTTTTTTAATTCACTCCATGACTTTTTAAAGTACTCTGGATAAGCCGCTTGCAGTGTTTTGTAATGCTTTTGTGGAATTAATGTGAATTGGGATTTAGTAAACCAGTGGGCATACATTTGGCAGTTGCAATGTTGCTGCATGTCTTTTTGCTTTACCCCTGCTTTTTGTGCTTCATCGGCTAGATAAGTTCTGATCACCTCGTATTCCTCTGGGTAGTCCTCTGCGTTAATTGAGCCAATAAACTGCTTGCCAAGCTGCATAAACAAACAATGTTCTGTCGCAATCGGGAACTGCGTCATTAATTCTGACTTCATTCCCGCAATGCTTTTTTTATCCCACACAATCTGATTGCGCAGCTCTATATGCTCAGTCTTCTCTAATCGTTTATACCAAAGTCGCCATAACTCGGGTGCATTATCCCAAATATACGCACTGGCATTGTCAGCAACAAAAGTACGAAAAGTCACCCACCACGCCATTTGAAAGTCATCGAGCTTCTCATCGTATAAGTTATCATTCGCAACGCCATCACTAGCCTTGCCCATACCGTAAGGGGGATCGGCGTGGAGTAGTTGTGCTTTTTCATCACCTACAAGCTTTTTAACATCACTTATCACCGTACTATCACCACACATCACCCGATGCTCACCCAAAAGCCAGACATCTCCATAGACAGATACCGCATTGTTTTCAACCGCGGGACAATCTTCCTCATCCGTTAAAAATGTATCTTCTTCGTCCTCCTCTTCAAAGATAAGACGGTTTAACTCCTCATCTTCAAAACCCGTCATCGTTAAATCAAAATCTAACTCGTTCAGTTCACTAAGCTCAATCTTCAAAAGCTCATCATCCCAGCCCGCATCATCAGCAATGCGATTGTCAGCTAAAGTATAGGCACGCTGCTGCGCTTTCGTTAAATGCGCAACACGCACAACGGGCACTTGTTGCAGTCCTATCTGCTTTGCTGCAATCAGACGACCATGACCTGCCAAAATCATATTTTCATCGTTAATCACAACAGGCGCTATAAAGCCGAACTCTTGCATACTGGCGGCAATCTTATTGATTTGATTTTCACTATGTGTACGGGCGTTATTTTTGTACGGCATCAACTCATCAATACCCAAATATTCAATCTTATTTTCCAAACCCCATTCCCCTTTAATTTCGCTATTGATTTCGCTTTTTTAACACTTTCCCCATACACATAGGTGTCAAAAGCGAAACGAAGTCGTTTTTTTCATTCACGCAGAAAGTGTTTTTTGCGCATAGCCGACCCCCGTGCTTTCAAGCCTCCGAAAGTACCTTAAAAGCTTATGTTCACTACACTCTAACAATTATCACCCATACAGTTTGTGCAATGTTTTATTATCTTAATTGATAATGTTGTTTATCTTTTTTGATAAATTAATCTTGAAAAGTTTATCTTTTTTGATAAACTAAACACATAACAAGCGTGGAGCCTTTCTTCAATGAAATACAGTGAGTTCAGAAAGTGGTTAAAAGACAACGGCGCCACGTTCAAGAAGGCAAAGGGCAAGCCATTTCAAAGTATATTTGAACGGATACCAGACCGTTTTCCCTGACCATGGTGCTAAGGAAATTGGTAAAGGCTTGGTTGAGAAAATTAAAAAAGACCTGGATTTAAAATAATACGAGGTGACATTATGAAATATAACATTAATATTCAAGAAGATACTAACGGCGAGTATTTAGTCACATTCCCTGATGCGCCTGAAGCTGTGACAACTGTTGAAAAGCTATCTGAATTACAGGACCAAGCAGTTGATGCGCTTATTTCAGCATTTGATTTTTATATTGAGGACAAAAAGCCTATTCCCGTGCCTCAGCATATTGGCGTTGATTATATCACGCTACCTGTTGGACTGGCTGCCAAAGTATATCTCTATAATGAGTGGCTTGCATCTAATCTTAAAAAAACAGATATTGCCAGTAAAATAGGGGTTGCGCCATCAAATCTGGATCGATTATTTAACTTGCACTACCGCTCAAAAATTGAAGCCATTGAACAAGCACTTGCCACCTTTGACAAACATTTGGATTTAAAACTTGTTTAAAACAAACACATCTGCTTCTGCCCGCTGTCATCAACTGGCTTTTCCTGTTTCTCAACATAACCATTAAGCACCGTCTTTTCTCTCACCCTCAGTAATTGCGCAACTTCTCGCGGTGACGCACCTGCTTTACTAAGCACATCTGCTGCCCATTGCTTGAGTTTTGAGTCATCAATTTTCAGGTTTTCTTTGCGTATGTAAAGCGTCTGCCCACCAAAGTGTTGCGACAGCTTCTGCAATACTTCTTTTGGCAACGCTCTTCTAAGCTCACCACATGACCTCCCCGCATACATCGGAAAATAAAGCTTGTTGCGGACATTATTTGATGCCACATCGTGGACGATTTCAGCATATTCCTCACCGATTATATTTTTAATCAACTTATAACCCATATTAAGGGTTAATTCTCCCATAACCTTCTCCTTAACCCACATAATAAGCAAAATCAGTCGTTGGTAAGTTCATCTGTAAAAATTTAGCTGTGAATGAATTCTGGTAAATAATGTAGCGCTTAACTTGAGGCAACTCCATCGCACGCATAGCTGCTTCTTCAGCCGTGGTTTTATATTTCTTTTTAATGTATGACAACGTATTTTCAGGCAAATCATAATATATCTCAAACGCACGCATATTTTTAAAAAACACCTCATGAATTACGAAGGATTTCTGTTGTGTTGATTTGTGGCTATCATTGCTCATACATCACCATAAACTGCATACTTAAAAAGGTACTTCACTATCATCAAAATCATTGATTTGTTGCATTGTCGGCTGTGTGTACGGTGCGGCACTTGGGCTTTGATAGGATTGTGTGACTTGTTGTTCTTTGGGCGGAAATACTAACAACCACACACTGCCATCAGCGGTTTGCTCAAGTGCCGCTAAATTAAAACTGGCATCGAGCTTGAGCTTAACGCCATTTTGCGTCTGAAATACCTTGCCAACTGTTTTATTGATATATTTCTTCTGACCATCTTGCGCCGTGTAAGTGCCTGTAGTGGCAACAATATTATGATGGTGCATATTTTGTTTCTCCTTTTTTAATGCTAAACTTTGACCAGACGCAAAAACAGGAGCGCCTTATGCAAAATGAATTTAACGTAACCATTACCCAGGATAAGCTTGTCGATATTTTGATGCACGCCGCGACAAGAGAAGACATGGCTAGTTTTAAAGCTGAAATGAAAGAGGATATTTCAGATTTGCGTGATAAGATGGATAAAGATATTGCCACATTAAACGGTCGTATCGACAAGCTGGACAGTCGCATTGATAAACTGGACAGTCGCATTGATAAATTGGACAGTCGCATCGATAGTAATTTCAAATGGATGATGGGCGCGATTGTTATTGCCATATTAATTCCTCTTGTTTCCAAATTCATTCCTGCACTGCATTAAGTGCTTTTGGTTGAATGTGACACTTTCCACCATGGCTTAAATCTCGATCATTCATAACAACATTTAGCTTCTTGATTTGCTTGTCATCGTTGATTAGCCTGGCTTTTTGTAACCCATCCAAAAGTGCTTTTAACCCATTATCTATATCGCGTTTTCTTCTATCGCCAGGGGTTAGTGTAATCGTCAGCTCTGCACTTGACTTAATGGCTTGAGGTATCCCGCATTGCTCTAACATGTCTAAGCGAATTTGTTTTCTGAAATCAACGTGCTGTTTGGTTAAATGCTTGCGTCCATCTCTGCCTGTCACATAAAGCCCATTAACACTTGGCGGATAGTCTGTGGTAAATTCGTACTGCACAGCTATGCTGCTTTTTGTTCAATCAATGGTAAAACGCTTATCGTCTTCAATTTGTCATATAAAAACAGGCGTCCTTTTTGAGTCCACTTAGTGATCATTCTTATTTCATCAATCCCGCTATTATGCTTAATGCTGATTGTCTCCGAATGGGTATAGCCTTGCGCGTGATATTTACTATAAAGCCACCACTGTCCGCTCTGAAAATACTGAATCTCTAAATCATTTAATAATTGATTCATTGCACGACCGCTCTTGCCATAATCTTTGGCAATCTGCGTAATCGTAACCAGTGAGGTTGATTTTAAAATCGTATCAACATAATCTGCTTTTGGTTTGTATTCACCGATTAGCTGATCTTTTTTCTTGCTTTCAATTCTCAACGCTTCTTTTTCTTCTTCAAGCTTCACAGCCAGCTGCAAGGCTTCTAAAAGATTTTGAGGTGCTTTCAGTGATCGCTGTGCTTCGAGTTCCTGCCATCTGTCAATAATTTTAGCGCGCATTGCTATGTTATACCCTGACACTAAAATGAGAGTTTCACGTTTAGGTAGATTAAAGCTTTTTCTTCGCTCTCCCTTGGCATCTACATATTCGCTTAAGAATTCAACGAGCTCAATTTTGAGCTCGTTAAGCATGTTCTCAATATCACGCAAAATATTTTTATGCTCTTTACCTGTAATCTCCGCAATCTCACGACTTGACATGGTTTTTTGCTGTTTTATTAATTGATTCATCCTCTTCTCCTCCTATCACCTAATCAACACACCAGATTCGCTGTACTGCATTGATTACACCTGACCAATGACACTATCAAACCATTTAAATGCCTGACTGGCGCGCCATCTGAATGTCTTTTGCCCGTGTCTTGATACAAGCCAAAATCTAAACCTTTTTCAGTAGCTGCCCAAACTGTATTACCTTTTGCGTCTTTTATTCTGGTTTGCAGTCCTTTGGCTTCAAGAAGCTGATTGACCTTTTGGGCAGACAGATTTGGGGCAATACTTTTACTTAATTGAGTAGGGGTTAATAATTGCTGCTGTTGGGCTGATATAAGCGGGATTTCCGCCGCTTTAACAATATCAACACCAGTAGCTTTGTAACCTACCTGAGAACATGCAATAGCTAACTGGTTTTTGTCTTTAATTAACCCGGTTAAAGCTAACTTCGCTGCTCGCATTACTTTTGCTGCTTCAATGTAGTTTCCACTGCCAATAGCATGAGTATTTTGCCCCCTAATTTGATTAGCCTGTTGCTCTTTCAGTTGCCTTTCACACTCAATAAAATACTTGCGAGCTTGTTTTCCTTTATCGCTACGCTGAAGCATTGCTATTTCTTTGGCGCAGTCAATGGTTAAGAAATAGTCCACCTTGTTGTAACCGCCGCGCCCGCTTTTTTGCTCGTCATTTTTGACGTGCAAAAGATAGTCAATATTTTCTTCAAATCCATACTCCAGCATTCGCTTCATCCAATGCGTGAAATCCGCTCTAATTTCCAGAAACTGGTAAAGCTCTCGTGCTGATACTGCTTGTATTAAAGTTTCATGTTCTCTTATAGCGATATTCATAACGACTTCCTCTTATTTGATTAACACACTCGGTTCAACGTACTGCAAGTATGCCCCAGTAATCAGCTCGCCATTTTTAATCGCTTTTTTAAGTTCAATTTTATCTGCTTCAACCGTGATGCGTTTATATTTTTCAGGAATCATGTCAACATTAGACACATGCACTTGTTCGCTTGGCATGCGCCAGCTCACCCTGATTTGCGCATCCTTGAATTGTTCGCCCTCAGCCATGTTTTTAGCCAGGTAGGTCTTGATAGACTCAATCTGCCGTTTAAGTGATTGCTCTCTTTTGAGAAATTTTAGTTTTTCATTATTAACAGCAACAAGCTCAGCATCTAAGTTCTTCACAAATTTACCCAGATTAAGCACCTTTGCTTCGCGCGCTATTTTAAGACTTGTTAGCTTAAAGGGTGCCTCGGGCCTCATGATAGATTTTGTATATCCATACACAAAATCGAATCGGCTATCCTCGGCGGTATAAATTTT
>NZ_PGGB02000009.1:0-53317 GCF_002803295.2 Caedibacter taeniospiralis | reverse complement strand
GTCGCTTGCTGATCAACAGCGCAAGGCTACCCGGGTCTACTCGCCCTCGCGTTCCGCTATCCATGGCTCGCAGCGTCGGTATCAAGCTCAGCGATCACTTCGCCTGTTTCAACGTCAACCGCTTCGCAGATAACCTGCATAATTTCCTGATTAATATCATAAAGCTTCATGGTCAATTACCCTTTCTTGCTTTTTCTTGCTTTTTCTTGCTTTGATTCTTTGTAAGCTTTAACTAAGTCCATCAAGTTATTTAACGCATGTTGACAGCTCTCTAAATCCTCCGATTTAAACTGCGCAAATTTGGCAAAATCCTTAGCATCCAGCCCTGCCTCCTGGATTTTAAATAACAGTTTGTTTACCACTGGGTGTGCTGGTCCTTTTTTTGAGCGCTCCTGCTTTGCGGTGACATCTATGGGTTCGCTCGATGGCAACTCGTCCTGCGTGTAGGGGATTCCGCCTAACTCCAGGCTAAACGCCATTCTAAACCCTTGGGCAATCGCGACTTTTTTAAGCATGGTGCGCGGCTTAGATTTCCACATTGGATTGTTTTGCACATACTCATCAAAATAAACCTCGTGATAAAACGCTTCTACCCAGTTCTTGCGCTTAATTTCGATACAGGCTTTTAAATCTGGCGCTTTTCCGTCTGTCCAGGCTTTCCAACCTGCGAGTTGACCACTGCGCTCAGCGCGTTGAATATAAACCTCATAACCCACAACGATGTTAAACTTATCACCGTAGGCAATGCCATGGATTTGCCTTAAAAATGGATTCAAATTAAACGCCTTGGCAAGCTCAATAAACTGTGTTCTATGCACGGGATTGAGGTTATTCCCCATTGACTCCAGATACTTACCGATTTGCTCATCGGTGACCATGGGCACCTGATTATTGGCTGTTTGTATTTCTTGATTCACTCCCCTCACTCCCTCACTCATACCCTCAAATGTTAAATGAATAAATTGCCCTCGTTATCAATCCACGCCTGAAATGCGTCTAAAGATGGAAATTCAAACTTGCCACCGAAGACACACTCAGCCCCCACCTCCCCCATTAGCGTCTAATGTAATGCTTAATAAAGTTTGGCTTTGTAGTAGCTGTTGCTGTGCTGATTTCAAGACGCTCATCGTTTGGTATTCCACACTTCTATACGTTCAATGTTACCAACTTAACTCATCAAAGTTTGTGCAACATGACTTCTTACTGAATGTGACTAACCTGGCTCTTTGCATTTTCGTTACCTTCTACACCAGAACACCTCTGCATTGCGTCGTAAATAGGGTAAAATTAAACGAATGTCATTGCGGTAATGTTTTGTGTTTATCTTTTTTAAAAAGTCACTAAAATCGCCTTTATTTGCGTTTTTATCGTTTGCAATTTCTTCTTTATCCATCTGAATCAATCGCTGCGTGCGATATTTCAACATTTCGTTAGTTGTTTTCATGATTCAGTCCTCCGTAGTTCGATTGCTGGCTTGATAAACTTCGCCACTTTTTGTCATCTCAACAAAACGCTCAATATCTTCACGCTTCCAAAAAACACGGCTCCCCATGGATAAATTTGCAGGAAATTCTTTGGCGTTCATTTGCTTATAAATCCAACACTGCTTGCGCCCGATAATCTTCTCAACATCACGCAGAGATAAAAGTTCTTTTTTGAGACCTGTGGTCCCTCTAGCGGTTTCCAGCCTTTGTAACTTGTCAGCCATCAACTCAATCAATTGATTCTGACGCGCGAGCTTTTGACTCAGCGGCATAATCTCAGCGGCAATTAATTCTCTAAAACTATTTTCAAAGCTCATGCTGCACCTCCTGCTAAAATTTTCCTGTAATCCCCGTTACCAAATTTCAAACTTTTACCTGTCTCAGTAAATCGTGAAATAGCCCTGTATCCAATCATTGAAACCAGTTGATTCCAGTTGGCATTCGTGATGAGAATTGTGGGCAATAACTCGGCATAGCGAGTATCTAAAATTCCGTTAAGTAAATTAAATTCGTACTCCGTCGACCCCTTTACCCCAATTTCATCAATAATCAGCAGCTCTGGTTTTGTAAACTGATTGATTACCCCCGTTAGGCTTGGATGTAAATTTTGAGCATCACGCATTGCGAAAGTCATCATCATGAAGGTTGTGTACCTGACGTGCGCGTAGTGTTTTGCCATGACCTGATTGGCAATTGAACTGGCTAAATGCGTTTTCCCTGTGCCAACACCGCCAATCATCAGCATGGATTGACCATGAGTGAATACCTGTTCCCAGTTGTCCGCAAAACTTTGACATGCTTCGCACTGCTCAAGTGCTTGACTTGATTTAAAATTTGCAAAGTTTGCCTGTAACTGCCTTTTGGCTAATCCACTGTCCTTGATTCGCTTTTCAAGCTTTGCCTCATGCAACTTATCAGCCTCATGCTCCTTAACACACGTTGGACACTTAAAGCGAAATTCAACCTTGTGTTTCTCGCATAATTCAGTCGCCTTGCTTTCTGAGTTGTTTCTGATGTTTTTAAGTATTTTTGAAACCTGCATTTTCTCTCTCCTCAAAACGGAATTTGATCCAAATCATTGTAGTAACCGCTCTTGCCATCTAGCCCTGTGCGAGGCATTGATTGACTTTGGTTTTTTGCGTTACTACCGTTACAATTACCAAACTCCTGGCTGCGTCTATGCCAGTTGTACACAGCGTGCTGCCAGCTCTTCATTTTTGTTCTGCCAATCATCCAGCCATTTGATTCGTAATGATCGAAAAAATGTCCCGTGTTGAAATTGATTAAATTTTGCTGATTAACGTAAGTTTGAATTTCGTCAATGGTTGGCTTCTTAAATCGAGTATTTTTGTCAGCGTTTTCAGTGTCTGTTTTTTGCGCGTTAGCATGCGAGTTTTCCTCGCGTGCGTTTTTCTCTTTTAACTCTAACTCTAACTCTGTCTTTAACTCTATCTCTATCTCTGGTGGAGAAACGTCAGGACATTTGTCCGACATTGGTCTTTTTTGAACGATTTCATCGGATTTGTTTGAGTCGCCTCGGACACTTGTCTGGACAGATGTCCCGTTTTCCAAGTGTTTAAAACTTTCTTTTTTCTCTACTTCAATTTTCGTTCTATAAGCTCTTTTTCGATCAGCTTCTGTTGAAGATTCGCCAATAAAATCTTGTATATCAGCCATGAAAATAGCCCCTGAATTCAGTATCTCAACTAACCCAAATTCTTTGAATAAATCGATCGCATATTTGATCTCATCTTGCCGACGTTTTAACACACTTGATAGCGTCCTAATGCTGTAGGGAATTCGCTCTGACATCATTAAAATACCATTGCGTTTGAGGCTTCTCAAATACATTTCCAAAATAATGCAAACGTATGTATCACCATTTTCTAAGCCTTGAATGACGCGAATTTCTTCTCGGTCAAAAAAGTTATCCTTAAGCTTGAGATAAAAGTATTTCTTACTGAGTGACATGATTTGACTCCCGTGTTTTTACCAGAATAAGCCAGGGGGTTGGTAACCTTAACAAAGAAGGGTCGACGGTATTCCCCTTACGGGTCTTGTATTTACGCCACCACCCGACAACTCGGAAAAACAAAAGAGGCCATAATGTAAATATATTGACACCATTTAACGCATGATTGCGCCCTTCTGCCTGGGTTTCCACACCCGACAGGGCGCGGTATAACCTTGTGGGGAGCGAAGTAAACAGGGAATCACCAACGTGGTTTCCTTTTATTTTTTGCTTAAAGCTATGATTAAACATCACTTCATCCCCTCGCATTTGGTTACTAGCACCATCTTTCTGGCTTTTATCCAGGCTGTAAAACCCCGTGTAACCCTTCACCCCATACCGGTCAATGTGTGGTTTTCTAACCATATGGATAACACCTCCCTTGTTACGTAATTGTCTTATAGTTTCAGGTGTGTATAATCCCACATAACGGTTTAACTCAAACCTTGATACCTCACCGTTTAAAACCAACTTTTCAAGTGTTCCTAATTGACGTTGACTTAATTGAATATCATTGCTTAACATAACTTACCCCCTTAGTTCCTAACTCCCCATACAAGCCTAAGTCAAGTGTGCACTGTGCCTCGTTAACCAGCCTTTTAAATTCTCGCCTAGCTTCCCTTTTGGTTCTTCTTAAGCTAGCACCTTTTCGCCCCTAGGCGCTTCCCATTTGTTTAATCTCATTGAGCTGCTTTGATATTTCATTAATCGCCTCTGTGAGCGTATAGCCGTTAGTAAGACCATATAGCTGTTTCTCACTCAATAAAATACTTGCGAACTTGTTTTCCTTTATCGCTACGCTGAAGCATTGCTATTTCTTTGGCGCAGTCGATAGATAGGAAATAATCCACCTTGTTGTGACCTCCGTGCCCGTTATCTTGCTTAACAAATTTGTTAAGCAAGATGTAGTCCTCATTTTCCTCAAATCCATACTCAAACATCCTATCGCACCCGTTTGTAAATTGTGCTTTAGGCTCCAAAAATGTGTAAGGCTCTCGTACTGATACTGCTTGCTTAAAGGATTTATATTCTTGAACGTTGATCATGACTACGCCCCCTTGTTTAATTTGCTATCACGCGCTTTTATGCGGTTATCTATCCATTGGTTTATGTCTGACTCCAACCAGCCGCTTGAGCGTGATGTCAGCTTAATTGGCTTTGGAAAGTCTGCCTGTTGGATTAGTCGATATACTGTTGAGCGTGAAAAGCCACAGTGTTTTGAAATTTCTGGTAACCTTAAAATGTTGTTTTGCATTTTTTCTCCCTCTTAAATTAATTTAAAATATTCACACACTAAAGAAGCTTTTCAGCCTCGTCTTGTGTGCTAACGAGAGAGATTATGAGGGCAATGATATGGGAATAGCCATACACCAATATTGGCAATACCATTTGCCAATATCGAATTTAGTTAGCTAAAAAGCATGTATTTAAAGGGATTCTAATATGGCAAGAAATAATTTTTACCGTTTGGTTTTAATACCATAATGCTCGCTAATGAGTTTAGCAATAACGTCCTGCTCTCTTCCTGAGCATCCTCTTTCTTTTAGCCAGTCCTTGATTAATTGCTGCTGGGTTTCGTCCTTATACTTTTGATAGCAGGTTGAATCTTTGAAGTCATGAATAAGCTGGTTAATGTATGCAAGGGCCTGGCTTGTTGGTGGTGATACCTGCGCACTATCCTTTGGCTCCTTTGGCTTTTTTTGGGGCGATGCCTCGGGTCTGTCTTTTTTACTTTCGCCTGCCATTTTCTCACGGAGAAGTTCAAATCCGTTTGCATCAATGAATAGGCTATCAGTATCGGCTTTTATGCCATATTCAAAGTAATTTCTATCTATCCCATTTCCCTGCTTGACACTATGGAACGTGGTCAGTTGACAGATAACACGCCCCAGCCCCTCTTTCCTGCCCAAAAGGTGGCTTGCTTTAAAACGTGGGTCAAAGACGGTTGAATTATAGTACAGGCTTTTAATATCAAGCTGGCACCCATCCTTGCTAACACCATAACTGGCAATGTCGGCTATATCCATTATGTCAGGCATGCAACGGCAAAAAATTTCTCCGCCGCCTACCTTGTCGTATTCATCTTTAAGCTTAATTATTAACTCTGATAAGCGTTTTCCACCTGCATCGGTGTAATATTCATCTATGTGACTCTCATAGCTAATCAAACCATGGTTGATAAAATGATAGGCTACATCAGCTGGCAAGCTGTGAAGAATCATACGGGTTTCGCCAAACACACTAGGGATAGCGTTAAAAGCGCTAATTTCATCATGTCTTAACACGTCAATCAAATACCTTACCCTGTCCTGCTGTTGGGTGTAAACCTCCGTTAGCCGAAGTTTTTCTATAGCCATTTGTAGGCTATACCTCATTGGAAATTTCATTCGCTTTCCCGAGCATCCACAAAAGTTAAACAGTGCCACACTGGTGGATAGTCAGCTATTCGGTAGCGAACCTAGACACGGTTTAAGACGTTGTGATAGTCTAAAATAAAATTGATGTCTAGGGTAGTGGTAAGTATTTAAGGATACACAACGCATATGCTTAAATTGCCATTCCCCACTGGGAGGGTGGATATTACACCTCTTGTTTTAACCTCCTCAATTTGAGGATGGGGGCGATTGAATAAGTCATTTCGATACTATAGTATCAACACCACCTCAACAGTTGACGTTATCATACTCCTTTAGTATTTCTGGCTGAACGATTTCTTCTAATATTTCCTCAACAGCATACTGAGATAAGCCAGTATTCATACTGCGGCGTTTAGGCAATTTACCAAGCCTATCTGACAGCCTCTGGCTGAGCCAATTCATAACTTGATTTTTACTGTCTGGTTTGCCTGTGATTTTAAGGCTCAATAATTGATAAAGCATATCATGTAGAGTAACGGTGGTGAGTCGTGTTGGTAGCTTGATGTGAAGTCTCATCAAAGCATCTTTGATATTATAATATCGGAAAGTATAGCTAACTGATACTTCATAATATCAACTATCCTGTTTTGAAATCAGATAGATTAACCACGTTTTTACCGTTCCTTAGATTGTCCAAGTAGTCCGCCAGGGCTGTCCCATCTAAATTAGTAAGTTGGTTACGATAAAAACATTGCGTGGCTTATTTGAGATCAAGTTCAAAATTAAAGGCTTTGTTCTCAGCAATTTCACTAACACTTAGCGTGAGACATAGCCATTTCTTTGCTAATTCCAATCAGAAAAAGTCTAAAATTTAAGATGGGGACAGCCTTGGAATTTTATCCCCCTTATGGTTTTTCATAATTCCTTGTGATAGTATTGGCTGTGTCTGATTAGACGGGCTGTATTATGGAAATTTTAATGTGTATGCCAAAACGTATACCTAATTTTATGTGCGACGCATTAAAACTATATATTACAGAGATTTAACTAACATAAGTCTAATCCCCTTGGGGACGCCATAATTCAAAGGTCGCGACAGCGACCTTTTTTGTTTCTGTAATAATCGGTTCCTGGTGTTTAGGTCGTAATATGGGTTTGTCTTCTTTAACTGGAGTTATTCAGGTCGCATGTGCGGGAACAGGATCACATCGCGAATGGATGCGCTATCGGTAAAAAACATGACCAGGCGATCAATACCAATTCCCTCACCCGCGGTTGGAGCCAGACCATATTCTAAGGCACGGATGTAATCGGCATCATAGAACATCGCCTCGTCATCTCCTGCATCTTTGGCGGCTACCTGCGCCTTAAAACGCTCCGCTTGATCCTCTGAGTCATTTAACTCAGAAAAACCATTGGCAATTTCACGACCGCCAATAAAGAATTCAAAACGATCAGTAATCAATGGATTATGGTCATTTTTGCGCGCTAAGGGTGACACCTCGGCTGGATACTCGGTAATAAAGGTTGGCTGGATCAAGCAATGCTCAACGGTTTCTTCAAAGATTTCCGTTTGTACTTTGCCTAGACCATAATGTGGTTCAATTTTAAGATGAAGCTTTTTAGCAATAGCAGCGGCTTCATCAAAATTAGCTAACTGTTCTCTGGTGATATCTGGATTGAAATGCAGAATGGAATTAAACATGCTCATGCGTACAAAAGGTTTGGCCAAATCGTAGTTTTGACCCTGATAACGAATATCTGTTGTGCCTAACACCTCGTGTGCCATCTTACGCAGAAGATCTTCGGTTAAATCCATCAGGTCTGTGTAATCAGCATAGGCCTGATAAAACTCAATCATGGTAAACTCAGGATTGTGACGCGTTGACAAGCCTTCATTTCTAAAATTGCGGTTAATCTCATACACGCGATCAAAGCCTCCCACGACTAAGCGCTTTAAATAAAGCTCAGGAGCGATACGCAAATAAAGCGGCATGTCGAGGGCGTTGTGGTGCGTGGCAAATGGTTTGGCGGAAGCTCCCCCTGGAATAACGTGCATCATTGGGGTTTCTACTTCCATGAAGCGATGTTCATCAAAATAACGACGCATAAATTGAATGATCTTGGCACGCGTTTGAAAAACCTTGCGACTGTCGCTATTGGTCATCAAATCAACATAGCGCTGACGATAACGCATCTCCTGGTCCGATAAGCCATGGAATTTATCAGGAAGCGGGCGAATGGCTTTGGTTAATAGTTTAATACTCGTTGCGTGAACAGAAAGCTCGCCTGTGTTGGTTTTAAACAATGTGCCTTCAATACCAACAATATCTCCCAGATCCCAATGATCGGTAAAGCGCTCGTATTCACCTGCTGTCAAATCATTTTTGCGAATATAGGCTTGAATACGTCCTGACATATCTTGCAGCGTGATAAAGGAAGCTTTACCCATGATACGTTTAAGCATAATGCGACCTGCGATTTTGGCGTAAGGTTTATGCGCTAGCGCCTCAAGTTCGGCTTTTTCCATCGCGCCATACTTTGCCCGTAAACACGCAGCAGCAGCGTCGGGCTTAAAGTCATTGGCAAAACCAATGCCATTATTAACCCTGGTATGTGCTTGAAGCTTCTCTTTTCGCACCTGAATCTGGTTATTTTCTTCGATTTGTGCTTCTTCTTTGCTCAATACTTTACTCTGCATTTGCTCTGTCATTGCTATTACCTAACTTAACTTTTGCTTTGATTTATTGACTCCGACCATCTTCCCGCCCACTGTCACCCTGTGCGAGGTTGCAGGAGTCATTTAAAAGCTGGATTCCCGCCTTCGCGGGAATGACCGTGACTTTTGTTTGGGCGGAAAATTTGCCTAAGCCGATTTATTTTATTTCTTTTACTGCCAACAATATTGCATATGTCCTTACATTAACGTAGGTAGAATTTTACTAACCTCCCAATCACAAACCCATTTTTAAACTGGCTTCAATAAAGCGATCTAAATCACCATCTAATACTGCCTGTGTATTAGTATTTTCAACTGAAGTTCTAAGATCCTTAATGCGTGATTGATCAAGCACATACGAGCGAATCTGACTCCCCCAGCCGATGTCTGATTTAGACGCTTCTAAAGCCTGCTTTTCGGCATTGCGCTTTTGCATTTCAAGCTCATACAGCTTCGATTTTAGCTGCTTCATCGCCTGATCTTTATTCTTGTGCTGGGAGCGATCATTTTGACATTGCACTACGATACCCGTTGGTTCGTGGGTAATTCTCACCGCGGAATCTGTTCGATTTACATGCTGTCCCCCAGCACCTGAAGCGCGATAAGTATCAATACGTAAATTAGCAGGATTGATGTCAATTTCTATTTCATCACTGATCTCAGGAGAGACAAAGACAGAGGCAAATGAGGTGTGGCGACGATTACCTGAATCAAATGGCGACTTACGCACTAAGCGATGCACCCCTGTTTCGGTTCTAAGCCAGCCATACGCATACTCACCTGCAAATCTAATCGTGCAACTTTTAATTCCTGCTACATCGCCGTCAGATACTTCAATCAACTCAGTTTTAAAGCCATGCGCCTCCCCCCAACGCAAATACATACGCATCAGCATTTGCGCCCAATCCTGTGCCTCAGTTCCTCCTGAACCTGATTGAATATCTAAAAAAGCATCATTGGGATCCATGGGGTTACTAAACATGCGCATAAACTCAAGCCTGGCAAGGGATGCTTCAAGCTCAGAAATTTCAGCCACCACTTCAGTTAAAATGCTTTCATCATCTGCTTCTTGCGCAAGTTCTATTAATTCAAGCCCATCGGCAATGCCTTGTTCAATTTCTAAGACATTCTCCACTACCATTCCAAGTGCGGTCTTTTCTTTGCCAAGTGCCTGAGCATTCTCTGGATCATTCCAAATCTCTGGATTTTCAAGCTCCATGAGTACTTCGTCTAAACGCTCTTTTTTGTGTGTGAAGTCAAAGATACCCCCTAAGCGTATCCAGGCGTTCGTTCATCTCTTTCAGCTGAACTTTATAGCTATTTACTTCCATTAGAATAAATTCATTTTTTGGGTGTTAAAGTGGGCGACATTTTAGCATAACAATCGACAAAGAGCATATGAAAGCGGCGCTCAGGCGGGCTTTTTTATTTTTTGAAAATGCTTGTGCTAACTGTATTTGAAGGCTAGTTTGTTATTTTTAACCGTTAATTCAGCACGTCCGCCGCTGGCAAGTTTGCCAAACAGGATTTCTTCTGCCAGCGGTTTTTTAATGGTTTCCTGAATTAAACGCGCCATCGGGCGGGCGCCCATTTTCTCATCGTAGCCATGCTCAGCAAGCCATTCCTTCGCTTTGTCGTCAACTTCAAGCGACACTCCGCGAGGATCAAGCTGTCCTTGGAGCTGTGCGAGAAACTTATCAACAACCGACTTAACATCCTCTTTGGACAGTGACGCAAACTGAATAACAGCATCCAGGCGGTTTCTAAACTCAGGGGTGAAGATGCGTTTTAACGCATCCATACTATCAGGAGCACTATCCTGTTTAGCAAAGCCAATGGAATTTTTTTGCAATTCAAAAGCACCTGCGTTTGTGGTCATAATTAAAATAATATTTCTAAAATCTGCTTTTCTGCCGTTGTTGTCCGTTAATGTGCCATGATCCATGACTTGCAACAGCAGATTATAAATATCAGGGTGAGCCTTTTCAATTTCATCAAGCAGAACGACTGCATAAGGGTGTTTGGTTACTGCCTCGGTGAGTAGCCCCCCCTCTTCATAACCCACGTAACCTGGGGGTGAACCAATTAAACGAGATACAGTATGCCTTTCCATATACTCGGACATGTCAAAACGCAAAAGCTCAACACCAAGAAGATTGGCAAGCTGTTGAGTTACTTCGGTTTTACCAACACCAGTAGGACCTGCAAAAAGGAAAGATCCCCAAGGTTTATTGGGATCACGAAGTCCAGCCCTGGCTAGTTTAATGGTATCCACCATGGCTTCAATGGCTTCGTCCTGCCCATAGACAAGCATTCTTAAATCCTTGCCGAGGTTCACCATTGAGCTTTTATCTGATGCCGATACTGTTTTGGCAG
Source organism: Caedibacter taeniospiralis (assembly GCF_002803295.2). Classification (GTDB taxonomy): domain Bacteria; phylum Pseudomonadota; class Gammaproteobacteria; order Francisellales; family Francisellaceae; genus Caedibacter; species Caedibacter taeniospiralis. The sequence goes on along the minus strand of NZ_PGGB02000009.1, from coordinate 42,370 downwards.
GAATACGCGCAAGACGCGCCACCATATTCTCAACGTCAGTGACATTAATTAATTTTTTCTTTTTTGCATTACCACTTGTGCGCTGGTATGCGCCAAGTTCATCGATAACATCAATCGCTTTATCAGGTAAAAAGCGCTCAGTGATGTATTTGGCAGAGAGCTCAGCCGCTGCTTGAAGTGCGGGCAAAGTGTACTTGATATTATGATGATCTTCAAAGTAAGGCTTTAATCCCTTTAAGATTTCATAAGTCTGCTCAATCGTCGGTTCCTCGACATCAATTTTTTGAAATCTTCGTGCCAGTGCGTGATCTTTTTCAAAAATCGTGCGGTATTCCTGATAGGTCGTAGAGCCGATACATTTTAAATCGCCTGAGGCAAGTGCTGGTTTGATTAAATTAGAGGCGTCCATCACACCACCAGAGGCAGCTCCTGCACCAACAATGGTGTGAATTTCATCAATAAATAAAATAGCACCCTCTTCCTCCTGGAGCTGTTTCAGTACTTCTTTAAAGCGTTTTTCAAAATCGCCACGATATTTAGTCCCAGCCAGCATCGTCCCCATGTCAAGCGAATAGATTGTCCCGTTGTCTAAGACATCAGGAACCTGCTTATCAACGATTCTTTTGGCAAGACCTTCGGCAATTGCGGTTTTGCCGACACCCGCCTCGCCAACCAACAGCGGATTGTTCTTGCGCCTGCGACACAGCACCTGTGTGACACGCTCAATTTCATAGTCGCGACCAATCAAGCGGTCAATTTTGCCTTCTCTAGCGCGTTGATTAAGATTAACCGCATATAATTCAAGTGGTGTTTTTTCTTTTTGCTCTTCTGCCGCAGCGCTTGAAACTGGTTGCTGGGCACTGCCCTGACCATTATTCGAGACTCCATGTGATAAATAATTAACAACATCAAGGCGGGTAATATTTTGCTGCTTTAAGAAATTTACCGCCTGACTGTCTTGTTCGCTGAAGATCGCAACTAAAACATTAGAGCCTTGTACCTCTCCACGACCTGAAGATTGCACATGAAACACCGCACGCTGTAATACCCGTTGAAACCCCAAAGTTGGCTGAGTATCTTTGCCATCTTCAGTAATTTTTGGGGTGGACTGTTCAATAAAAGTATTGAGTATATTTTTAAGCTCTGAGAGGTTTGCTCCACAAGCTTTTAAAACTTTTTTTGCATCTGCATTATCGACCAACGCGCTGAGCAAATGCTCTACCGTCAAATATTCATGTTTCAGGTCTCTGGCATGCTGAAATGCTTGATTTAACGTTTGTTCGAGTTCCTTACTTAGCATACAACGCCTGTAATTGTTTGTGTTTCCTTGCACAATGATAAACGAAATACAGGCACAAAAAAACTCGAATTACCAGTTTCGAGTTTTTTTTGCGAAAAAAATTAAAAGACCAGGGAAAGAGCGTCAAGCTCTACTGGTGATAAGCATCAGGGGGTGACCTGCTTTTTGGGCAATATCCATTGCTTTGCAAGCCATTGTTTCAGCAAGGTCTTTGGGATATTTCCCACATAACGCCTTGCCTTTATAATGCGCTTCCATAGTTACCCTTTCAGCATTTTGAGACCCAAGTTTAAAAACATTCTGCACTACCTCAAGCACAAACTCCATTGGCGTGAAGTCGTCATTAAGGACATAAACATTACGCACGAGTGCGCCATCCTGCTCAATCGCTGGTTGCTGAAAGGCGGTCTTAGTGTCTTTAGTCAGTTCGATATCAAGATCTAACATAGCTAACTCCTCTGGTTTAACTCAATCACTTGCTTCATATATCAACCACTGCATTCATGACCAAGGTTTGTAGTCATACGACCAAGTGGGCTGTGGGTCAAAACTAAAGTGATCACGTTTTGACCGCCGAGGAATTACAGCAAAAAGGAGTGCTAAATGCAAGTTAAACAGTGGTTAATACGCAATCAAATTTTAAGCCATGCTTTAGGATCACGTAACTAAGGGATTCTAGCGTGAAAATCGCACTATAGAATGCTGCAGTGAGTCATTTCCGTCTCAGCCAATCTTTGATCGGTAAAAAATCCGTATAGAGTTTTTCTTCGGCAGAACCTGCTCTAGGGTGGTAGTTATAAATCCATTTAACCAAAGGGGGCAGTGACATGAGAATGGATTCCGTGCGTCCTGCTGATTGCAGCCCAAAATGGGTTCCGCGATCAATCACAAGATTAAATTCGACATAGCGTCCGCGGCGATATAGCTGAAACTCACGCTCACGCTCGCCATAAGGAGTATCTTTGCGTTTTTCCAAGATAGGAGCATAAGCCTTAATATAATGATTGCCAATAGAGCGCGTAAAGGCGAAGCACTGTTCAAAATTCCATTGATTTAAATAATCAAAGAAGAGTCCACCAACACCGCGACATTCATTTCTATGAGGAAGATAAAAATATTCATCACATTGCTTTTTATATCTGGTATAAAGATCATCACCAAAGCCTTGACACGCATCATATGCCATGGTGTGCCAGTGAATGCAATCTTCTTCAAAACCATAAAAAGGCGTTAAATCGAAGCCACCACCAAACCACCAGACTGGATTTTCACCTTCTTTTTCAGCAATAAAAAAACGTACGTTCATGTGTGAGGTGGGTGCGTATGGGTTTAAAGGGTGAATAACAAGGGAGACTCCCATAGCCTGAAACGAAAATCCTGTTAGCTCAGGTTTCATGCTAAGGATAGCTTCAGGTAGGGTTTGTCCTTGAATGTGGGAAAAATTAATCCCGCCTTTTTCAATGACCTGACCATTCTCCAGTATGCGAGTACGTCCGCCACCTTCGCCATTCTGGTATGGCCAGTTATCTTCATGAAACCCGCTACCATCGATTTGTTGTAGTTGATGGCAAATGTCATCCTGTAGTTGAAGTAAATAGCGTCTAACTGGTTGAATATCGTATGGCGTTACCATGTTATCAGACAAGGCGCAGACCACTGCCGCCTTGTTTCGGCTTGTCTTTTGGTGGATTGACATCATTCTCGGTCTCCCCCTCATAAATATCAATACCATAGCCAAACTCTCTGGCATAAAGACCTTGAGAAGTTTCGCCAGCATAGAGCTCAAGTACGGCTTCAATCGGGATTTGAAGCGACATGATTTTACCATCAAAAGTTGCATCGAAACGGATGTAGTAATCATCACAGTCAAACCGTTCAATCGCTTCGGGAGATATATTCAACAGTATTTTCCCATCGTCATCGACATAGTTCTCAGGCAAAATAACGCCATCGTATTCGGTGTCTATCAGCAGGTAGGGAGTCAGGTCGTGATCTATTATCCAGTCATACACAGGTTCAATCAAATAAGCGCGTAGCATTGGCATGGGATTTTTCCTTTCTTTTAGTTTCTAATACTTTTTCTAAATGAAACACGTGCAAACAAGCGCTTAGCATATTTAATCAGTGGCATTGCCTTCTCAGGCAAACGAATATCTAATTTGGGGAGATTATATAAAATAACGGCTAAGGAGCAGTCTACGATGCTGAAGTCTTCTCCCAACAAGTAAGGCTGCCTGCTTAAAATCGGATTCAGTGAGAATAGTGCTTTTAGCAGTGCAATTTTATTTGCCTGCCTCATATCCTCATTTTCGGCATTAAGTGCGTTGATTAAAAAAGGCATCCATTCAGTATCAATCTTTTTCGATAACATGCGCGCTTGGGCGCGTTCAAGTGGAAATACAGATAACAAAGGCGGGTAGGGGAATCGCTCTTCTAAGTATTCAAAGATAATATTGGGCTCGTAGACGATAAGATCTTTAGTCATCAGTGTGGGCACCTTGCCATAAGGATTAAGCTCATAGAGCTCCTCCAATTTATTTTCAACAGTTACATCAATGATATCTGCGCTGATATCTTTTTCGGCAAGAATCATCTTAATTCTGTGACAAAAAGGATCGTTACTATTGGTATATAAAGTCATTGATGATCGTTTGTTTTGAGCAGACATTTATCCCAATTATCCTTGTTTACTGGAGTTATTTACATTAGCTTGCGCATTATATACCACTCACCAGTCATTTTGCACCATTTCAGTGCGCAGAAATGTGTGGTGATAACAAAAAAGCCCCGCTTGGCATGTGCCAGCTGGGCTTTTGAATAAATACAAAGTTATACGAAAAATAAAGATATTTTCTTAACGCTTGGAGAATTGACGTTTTCTACGTGCTTTTCTGAAGCCCACTTTCTTACGTTCAACTTTACGAGAGTCGCGAGTGATAAAGCCAGCCTGACGAAGCTCAGGCTTCAAAGTTTCATCAAAATCAACCAAAGCGCGCGCAATTCCTAAGCGAATTGCTCCTGATTGACCTGTTTCTCCGCCACCATGAACATTGATTTTGAAGTCAAAACTTTCTAGTGTGCTGGTTAATTCAAGTGGTTGTCTTACTATCATGCTTGCGGTCTTACGTCCGAAGTAGTCATCTAGTGGTAACCCGTTAACAATAATGCTGCCAGTGCCTTTTTTCATAAAAACACGAGCAACTGAGCTTTTGCGACGACCAGTACCGTAATTGTATGCTTGAGTCATTGTTCCTATCCTATCTTATATTTCTAAAACTTGTGGTTGTTGCGCTGTATGTGGGTGAGATTCACCAGCATAAACTTTTAGCTTTTTGTACATCGCGCGACCTAAAGGATTCTTAGGAAGCATGCCCTTAACAGCAGTTTCAATTGCACGCTCTGGATGTTGTGCTATCAGCTTTTCAAAAGAAATAGACTTAAGACCGCCAATATAGCCTGTGTGGTGGTAGTAGATTTTATCTTTTTGCTTGTTGCCTGTTACCGCAACTTTCTCAGCATTGATAACGATAATATAGTCACCCGTATCAACGTGTGGTGTGTATTCAGCCTTGTGTTTGCCGCGAAGGCGTCTTGCAACTTCAGTTGCAAGGCGACCTAAAGTTTTACCATTTGCATCGATCAAAAGCCATTCTCTTTTGACTTGATCGTCCTTAGCGCTAAACGTTTTCATCTTTGTTACCTTAAATTATTTATTATTAACTACTCAGTTTTGCTGATTCTGTTTAGGTTGGTTTAAACCTAAAAATTTAAGCGTGGCGATTCTATCATGTCAGCTGGTTAAATAGAAGGGCTAAATTTATGATTTAGGCGTTTTTGTAAAGCTGCTGTATAAATTACAATCATGGCAATTGTGGGTGTTATTTTTTTGGAAAAAAATGAAATGAGCATCTTTCTATTTGCAAAATTGCCGTTATAATTGGCGCACATTCGGAGAGATGGCTGAGCGGTCGAAAGCGGCGGTCTTGAAAACCGTTGACTGTAACAGGTCCGGGGGTTCGAATCCCTCTCTCTCCGCCATAACCAATGATTTCACACTCGCAAAACCTTTTAACACCAATCGATACAATAGCTTTTGGCGCAGAAGAAATCTTGCAATGCCGTCAGAAGTGCTTGAATTCACAGCAGACAACACAATGCGTAACGTAAGCACGACACAATGGAGTCGCATTAAAGACTTTGCACTTAAAACTCTTAATTTTTCTGATATTGGTGCAACCGATTGCAACCTGAGTGAGTATATTCCCAAATATCACCTGTGGATTGAACAGGGTTATCACGCTGAGCTTGAGTATATGACCAAACATGGCAGCAAACGTTACACGCCAGAGGAGCTTGTCGCAGGTACTAAAAGCGTTATCGTTGTGAGATTGAATTATTTACCGCAAAGCTATGATATTAAAAATATTCGTAAAAAATTAAGCACGCCCTCTGATAAGGCAGCTATTTCCATCTACGCCCACGGCAGAGACTACCATAAAGTTTTACGCAATAAACTTGTGAAATTATCTGAGTATATTCAAACGCTTTTCCCTGAATATGCGGCTCGTGTTTTCACTGATAGTGCACCAGTATTTGAAAAGCCCTTAGCCGAAAAGGCTGGACTTGGCTGGATAGGCAAAAACAGTAACTTGCTCCATCCCACGGAGGGCTCTTTTTTCTTCATCGGCTGCATTTATTCCAGTCTTGATTTTAGCGCATTTACCCAACCAAAGCCCCACGATCAGTGTGGCAAATGCCAGGCCTGTATTAAGGCTTGTCCAACTAACGCCATCGTTGAAAATCGAATGATCGATGCCAACAAGTGTATTTCATACTTAACTATTGAAAATAAAGGGGTTATTCCGATGGAATATCGCCAGGCCATTGGTAATCGTATCTACGGTTGTGATGATTGCCAGCTTGTGTGTCCCATCAATAAAAATGCACCAATAACATGCGAAAATGATTTTTTGGCGCGAGCATATTTAACCAACCAGACTCTCATTTCCCTCTCACAATGGTCAGAAGAAGATTTCTTGAAGCACACTGAAGGCTCAGCAATTCGCCGAATTGGTTACCAGTCCTGGCTTAGAAATGTATACGTTGCATTAGGTAATGCCCCAGCTTCGGCTGAAATTCTTGGCATTCTGTATCACGCTAGAAATAAGTACATCAACCATTCATTATTGCTAGAACACATCGAATGGGGGATTAGGGAACAAAGAGAAAAATGTCAGGTTTTCAGGATATCCCTATCCTAACCAATTCATCCATGTGGGTGGAGTGCTATCCATGTCTTCCTTTACTTTATCCTTTAGTTTTCAGGATATCCTTATCCTCATCAATTCATCCATGCGGGGGAGGGGCTATCCATTTCTACCTTCATCCGTTAAGGTTGCCATCCGTTGCTTGAGTGTCAGTATGGACAAAAGCAAAACCGAAATAAATAGGAGTTTAACTAAATCTTTGTGCGATATTTACCATTTCTATAAATTTTGATTATATTTTAATCACATTAAGATTTTTTCACAGCATAACAATCGCTTCAACCTCGATAAGCACATTTTTTGGTAGTCTGGTTACCTCAACACAAGAGCGTGCAGGCGGAGTGATTCCATCAAAAAATGAAGCATATACTTCGTTAAACAAGGCAAAGTCATCCATGTTTTTAATAAAGCATGTGGTTTTTATGACTCTTCCCATGGAGCTTCCTGCCGCTTCAATGACCGCTTTTAAGTTCAGCATGACTTGTCTGGTCTGCTCGTGAATACCACCATTTATCAGTTCGCCATTAGCCAACAATGGGATTTGACCAGATGTGTAAAGCACTCCATTTGCCTTAATTGCCTGCACGTAGGGACCTATGGCTTGTGGGGCATGATTAGTTTGCACAATTTCTTTCATTTTCGACCCTCATTTATTTTGGCGGTGATTATATTTATTTCTGACTATTGCGTTCTGTCGTGCTGAAAAGCACTGTCAACGGCTTTTCCAGCAGCTTTGCAAGCATTTCTATACTTTTAAAATTTATTTAAAATATAATCTAACGCTCTGGTTGGCAGCACTCTTTTGAGCAGCTTTGCAAGTAGCGTGAATTTAGTGATGCTATACCTAGGAGCAGGTTTTTTGGCTTCAAGTATTTTCTCAATCACTTTGGCGACAGCAATCACTTCTTTATTAAATGGCACAGGTTTATGTTTTCCTGTCATTATTTTCTCATATTCCCTGATATGCACCGAGTCTTTCAGATCGATATTTTTTACAGTTTCCATTGAGTTTTCCCTGATCTTGCTCGTAATAGGACCCGTATTTAATGTGCTCATATATATGTTTGAGCCTTTTAACTCCTGACGCATAGTGTCAGCAATACCCTCGATTGCGTATTTACTTGCATTATATGCCCCTCTATATTTGAGGGAAACCAAACCCAAAACAGAGCCATGTTGGATAATTTTTCCATATCCTTGTTTGCGCATGACCTTTAGTATCACTCGGGTGAGTTTGTGCAAAGCAAATACGTTTGTCTCAAATTGTTCTCGTAGATATTCGGTTGGAAGATCTTCAAGCGCGCCAGCCTGCGCGTATCCTGCATTATTAAACAGAGCATCGAGCTTATTATCTGTTTTTCTTAATATATCGGCTAATACCGCATTAATTTGCTCATCATTTCTAACATCCATCAAATAAGCATCAAATCCTTCGCTTATGAGGTGCTCAACGTCCGTTTGCTGTCTTGCACAGGCAAAAACGCAGTGCCCAAGCGTCTTTAAATATTTCGCTGTAGCATAGCCAATACCACCATGCGAACACCCTGTAATCAATATTGTTTGTTTTCTCATATCACTCAATCCAAATACACTTTTATTCTACCCATGCAGGTCTGCCATCAACATAATGTGCCTGCGCGCAAGCCAGATGCCACAGGTGACCATGATACCGATCAGAAAACTGCTGAAAAACAATACCTCCCATCCCCAGTTTGCTTGTATATTCCCCGCCAGTGGACCTACGAGCACCCGACCTAAAGAGTCGATGGAGCTTAACACCGCAAACTGTGTTGCGGAGAAGCTTTTATTCACTAGACTCATAATCATTGCGACAAGGACTGCCGTACCCATGGCTCCTACCATATATTCAACGGCAACCGAGATGACCATCAGATAATAATTTTGACCAACAAATGCCAACCACATATACATTAGATTGGCTGTTGCCATCATGAGACTAAACACTAAAAAGGTACGAAACAAGCCAAATCCCTTAGCAAGCATTCCACCCAACACAAGCCCAATGAGGGTAAAGACAAGTGCATTGGTTTTATACGAAAGTGCAATGGTGGTTTTATCAAACCCAAGCTCTGAAAAAAATACGGTATTAAGGGAAAAAGCTAACGCATCACCAAATTTGTAAAAAATAATAACCAGTAACACAGCGATTGCAACACCAAAGCCACGACGGGTAAAAAAATCGTAAAACGGCAAGATTACCGCATCGGCAAAGGTTTTTGGCTGATTTCTCACTTGAGCCTCTTGTGCCAGAAAAGTCCCCGTTATGGCAATTACAAAAAAAGGCAGAAGCATCAACATCCCCTTTTGCCAGTCATTATCAAAATACTGCACAAAAATCAATAATAAGGCACCCGTTACCATCATCGCCACTCTGTAACCCAGCACCGACACTGCACTTCCCAAGGCGCGCTCATCTTCATTCAATACTTCTGTTTGATAAGCATTAATCGCGATATCTTGTGTTGCTGAGAAAAAACAGATTGCCAAGGCAATCCATGCAATGATCAGTGGTGATTGCACAGGAGAAAACTGGCTTAATAAAAACACGCAAAAGATCAGCAGGATCTGCATCAGTAGGATCCAGCCCTTTCTGTGTCCCAGATATTTAAAACTTATGCGATCAATGATGGGGGACCAAAGATACTTTATTGTATATGGCAGTGCCACAAGGGTTAGTAACCCAATATCTTTGATGCTAATACCCGACTCTTTATACCAAAGCGTGAGTGAAGACGCCGTTAGCATCAAAGGTAAACCAGATGAGTAACCCAAAAGAAACATCACCAGCATTTTGCGACTTTTAAATAAACCAGCAACGCTATCAATAGTGGCTGCTTTTAGCTGCTGTGAAAAACTCAGGTTCATTGTTTTCCCCTTACTTAGTTAAAAAATGCCAGGTTCCTGCCACACTATCTTCCCTACTTCCAGTTGTCATAGAGAAAGGGATTTTAATGCGGTTAATATGGCAATAGGCAAACCATGCAAACGCCACCGCCTCAATCCATTCCTCATCAATGCCCAGGTGCTTAATTGGCTTTATGGTAATGTTTGGCAGCAATGTTTTTAAAAGTTCTAACAAAAAGTGATTGCGAGCACCTCCGCCACAAACATAAATTTCTTTTGTATCTGGCTGTGCTTTCACGAGCTGCTGTGCGATGGATTGCGTAGTCAAAGCGTGCAAGGTTGCTTGAATATCTTGTGGCTTTTCATCGCCTGATAAAAACTGATTGAGCCAGTTTAAGTTAAAGTATTCGAGTCCTGTACTCTTTGGTGCTTCTTTGGCAAAATAAGGATCAGCGAGCATTTTATCTAAAACTGTGATTTGAATAACTCCACCCCTTCCCCATGAGCCACTGTCATCAAAAGGCTTGTGCTTATGCTTTTTAATCCACTGATCAATCAAAGTATTTGCGGGTCCCGTGTCAAATCCAATAAGTGGTTTATGTGGATGCAGGCAGGAGATATTGGCAATACCTCCTAGATTTAAAATAACTCGTGGATTCGACTCATGTGCAAAGAAAGCTTGATGAAACAAAGGCACCAAGGGAGCACCTTGCCCCCCAAAAATCATATCTTTGTTGCGAAAATCATTGATCACTGGGAGTCCCGTCTGTGCCGAGAGCACATTGCCACTGCCCAGTTGAATACTGAATTTTATCTCACCTTCTGGGTGATGATAGACTGTCTGACCATGGCAGCCTATCGCTTTGATTTGTGCTTTATCAAGCTTATGCAAAGCCAGTAGCTTATTGACGCATTCCGCATAGACCGCGCCTAAGGTGTAATCCAAATCGCCAAGATCATTGAGCGATACACTGTAATTATTTTGATAAATCTGATTTATTCTGTCTCTTATCTTTCCAGGATAGGAGAAGCTGGAATGTGCGATTAATTGAAAGTTAGTCGTATCAAACCCAGTGACCACACAATCAATAGCATCCATGCTGGTCCCTGACATAATACCCAGGTAATATTGCGCGCTCATTTGGACTCATTCACTTTAAGATTATTGATACTGAAATTAAGGCAATAATAACCATCATCGTACTACCAGCTCTTGCCAACAGTTTTGATAAATTCATCTGCTTTTTGTTCATTTTTTGCCAATGATGCTTTGTCAGCTTGCAGTGGCAATAACGAACCGCCACTGATTCTTGGCTGATCTTGCGCATTTTTGTACACCACCACTGGTACAGAATTAATCAGCCCTTTTAAGATGGTCATGTTATGGTTAAACTGCGCAATCTCCCTGGCACCAGGATTGACGATAGGGGGAATGCCCCCTTCCTCTTGAGCATCGTTAAACCGAGCTTCATTTTGTTTAAGTGCGTCAATGGGTGATGCAGCACTCAAAATAGCCATCACTTTTAACGGACTTGAGCGTTTCATAACACCGATGGGTACCCAGCGAATAGCCAACTTCCCCGTATCAACTTGTTTTTGTGATGCTTCAAAAAGCGCATGGCAGAAAATGCAATTAGGATCAAAAATCACATACATGCGATGCGGGGCATTTTGCTGTCCCTGCTCAATAAAATGAGCAGTTTGCAGGATCTGGTACAGTCCAGTTGCTGCTGGATCGGGCTGATTTAATTTTGCCTGATTTATATTACTTTTTTCATGCGCGCCAAAAAAATAATATGCGCCACCAGCAATCAAACATAAGGTAATCAATAAAATCAATAACCGCTTTGCCATTTAAATAATCACTTTGAACTTGCTAAACCTTGCTAAAGCATAACGAATTTCTCAGACTTTAGCTACTTTTATTGCTACCAAAATTAGGCTTTGACAAGATCTCCGCTTGCATAGGCGTGTTCAATAAGTCCCTAACGTTTTAAACATATTCCCAGGCACTCTTGTCAGCAAACAATGCTCTTAAAAGTTTATTATTGAGTGTATGCCCTGACTTGTAACAATTAAAACGACCCAAGATTGCACCGCCCACATAAAAATCGCCAATGGCATCTAAGAGCTTGTGCTTCACAAATTCATCGGGATATCTTAAGCCCTCTGGGTTAGCAATGCCCTCGTTGGTAATGCCAACGGCATTATCAAGGGAGGCTCCTTTGGCCAGATTATTTGCGTGCAAATAATCAAGCTGATCGACAAAGCCAAAAGTACGCGCCTTGGCAACGTGATCAATATACATTTGTTTATCACCTGAGAATTCAACTATGGCAGGAGTATTTGCAATCACAGGATGATCCCATTTGATTTCAAAGCGATAACTGGTTTTGTTCGCAGGATGCACCTCAGCAAATTTGTCTTCTTCTTCAACGCGCACAGATTTTAGCACTTTGAGCAGATGACGCTTTTTATCTTGGGTCTTAACCCCTGTTTCTTCAAAAGCCCTGACAAACGCAATACTGCTACCATCGATCACAGGCAGCTCGGGCGCATCAATTTCTACAATGACATTATCAATACTAAACATACATAATGCCGACATTAAGTGTTCAATCGTGGCAACAGAAACGGTCTTATCCTCAGGTGATACCAAAAGCGTGCACATGATCGCCTCAGTGATATTAAAGGGCGTGATCTTGATTTCTCTTATAGGGGGCAAGTCTATACGTCTAAACACGATTCCAGCATCTACGGCTGCAGGAAGTAATCGCATCTTAACCTCAGTCCCTGAGTGTAAACCAAGACCCGATACTTCAATGAGGTGATTAATGGTTTGCTGTTGCATTTTTTAGGTGTATCCAGAAGAAGCTTATGGGCACGATTATCCATGAACTCACCACGCAGCACAAGTCTGATTGTAGTATCTGATACGCCGTATTACTCCACTAATAGTTAGAAATTGCAGCCGTTTCATTGACCTTAAATCCAGCAGGATTAGCAATGATTTTGTAATCTCCCGCAACCACTTCATTGGTCGTCATTGAAGTGATTTCACCAAGATTTGGTAATACTTTCCCAATATTTGCAATTGTAAAAGTTCCATCTTCGGCTTGAAGCACCAAACCATAACTATTGACTGAATAAATTCGGTAGTTTGTTGCCAGTTTGTCTGCAGTTGAACTGGCAAAAGGGATGGTGTGAACGCTGTCTGTTTTTTCAATACCTGCTTTGGCTGCGGGAGCGTGTTGTAATTTTGCCGAAAGTTTTTGCACTAACTCATCACTGAGTTTATCAAAACTCTTGGTTTGCTTTTGTACTTCATCCAACTTCATTTGCAATTGTTGCAGCTGAGTTATTACTTCCGTGCTGTTATTTAGGATCATTTGCTGTAACTCAGTCACTTTTGCATCTGCTGATCTACGTATCTGCTCGGTTTCGGCATGAATAATATCAGCAAGTGTATTTCTGGTTACTCCTGCCTGATCTTCAATATGCAGTTGCACGGCTTGGTGCTGTGCTTGAGCCTCTTTTTGATCGCTCATGGTAAACAGCTGAAACACCAAAATACACAGAAGTATAACACCACCAAGCACCATTAATTTTTGCTGCCTGGTCATTGGTGATTTCTTCTCTTGTGGAACCTTATTCCCCATCAATTCAGAATCTGCATTCATACCTTTCCCTTTTTTTTCCAGTGAACCAAATAACTTTTTCATACCTAATTTAAGTCCGTATTGATGTCCAATAGCGCCCAGTATAGAAACTAATTTGAGCATCGCCTAGCGCTGGATGATGATTTATGATTTTTATTGCTTAGGCTTGATCTCTACTAATCCCTTAATACTTCTTCTGTCAATAAATTAATTAATCGCGACGGTTTAGCTGCAACAAAATTAGTTTGCACATAAACATAATCAACCTGATCGGCAAAATATTTTTTCACCTCCGCTGCTGAAGTTGCCGCAGGCATGTCGGAAATATTTGCGCTCGTTGAAATAATTGGTCGATCAAGCTTCAGCGTTAATTCGCTTAAAAGCGGATGTGAAGTCAGGCGCACGGCAATGCTGTCAAACTGTCCAGTCAGCCAGCGAAATTCTGGCTTTACTGGTACAATCCAGGTTGTTGCGCGGTTGTGTTTTTTTTTGAGTCTCGCAATCTGCATATCATTTAGCAGACTCGTATCAATAACGCTCAGTAAATGCTCTATTTCCCCTGATAGCACAATAAATCCCTTATTGTGGCTACGCTTTTTAAGTATCATAATCTTTTGCACTGCTTTGGGTTCAAGCACCGAACTTAGGCCATAAACCGACTCCGTTGGCAATGCCAGCACCTTATTTTCTTTTAGCAGAGAAACCATTATGTCTATGTCGTCTTTATTAATCTTCATCGGCAAAATACATTGATTCAAAAACAAAAGGCACTATACCGTAATGGTTGTATATTCACAAATAGCATAAGTTTATCGGGCTATTTTTATTTTCAAAGGCAAGACACATCAGTGTGTTTTGATCCAAAGCATAACTAAAATAGGTAAAAGTTCGCTGTGCAAGGATCACTGACTTAAGCTTTCCATTGCTATCTACATCGAAAGCATAACGATCCAAACCATGGACTATCCCTTCACCTGTAAGTTTTAAGCTGGCTTCTTTATATGCCCATAACCAATAAAACTGATTACTCCTTTGCGTTAAGTCAGTCACGGCGAGTAATGCTTTGTATTCACTTTCTGCAAAGTATTGCTTAGCAATGGCTAAGGCATCAATTTTTTCCTTTTTAATTTGTACATCAATGCCCACTTTCTGCCCTTTAGCTACTGCCATAACCACATAGTCCGTGGTGTGGCTGATATTAAAATCAATGTCACTGTCAAGAAGATAAGGTCGTCCTGAGTGTGTTGTTGCAAACCGCAATTTATCTGACTTACCGTCCAGGTATTGACTCAACACCCTATGGCGCAGCCACTGCGAAGCCAGATATTCTATTCGTTTTTTTACCAGCTTGAATTCTGTGGCTTTAAGCGTGATTTGCGCAGGCAGGTCAGCCATTGCCTGCTGCTCAGCAAAACAAGCAAGTTTCAGTATATATATCTCAATCACTATGCGTACAGGTCTATTGAAAAACTAAATAACTCGTTAATATCCTTGCTATCAACCTAAGCGTCAACTGTTTTTCTGTAAATCTGCTTGAACCCGCCGAAAAAACGAACTAATATGAGCGCCTATCGTCCTTTGAATCATAAATTATGAGAGTCTCACAAACCTTACTTGCCACGGAAAAAGAAACACCTAAAGATGCTGAACTGATCAGTCACCAGTACATGCTAAGAGCAGGGCTTATCCGTAAACTTGCCTCAGGCATTTATCAATGGCTGCCTACGGGCATGAAAGTGCTGCAAAAAGTTAAGACCATTGTCCGCGAGGAAATGGATAAGGCGGGCGCTTGCGAGATATTAATGCCGAGCATCCTGCCTGCTGAGCTATTACAAGAAACCCATCGCTGGCAAAAATTTGGACCAGAGCTTCTAAAAATGCAGGATCGCCATCATCGTGATTTCTGTTATGGTCCGACCCATGAGGAGCCCATCGTTGATATTGCGCGTAAGGAAATAAAAAGCTACAAGCAACTCCCTCTGAATCTATATCAGATTCAAACGAAGTTCCGTGATGAGATCCGTCCACGCTTTGGCGTTATGCGTGCGCGTGAATTCATCATGAAAGATGCTTATTCTTTTCACAGCAGCTACGAGTGTCTAGAAGAGACTTATCAAAAAATGCACACGGCATATTGTAATATTCTGCGACGCATAGGACTTGAGTTTCGCGTTGTCAACGCCGATGCGGGCGCCATCGGCGGCAGTAAAACGCATGAATTTCAGGTGCTGGCTGCCGCTGGCGAGGATATTGTTTGCTATAGTGACCAAAGTGATTACGCGGCTAATATTGAAATGGCCGAATATTTAAAGCCCGATTTGAGTCAGCGTGCCAAGCCAGCCCAAGCATTAGAAAAAAGAGCTACGCCGAAACTCAAAACGATCAATGATATTTGTCAGCAATTTAACCTTGCGAGTATCAAAACGGTTAAAATGCTTGTGATTAAAGACAGCCATAATAAGCTCTTTGCACTAGTCGTGCGAGGTGACCATGAGCTGAATGAAATCAAGGTAGGAAAACTGCTGCAGATTACGGCACCATTTACTTTCGCCAGTGATCAGGAGATTCAAGTGGTATTTAAAGCCAGCGCAGGATCACTTGGACCTGTCAATGCTCCGATCCCTGTCATTGTTGATTATAGTGCTGCGATGCTCAGTGATTTTGTCTGCGGCGCCAATGAAGATGATTTTCATCTTTTTGGCGTCAACTGGGGGCGTGATATTGCAAGCTATGAGCTTGCTGATATCCGCAATGTTGTCATTGGAGATTTATCCCCTGATGGGAAGGGGGTTCTCCAGCAAACCAGCGGCATTGAAGTGGGGCATATTTTCCAACTGGGTGATCACTACTCCAAAGCAATGGGTGCCAGTATCCTTGACGAAAATGGCAAAAAGCAGGATTTAATCATGGGCTGTTATGGCTTTGGTGTCTCGCGAGTTATTGCTGCAGCTATTGAGCAATCGCATGATAAAGATGGCATTATCTGGTCAGGCGAAATTGCGCCTTTTGATATTGCAATTATTCCAATGAATATGCACAGATCAAGTAAAGTGTTTGAAGTTGCCACCAAACTTCATAATGATTTGCGTGCCGCAGGGTTTGACGTTCTATTTGATGACAGAAAGGAGCGTGCAGGCATTATGTTTGCCGATGCAGATTTAATCGGGATCCCTCATCAGCTCATTATTGGGGAGCAAACCCTGGAAGAGGATATGATCGAGTATAAATGTCGCCGCACCCAGAAAAAAGAACATATCCCTTATACCATTGACGCTATTTTACATAAGGTATGTGTCAGGCAAACCAGCATTACCCAAACGGTAGATCCAACTGATTAACGTAACAAATGACGAATTAATGTGAAAGCAGAAAAAAATCAATTAAAAATCGCTTCATCTCTAGCGCAGTGCGCTAAAGGTGTTGATAAAAAAAAGTGCATAAGCCTGGTCAGTAATGCCGAAACTTACGACTATGTCACACGCTTCCGCAAACATGCTGCGAGGTATTTGCTAGCTACTTTAGCTGTAGCAGGAGGTCTCAGTGGATGCGGTGGCGGAGGTGGCGGTGACACTGCTGGCGGGGTTACCCCAACAACAGTTCATGTTGCAAGCGATGTGAATAACCAAAAAGCATTACTGGCGTCGGCTATTAATCAAAATACCTACACCCTTGATGTTCGCCAAAGCGGAGTGATGACGGTAGGCAGTGGTGATCCGTATAGCCTTAGTTTCACTGTTCCAGTTGGTATAGACGTTGTTACAAATACCTGTGCTGGAAGAACACTGCACTATGGTGCTGACTGCCAATTAACTGTTAATGTGCTAACTCGCAGAGGACACGTACTAGATAGTGCAAACGGCTATCGCGCCGAGCAGCTGATGATAACCATTGATGCGACCAATACCGTAACAGGAGAGGTTGTCCGTCAAACCATCCCCGTGTCGGTTGTCAATAATCCACTCACTGCTGCTGTTGCAGCAGCAGCTGGTGCTAACATAGGCGTGCTTTTGGAAGCTGCTTATCATACGGCAAATATTAGTGAGGAAGATGCCGCTGCTTGGCTAGACGCTACGACGGGTGCACAATTTGTATATCCGTTTAACGTACCTTTGATTCACACTTACGATAGTCAAGTGACCAATACACCACTTGCCATGGAAACGCGTTGTGGTAATACGCTTGTCTACTTTGTTGCACAGCAGAAGTTAGGTCGACTTTTAGTGCCGATAGGTACAGGCAACCAGGATAATGTCATAGTCAAATACCATCCATTAATCGCGGATGGTGTTACAAGTGGGGTGGCAGGGAATTCAAGAGTACTAGACGGTCACTTAACCATACTGGAAACAGGGCAGCCAGCAATTACGCACAATACGTCAGCTAATGCGCACGACTCGCCCAACTTGGCAGGACCGGGCTCGCACGGAACCTGGTCGGGTCCTGAAAATATTGACCGCTTAAGGGAGTTAATTACCACAGCTACAACGCCTAACAACAGTACAGTTATTTCGATTTTAAACGGCCTAAGTGGGGCGCGATTGATTGATGTCGAGAATGCAGGTGCCACCAAAGTGATCACCGTGCATAGCTTATTAACTGGTGTTTCCGCTGATGCTTTGCGCCTTAGGTTAGCTGGTGGAACAGATATTGTTGCCCTAACAAATACCCTATTAGCATCGGGTGTAGCAGCTGATCAAGAACTTGGGCAAGCACTTGTGGAGTACCAAAATCAGGTTGCAAAAGCCTGCTATATCTGAAGCTAAAAGGATTACATTAAAGGGCTTAGACGAAATTTCCACGTGCGACACGAAGTTGCACATCAGTGGGCAAATAACTCGCCCAAGCGTGTCGGTGTGAGTAATCGGTGTCCGTCACACTGACAACCCACACTTAGTAATGGGCGGAAAGATAGCCAGAGCCCAAGTACTACACGAAACGAAACTTTACCATATCACGCCTTCTGTTTCTCGTTATGACTTTAATTTACTTACTTCGCTCTTATTCCGCGTGCTACCATCGGGTGTCGTGGCTGAGAGTCCTAAGTCCTACATTGGTACTCTAAGTCGCATGGTGTCTTTGGATGGTTTTACGTGTCGATGTGCAGGCAATGTGAAGCTCTGTCGTCGAGGTGTTATTGTGCGAGGACGCCGAAGTAGTCAAGAAGAGTAATCGCGCAGGGTATTTGCGGGATGGGTTTGATCAACAGGGAGTATCTATCGAAAAGAGTCAAGTTAAGAGCATGTATGTCAGGCTTAGCGTCTGTTTAGGCTTGTGTGCTTTAAGTATACCAACAACAGCGAATTATGCTTTCGCCCACCCAGGGTCTGAGATTGGTGATGAATATGAGATCGTGGGAGAAAATAAGGAAAATGATCTCGAAGTCAGTGGTGATGTAACAGTCAGCTCCGTTTATTACGACGACACAAAGGAAACAATAGACAGCTTGCGTAGTCAGCTGGAACAGCATAAGGAGGATTTAGCCCTTTCCAAAATAAAGCTAGAAGAGGAACAAGCCAAGCATACGTTAGCATTTAATGAGTTTCTGGGTGACTATCGTTATCAAACTAACGAGGTTAATCAAAAGGTAGCTACTTTGTATAATCAGCTAGAAGGGCATAAGGAGGATTTAGCGCTTTCGAAAAGAAAACTTGAAGAAGAACAGGTCAAACATGTGTTAGCGTTTGACGAATTTCTGAATAAGTATCTCTATCAAACTGACGGGGTTAGTGAAAAGGTGGCTACTTTGTATAATCAGCTGGAACAGCATAAGGAGGATTTAGCACTTTCGAAAATAAAGCTGGAAGAAGAGCAAGCCAAAAATAAACGGGCGTTTGAGGAGTCGCTTAATGAACATCTTTATCAAATGCCATTTTTTCGCCTAAGCCCAAATCAGCTGGGTGCTGTGTCGAATGACCTTTTAGATGGCTTTACGATTAACACTAATGGTATTTCGATAGCGTTTAGCACATATAAAACTATTCATAGTAATGTAGCGTGGGAGGATAGAGATAGTGAAGAGCGGGAAATTTTGACGGCTATGGGCAGATTAGGACAGCGCCACTTTGCCCCCGCTCCTCTTTATGTCGTAAGAATGACCTGGAACAATGCTGATATAGGTGGTTCTGGTTATTGGGCGTTCTATCACTATATTAATTATCATAACTGGGTTACTCATGCTTCTTATGCAAAATTAATCAGTGGCAAGATTGAAGAAAGTTATTTTAAGGGAATTACTGATCAGTGGGGGCTATGCGGAGCGGCACAGAGTCTTGAGGCTAATAGCTATACCCATCCGCATCCTTATATAAAATCAACCTCAGGCGAGGTGCTTTTCACGATGCTCGCCAGCGTAGCGGGCAAGTTCCCGCTTGATAGAGAAAAGCCTAAGTGGGGATTTATACCCCTATCTGAAGGGTCTCGAGTATTCATAAGGCTAATGGCACTAAAATCAGGTGTGAGAGGAATTTTCAGAAAACTGTCTTGGCAGTTTAGGGTACGTGATCTGCCTGTTATGCGTTGTCTAGACTCACATTCTTCTCTTTTCCGTTATTATCACAAAACAGCCACTCCATGTTTTTCGAGTCTTTGTTTAACTCGTTGTTCGGAGCCTTTTCAAATAGCACTTTACCATCATGCTCGAGTTGTTCTTTAAATGGTTTTTTTAAGACTACCTCATAACATTTATCCAGACTCTTTCTCGTGTCGTTAATTTTTGCGATGGGCGTTTGGAGAACACTATCACTAGCTTCTTCTAAGGCTTCTTTAAGATTGTTGACCACTGTTTGCAGATTATATGATCCCGTATTCTTACTAGCAGAAGCAGGATCATACGCATCCAGAACACATCTTGGCAAACATACCTTGATCTGTTTATCACCAACCTGAACAGTCCCTTCCTGGTAATAGGTGTAAAGATAACTATTCAGTGGGGCTTTTGTCTTGTCTGTATTGTTTGTTATAAGCTCAAGTAAATTCTCCAGTTTTTCGTTCAACTCAACTTTGGCTATTCTCATTTTATTCAAGTCACCAATAAAGCTCTCAAGCTTGATATTGTGATCTTTTAAATAAGTATAAAGTGGCAGCAGGCTTTGGTTGATGGCGTTAAACGCTGCATTGTCAGGGTTGTTGGGCAAAAGCGCGTTAAATTTATGATTTTCATAATGTTTTATAGCCCGTACGATTGAATTAATATGGCGTGAATTAACCAATGCCTGTGCAATTTTACTGATATCAACCTCTGCAGATTTGCTCAACTGATCATATAGAAGCTCTATAGCATAGTTGATTTCTTGGAACATGGGATGGTGCTGTTCTACCTCCGCTGCGAGCCATGGATAGCGGAACGCGAGGGCGAGTAGACCCGGGTAGCCTTGCGCTGTTGATCAGCAAGCGACGTGCCGAAGGCGCCAGAGCGAAGTCTGTGAAAAAGCTTTTACCCAAGGCGTAGAGTAGAATCGGAAACGTGTTGTCTGTTCGGAATGAGCGTAGCGAATTTGTGAGGACAAGCACCGTTGAGGCGGGCGGCCCGGGCAAAATTTATACCGCGTGCCGAAGGCGCCAGAGCGAAGTCTGTGAAAAAGCTTTTACCCAAGGCGTAGAGTAGAATCGGAAACGTGTTGTCTGTTCGGAATGAGCGTAGCGAATTTGTGAGGACAAGCACCGTTGAGGCGGGCGGCCCGGGCAAAATTTATACCGCCGAGGATAGCCGATTCGATTTTGTGTATGGATATACAAAATCTATCATGAGGCCCGAGGCACCCTGTTTATCCCTATTTAATCCTTCCTGACTCTTATTACCTAAAACAATATACTCGTTCCTATAATGCTTGTCATATTGATCAGAAAGATTTTGATAGCCAAGGTAACCGTAGACACCATTATAGATCTGTGTCAGGACGGTACTATCAACTAATACAGGGGAGACAAAACCCTTATCTGCATATTCCAATAAATGTGCAGTTTTAAAATCAGCAGGAATTGATTTTAGTTTTAAATAAGGGGCATACTGCTCATTTTTTAGAATTGTTTCTAATTGTAGTAAAGTCGTTGGTTTAGCAGTCCACGCATTTGTAGCCAGCTTTGCTGCGATTTTAATTAAGGATTGCAAATCTGTGGCACAGGCAAGATCAGCAAGTTTCCAGTGCTGAGGATTCCTTGTGTAAACCTCATCAATAAGCGCTTTTTTAATGGCGACAAACGTTGCATCCAAATCGGCAGTTATGGCTTTATCACTACTAAGCTCGTGAAGTTTGCTATAAAAGAGCTCACGTGCTGGGAATGTCGTTGTAATTTTGCCCAAAAAGCCCGTTGTTGTAACTTTATAGTCTTCGGCTACAGAGATTAGCGTTTTGAGATCTTGTGCATTGGTAAAGGCTTCAATCTCAGAAAACTTAGATACCACCTCATTTTTCAGCTTGGCGAATAGCTTATTTTCAAAAGGATTGCCAACAATTTCCTCTTCAACGAGATCATCTGCATCCAGGCTAATCTTAGAAATTTGATACTCTTTAGAATACTCATTAATTGCATCAACAACTTGAGCTTTATTGTCTAGAGATAAGCCCTCTAAGGTTTTTTGCAAGACTTGGGTAAACTGACTGCGCTGATCAGATGAAAGAGCTTCGTTTTGATTGAGTGCTGCATTAGCTTTTGCCAGAATATCCGATTTTAAAGCGTGAAGTTCGCGCTTGTGAATCCGCTCTTTATCAACATACTGAGCCAAATGCTGTAGCGTGTGTAATAAAAAATCTGGATTGTTGATCTTTGCAATTTCCTGTAAATAGGCTAAATCCATCACAGTGTTTGTAAATACAGGGCGGTATAGCAAGCCACGAAGCTCATCAAAGCGGATGACTGAAACGGTTCTGCCTTCGCTGCCAGATCTTGCGACTCGACCCAGCTCTTGTTTTAGCCGCTCTAGTGCGCCCTCCATGTCTTCAGCATTAGGGCAAAAATAGGTTTTGAGCTCATTAACGGCGCCTGCTTTAAAATCTGAGCCGCGATTGAGAACCGAGGTAATAAGAATCCGTTGCTGTTTTCTGTCGCCATTTTTTTCAGGATTAACAAAATCGATGGCTGCTTGATTTTCACGCGCCCTGTCATCTTCACTGTCTTGACGACTGCCATAGTATCCTTGAAGTTCATATCCCTTATTTGCCAAAAGATTTTGAATTGCTTTACCCTCTTCTTCACTTCTGACATGGATAATAAGATTTTTATTTTTAGCAAGCTCGTTTGCATGTTTAATGATCAGGTCATTGTGCTGAGTTTTTTGTTGTTCAAGATCCCCTTGGTGATATCCAGTAAAATAAATTTCATCCTGGCGTAAAGAGGGCTTAAATGCTGGAAATTGAATGTTCATATGTTTTTCATTGACAATCGGAGAGCCAGTAAGCCCGCATATCTGTTTGCTATTAGCGTATGACGCAAAAGTGTTGATGCTTGTGGGTTCACTGGGACGGGTGACGCGTATTTGCAACGGATTTCCGTCTTTATCCCGTGCTTTGTTAAGGCTCAACTCCTGATTTAATCTTAAACGCAACGCCAAATCCGTATATTTAGTAAAGCTCATACCGACTTGTGGCACACCATTTTGCATCGGGATCAACTTGGCATAGGTTTTACCGTCGATATCTTCAAGCGTTTCCTTATCTACCATATAAGTCGCTTTGTGCGCTTCACTTGGCAGTAAAGATCGCGTCTTAATAATTGCCTGACACAGTTCGTTAAATTCGTCTGTCTTATCCTTTTGCAGATAGCGCATCAATTCATCAGGTACTGCTTTCTTAGAAGTATTCTGACGCATATAGTCGAGGATACTCTCTGGATTAAGTTGAAGTGCATTATCTCTAATAAGGCTCTGACCGTTTTTATCTAAATACTGAATCAGCAGTTCCACCATCTTAAGCTCGGCATCGCTGTAGGACATGGGCTTATCATCCGTTCCTAAATAATAACTGCTGTCATTAATAAAAATGTCGTACTCATCCACGATTACGTGAGTTTTAACACCTTGTTTTGCGACTTGATAATTAGCATCTGCTGCAATCACATTCAATGGCGTACCGAAGTTGATTCCCACTTGCTTAACACTACTCATGTGTGCGTGAGTTGGATCTTTGGTAATCAGGTTAAATTGTACGCCTGTATTCTCGTAAAAATCTTTAAACTCGTCATAATGGGCACGTGCCAGGGGCTCGGTAGTTTGAATAACATCAACCGCACGATCAGGATGTTTGGAGGTCAAAAATGCAGCCATCACTGCACTGATAAGTGATTTGCCTTCCCCCGTATTAATTGCGTTTTGGATAGTGCCCGTATGATCGTGTTGCAGGATAAGATTATAAGTAAGTGCCGCAAGTTGCGTGTCTCTTAAAAAGTGCCCAGGGGTTTCAGTGGTTGAGCTATGGCGAAACACAAGAATATTGAGGAGTGCCAAGCGCAGAGTGTCTTCAAGACCATGTTGCGTCAAGAGCCCTTGAATATCCTTAAGAGACATCGCAAAAAAGTCTTGAGTCAACTCTTTAATTTCTCCAATTTTCTTATTTAATTCATCTTGTTGCTTGATCTGGATGAAATCTTTACGGGATAAATCAACGACCCCTTCTGTCACTTTAGCAATATCCGTTTTGAAGTAATTCAACGTTGCTTCATGGATAATGTTTCCATGAGTGTCCAGCACTTGCCCTGAAGGGTCAATCGTTAAGCGATTTGTCAGGTTTTTAACAAAGTTATCTGGCTTCTCTAAATAGCCTTTTGCAATTTGATTAAATAAGGTCAAAGAAACTTTATTTTGCTCAATTGTTTGCGCCAATTCAGTTAGCATGTCTATATTGCCCAATGTGATTAAAAGCGTAAAACTCCCCAAATCATGAGAGTTTCCATGATCATATTGTATTAAGCTTTGCAGCATTGAAATAATCTCTTCAGGGATCTTAGAGGCGTTGTTATTGTAAACAGTTTCGCTAGCACTTATCCCCTCTAAAAGAAGCTGTAGTTTATCTTCTTTACCAATAAAGACTGATAAATCCAACAGGTGAAAATACTTTGTCAATGTCTTTGTCAGTGCCTGTAGCGCCTTCTCATTAAGTTTTGTAAACTGCTCCTCGTTAAGTTGTCTAAATTTTTCAAGTTTGAGCTGGGTTAATAATGCCAGTGTTTTAATATCCGTAAATGCTGGTTGTGCGTTAATTTCCTCTTTTGTAACCCCACTTTTTCGTAATTGTGCAATCAATTTAAAAGCGGCAGTTTTCGCATTGACATCGTCTTTGATTTTACCTAAAAGCTCCATGTGATCCTGAGAATATAGAAGTGCATCTTTTGGATTGTCGACCAAAGCATCTGCAGCTACTTGCATTAATGCAATCAGCTCATTACAGGAGTCTTTTTCCTCTAATTTATGTTGAATTTCATCGGGTAGGTTTTTATTTTTATGGAAGCTTACTGCAAGCAATAACATCAATTTTTCATAGCTTTCAAGTGCCAAGCCATCAGGTTTTTTCAAACCTTCAATTCCCATTATTTTTTGTAAGGTTTTAACGCTTGTTTCCTGGTAAAAGGAGGCGTAGGCTGCCATTAAATTTTCTTTGCAGTTAAGTGTAATATTTAGCTTTGTCGCTGTGGCGCTTAGCTTATCAACCATGGCATTGATAAAAGCAGTTTTTCCAGATTTTTGTATCCCCAGCACCGAAAAAGCACCTGCCTGCTTTTCCTCTTCGGTCAAAAATTTGTCAACAAGTTCTGTCTTTATCTCTTTTTGAATATCTTCTGCCTTAGCAATCTTATTCCAATCCAATTTATCCCAAGGGAGCATCTGGCGCGAGCGATCACAATTATCTGCAGCAATAAGCTCAAATTTTTCAGCAAATTGCTCAATATTATTGTGTTCAACCTGATTGAGTAGCGATTCAATATCCTGCAGTGGGGTGCTCAAAGCAATCTCTTTTCTTCTGGCTAAGGTCAATAGAATATAAACGTGGATTTTCTTAAGCTTATCGAGATTCGTGCACTCATCAAGCTTAATATGTGAAGGGAAATCATCTTGTGATAGCGCTATTTCTCCTTTGTCTTTAATACTGCAAAGAAGACGTTGCGTGTCATTGTTCCATTTAACTTGTATTTGATTGTCCTGTGGTTCAGCATCTGTTAATTCATACGGATACAATGCTTTTTTTGCCATGTTTTTCATGGTAGAGCTATAGAGGACGTTGAGACTCAGCTCGTCAATAAATTGATCTTGAAAGCGATCTACATACATCAATGCCGTATTGGCAAGTGCTGAATCCTTATCGTCAAAGGCATTTTTCAAACTCAGTTTCTCATCAATCTTACGCTCCAGTAATTCCAGGGTGTTAACCAGTACTCCTTGCTCTAAAGGATTAAATTGATCACTGGTAATACCTACCAAATCCTGCGCATAAATGGCTAATTTTACCTCTATTCGTTGCGCTAAAGCATATACGTGCATTGCATTGGGAGCGATTGATCCATTCAATAGAGCTAGTTGTAAGCCATCGAAGGAGGATGGTATCAAAGTTGTATCCACTGACGCCAAGAGTTTGCTCAGTACGCGTGGCGTTGGTAGCAAAGATTCAAGCGTCCTCGCGTGTTCATCCGCTTTTTCATCTTCATCCCCTAACTCCATCAGCAAAGACTTAAGCTCTCCCGCTTTTTCATCTCCACCTTGATTATGATTTGCATGTTTAAAGGCACGGTTATACTGATCATCTGACCAGACCTCATAACTTATATTAGCTCGCAATGCCAGTAAATCAGGCATGCTGGCACCCTGTTTGTTGTGACTGTGGCGATATGCAGTGAGTATTTGCAGCGGCGAGTATAGCTGCTGACGTTCCTGATCCACATCCCCATCCTTTCTTTGCAGAAGTTTGATGTCATTGATCATTGACACTGAAATTTCGCCATTTTTATAAAGTGCAGCAAATTGATCAAACCATTTTTGATTGGGAACTGCCTGTGAATTTGAGCCTCTGGCAAGTGTTAGAAAGGCATTAACACAGGTTATTTTTTCATCATTGCCTTCGTTGGGTAGAGTAATTGCAAAAGAATCTTCGTTTTCACCAGGAAAATCAAAAAAAGCTAAGTTATTGTCAAGTTTATTGCCATCTAAATCTAACACCAAATGTGTTTTACCCAATCCATCAGTGGCGCGCTTAAAAATCATTCCCTCTGGTAAATGATCAAAATCGAGGTTATTTAATATCAACGCAATTTGGGCTTTCGTGTATTCAGGAGTCTGAGCGAGTTTCCCATATAAGCGAGAAGATATGGCCTGGCAGTCACCATTACCAATGGGTGAAGCTAAGGCAAAAATTGTACCGTCTTTAGTGTTATCAAACTTAGGATACTTAAATAAGAAACGTTGATGTTGATGTTGATGCTGATGTTGATGTTGATGTTGATGTTGATGCTGCAAAGAATGTTTGATATCTGTATTTAGCGGGACGACAACTGTTGAAGAATTAAGTAGTTTCAGCGCCTCTGGTTTAAGGGATTTGATAGGTTCAAGGTTTTGTTTAGTGTAGTTCTCGTAATTCATAATTATATCCTGATTGTTATTCACTCGAGCATTATCAGGTTTCCCGCATGGGAATGGCAGCTGTAGTGGCGCACATTGGACAGTTTGATGATTTCTTAGACCTATTTAGTAAAAAAATTCAAAAATTCTCAGCGAACTCATCAAACTGTCCATATTTTGAGTGGGGCGTTGTTTGGCGTAAAAATCACGGTTACATTACAAAAAATATCTACACCCAACAACAACTAAAGAGGAAAACGATGAAACGCTTAAAGATTTTACTAAGCTGCGCAATGATCACTGGAATCAGTACTGTGGCTGTTGGCTTTGATAGCCATGAACACAAACATATTGGTGACCAAATTAATATATTCTGCCCATTAAGTATTGATCCAAATACAGCGCTTGATATTAATAGCCGCATTCCCGCAGGCTTTTGCCCTTTACCCTTCCCAAATCAACTGAATTTAACTATGGGACAGATTATTGCACTGGCAGGAGATTTTTATGGCTTACCTTATAAGGGGGCATTCTGGAAGACGTATACGCCAATTCAGTCAATTGCAGATAGAGATCTGAAATTGAACAATTTGTACCAACCTGTGACTGACGCAGAAAAAGGTCGATTTATCACGGCATTTAACTCATTGTATGAATCAGCTGAAGCTCTGCTTGAAGTCAACAAAATCGTTGCGATCTTTAGTAAGGTTGAACAAGCAAGCATAACAGGGGAAAAATATGATCCGACATGTGACTATGAGTTTGCCACAGGAGCCACGGTATGCGTATTTGGGATTCCGTCTCCTTCGGATGATTTTAACGGAAGGTATTTGAAGCTCGCAGAAAATAATATTGATCATTTTGGGATTCATGCTATTCGAAGCTATATTATTGGGCATTCTATAGCGTTGGAGTGTGCCCAACAAATCCCTATTGATGAATTATCTCACGAAAGCGGACAGCATCGGTTTGCCAGATGTCTGGCACTGGATGGCTATGCACAGCACTTTCTCACTGATATTCATTCTGGGGGACATATCAGAACTCCTCGCGTGGAGCTGATGAACTCAATAAGCCCTTATTCTGCAACCGTTGCTGGATTACTGGCAAAATGCATGCATGACGAAGACTCTGAATTAGGGGTTGAAACGAGCAATGCGCAACAGGATAGCTGGCTTGCTTATGGTGATGATCAATTGTTGTCGGATAAAGCCAAAAAACAACTTTCAATCATAGTAGAGACTTCACAACGCTCTATTGATGAGGTGATTGATGCGCTTTTATATAAGCACGCATATCCAATCATGCAATATCAAGCCCTTAAAGTTATCCCAACAACTGAAGACATGCTTCTGGATAATTCACATACGATTGGTAATACTACCTGTAGTCCTTTGTTTATTACTGATAATCCGCGTTCCAAAGTGTTACGCAGAAGCAATATCCATGATCACGAAGACTTTAACTGGACGGAAAATTGGTCAATTTATTCTGTTATCAAAGGCATGAAATCTTAGGTTTAGACAGAATTTCCGCATGCGACACGAAGTCGCACATTAGTGGGCAAATATTTTATCTAAGCTTTCTTCTCTGCCCTTTTATTTTTGAAAAAAGCACTTAATAGATCACGGGCTTCCTCTTTTAAGATTCCAGCCTCCACTTCCATGTGATGATTGAGAAATGGCATTTCATGCAAACAGCCTTGCGAACAAATCACGCCTGCTTTGGGCTCAGTCGTTGCAAAATATAGCTTTCTGATGCGCGCGTGAACCATGGCACCTAAACACATCATGCAGGGTTCAAGAGTGACATAAATATCGCATTTGGGAAGGCGATAGTTATGCTCACGCCTGGCAGCATCCTTTAGCGCAACCATTTCGGCATGTGCACTTGGATCAGATTGCGTGATGAGCTGATTAAAACCTCTGCCAATAATGTGATTATCCTTCACAATCACCGCCCCAACGGGTACTTCATCCAGTTTCAGCGCCTCTTCGGCTTGAAGTAACGCCTCCATCATCCACTTTTGATGCTCATTGACCGACATTTTTACTGTGTTTATCTCTAGCCTAAGTTCGCTTATACTATACCACAATTTACTAACCAGCCAACGAGATATAGTAGTTTTAAGATGTTAAGGAAGACGCTCCTTTGTTTATTTTTTGCAATTGCCCTTATCGTCTTAAGCACTGCTGATGAGGTTCCTTCCAACAATACACCAACTTTAGAGATTATCATTAATGGGGTTAGTAACAACAAAATTAAAACAAGTTTGTTAGAAAACATCAGTCTATATCGTTTCAAGGATTTCGCAGTTTCTCACCCTAATCAGATGCAGCTGCTACTCAAAAAAAGTGACGATGAAATCAAGACCTTGCTTGAGCCGTACGGGTATTATAAACCAACCATTACTACAGCATTTAGCGCTAAAGATAACCGTTGGATTGCTAGCTTTAATATCACATTGAACGAGCCGCTACGTATCGACGCACTTACTGTTAATATCGATGGAGAGGGCAAGGACAGTAAGACCGCGCAGATTATTCTGCAAAACTTCCCGCTTAAACAGGGAGATATTCTTGTACAATCTGCCTATGAACACGCCAAAAATTCACTGACCAACAGCTTTTTTGACCAAGGGTATCTTGACAGTAAACTGATCACGCATGAGATTCGCATCAACATGCTTAAATACACTGCTGAGGTGGTTTTAAGTATTGATACAGGGGAGCGCTATACCATTGGGGCAATCAACATCAAGCAGCAACGCTACGATTATGCAACACACTTTATCCAGGAGATTATTAAAGTGCGTACGGGGGATTCTATGTCGCAGCAAAAAATCAGCAAAGCCAACAAGCGTTTACAAGATAGTGGCTACTTTAGTGCAGCTCAATTTGTTCCTCAAATTTCTAAACGAGATGAAACCAATAAAACAGTTCCTGTGAATCTAAACCTGACTGCAGATTATGCCAGAACTTATACGTTTGGTGTGGGCTATGGGACTTTCACAGGACCCAGGGTAAGCTTTGGAACGCTCTTTCGTCATGTTACTGATACAGGACAACAGTTTTCATTTAATGTATCAGCCTCGCCTGCCAATAGTACTTTCAGTACCAGCTATGTGTTTCCAGGAAACGATCCACTGCACGATAACTGGAGTCTCTTAGCGGAGCAAAGTTATATTGAAACAGATACCTATAATGAAAGGCAAACCAACTTTGGGATCGCGCGCACTCATAAATATGGCAGCTGGCAAACAACCCTAAGTCTGCAGCAATATCTTACCAATTATGATACAGCTGCCAATTCCAAGAGTATCAATGGAAACTATCTGGTTCCAGCCCTCACTCTTGTCTATGATGGCAGTAAACAAAATGGCTTTTGGCGTCAAGGATTACTATGGAATGAACTGCTTCAGGCTTCACTACGTTCTCCATTATCCGATCAGGACTTTATTCGCAATAATATGAGCCTTTACTATTCCTTGCCGATTAACCCTGAGTGGAATCGCTTGTTATTTTCGGCAAACTGGGGGTTTATTACCGTGGATGATATTCAAAATGTTGCCCCCAATTTTCGCTTTTATGCAGGAGGAGTGAGTAATCTTTTAGGTTATCCTTTTTTAAGTCAGGGACCTCAAGTCGATGGTAACGTTACAGGGGGGCGATATCTTGCAACGGGACTTCTTGGTATTGAACAGCGTATCTACGGCAATTTTAGCAGCATGTTGTATTACAATATGGGAAATGCCGCGAACAAGCCCAATTTCAGTGACGTTGAGATTTTGCGTGCTGGAGGTATTAGTTTTAGTTACAAAACGCCTTTAGGTCCTTTTATGGTATTTTTCACACGCACACTCAATCAAAACGATCAGCATTGGCGCTTTGATCTTAACATAGGAATCAGCCTGTGAAAAAACTATATCGCCTTTTAAAGCGGCTCTTTATTGCGCTGCTTTTGTTATTGCTTTTGGTGGCTGTAGCACTCGCTGCGTTGTTGTTTACGACCCCAGGACTCAAGGTAGCTAAGGTCATTGCCAATCATTTTTTACAACCCGTAGGCATCTCATTAAAAGGGGACATTTCAGGGCAAATCAACG
The DNA here is from genome assembly GCF_002803295.2 of Caedibacter taeniospiralis. Classification (GTDB taxonomy): domain Bacteria; phylum Pseudomonadota; class Gammaproteobacteria; order Francisellales; family Francisellaceae; genus Caedibacter; species Caedibacter taeniospiralis. The sequence goes on along the minus strand of NZ_PGGB02000009.1, from coordinate 11,640 downwards.
ATTTGTATCTAAGTGAATTAACCATCAAAGAGGATACGGTGGATATCCGTCTTAATGATATTCAGCTGTCGTGGTCGTTATGGTCACTCATCAGTAAACAGATATTGGACGTGCAAAAGCTGTCGCTGTCAAAGGTTTATGTTGACGTCAATACAGAAGAGGATGATGACCTCCACACCCCAACATCCGATGATGCTGAGCCTCCTTTTAGCATGCCCGTGGATTTGTATGCGAATAACCTTTATGTCACAAGCGTACACTATTTTATGAATCAGAAAGCCATTATCACTACGCAAGATTTCAGTGCTAAGGGCGTAAGTCTGGTCAACGATAAACTCACGCTTAGCACAATCAACACGCGAGTTCCTGATTATTTAGCAAAGCTTCAATTAAGTAGCGGCTATATCATTCTTAACGCGCCTTTTACAACGCAGTTAAAACTTACACTTAAGATGCAACAAAACGGGATTCATCTGGACAGCGTACAAACACAAATTAGTGGGGATTTTGCCAAGGTATTTAGCATAGGAAGTAGTGGAATGGTTCGTTATGATCACGAGTCTTATCCTTATCATTTAGTTTCTACCTTTGATCAGGGGGCGATTTTGAGTAAGCTGGAATTAGAGAAAGTCGCAGCCATCGACAACAGACTGGTGTTTAGCAATCAACTGGACTGGTCTGTCACTTTTAAGTCCCTTAATCCCCTGATCCCCATTCACTTTAACGCGGGAGGTTTTGTCAAAAATACCGATCAGAACATGGTAGTGAAAACAAATTTCTGCGATGTCTTTAGTGACAAGATTGCACTACGTTGCGAGTTTAGTCTCCAGACTCAGGATCAAGCGCTGGTATTAAAGCGGTTTCGATTGTTCAATCCCAATAATGATGATCACATTTTGCTAAGCATGAGCAAAAAAAATGACGTAATAAGGGCCAAATGGGAGGCTTTTGTGCTGAACTTAAGTCATTATCCGTTGAACGCAAGGGGCAAGCTCTACTCCAATGGAAAAGTTGAAATAAATGATCAAACTGCAAAACAACTACAACTAACCCTGGATGTGAGTAACTTTTTGTATCGTAAATTGGACATTTCACAATTATCACTTAATGCAAATACCCAACACTTAATGCTTAATGCAGACTCAACAAAAGCTTCTATCGCGCTTAAAGCCGCACTACAAAAAATTTCGTTATCTACCTTTAGTGCCAAGCTTCAGCAACTTATGATCACCAACAAAGCTTTCAATCAGCACTGGCAACTGACACACGATGTTGATGTTTTATTATCCCCAGACCAAAACAAACTGAATCAGCTGTGTTTAAGGGCCTCAGATAGTAATCATTTCTGTATTAATGCTGATATCAGCCCCTCCCTCATCAATCTGGAAACTTCAGGGCAAATTACGCCTGCCACATTTGTTGCCCATCTTCCCTATGGTGGCGATAGCTTTGTTCTTAGTTTCGACGCTTTTTATCATCAAGCGTTCAATGCTAATCCTAAAGCTGAAATCAATATCTTAGGGCATGGTTTTTTCTTTGCCAGCAACACTTCGTGGTTTAAGCAGCTGCAGCAAATCGCACCACTCCATGAGCTTGCCTACACAACAGAGCTTAAGACGAGATTACAATTAAATAATCAAAAGCTTCTAGCGACAGGTGAGGTTGCCTTTCCACAAAATAAGCTTGAACTTACCCTTAAAAGCGACCAGTTTGCTTTCAATGATTTATCACAAGCTCCTCTGAATGGCACCATTGACGTCACTTCTACGCGATTGGATTGGGTGAGTAATTTCTTTCCACAATTTCCTACTCTAGTCAAACAAGGCGTTTTAAATGGTCACTTAGCCATTAGTGGGAAATGGTTTGATCCATGTGCAAACGGAGATATTAGTTTACATAATGCTGAAGTAGAATTGCTGCCCTTTAATATCAGCCTGGAAAATATCAACGGTGATATTCATATTACCAACCCATTAAATGCCAAAATTAACTTAAATGCTGAAATTCAAAAATCTGCGCTTAATCTCACAGGTTTTTCTGATCTTCATGGTGATACGCCACTTACGCAAATTGATATTACAGGCAAACAGCTGCTTGTACTCAATACGCCTGATATGGAGGTCACAGTGAGTCCAACGCTAACTTTTAGCCAAGAGCAGGGCAATAGCAGTTTAAGCGGCAATATTTTTATGGATAAACTCATTGTGAATCTTGCGGGGATGAAAAACAGCAGCTTACAAAATACGATTCAAAATGATGTCATCTATGTCAACAACAGCAATCAAACCGTTGATGCGCAGAAAACTACACCTTTTAGCATGAACCTTCACATTGACATGGGGCAAAATGCGCATATCTCAGGTCTTGGGATCGATACTAAAATTCAAGGCAATATTAATATTATCAGCCAACCCAATCAACCTATGCTTGGTGTTGGTACCCTCCAGCCCATTGATGGGGTGTTTAGCGCTTATGGAAAACATTTTACCGTTGATCCAAAGTCCAAAATTCTATTTAATAACTCAGCTGTTGGCAACCCACAATTATCAATTACCACTTACTACAGCATTCCCACTTCGGTTAAACTCACCCAGTCTAACGCTCCAGATAGTATAGGAATCGAAATCACGGGCACTGCCAATAATCCAAAGCTTCAGCTTTTCTCAAGCCCTAACATGTCACAAACCGATATTTTATCTTATATTTTATTTGGACAAGTGTTTACCAATGCTAATAGCAGCCAGGCTTCATCGGATGCCTTATCTCAGGCAGCTTTGCTCATCGCTATCAATGAGGGCGGGAGTAGTATGATCAATGAACTAAAAGACAGACTATCCCTGGCAGAGTTTTCATTAGGCAGCTTAAATAACAATCCAACGAATACGACTAACAGCACTACGGCAGAGCAAAATAACACGGCTGTATTTATTGGCAAACAAGTCACACCCAGGCTCTATTTAAGCTACGGCGTGGGGGTGTTTACGGGGGAGCAGCAAGGCATTGCCACGTTTTCATTGACACCAAAGTGGAAGTTAAAAGGTGAGGTCACCAGTTTTGATCGCGGTGGCGACATTTTATATCAAACGCATTCTGGAGACTAAGGGATCTCAAGTTTAACGCGTCCCTATTTGTTCTGACGGTAGTAGGGTGAATAAGCCGAGGGCGCATCCACCAATGCTCAATCAACCTGATCTCAAGGGCTGGAAAAAAGTAAACTGATCGTTAGTTTATCGATTTTACTCTGCGCGTTTAATGGGATTTTTTCGCCATAACGGAAAGCCTTAGGTAAAACTGTTTTTTCAAACCAATGACTTAAAAATTGTTTTAGTTTTTGATTAAAATGAAAGGGGCTAAGCTGTAATTGAGTCTGTATTCCTATGTCTGAGAGCACGAGAAAAACACCGATATAATCACGGAAATGATGCAATTTCAGCACATAACAATCATGTATCCATGGGTGCGCTTTAAGTTTCTTTTCCATTTCAGTTAAGGAAAGTCGTTTGCCTTCAATTTTGACAATACGATCAGATCTTCCTAATAAAACAAACTGATCGTGACCAACCAGCTGGATTAAATCACCAGTTTTAATTGATTTTTCGGGGAAAAGCTGAGAGCTCAAATGTAAGAGCCCCTTTTTATTTTGGATAATATGGACTTGCTCAAAACATTGCCAGTAAGTGTGTGTCAGCTGATTACGCCAGGCAATAATTCCCGTTTCACTACTCCCAAAAATTTCGGTAACGTGCAATTTAAGGTTGTGCATAAGCCATTTTGCGATAGCCTCTTCAAGTGCACTGCCAGCGCTGAAACACTTCAACTGCGATAAATCATGTTTAAAGCCCAAGCGCGAAAGTAAGGTGGGGCTGGAAATAAAAATAAAAGAGGGTGTTTTCTTTGACAGTGATTCAATCTCTTCGCTGAAACTAATGCGTGAAGTGTATATTTTTCTAAGGGTTAAAGAAGGCCATAAAAAAGCAAAAACAAACCCATAAAGGTGTTGATGCTGAACGCTGTTTACCACCATCTCATCTCTTAAGCCAGGTGAGAAAAACTTCTCAAGGGTGTCAACCTCTTTAATAAGATGGTGAAACTGTTTGATAATTTTTTTAGGCTTTCCTGTTGACCCTGAGCTAAAAAAGACAATATTGAGCTCTAGTAGATTCTGTGCTAAAAAATCAACCCTTTCGAAATAATAAACAGATGGCTGGTCATCCAGTAAAATAGGGCAATCGTTAAAGTAGAGGCTTTCTGTTTTCGGGTCAAAATAAATAAAAGCATCATAGTCCTGGCGTAAATCGTCTCTTAGTCCTTCGGTACGATTGGGTAACAGAATAATGTTTTTGCGGCTCAGGATACAAGCGTAAAAAATGAGGTAGAAATAAAAAATATCATCGCAGTAAATGGCAATATTTTGTGCTTCTTGCTGTTGCAAATTTGTGCCAAGTAGAAAAATCCTGGCTTTGATTTCCTTTAATGAGGTTGGTAAATATCTGTTTTGGGCATGGTGAAAAACTGTTAGTTCGTCATGCCTGCCATCTGTCAGCCAGTGGAATAAATCAGTCATTCTCATGCTTTCTCTTAACGTAAGTACGTACGCTAAATTCGATCCCAAAAAGAATACCCATGGCGATGTACGAAATAAGACCATTATAGAGTGTCCAGATATGTATCGGACTAAATAGAGCTGTGTAACATGAAATAAAAGCATTTAAGGTGAAAAACAGGCACCATACAATGGTTGTTTTCTGGGTGTATATTCTCACAAAATCAGGCAGTGGTTGACGTGAAACTTTTTGAGCAAATTTGTAAAGAATATTCTCTCTGGCGCAGAGGGAAGATGCAAAAATTATAAAAAGAGCAAGGTTCATAGCAACGGGGTAAAGTTTAATGAACAATATATTTTGCAGTACCATTCCCAAAATGCTTATGCCAAGACCAATACTTGAAAGAAAAGCAAGTCCGATCGCAGGAATGATGGAATTCTTATTGTTTTTAGTTAAAACAGCTCTTAATCCAAATAAACATAAAATGATTAAACTTAGCCATTTAACCGACAGAAGCTGCATGCCAAAAAAAATAACAAAGGGGTATAGCAAGATGAAAACGCCGATAATAAGCGTGGTTAAGGCTCGTAAAGACATTATTTATTATTAAGTTCTTTATCAATAATATTGACGATATCGCCAACAGTTTTGACTGATTTAAACTCTTCTGGTTTGAATTGCTTATCGGTTTTGCTCTGTAGATAAACGATTAAGTCAACGGCATCGATACTATCCAAATCCAGGTCTTCATAAAGGCGTGCTTCTAGTGAAATACTCTGTGGGTCCAGCTCGAAAAGCTCGCTAAAAATATTTTTTAATTCATCGTGAATTTGTTGCTTTGAGGTCATTGTTTATTGTCCTTTACATTCTGCTGTGAAATAAACTGAGCCAAGGTTGCAATGGATTCAAAATGCTTTTTGACATCGTTGGTATCGTCGCTTAATACCAGGTTATATTTCTTCTTAAGGGCAACCCCAAGCTCCAAGGCGTCGATAGAATCTAATCCCAGCTGATCACCAAAGAGCTGCATGTTGCTGTCAATATCGGTGATTTTTATATCTTCTAAATTAAGTACATCAATGATAAGCTCTTTTAGTTCAAGCTCAAGTTGCGTGTTAGTCATTAATCGGTATAGCCCTGTAAGTGTTGTTCCAATAGTCTTGTCAATCTTCTTGCCGCAACCGAGGGAAGCTGATTGCATGCAGCTAAAAGCGCTTGCGTATCAATAAGTTCCCTCACGGTTAGCGTAAAGACAGGTTTTGTCGGGGGTATTCTATACCATTTATCATTTTTTGCCAGTGTCGCAGGTTCGCAGTTTAGATGAATAATACGAATGGGTGCGTTAGCGCGAATGGCAATCTGTGCAGCTCCTCTTTTCAGTTGAATGGGTTTGTGTGGGGTTGAACGTGTGCCTTCGGGAAACATTAGCAGGTTATCACCCGCGTGTAGGGTTAAGTTAATATCATGAAAAGTCTGTTCGGGATGAATATTTGGAATATAACCCGCGGTTGAAATAACGCGGCGGATAAATTTATTTTGCCACAGAGAAGCCTTAACAAGGTTGTCACAAAAGGGGAGTTTAGCAACGATAGAGACGTAATCAATCAAGGTGGGATGGTTGGCAATAATTAAAGTTCCTTTGTCATTTTTTAATTGATCAAAGCCGATAAAGCGATATTTGACTAATCCCAATGCTGACATGGTGCCTGTGAAAAAACGAAAAGTTAAATAGATACAAAATTGAGCGATATGCTTTTTAGGTTTTTTAATTTTCATTATTTTTGCAACGGTTAATGAGATGGGGATTACAAAATAACCAAGGATTAATCCTCCAAAGGCAAATAACAAAAAGCAGAATCCTGTTGCTAAAAGGCGCCAGAGGTAATTGATTTTGTTGTACAGCATGTCATCTGGAGAAGGCGTGTAAATTGGCGCCATTATTGATTAATTTAGTCAGTGAGTCAAAGTGGGGACCCTGAGAATCGTATTATTATACCCAATTAATATTGACCCGTTGGTTTTTTTAGTTATTCTGACGCTTCCCAGCACAGATTAATGATTAATGATGATTAAAACCGCACTTCGATACTATACACTGATACTTCTGGGTATTGTTTTTTCCAGTCTTTCGTTTGCAGCCGTCAGTCAGATAAAGAAAGGTTCCAGTAAGACAAAGGAAGCTTCAAGCACAGTCGTGGCACCTGCGGCAAACTACTGCAATGACTTCTTGAAATATGGCAACCCCGGTGGAAAAGTTGATCTTTATCTTTGTCGTGAGGGTTATGTTTCAGCGTATAACTATGAGACAAAGCAACCGACTTGGGTTGCCTATCGCCTCATTGCTAAATCGGTTTCCAATACTACGAAGCGCCACGACGAGTTTCAACCAGATATGGAAGTGCCAAAGCAGTATCGTGCGGAGCTATCTGACTATAAGAAAAGTGGCTATGATCGTGGGCATTTGGCACCTTATGCCGCGATGGATTTTAATAAAACAAGTGCCAGGCAATCGTTCTATTTATCCAATATGTCACCACAAAAAGAAGGGCTTAACCGTCAAGGCTGGGCGCAATTAGAGTCTGATGTGCGCTTTTGGGCGAGGATGTATCAAGAGCTTTATGTTTATACGGGTCCTGTTTTCAAAAACAGTAAAACGCACAAAACGATTGGCAAAAACAAAATCTTCGTGCCTGAATATTTCTTTCAGGTAGTTGACGCACCAGGACAAAACAAAGCGATTGCATTTATTATGCCTAATGCGAGGGTCGACAAAAAAGATGTCTCAAAGTATCGTGTTTCGGTCAAAGAGGTGGAGCAGCGCACGGGGTTGAGCTTTTTCACTGACTTGCCTAAGGCGCAAGTTGCCTCATTGGTTGACCACACCTCTGCAATGTGGCGAACCAGCTACGCATAAAGGGTAGCGCTTGTTGCGCGTGTCTGTCCTGCTAAATCGGTATAATGCTCAATAGCTTGATAACCATGTGATTTAAAAATTTCAGCAACGCTTTGTGCTTGCTGAAAACCATGCTCAAGTATCATAAAACCACTGGGTTTTAGATGTGCTTTGCCTTGATAAATAATATGTGTAATATCTGCCAGTCCATTGTCCTTAGAAATAAGTGCCATTGTTGGTTCGTATTGGCGCACGTTTGGGCACAGTTTGGGATCAGATGGATCAATATAGGGTGGGTTGGAAACAATAATATCAAATTGTCTATTTGCAATGGGTTGATACCAGCTGCCACAAATAAGCTCAACATTACTCAAGTTGTAAGCGTTTTTGTTTTGAGCGGCAACTGCCAGTGCTTTATCACAATAATCAATGGCAGTAATTGCCCAGTCGGGCTTCTCGTGGGCCAGGCTCAATGCAATCGCCCCGCTTCCTGTGCCTAAATCAATTACATCAAGCTTAGTGCATTGTTTAAATCGCTTTAATATGGTTTCAATCAGAACTTCGGTATCAGGGCGTGGAATTAATGTGTGTTCATTAACGCACAGCTCAAGCTTCCAAAAACCTTGTTTACCGATAAGATAAGCGATGGGTTCGCCATTCATGCGTTGAGTAAATAGGGTTTCAAAAAGGGTGTGTTCTTCTGTGGTCAATATTTTTTCTGACCAGGTATATAGATGGCTTGGTGTGACATCTAAAACATGACACAGTAAGCGCTCGACATCAAGGCGTGCGCTATCCGAAAAGACGTGGAGTTTTTGTGTGTGACTCAAGAGAATATGGCGGATGGTATCAGGCATTTTCTTCGGACATTTGCACCAATAAATCGGCTTGATATTCTTGGATAAGTGGTTGAATTACTGCGCCTAAATTACCCTCCATCACCTCATCTAACTTATAAAGTGTCAGATTGATGCGATGATCGGTTACTCGACCTTGAGGATAGTTGTAGGTACGAATGCGTTCGGAGCGATCGCCACTGCCAACCAGGCTCTTGCGTTGACTGGATTGCTCCTGTTGCTGTTTATCAATTTCTGCCTGTAGTAGTTTTGATTTAAGCATCGACATGGCTTGCGCACGATTTTTGTGTTGCGAGCGTTGATCCTGGCACTCAACTACGACACCAGAAGGGATATGGGTGATACGAATGGCTGAGTCAGTTTTGTTGATGTGCTGACCACCCGCCCCTGACGCACGGAAGGTGTCCACTTTTAAATCAGCAGGGTTAATCTCAATGCCTTCAACTTCGTCTGCCTCAGGCATTACAGCAACCGTGCAAGCGGAGGTATGGACTCGCCCTTGTGACTCGGTGTCGGGAACTCGTTGCACGCGATGCGCCCCTGATTCAAACTTCAATTGTGAGTAAACATTTTCACCAGAAACTTTAGTGATAATTTCTTTGAAGCCACCGTGTTCGCCGTCGCTTTGGCTCACAATTTCAATGCGCCAACCCTGTTTTTCAGCATATCGGCTATACATTCTAAACAAATCACCTGAGAAAATTGCAGCCTCATGCCCACCCGTGCCTGCACGAATTTCCAAAAATACGTTGGCGCCATCATTAGGATCTTTAGGTAATAATAAAATTTCTAATTCTTTAGCTAAAGCTTCAATACGCAATTCAGCATCAGTAAGTTCCTCTTTAGCCATTTCTTTCATTTCAGGATCGCTTTCTTTAAGCATTTCACTGGCGCTTTGAATATCTGTGTATGCCTGTTCATAGGCTCTGAAAGTTGTGACTAATGGTTCTAATTGAGCATATTCTTTGGATAGATCGCGAAACCTGTTTTGATCGCCAATGATGTCCGCATCGCCAAGCAACACGGAAATTTCCTCGTGACGCTCCATTAAGCCTTGCAGTTTTCCTCTTATTGATTCTTTCATAAATTCTATAATCCGGTGTTTAAGCCAAAAATTTCTTCAGCAAAGTTGAGCACATCATTACGTCCCCTGACTGCAGCATTTCTCAAAGATACGCTCGGCGTGTGCAGCCATTTATTTTTTACATTGTGCGCAAAACGCGCTAATACCATCTTGGGATCCTCACCATTTTCAAGGCGCTTAAGGCAGCGATTCAACTCATCGTCAATCATGTGTTTCGTTTGATTACGCATTGCTTTGATCGTGTTATCAGATAAAATGGCTTTTTCCTGATTAATGTAATCATTCAACCCTTTTTCAATCCACTTTTCAGCCCGTAGTGCTGCCTTTTCACGCAGGACTTTATTGGTCTGAATCAGACCTTGAATATCATCGACACAATAAGTCGTTATGTTATCAACTTTTTCAAATTGAGGATCTAAAGCGCGGGGAACAGACAAATCAATTAAGATTTTATGACGGTGATTATGAGGGAGCATGTCACGTTTTAGTATGAGTTCGCGTGCACTTACGGCGCTCACAATAATATCTGCCTGTTGACCCAGTGCTGAAAGGTGGTCTAATGGGAAAGCTTCTGCATTGTTCTGAAGTGCGAGTTTTTGTGCTTTTTCATAGGTGCGATTAAGTATAATCAGGCGCTTTGGCAAACAACTTGCCAAATGTTTGGCGACCAGCTGAGCAGTGCTGCCTGCCCCAATGATTAAAATGGTTTTGTCTTCAAAGTGATCCAGGTTTTGCTTAGCTAACGTTACGGCTGAAAAAGCCACTGAAACAGGGCATTGACCAATATTAGTGTGAAAGCGTACACGTTTCGCAACAGAAAATACTTTCTGCAGCAGGCGATTAAGTATGCCCCCCAGAGTGTTGCTGGTCAGGGCTTCCGCATAAGCACGTTTAATTTGCCCTAAAATCTGGGGCTCACCTAAAACCATTGATTCAAGTCCGCAGCTTAAGCGCATTAAGTGGTGCGCAGCATATGTATCCTGGCGCACCATCAGGTAGCTTTTAAGGTCCAGATCATCACGTTTAGCTGACTGTTGCCACCAACAGATAATAGAGTCTAAATCCTTGAGCTCAGAAATTACGGCATAAATTTCGGTACGATTGCAGGTTGATAAAATCAGGCACTGCTCAACACCTTCTTGCTGTCTAAGAGATTGTAAGTGACATGTTAAACGCTCACTGTCCAATGAGAACGCGCTGCGGATATTCAGTGGAGCTTTTTTGTAGTCTATAGCTAAAGAAACTAATGTCATTTATGTACCTAATATTTTACTTGATTTTACGCTTTATCCTTGTTAGAGCAATAAAGCTGCGTAAAACCATGTGTTGGCAAATGCAAGTTAATCTATGCGTATGCGCTATGTTAATGGAAGTTGCCACGTGAAATTGGTCGCCATTGTAGCATAAAAAATCAAAAGGTCTACGTTCACAAGACAAGTGAAAGCAGTCAGCGCGTAGGTGTCCTTGCCTGGTTGTGCAAGATGATTTAGTTTAAAAAATGAGCTAAACCAAAGAAAATCAAAAAAAGCTAAAGAAAGGAGTTGCGGGGTTTAGAATGGTGTGTATAATGGCACCTCGTTGTCGCTGAGAATGTTCGGTGCAGGTGCCCAGGTAGTGGGTTTTTGAAGATGTTTAAAGAGATATAAGATGTAGATACTTGAATACTTTGAGCGAAGAATATTGCGGATTGTAGTCACTGTGTTAGTTTTGAATTTTAAATGTTTAATTGTGTGTTGAGTTATTTTAAATTTAACATTCATAATTAAACATTCAAAATTGATATAAGTGGTTATGATCTAAGGATTTAAACTGAAGAGTTTGATCCTGGCTCAGATTGAACGCTGGTGGTATGCTTAACACATGCAAGTCGAGCGGTCTAGGAACTAGATACTAGAAACTAGAAACTAGGGGTTGAATCGCTGCGCGATGATTTATTCTAAAGAATCACCTTGCTTGGTAAGGTTCGACTTCCACTTTCTAGTTTCTAGTCTCTAGTTTCTAGATAGCGGCGGACGGGTGAGTAACGCGTAGGAATCTGCCGTACAGAGGGGAACAACAGATGGAAACGTCTGCTAATACCGCATGAAGCCTGAGGGTGAAAGGTCGCGCAAGCGGTCGCTGTATGATGAGCCTGCGTTGGATTAGCTGGTTGGTGAGGTAAAGGCTCACCAAGGCGATGATCCATAGCTGTTCTGAGAGGAAGATCAGCCACACTGGGACTGAGACACGGCCCAGACTCCTACGGGAGGCAGCAGTGGGGAA
>NZ_PGGB02000008.1 GCF_002803295.2 Caedibacter taeniospiralis | reverse complement strand
ATTATGCTTAAGAAAAAGCACGCTAAACATAGCAAGGGATGGAGAGACCATCCACCCTCATTTTTCTATGAAACTACCCATAAACTTTATTATYATGAGTAGGGCATTTGTGCAACATAAAAGAATTAAGGGAGGTTATATTTAGATGAGCTGTAAAGTTGACGGAAGAAGTCTTTCGGAAAGCCGTGTAAGGGAAAACTTTACGCACGGTTTGACGAGGGGTCTCTGTGGAGATAAAATCAAATCAGCGACCTACTCTACGGTCTTGCCACTGATATATTTCGGTCCTCCCTGCTGTGAGTGTAAAAAGTAAAATAGCCAGCAAAAAGCACTGGTAAATGGGGTTTGGTTTCATATATACTTGCCCGCCTTAACGGCTTATGTTTTCGGAATCTGGTGCGTAAGATTATAGGTAAAAAATCAATGAAAAGAAGTTGATTTTTGAAAACTAAAGCCCTATGATTGTCACCTGCGCGCTGGAGGGGTTCCCGAGCGGCCAAAGGGATCAGACTGTAAATCTGACGGCTCAGCCTTCGCAGGTTCGAATCCTGCCCCCTCCACCACAATTTCCCAATGCGGGCGTAGTTCAATGGTAGAACTTCGGCCTTCCAAGCCGATAGCGTGGGTTCGATTCCCATCGCCCGCTCCATAAAGGGATCTATAAATAAGTGATTTATTTAAGTTAAGTGTACTTTAGTGAATTAAAAGTATTGATTTTATGAGAAATAATTGAAGCTCGCATAGCTCAGTAGGTAGAGCACTCCCTTGGTAAGGGAGAGGTCACCAGTTCAAATCTGGTTGTGAGCACCATGTTGAGTTTATTAATAAAACTTTGGAGCAAATAATGGCTAAAGAAAAATATGAACGTAAAAAGCCGCACGTAAACGTTGGTACAATTGGTCATGTTGACCATGGGAAAACGACGTTGACCGCTGCAATCACTAAGGTGCTGGCTGACGCATATGGCGGACAGGCAAAAGCGTTTGATGAGATTGATAATGCACCAGAAGAAAAAGCGCGTGGTATTACCATTTCAACTTCGCATGTTGAATATGAAACTCCTGCGCGTCACTATGCGCACGTTGACTGTCCAGGGCATGCGGATTATGTTAAAAACATGATCACGGGTGCGGCTCAGATGGATGGTGCAATCCTTGTATGCTCTGCTGCCGATGGTCCTATGCCGCAAACGCGTGAGCATATCTTGTTGTCACGTCAGGTAGGCGTTCCATATATCGTTGTTTTCTTGAACAAGTGCGATATGGTAGACGATGAAGAATTGTTAGAGTTGGTGGAAATGGAAGTTCGTGAACTTCTAGATCAGTATGAATTCCCTGGTGACGATACTCCAATTATCAAAGGTTCCGCTACCGGCGCCTTGGCAGGTGAGAAGAAGTGGGTTGATGCGATTCTTGAGTTAGGTAAAACGCTTGATGAATACATTCCTGAACCACAACGTGAAACTGACAAGCCTTTCTTGTTGCCAATCGAAGATGTATTCTCTATCTCTGGTCGTGGTACAGTCGTGACTGGTCGTATTGAGCGCGGTATTATCAAAGTTGGTGACTCAGTTGAAGTGGTTGGTATTAAACCAACACAAACAACAACCGTTACTGGAGTTGAGATGTTCCGTAAGCTTCTTGATGAAGGTAAAGCGGGTGAAAACGTTGGTATCCTTGTGCGCGGTCTTAAGCGTGATGATGTTGAGCGTGGTCAAGTTCTTTGTAAGCCAGGTTCAATCACTCCTCATACTAAGTTTGAAGCGGAGGTTTATGTGTTGTCTAAAGAAGAAGGTGGTCGTCATACTCCTTTCTTTAAAGGTTACAGACCGCAATTCTACTTCCGTACAACTGACGTAACTGGGTCTTGTGAATTGCCTGAAGGTGTTGAAATGGTAATGCCTGGCGATAACATTAAGATGGTTGTGACATTGATCAACTCTATCGCGATGGAGGAAGGTTTACGTTTTGCGATTCGTGAAGGCGGTCGCACGGTCGGTGCTGGTGTTGTGGCTAAGATCCTTGCTTAATGTCGATAACAACTTGATGAGTTTTGTAGGCCAGTAGTTCAATTGGTAGAGCAGCGGTCTCCAAAACCGCAAGTTGGGGGTTCGAGTCCCTCCTGGCCTGCCAAATAAATTGGCTTGAACGGCGTGTTGATCTGTGTTAGGATTGCACGCCGTTTTTGTTTGTATTGAAAGATGAGGCTTTGAATGAAAGATTCAGTAACCAAAAAAGTGTGGACAACCACAACAAAAAAAGCTGATGCGCGCGAGATAGCGACTAGCGCTAATAAGTTGCTGTGGCTGCTTATGCTGGTAATCGCAGTACTTGTTGTTTTTTCGAGTATGTATTTCTCGCTGTTTACTCAGTCATCTGCATTAATGGCGGTGCTGATTATTGTTGGATTGGTTGTGCTGTTGGTGCTTGCTAAGCAGACAAATCAGGGAGCTAAGGGCTGGCAATTTCTATTAGAAGCAAGGCTGGAAATGCGTAAGGTTGTATGGCCCACGAGACAAGAAACGATTAACTCAACACTGGTTGTATTAGCGATCGTCGCAGTGGCTTCAGTCATTATTTATTTTGTTGGGCTGCTATTTATGTATCTTATTCAAGCAATTTTAAGTTAAGGGTTTTTTATGTCTGCGGATGAAAAAGATTTGCGTGAAAAGAATGCAGAAACTGCCAATTCTTCTCTGGCGAAAACTGAGGGTGATGGAAAAAAAAGATGGTATGTCGTTCAAGCTTATTCGGGATATGAAAAGCGTGTTAAGGCACAAATAGAAGAAAAAATAAAGCTTGAAGGCTTGGAGCAATATTTTGGAAAAATATTAGTTCCAACTGAAGAAGTCGTTGAAATGAAAGCAGGGCAAAAGCGAAAAAGTGAGCGCAAATTTTTTCCTGGTTATGTTTTAATTCAAATGGAGATGGATGAGGCAGCCTGGCAGCTGGTTCGTCGCATACCTCGAGTCAGTGGTTTTGTTGGCGGTACGAGTGAGCGTCCTATGCCCATTAGTAATGCTGAGGCAGAAAGAATTTTAGGTTCTTTAGAAACTGGCGCAGAAAAAACAGCACCAAAACCACGCACAACTTTCCAAGTCGGTCAGGTTGTTCGTGTGCTTAATGGTCCTTTTGCAGACTTCACGGGTGTGGTTGAAGAAATTAACTATGAAAAGTCGCGAGTTCACGTTGCAGTGTCTATTTTTGGACGCTCAACCCCTGTTGAATTAGAGTTCTCACAAGTGGAGAAAGATGCGTAGGGGTGAAAGATTTTTCGCCCGTACAAAAGGCGAACGATTTCCCCTTGTTTAAACAAGTGGGGTTTGGTGCCTGATCATATTGATTGGGCGAAGCTAACTGTGGGGAGCTATAAAAAACATAGCGCTATACCCAAAATAGGAGTAAAAAATGGCAAAGAAAGTACAAGCTTATATCAAGCTTCAAGTGAAAGCTGGACAGGCAAATCCTAGTCCCCCGATTGGTCCAGCCTTGGGTCAGCGTGGTGTTAATATTATGGAGTTCTGTAAAGCGTTTAATGCACAGACACAAAAAATGGAACAGGGATCTCCTGTTCCTGTTGTGATCACTGTTTATAGCGACAGAAGCTTCACCTTTACAATGAAAACACCACCCGCTTCGTTCTTGTTGAAGAAGGCTGCCAAGATCAAGTCTGGTAGTTCAAAACCTTCAAAAGAAGTTGCAGGTACGGTGAATCGTGAACAGCTAGAAGAAATCGCTAAGGCAAAAGAACCCGATTTAACAGCGGCAGATTTGGATGCAGCCATAAGAACAATCGCAGGCTCCGCGCGCAGTATGGGTCTTAAAGTTGAGGGAGTTGAATAATGGCTAAAGTATCCAAAAGAATGAAGGCTTTGTCCGAGAAAGTCAGCAGATTACAATCATACTCTGCAACTGAAGCATTTAATCTATTAAAAGAGCTATCAAAAGTTAAGTTCAAAGAATCCATTGACGTTGCGGTCAACTTAGGTGTTGATCCGCGCAAATCAGATCAAGTGGTGCGCGGTGCCTCTGTGTTACCAAACGGCACGGGTAAAGTAGTCCGTGTTGCAGTGTTTACCCAGGGCGATAATGCGATTAAGGCCACTGAAGCGGGTGCTGATATTGTGGGAATGGATGACTTAGCTCTGGAAGTTAAAAAAGGCAATATGGATTTTGATGTTGTGATTGCTACTCCTGATGCTATGCGTGTGGTTGGGCAGTTGGGTCAGATCTTAGGTCCTAAAGGTTTGATGCCAAACCCTAAAGTAGGTACTGTGGCTACCGATGTGGCGCAAGCAGTAAGAAATGCAAAAGCTGGTCAAGTCCGTTACCGTGTTGATAAAGCGGGTATCATTCACACAACGATTGGCAAGGTTGATTTTGAGTCAGCTGCTTTGCAGCAAAACCTGGAAACGCTATTGGCAGATCTTAAAAAACTTAGGCCATCCAATGCAAAGGGTATTTATATAAAGAAAATTACCGTATCTAGCACAATGGGTCCTGGTGTTATGCTTGACATGAGTACAATTGAAGTTTAAGATGGCGAGCCTTTTTCATATCCCTTATGCACAAAGGCTTTGTGCCAGGGGAGTTTAAATAAGTTTCTTTGGGTCGCTGCCTGGCGCTGTGTTGGGTGAGCGATGTCAAAGACCGTAGGTGTGATCGCAAGGTTGCTTAATTTCCTACGCAGACGGTGAGAGTGACCTTAAAAGAGTAAATTTTTATTTGGTTTCAAACATCGTATTAAATAGTAACGTAGACAAAAACAAGAGGATTAGCTAATGGCGCTAAAGCTTGAAGATAAAAAAGCGATTGTGGCAGAAGTTGCCGAACAGGCATCCTTGGCATTGTCTGCAGCGGTAGCTGATTACCGTGGTTTGACTGTGAATCAAATGAGTGATTTACGTAAGCAGGCTCGTGAGTCAGGTGTGTACTTGAAAGTTGTTCGCAACAACTTAGCAAGAATCGCAATGAAAGGGACTGAGTTTGAGTGTATGAGTGATGCGCTTGTTGGTCCTTTGGTGCTGGCTTTCTCGAAAGAAGAGCCAGGTGCGGCTGCTAAATTGTTCAAAGGTTTTATGAAAGATAATAAAGCTTTTGAAGTGAAGAACTTAGCGATGAGCGGTAAATTGTTTGGTGCTGATAAGTTAGAAGAAATGTCTAAGCTTCCAAGCAGAAATGATGCACTTGCTACGTTGTGTAATGTATTGCAAGCACCTGTTGCCAAGTTTGTGCGTACGCTCAATGAAATTCCAGCTCGGGCTGTGCGTGTGTTTGCTGCTGTTGGTGATGCAAAATAACCACTTTTCGTTTTTGAAATAAATTATTTAATAGGAGTATATAATGGCTATTACTAAACAAGACATTCTGAATGCAGTTGCTGAAATGAGCGTGATGGATGTTTGTGATCTGGTTAAAATGATGGAAGAAAAATTTGGTGTTTCTGCACAGGCTGCAGTTGCCGTTGCAGCACCTGCTGCAGGTGAAGCCGCCGCGGTTGAAGAGAAAACCGAATTTGACGTTGTTTTAGTTGATGCAGGTGCTAATAAAGTTGGTGCGATTAAGGGAGTTCGCGCAGCAACTGGATTAGGTCTTAAAGAAGCAAAAGACGCTGTTGAAGGCGTTCCTTTCACTATTAAAGAAGGGGCTTCAAAGGCTGATGCTGAAGCACTTAAGAAACAGCTTGAAGAGGCTGGTGCTAAGGTTGAGCTTAAGTAATCAAACGATTATTTTGAGTTAAAAAGTAAAGGCTAACAGGGGTTTTACCTGTTAGCCTTTTCTGCTATCTAATAAATGGTATTTGTAAACGTGTCTGTAATCGCAGATGAATAAAGTTTTCCGAACTTTTGGCATGATTTAGTGTTCAAAACGAATGTAGTCAGAGGAATTGCCTGATGTCGTACTCATACGCTGAGAAAAAAAGAATCCGTAAAGAATTTGGGAACCTTCCTAATATTCTCGATGTCCCATATTTGCTTGCTGTTCAAGTGAATTCATACAAAGAATTTTTGCAACAAGATGTTAAGCCGCAAAGCCGCAAGAATATTGGTTTAGAGGCTGCGTTTAAGTCTGTTCTTCCTATTGTAAGTGTCTCAGGGTATTCCGAGCTGCACTACGTAAGCTATCGCTTGGGTGAGCCTGTTTTTGATGAAAATGAATGTGGTATTCGAGGGGTAACCTATGCTGCTCCTTTGCGTGTGAAACTTAGGTTGGTTGTGTATGACAAAGACGCGCCAGTAGATGATAAAGTGGTTAAGGATGTGCGTGAGCAAGAGGTCTACATGGGTGAAATTCCGCTGATGACTGAGAATGGTACCTTTGTGATTAATGGTACTGAGCGGGTGGTTGTTTCACAGCTTCATCGTTCACCTGGTGTTTTCTTTGATCATGACAAAGGTAAAACGCATTCCTCAGGTAAAATATTACATTCGGCGCGTGTCATTCCTTACCGTGGTTCGTGGTTGGATTTTGAGTTTGATCCAAAAGACTTGCTTTATGTGCGTATAGACAGACGTCGTAAATTACCTGCGACTGTTTTACTAAAGGCGTTGGGTTATACCAGCGATGAATTACTTAAGCTTTTTTATGAACCAGTTAATTTTGAAGTGGACAATGGTTCACTACTGATGACCTTTGAGCCTGATTCGTTAAAGGGGTCTACAGCATCGTTTGACGTTTTGGATAAAGATGGCAAGGTGCTCGTAGCTGAAGGTAAGCGCATTACTGCAAGACATACAAAACTTATGAAAGAGCAAGGTTTGAACCAGATGGAAGTTCCTGTCTCTTATGTCATGGGTAAAGTGTTGTATTCTCGCGTTGTGGATGAGACTTCAGGCGAGATACTTGCGGCGGCAAATGAAGAAATTACGCCTGTGCTGTTAGAAAAGCTTTCTGATCGTGGCATCAGTAAATTCCAGACATTAAACACCAATGATCTGGATCGTGGTGCTTATATCGCCGACACTTTGCGTAACGATGTGTGTCGTGATCGTGATGAGGCTTTGGTTGAGATCTATCGTATGATGCGACCAGGTGAGCCGCCAACAAAAGACTCAGCTGAAAATTTATTCCAGGGTTTGTTTTTCTCTGAAGATCGCTATGATCTTTCAGCCGTTGGTCGAATGAAATTTAATAATCGTTTGGGGCGTAAATCAGATAAAGGCATAAATGTACTGACTAAGGAAGACATCATCGATGTTGTCAAAACACTGATTGATATTAGAGATGGTCGGGGAGAAGTGGATGATATAGATCACTTAGGCAATCGACGCATCCGTGCCGTAGGTGAAATGACAGAAAACCAGTTTAGAATTGGCTTGGTGCGCGTTGAAAGATCAGTACGTGAACGTTTGTCATTGGTGGATCGCGAGAGTGCGATGCCACAAGATCTGGTCAACGCAAAGCCAATTACTGCCGCAATCAAAGAATTCTTTGGTTCGGGGGCTTTATCGCAATTTATGGATCAGGATAACCCCTTATCAGAAGTGACGCATAAGCGTCGTATTTCAGCCTTGGGTCCAGGTGGTTTATCCAGGGATCGCGCAGGTTTTGAGGTGCGTGACGTGCATACGACACATTATGGTCGTTTGTGTCCGATTGAAACGCCTGAAGGTCCAAACATTGGTTTGATCAACTCTTTAGCATGTTATGCGCGGACCAATCACTATGGTTTCTTAGAAGCGCCATATCGTAAGGTAATTAACGGTGCAGCAACTGATCAGATTGAATATTTATCAGCGATTGATGAGAGCAATTATGTGATTGCACAGGCCTCTGCCTCGATGGATGACAAAGGACGTTTAACGGATGAGTTAATTCAGTGTCGCTCGAAAGGGGAGACGATTTTCACGAGTGCAGACCAAGTGCAGTATATGGATGTTTCTGCTAAGCAGATGGTGTCCGTTGCTGCGGCACTCATTCCATTTTTGGAGCATGATGATGCAAACCGTGCATTAATGGGTTCAAATATGCAACGTCAGGCGGTGCCAACTTTAAGAGCGGAAAAGCCCCTTGTCGGTACTGGGATGGAGCGTATCGTTGCGCGTGACTCAGGGACATGTATTGTGGCAAAACGTTCAGGCGTTGTTGATGCGGTTGATGGCGGGCGTATTGTCGTGTGCGTTGATAATGATGAAATCGGTGAAGGGGATTCCGTTGTTGATATTTACAACTTAACGAAGTTCCGACGTTCTAACAAAAACACCTGTATTAATCAACGCCCAATCGTGCGTCCAGGCGATGTGATTGTAAAAGGTGATGTGCTTGCAGATGGCTCATCAACTGATATGGCAGAGTTGGCGCTTGGGCAAAACCTTTTAGTAGCGTTTATGCCGTGGAATGGCTTTAACTTTGAGGATTCTATTTTATTATCTGAACGCATCGTTGAAGATGACCGTTATACCTCTATTCACATCGAGGAGTTGACCTGTATTGCGCGTGATACCAAGTTAGGTGCGGAAGAGATTACCGCGGACATCCCCAATGTTAGTGAACAAGCTCTCAACAAACTGGATGAAGCAGGGATAGTTCATATTGGTGCCAATGTTGTGCCAGGCGATATTCTGGTGGCAAAAATTACACCAAAAGCCGAGCAACAGCTGACACCTGAAGAAAAACTTTTGCGTGCCATATTTGGCGAAAAAGCATCGGATGTTAAAGATAGTTCTTTGCGTATGCCAACGGGTATGTACGGTACAGTGATTAATGTACAGGTCTTCACTCGTGATGGCTTAGAGAAAGACCAGCGTTCAGTTGAAATTGAAAAAGCTGAATTAGCACGTATACGTAAAGACTTGCGCGATGAATACCGCATTGTTGAAGGTGCTGTTCGTTCATATTTGCTACAAGAGTTAAGTGGCAAGAAAGCGGTAGCATGTCCTGGTGGCTTAAAGCGCGGACAGGAAATCACAAAAGATTATTTAAAAAATCTTGAATTGATTCAATGGCTGGATATTCGTGTTGAAGATGAATCAACGATGGAAGTTATTACTCGGTGTAAAGCACAGATCGAGCAGGCGCGTAAAAACTTTGAAGCCAAATTTGAAGCAAAACGCAAAAAAATTGTGCAAGGCGATGATTTGTCTCCAGGGGTGCTTAAGATCGTCAAAGTGTTTGTTGCGGTTAAGCGTCGAATTCAGCCAGGGGATAAGATGGCCGGTCGCCACGGAAATAAAGGGGTGGTTTCTCGCATTCTGCCAATTGAGGATATGCCTTATCTGGAAGATGGTACACCAATGGATATCGTGTTAAACCCGCTGGGGGTTCCTTCGCGTATGAACATCGGTCAGGTGTTGGAGACACATATGGGAATGGCAGCAAGAGCCTTAGGGCACAAGATTACTGATGCCTTAGAAGCTAGTCAGAAAGCGCGAGATATTCGCAGGACTCTGGAAGAAGTTTATAACACAATAGGCAATAAAAAGCTGGATCTAGCCCAGTTGGATGATGATCAGATTATTGAGATGGCATATAACCTAAAAGCAGGGGTGCCGATAGCGACTCCCGTATTTGATGGTGCAAAAGAAAAAGACATCAAAGATCTGTTAAAGCTTTGTGGCTTAAACGAAAGTGGGCAGGCTCAGCTTTATGATGGTCGTACAGGTTTGCCATTTGATCGCCAGGTAACCGTAGGCTATATGTATATGCTTAAACTTGACCATCTGGTGGATGATAAGATGCACGCACGTTCGACGGGTTCTTATAGTTTGGTCACACAGCAGCCATTGGGCGGTAAAGCTCAATTTGGCGGTCAACGATTTGGTGAGATGGAAGTCTGGGCACTGCAGGCTTATGGTGCTGCATATACCCTTCGTGAGATGCTGACGGTTAAGTCAGATGACGTCAACGGTCGTACCAGAATGTATAAGAACATTGTAGATGGCAACTTCAGAATGGATGCAAGTCTGCCTGAGTCGTTCAATGTATTAATGAAAGAAGTGCGTGCTTTGGGTATTGATATTGATCTTGAGTCTGATTTAGAAAATTAGCCTTACTTGAGTTGTAGTGATAAACCAGCTACGAGCTTATGCGCGTAGCTTATTGATTAAAAACTTTGCAAAAATAGGAGTAGAGCCTTGAAAAATTTACTAGGCGGTATGAAACAGCAAGGTAAAGATTCAGAATTTGACCGCATCCGTGTTGGTCTTGCTTCACCTGAAATGATTCACTCATGGTCTTATGGTGAGGTTAAAAAGCCAGAAACTATCAACTATCGCACTTTTAAACCCGAGCGCGATGGCTTGTTTTGTGCAAAAATTTTTGGTCCGATCAAGGATTATGAATGCCTTTGCGGCAAATATAAGCGTTTGAAGCATCGTGGAATCATCTGCGAGAAGTGTGGTGTCGAAGTTACTCAGGCCCGTGTGCGTCGGGAGCGCATGGGGCATATCGATCTTGCCTGTCCTGTGGCACATATCTGGTATTTAAAATCCCTGCCATCACGTATTGGATTGTTGTTAGATATGACATTGCGTGATATCGAACGCATTTTATATTTTGAAGCTTATGCAGTAACCGATTCAGGCATGACACCTTTTGAAAAAGGACAGCTATTGAACGAAGAAACTTATCTTGATGCCCTGGAAGAGTATGGTGATGAGTTTGAGGCGCAAATGGGTGCTGAGGCTATTCAAAAGCTTTTAATGGATACGGATCTTAATCACGAAATTGAAATCATTCGCGAAGAAATTCCGACGACTAACTCGGAAACAAAGCTCAAAAAGCTAACGAAGCGTTTGAAATTGCTAGAGTCATTTCGTGAGTCAGGCAATAAACCTGAGTGGATGATCATGACCGTTTTGCCTGTCTTGCCACCTGATTTGCGACCATTGGTCCCCTTGGATGGTGGACGTTTTGCAACGTCTGATTTAAATGATTTATACCGTCGTGTGATCAATCGCAATAATCGTTTAAAACGCCTTTTAGAGCTTAGTGCTCCAGATATTATTGTGCGCAACGAAAAACGCATGTTGCAGGAATCAGTTGATGCGCTACTGGATAATGGACGCCGTGGGCGTGCGGTGACGGGTTCTAATAAGCGCGCACTGAAGTCGCTTGCAGACATGATTAAAGGTAAGCAGGGGCGTTTCCGTCAGAACCTTTTAGGTAAGCGTGTTGACTATTCAGGGCGCTCAGTCATTACTGTGGGTCCCACTTTGCGTTTACACCAATGTGGTTTGCCCAAGAAAATGGCACTAGAATTATTTAAGCCATTTATTTATTCAAAACTCGAGCATTACGAGCATGCGACTACGATTAAAGCTGCCAAGAAAATGGTTGAGCGCGAAGAAGCTGTCGTGTGGGATATTCTGGAAGAAGTGATTCGCGAGCATCCAGTACTTCTTAACCGTGCGCCAACCTTGCATAGATTGGGGATTCAGGCGTTTGAGCCGACTCTGATCGAGGGCAAAGCGATTCAATTGCATCCACTGGTGTGTACTGCATTTAACGCGGACTTTGATGGGGATCAGATGGCAGTTCATGTGCCGCTAACCATCGAAGCACAGCTTGAAGCACGAGTCCTGATGATGTCAACAAACAATATCCTGTCTCCTGCAAGTGGTACGCCAGTCATCGCCCCAACACAGGATATCGTATTGGGTCTTTACTATGCCACACGTGAAAAAGTTAGCTCGAAAGGCGAAGGCAAGTTATTTGCGGATTTATTGCACGTACAACGTGCGTATGATGCAGGGGTTGTTGATATTCATGCAAAAATTAAAGTACGCTTAGATCATAAAGTGTTGCTGGAGTCAGGTGAGTATGTTGAGGAAAAGGGTATTATTGAAACAACAGTAGGACGTGCTTTGTTATCAAGTATTTTGCCAAAGGGCTTGCCATTTTCATTGATAAACCAACCACTGACAAAGAAAACAGTGGGTAAAATTATTGATCAGTGCTATCGTCGTCTGGGTACTAAGGCGACGGTTATTTTTGCGGATCAGTTGATGTATGCGGGATATAAGTACTCTACGAAGTCTGGTATTTCGATTGGGATCAACGATATGATCATTCCTGATGCTAAAGAAGGAATATTGGCAGAAGCCGAAGCACAGGTAAAAGAGATTTCCGCACAGTACTCAAGTGGTCTTGTGACTGCAGGTGAGCGTTATAACAAAGTCATTGACATATGGTCGCGCGCGAATGAAAAAGTCGCCAAATCAATGATGGAAGTGATTGCAAAAGAAAAAGTGGCTGATAAAGAAGGTAATGAAATTGAGCAGGAGTCCTTTAACTCTGTATATATGATGGCTGATTCAGGGGCCAGAGGATCAGCCGCCCAGATCAGACAGTTGGCTGGGATGAGAGGTCTCATGGCTAAGCCCGATGGTTCAATTATTGAAACCCCTATTACCGCAAACTTCCGTGAAGGTCTATCGGTATTGCAATACTTTACCTCCACACATGGTGCGCGTAAGGGGCTTGCTGATACGGCATTAAAGACAGCAAACTCAGGCTATTTGACTCGTCGTTTAGTCGATGTGGCACAGGATCTCGTTATTATTGAAGAGGACTGTGGCACACAAAAAGGCTTGACGGTGTCAGCGCTTATTGAAGGGGGCGATGTAGTTGTTCCGCTTGGCGAACGTCTATTAGGGCGTGTCAATGCAGAAGATATTTATAAGCCAGGTGAGGATGGAATCCTGGTTGAAGCGGGCACCCTGCTTGATGAAAAAATGGTTGAGTTGATTGAGCAACATGGGGTTGATCAGGTGGTCATTCGCTCCGCCATTACCTGTGAAACTCGTCGTGGTTTATGTGCTAAATGCTATGGGCGTGATTTGGCGCGTGGTCACTTAGTCAATATGGGGGAATCCGTTGGTGTCGTTGCGGCACAATCCATTGGTGAGCCAGGAACACAATTGACAATGCGCACCTTCCATATTGGAGGAGCTGCATCGCAGGATAAAGTGGAAAATAACGTTCAAATCAAAAATGGTGGACGTATTAAGTTTAATAATATTAAGACGGTTAAAAATCGTGAAGGCAACCACGTTGTTGTTTCGCGCTCGGGTGAAATTAGCATTATTGATAAATTTGGACGTGAGCGTGAGAAGTATAAGGTGCCTTATGGTGCTGAATTACCTGTAAATGACAACACCCAGGTCAAAGCTGGAGCTGTTGTTGCAACATGGGATCCGCATACGCATCCAGTCATTGCGGAGGTTTCAGGGCATATTAACTTCGTAGACTTTATTGATGGTGTGACCATGAAGCACCAGGCAGATGAGATGACTGGTCTTTCCAGTGTTGTGATTATTTCAGATTCGCAAAAAAGTGGTAATAGAGATATTAAACCGCTTGTGCGCTTGATTGACGAAGTTGGCGAGGAGCTTTGTTTCCCGAATACGAATATTCCCGCTAGTTACTTTATGCCGATTGGTGCGATTTTAAATATCGAAAATGGCACCAAGATTGAAGTCGGTGACGTTATTGCGCGTATTCCTCAGGAAGGCTCTAAGAATAAGGATATTACTGGGGGGCTTCCGCGTGTGGCTGATCTTTTTGAGGCGCGTCGTCCAAAGGATGCGGCAATTATGGCAGAGGTTTCGGGCGTTGTGAGTTTCGGTAAAGAGACAAAGGGCAAGCGCCGTTTAATCATTTCGCCAGAAGAGGTCGAACCAATCGAAATTATGATCCCTAAATGGCGTCATATTAACGTATTTGAGGGTGAGCACGTTTCCAAAGGGGAAATTATTTCCGACGGTCCTTTAGATCCGCATGAAATCCTGCGTTTGAAAGGGGTGCATGAACTGGCGGATTATATTATCAATGAGATTCAAGAAGTCTACCGTTTACAAGGCGTGGGCATTAACGACAAGCACATCGAGACAGTCACCCGTCAGATGTTGCGTAAGGTTAATATCCTTGCTACGGGTGATAGTAAGTTTGTTGACGGGGAGCCTGTTGAATTAGTGCAGGTACTGGAAGAAAATGAGAAGCTACGTGGTGAAGGTAAATTAGAAGCTATTTATGAGCCTATTTTATTAGGTATTACGAAAGCCTCATTATCGACGGAGTCGTTTTTGTCAGCGGCTTCGTTCCAAGAAACAACTCGCGTGTTAACGGAGGCATCAGTAAGTGGTCAGGAAGATCAGTTACGTGGTCTAAAAGAAAACGTTCTGATTGGACGATTGATTCCTTCAGGCACGGGGCTGGCACATCATCAAGAACGTAAGCGCAAACATCTTGAGGAACAGCAGGCTTTAGAATCTGGTCCTTCTATGGATGAGTTAGAGATGGCACTAAGTGCGGCTCTGAATGCTGATGATGAAGAAAACAGTGTTGATCTTGAAGATTTCTTTGTAACTGGCGAAGAAGATCTTGATGAAACTAAAAAGCATGAAGATGATGACGATTACGAGGAATAATCGAACGTTATTAATGTAATAAGCAAGGAAAAATAAGTTGCACTGTACGTCACTTTCCAATACAAAAACTACTAAATATCTCACCTAATAAATCATCGGCACCAAACTCGCCAGTGATGGATGATAGTCCTTTCTGTGCGAGATTTAGTTCCTCTGCCAAGAGCTCTCCATTTCTGTGTGCCAGGTGCATGGCTGCTATTTCAAGGTGATCTTGCGCGGAATTTAGTGCGTTAATATGGCGCTTTCTTGCAGTAAAGATGCCTTCAGAGGTTTGTTCGTAGCCAATGGCTTTGAGTAAATAATCACGGAGTTTATCAATGCCGATGTCATGCTTGGCAGAGATAAAAAGATGATTATCATGGTTTTGTGGAATTGTATTGGTTAAATCAACCTTGTTGTAGATGTAGGTAATAGGAATATGGCTTGGAATGTGTTCAAAAAACTCGGGGACAAGATCGGTAATATTTTTATCTTTAGTGTCGTTAATATCTGCCACAAGTAAGATGTGATCTGCTTTTTTAATTGCTTCAAGTGCGCGCCTGACACCCTCTGTTTCAATAATATCGTCACTAACACGTAACCCTGCGGTATCGATAATATGTACAGGAATGCCATTGATTTGAATATACTCACGCAAGGTGTCGCGCGTCGTACCTGCAATATCGGTAACAATCGCGCTTTCTTTTCCTGCAAGTGCGTTTAATAAGCTTGACTTGCCCGCGTTGGGTTTGCCAGCGATGACAATTTCAATACCTTCACGTAATAACGCACCTTGTTTAGAGTTATGGAGTACGGATTGGACATTTTGCTGAACATGCGTTAACTGAGTTTTAATATGTTCATCCGCGAGGAAATCTATTTCCTCTTCAGGAAAATCAATAGCCGCTTCGACATGAATGCGTAGATGAATTAACGATTCCACGAGCGTATCAATCTCTTTTGAAAATGCTCCTTGTAATGAACGCATTGCAGATTTAGCCGCCTGCTCAGATGAGGCGTCGATCATATCAGCAATGGCTTCTGCTTGTGCTAAATCTATTTTGTCATTGAGATAAGCGCGTTCGGTAAATTCACCAGGTTTGGCAAGACGCGCGCCATGTTCAATAGCAACCTGTAAAATAAGGTTTAAGACAATGGGACCGCCATGCGCTTGTAACTCCACAATATCCTCGCCTGTGTACGAGTGTGGTGCTTTAAAATAAAGGGCGATACCCTGATCCAGGGTTTCATCATTGGTATTTTTAAAATCAAGAAAATGCGCATGGCGTGGCTTAAGTGCGGTGTGGGTTATTTTACTGGCAATAGTATAAGCATCTTTGCCAGAAATACGGATAATACCCACACCACCCTTTCCCTGTGCGGTCGCAATTGCGGCGATGGTGTCGGTGTTTAATAGTGTCATAAAACCTAAATCCAAATGATGTGAGTGCTGTGGATTATTATTCCGCAGGATTCACCTCGCTATTTTCGTTAATGTTAGAGCCATATTTGGCTTTTACCTCTTTCCCAAAGTCACTAATCGAATTTTTGTGATTGTTTAGAAACCATTTGACATGGTTTTTAAGGTATTCATTTCTGAGCTCATTGTTTCTTAAATCATTTGGAACTCGACTCATACGAGGATCCACGCTATCAAATCCGTTAAATTGTTCAGCTAGTCTTCTTTTAGTCATTTCAATATATTCTGGGTTGATTTCAATTCCAATAGAGTGTCGGTTTGTTTGCTGACAGACTCGCATGGTTGTCCCGCTTCCAGAAAAAGGGTCTAACACAGTATCACCTGCATTAGATGACGCTAAAACCATTCTTTCAATAAGTCCTTCGGGTTTTTGTGTCGGGTGATTCTGGCGATTTGGATTTGAGTAATGTACATGAGAGAACTGCCAGACATCACCAGGATTTGCTCCACGCATATTGTTTCTTTGTCGGTAGTATTTTTGAGGAACCCGAATATCATCTAAATTAAAGGTAAAGGAAGGCGATTTTGTAAACATTAAAATATCATCATGTCTAGGGGAGAATCCCTTCGTTTTTCCTACTCCTTGTGTATAGTGCCAGACTATCCATCCGTTGAAATGGAGATTTAAGTTACGCTCCAGAATACTGTATAAGTAGGATATGAATCGAAATCCCATGAAAACGTAAATTGTGCCATTAGGTTTCAAGATTCGAGAGGCTTCAGAAAGCCATTCTTGTGAAAATGTTAGATACTCTTCAAAGGTTCTTTTATCTATATTATTTTGATAATTTTTTCCAAGGTTGTAGGGGGGGTCTGCGATTATCAACTCAACGGACTGAGATTTTATTTCCTTTAATTTCTGTAGCGCATCTCCCGTTATGAGCTTCATATCAGTCATCTTTCTTAATCCACTCTTTTCTTTGAGCTAAATCTAACCATTGCTCATAAGACCTCTTGCTTGATTGTAAGTATTTTCTATCAAGGAGTTGACAAAATTCCCATGTAGTTCTTTTTTCTATTTCCACATAGTGAATATCTCTTATTTGTATTTGTCCCGTGCCTAAGGCAGGGTTGTAATTCAAATCCCTAGATGATAGATATTTCAAATCATATGCGTTGTATTTTACAACCTCCATTATCCCATCCATCAGCCCAGATTTCTTATTACGTGTGGAGTAGACTCTATGCTTTAAGGACAGGATGATAAATATATAGTCTGGGTCTTCAACATATGCAGTCCTGATTCGAGCATAAGAGGTGATATTTGGAGATTTTCCGCTGCTTTCAATATCTTCAGCCGTTGCTTTTACATCTATTTCAGCTGTAACTCCGCTTTCAACTTTGCGTTTCCGTTTAAACTGCAAAATGACATCAGCCATGTGTAATCTCTCAACTGCTTCAACATTTATTAGTGCATATTTGTTTGATTGATTATCTGCAATGAGTTGAAATGTCTCAGCAGCCCATGCTTCAACAAAGGGTCCAGCTATTTTGTTGATATTTTCCATGGGTAAGCCAAGCTTGAGATTTGTGTTAATAAAAATTTTATTATTCCCACTTTCAATGGCATTTTTTATAATATCCTCAACGGTTTGTATTATGAATGTAGAGCATTCATCATAATCTTCCGACTCGTGGGGCACTTTAAATACTTGACTTTCATAGCTCATAAATTTAGCCACCTTAGGTAGCTCTCGTGAATCATTATGCAGACTTTTTTGCTTTGCATTTTGCGTATTGTTGACAGAGTGACTTTGATTAGGACGATTATGCCTTCATCCCAACAAAACCTCAACTAAATTAAATGCTATAAAATCCTCACCAAAACCACCCTCTTGACGGGATGTCGCAGTGGCGAAGCTGAGAGGCGTAGCGATAAGCTATATCCTGGGTTTCACGTGCATATTTTAGAAGGAATTGATTACCCTTGTAGCTGCCTTTCATATAACCGTAGACCCCTTGGTTATAGGCAAGGTATAGCTGATAGGCATTGTCTTTGGAAATCCCCGCAATACGCTGGGCACGAGTGGCATACCAACCGATAAAATCAACTGCATCAGCAAAGCTGGTGCGACTTGCCCATGAACGCCCTGTTTCTTTTTGATATTCATCCCAGGTGCCATCTAAAGCCTGGGCATAGCCGTAGGCCGTTGATTGCCTGCCTGTGGGAATAAAGCCTAAAACGTATTGCATGGGAGTTCGTGCATCGGCAATGAAACTTGACTCTTTGCGAATAAACGCCCATTGCACGCTAATTGGAACCCCCCACTTTTTATAAGAGTCCAGCGAGTTGTAGTACCACTTTGGATATTGCTGCGCGATGGCGCACGCATTGCCTGGACTCTTGGGTGGTGCTGTCACGCAACCAGTTAGGGGTAAAACAACTAGAAGTGGTAAAAATTTGAGTTTGGGGCTCATCAGCTGTTATTGTGATTGACTGGTAATGCCAGACAGCCTAGCGGATTTTTAGGGTAAGACGAACTGTTTTTAACAGTTTTTTATTTTCACTTTAGCCACAATGCAGTAAGTTATGCCTCTAGTAGAGAAATAAACGATAACTGACAAATGGCAAAACTCCATTTTTATTATTCAACGATGAATGCAGGCAAAAGTACAACCTTATTACAGTCTGATTACAACTACCGTGAACGTGGAATGAATACGTTATTGTTTACGCCAAGTATTGATAATCGCTTTGGGGTGGGGAAAATCTCCTCGCGCATCGGGTTGCAGGCGGATGCGCTTCGGTATGATCAGACAACGGATTTGAATCAGGTGGTTATCAACGTGCTGCAAAGTATAAAATTACATTGCATTTTGATTGATGAAGCGCAGTTTTTAACAAAAGCACAAGTCTTGCAATTAACCGACATCGTTGATGAGCTTAATATCCCTGTGTTGGCCTATGGACTTCGCAATGATTTCCAAGCAGAACCCTTTGAAGGAAGTAAGTATTTATTGACGTGGGCAGATCAGCTGATTGAGATCAAGACCATTTGTTATTGTGGTAAAAAAGCGACTCACGTTCTGCGCCTGGATGAAAATGGACAAGTCATTAAGGATGGTGAACAGCTGCAGATTGGAGGAAATGAACGTTATGTGTCTGTTTGTCGCTGGCATTTTAAGCAAGGAAAAGCCGAGTAACTCCAGTGACTTAAGTGATTTTGAGTTGCTGAACCAGCATATATTTGCCAGAATGCGGGGAATGTTTATTTTGGAGTGACCGTCGTGAGATCCTATTTAAAAGAGCGCTCTGTGCTATTTAAAAACAGATCATTTAGTTGTTCCTGTGTAATGAACTTTTTCTCGGCGATTGCGGTGGGTGTAGCCTATGTCTCTTTTAGCTGGCATTTGCTTAGCATTTATAACAGTGTCAGCGCGATTATTATTTTTATGTTCAGCTGGTGGGTGTCAGGCTCGATATTATCTCCTGTGACAGGCTATTTTGCTGACAGGTTTTCGCGACAAAAAATCATCGTTGTCACCAATAGTGCGCGCGTAATTCTGGTGCTGTTATTTCTGATTTTCTGTCGGTTAGATACCTTACCTGAAGTGTACTTATTTACCAGTATTTGGGGATTAATTCTAGCCTTTTATATGCCTGCGATGTTGATTATGGTGCGTGAGATGTTTGTTGATGACAGCGGGCTTTTATACGCCAATAGCACGATGGACGGTATTTTTGAAATAGGTATGGTTGCAGGGATGTCGTTAGGTGGAATGCTCGTTGTGTTTTTTAATATGCACGAGATCCTCTATTTTCTGCTTTTTGGCACAACGATTGCGCTAATAGTAAGCTTTGGTATCAAACCCGCAAGAAAAGTTGATGGCAACAAGGATGGGTTTATCGAAAACTGGTGTGAGGTCTATCGTTTCTTACATCAAAAAAAATACGCTTTTTGGTTTTATGTGGCTCAAATTGGTTTCACGTGCTTATTTATGATCGTACCTATTTTTATTGCGCCGTATGCAAAGAATATTTTAAATGCGACATCATGGCAGTTTGCCTTGATTGAAACAGGTTTCTCAGTTGGGTTTATCATTGGCTGTATCGTTTTGCCGTGGGTGGCGGATAAAAAAGGAGAGGTAAAAACCATTGTTTATGCGTTGATTGTTTCAGCGTTTTTGTACTTTATTTTAGCCTTAGTGCATAGTGTGCTTGTGGCATTTATACTCTACTTTGTCATTGGCATGAGCATTTCCTGTTGGGCAATTTCAGTTACTTTGGCGCAGAGAAATACGGATATTAGTCTGCAAGGAAAAGCACAAGGTCTAAGTTATGGTCTCTCTGGAGTGATGGTAATGGCAATTTACACCAGCTTTTTGATTATCAATAGCGCCATGGATTTTCCAAGCAACTATTGGTTTTATCTTATCATTGCGCTGGTTTTTTTGATTATCTATCCTCTGTTAAAGGGTAATAAACTTTATGCGCAGGAAGCTCAGCAGCAAGCTATCCCATAGGTAATAAGACTGGTCGCAAGACTATTGGGACGATTGCGTTAAAATTGTTTTCTTTTCGTCATAGCAAAGCAGGTTAAAAATCATTAGAATGACGTCGTCAAAAATATAAAAGTACAGAGCTGAATGAAAAAGTGTTTAATTATCAAAACATCATCTTTGGGGGATGTGTTGCATACCTTGCCTGCACTGACCGAAGCGAGAAAAAACATCCCCGACATTCGATTTGACTGGGTGGTTGAAAAAGCATTTGCTGAGATCCCAGGCTGGCATGATGCCGTCGATGAAGTTTTAAAAGTTGAAGTACGCAAGTGGCGCAAGAATGTCTTTAAGTATTTTGCCGAAATCCGTAAGTTTAAGAAAAAGCTCAAAGCCCGACGCTATGATTATGTCATTGATGCACAGGGATTATTAAAAAGCGCATGGATTAGTAAAGGCGCTAAAGGTCCAAAGTATGGCTTAGATAAAGACTCCGTGAGAGAACCTCTTGCGAGTTTTTTCTATAAACATAAAATGGCAATTGCTAAAGGAGCGCATGCGATTTTGCGCGTTAAATCCCTGTTTGCCAAAGTGTTTAACTACGAACCATCTGCAGAGGTTGACTATGGTATTTCTTATCGATGGGAAAAAGAGCGGACCAAAAAACAAGTTGTTTTTCTGCATGCAACGACTTGGGCTAGCAAACACTGGGCAGTAGCTCATTGGCAAAAATTGGCAAAGATACTGGCGCAGGATGATATTAGGGTGCTTCTACCCTGGGGAAATGAAGAGGAGAGGCTTCAGGCAGAAACCATTGCCAAGCATAATCCCAATGCAGAGGTGCTAGAAAAAATGACCTTGTCGCAATTGGCTCAGCTATTTAGCGAAAGTGTAGCGGTTATCTCGGTTGATACAGGGCTTTCACACTTGGCTGCGGCTTGTGGAGTCCCAGTCATAGGTATATATGGCTCGACCTCGGCAAAACTGACAGGAGTCATTGGCAAGCATGTAATGCACGTTTCTTCAAAGCTCACCTGTTCGCCATGTTTGAAAAAAATATGCCCGATTACCAAAGATGCGTTTGCGCCTTGCGAAGTATCTATCCTGGCAGAATCAATTTATGAAAAACTCAAGTTGTTGTTGGCTACTAATACTGTTACTGTTGTCTGAATTGATTAGCAAAGGAGTAGGCGTATGCGTGCGGTTTTAAGTATTCTGCTATTAGTATCATCAGTGCAGTTATTTAGATGCAGAACATGTAAATGGTAAGCTGGAAAGCACGGTAATAGAAGCAATGGAGCATAATAAACTAGGCTCTGCACTGTTAGGAGTCAAGGTGATTGATGCAGGTAGCGGAGAAACTGTTTTAGCCTTTAATAGTGACAAAAACGTCATGCCAGCAAGTAACACTAAACTGCTCACAGCTGCTGCAGCCTTGCTTAGTTTAGGCAAGGACTATCGATATAAAACAACGGTTTATTATGATCGTAAGCATCAAGATGAAATCCATAACCTTTACATTGATTTCTCGGGTGATCCAAGCCTGACCAGTAAGGATCTGTCTTATCTATTAGCCGCTTTACAAAAGCAGGGTATTCATAGCATCAGCGGGAATGTTTGTCTTGTGAATTCAGTTTTTCAAGGCAGAGACTATCCGATTAATCAAAGCCAGAGTGATAGTATTTTTGGCTATGGAGTCCCAAGCTCGGCATATAACCTTAATGAAAATCAGGTCATTCTAAAATTAAAAACGCAGGATCATGCCTTTAATGCTCAGCAAATTACAGGTGAAACAATAACTTATCACAACCATCTTGTGGCTGCCGATAATGAAATGCTTAAAACCTGCCAGTTTGATGCGAGTATGGATAAAAGTAATACGCTAAGCTTAGCGGGGTGTTTGCCGCGCGGCGATTACACCTTTAAGTTTGCCATTGCGAATCCCAAGTTGATGATGAAAAATGTGCTACGCAGCAAGTTGACTGAGCTAGGACTTGAATTGAAAGGTGATATTCAGATAACAACTACTACAAAGGATGTGAACCTTAAAGAGCTTACAACTCACGCTTCGGCTAAGTTATCTGTACTTATCGAGCATATGCTGCAGACTTCGGATAATTTATACGCACAAAGTCTCCTTAGAACTATCGGCGATAAGCTATTTCATGTTGGCAGCATCGTCAGTGGTAAAAATGCTTTACTTAAAATACTACAAGAAGATCTGGCGCTTAATACTGACAATATCCAGTTGGAAGATGGTGCGGGGATGTCTCAGAATGACTTGTTAAATGCAGATTTTTTAACTCAGCTGTTATACAACATGAAATTACAGAAAGCGTTTAAAGTCTTCGTTCAAGGCTTCCCCATGTATGGTCAATCAGGAAGTCTTGCTTCACGTACTGAAAAGGCACTTATCGGCAAGGTGATTGCAAAAACAGGCACGGGTACAACGAGTATTGCTTTGTCAGGGTACTTAAGTGCAAAAAACGGCAAGGAATATATCTTCTCCATTTTGCTAGGTAATTTACTTGAGTCCCAAAGGGCTTTAGCATCAAAGCTGCAAGATCAGATTTTATTGGCGTTATATCAGGAATAATCAATCTGGCACTTTAATTTCCAAGCAGACTGTCCGATCTGATAGCCAGGGTATTGTAATTAACAGCTGAAATTAAGATAGTAACCCCAGATAATAAACAAAAAATCTACGTGGGGTAAAATCATGAAAAAAATATTGGCACATATAAATACAGGATTACAAGAAAACAATTTAAAGACAGTGATGGAACTGCTTGTCCAGCTTGCTATGAAAATCCACCAAGAGCACCCAGAATCAGCTTCTCTAGATGGGGTTCATAAGCTGATGAAAGGCATTATTTCAGAAGATACTGAAAATGCCTCGAAAAAAAATTCAGACCATGAAACGACTGAGTTACGGTCTAGGTATAGTGATGCGTCCACCCTTGATAACACAATGGTTACGAAAAGCATGGGGGGCGTTCAGGAAGACATTAACCCTGGTAATGCCTGCAAAATACTCAATGCTATTGAGTCGGCAATGCAAGATAGAACGGAGAGTGTAGTATCAACTATGACTGACAATAATCCGACAAATACTTTGGAGTATTTGAAGTTTATGCGATTAGGTTTGACCGCATATATTGGAACCATTGATCAAAACATTAATGACTTTAACCTTGGCAATGAGGAGTATGTAAAGCAGGCAGGGACCATATTGACGAGTGATTTAGAGGCTGAAACGCTCAAATTTGGATTGAACCAGGCAATTTATTTGCTTCGCGAAGTTCCTCTATCACAAGAAGCATTTGACCAGTATGCCTTTGCTAAGCAAAAAGAATCCAAGAATGGCACTCAACCTACATTGCGTGCAGAGCAAAGAATTTGTTTGGACTCTATTGTACCTGGTGCCACAAAAGAGCAATTTGGAAATTTTTTAAAGGCAATTAAGGATCAAGGTATTAAAGATCTGGCAGGGCTAAATAAATGGATAGAATATGATCAGTTAAATAATGAAGAATTCCATACCAAATATGGGGTTGACAAATCCTCTGTGAATTTCTCACCAAAGCATACTAACGGTATAAAAATACAGAAACTTAATCAGCTCAAAGATACACTGGAGAAAGACCGTGATAGTTGTGGATTGCAGCAGGTAATCTCTCAAGCGATAAATCCTCTTTTGGGTGCTGATTTTAGCGCAGATGCTCAAGATCAGGTAATATCTCAACTTGAGAAATTAAAAGAAGTTATAGCAGTGACGCATACATTATGTCAAGGAGCAAAAGAAGGGCTGGATGATCGTCAGAAACAGGCGATTGATAAGCATGAACAAAATGTATTGAAAAGCACAACTAGCTTATTTGCGAATAAAATTAAAGGTCAAATTAGTGATACTCAAAAAGAACAGTATACAAACGAAATAAAAACATCTGAAAACGAATGTACAAAAATTGTCGATAATACAACATCCCGAAAGTTTTTATGTGCATTAACTAATTTTTTAAGCCATATTACCGTAGTGGGAATCATTGCAAATGTGGTTAATAAGTGTATGACTGGGGAGTGGTTGTTTTATAACCATGCCGAGCAATCAAAGGCTATACAATGCGCAGATCGCGATATTGCCTCTGCTGCACTGAGATGATAGGGATCTCCAGCTTAATAACATACCTAAGTGTAGGGTGGATAAGCCGAAGGCGCATCCACGCGGAAAAGCAAATATTGAGTATTGGTGGATGCGCCTTCGGCTTATCCACCCTAACTACTTTTATAAGGCGTATGCAATATGCCCTCACGAATACGTCATTATGGGAGAAGACATTGTTATTGCCAAAATAATCATCCTTGAATAACCTCAAAATAAAAATCTGGCAGAAGCTGCCAAATTCGCCGTAATTCCCTTTGGTAATTGATGTGGTCATAATACACCCGTCGCAAGTTATTTTGCGGGTTTTATGGGGAAGTAAGTTCGTGGGGATTTTTAAGGATCGAATTGCAGATAATAGCGAGTTCTATTGTCAAAATGAGATCCTTAAAAATCAGCCGAAGTTCAATGCCAGAAAGTCTGTAAAATGACTTACGATGGGTATACAATAAGCCTCATTCTATTTAGTGACTAAGGGACGGATGTGACCAATAATTTATCGTTTTGGCAGCTGATATTAAATGCAGATATTGTGGTGCAATTAATTATCTTAATTTTAATCCTGGGTTCCATTTGGTCATGGGCAATTATGATTCAACGTTATCAGGTGATTAAGTCAGCAAAAATCGAATCCAAGGCTTTTGCAAAACACTTCTGGTCGAGTGGGAATATTCATAAGCTTTATCAGGAGCTACAGCAAAATAAGCATAAAAAGCGTGGGCTATCCTATTTGTTTAGCTGTGGTTTTCGTGAGTTTATGCGTTTGCGCGCTCAGGCAACTTTACATGGAGATGTTGTGCTTGAAGGGGTTGAGCGTTCAATGCGTGTGGCAATGATGCAGGAGAGTGAAAAGCTTGAACATCAAATCTCGCTTTTAGGCACCATTGGCTCTATTGCGCCTTACGTGGGTTTACTAGGAACGGTTTGGGGAATTATGGCATCTTTTACTGCATTGGGTGGAGTTGAACAGGCGACTTTATCCATGGTGGCACCCCATATTGCCGAAGCATTGATTGCAACAGCACTTGGTTTGTTTGTCGCTATTCCTGCGGTGGTTGGTTATAACCGTTATTCACGCTCCGTCGATGCAGTTTTATTAGATTATGAAAACTTTCAGGATGAGCTTTGTACTTTGTTATATCGAGAGGCGTATAAGCAAAATCTGAGTGAGGAAGCATAATGCACCGCAGAGCATCTCGCCGCACAAAACACAAAGCGATGGTTGAAATTAACGTGGTACCTTACATCGATGTGATGCTGGTGCTGTTGATTATTTTCATGATCACCGCACCGATGTTGACGCAAGGTGTGAAAGTCGATTTACCACAGGCACAGGCTAAGAAAATTCCACCGTCAGAACAAAAACCCTTGATTGTAACGGTGAATCAGCAAGGTCAATATTTTATTAACCGAAATGATGAAACTGCCCCATTAACAGCGAACCAGTTGAGCCAGTTAGTTGTGGACACATTAACGCGGGATAAAGACAAGCAGGTATATGTTCGTGGTGATAAACAGGCAAGCTATGGTCAGGTAGTTGAAGCCATGGTGCTTTTACAAAAGGCTGGTGTCGCTAGTGTGGGATTGGTAACTGATGACTCAAAATCGTAGTCAAAACTCAAGGCAAGTTTTGGGTGCTAACGTGTATAATCGCTTAAAAAGACTATATGTTGCGGCAACTGCTACCCCTGAACGTTTAAGCTTTTGTTATTCCATTATGCTGCACGTTGTTTTTGTCATTGGATTAGTTATTTTAGCGAGTGTGTTGCAAGGTAAAAAAAACACATTGAACTTAGCAGGTCAGAGAACGATTAAGACAGTAGATACCACTGAAATTGTTCAGGCCACGGCGATTTCAACTCAGTATCTTGAAGAAGAGGTAAATGCCTATCAGTTAGCGCAAAAGCAGGTCTATGAGCAAAAACTGGCTCAGGAGCAGCATCAAGCAAAGATGAAAGAGATAGAAGAGAAAACAGCTCGCGCGCATGAGGCAGAACTACAACGTCAGGCAGCATTAAAGCAGGCAGAAGAAGCAAAAGTAGCAATGCTGGCGGAAGAAAAGCGTAAGGCAGAGCAAGAGGTCAAAAAAGCGCAAGAAGAAAAGCGTAAGGCAGAGCAAGAAGCCAAAAAAGCGCAAGAAGAAAAGCAAAACGCCCTGGCTAAAAAGCAAGAAATACAGAAGCAGAAACAAGCGGAAAAGCTTAGAAAAGAACAACAAGAACTTGCCAAACAAAAAGCGCTTGCAGCAGAAAAAAAGAACAAAGAAGCACAGTTAGCAGCTGAAAAACTGGTGCAGCAAAAAGCCCAAGAGGCGGCAGCAAAAGCCGCGCGTGAGGCGGCGTTAAATGCGCTTAGGCAGTCTGCATTAAGTGACTTGAATGCCCAGAGTGCAAGGGCTAGCGCACAAAGCGCGACAGATCAGGCATTACAGGCTTATGCAAGCGCCTATAAAGCGCGAATTGAAGCTGTGTGGATAATGGATGATTGTCGTAAGATAAGTGCGCAGAAGCTACCAACGGTGATGGTGATGGCAGGACATGCTCCTCGTATTTCAGTCTCAAGCGGCAGCACGCAGTGTGATCGCGCGCTTTTATTGGCATTTAAGAATGTGCAGGCGCCCGTCATGCCCACAGATGATGGCGCAAGAAAACTGATTGCGGAAGGTATAGATTTTAGATTTGGTCAAGAAGGATAAAGTATGTATAGATTAAAACAGTTGTGTCTCATTATTTTTGCGCTATTTATCGCGGTACTATCCGCACAGGCACGATTAACCATTAACATTACTCAGGGCGTATCACAGCAAATTCCTGTGGCTGTCATGCCATTTAAGGGCGCAAGAGTGAGCGATGCGCAAATTCCAGATGGAATTGCCGCGATCATCGCCGATGACTTGCGTAATTCTGGGCGGATTGCATCACAAACAACTCGTTTCCCACAGTCTGTGGAAAGTAGCAAGGATATTATCTGGTCGAAATGGCAGTCGGATTACATCCTCATTGGCAGCATAGACGAGCGTAATGGACGCTATGATGTCACCTATGAGCTGGTGAGTAAACTTAGTGGCAATGTATTAAATGCACGTAAGTTTACGAATGTGCAAAAAGATCAGCTGCGTCTGTTGGCACATACAATTAGTAACTTTTTATACGAAGCGATTACAGGCAGTAAGGGTTACTTTACCTCTAAGCTTGCATATGTTGATGTTGAAAATCCCTATAATGTTAAAAAAGCAGTTTATCAGCTGATCGTTGCTGATTATGATGGCTTTAACCCCCATGTGTTATTGCGTCAAACAAAAGACCCGATCATGTCTCCAGCCTGGTCAAAAGATGGGAAATATCTGGCATATGTCAGCTACAGCAAGGGGAATATGGCAATTTACACCATTGAAGTGTATACGGGTGTCAGAAAAAAAATTGCCAGCTATAAGGGCATTAACAGCTCACCCGCCTTCTCCCCAGATGGAAATACTTTGGCCATGGCGTTATCACAGGGTTACTCGGAAAACAGCAATATCTACTTGATGAATCTGGCTAACGATAAGCTCTATAAGAAGCTCACGCTCAACGGGATTAATACCGCCCCTGCCTTTTCACCTTCAGGAAAAGAGCTTGCCTTTGTTTCTGATCGTGGTGGGAACCCGCAAATTTACACCACCGATCTTAGCAGCAAATATCCATCCTCAGAGCGCCTCACTTATGGCGCTAAACAGGCATTTGACCCACAATATACCCCTAATGGGCAGAGCATTGTCTTCATGTATCAACAAAACTCAGGGACTCAGATTGCCAAGGTTGATTTAAACAGCAAGAAGATTACCGTGCTGACAAATGGGGTAATGGATGCCTCTCCAAGCGTGTCTCCTGATGGCAATATGATTATTTATGCCAAAGGTCAGGAATCAGGGGGAGCAAATCTTGCAATGGTGTCCATTGACGGCAAGGTTCAAATTAGCTTACCATCTAATACCCAAGGCGCAATCCAGTCTCCTGCATGGTCACCTGCGGTGTGACCCAAGGCTGAAACGATAAGACAATAAGAAAAGCACCAAAATTAATTTAGAGATAAATAAGGAATCACTATGACCAACAAGCAAACAAAGAAAAAATTATTAACGGCAACCAGTCTTTTATCTATTGTGCTTATGGCAGGATGTGCTTCGCAGCCTCAATCTCCCATCGAGGGAATTGGACCTGAAGGTGGTACGGGATTAGGTGCCAAGACGAATGGTTTGGTTGAGACTGGGGCGTTAGACAGCCAGAGTATTGCAGAACTGCAAAGTCAGATTGCCAATATTGATCAATACTCAGCGCAAGAGCAACAAGCAATGATGGCGACCCTGCAGGGCATGTCGGCATGCAAAACGGTTTACTTTGAGTTTAACAGCACGGCATTAGCCGATGATGCTAAAAATTGCCTCAATCAAGTGGCAACTTATTTAGTAAAATATAAGCAGCCGCTTCGCCTGGCTGGACACACCGATCCGCGTGGAAGTGAAAAATATAACTTAAACCTTGGGCAACGTCGTGCTGATGGTGTACGACAATATCTATTGCAGCAAGGGGTTAATGTAAACCAGATATGTACAGTAAGTTATGGTAAATCTCAGCCAGTGGCGGCTCCTTCACAGTTTTATGCACAGATGTGTAATGGTGTTGAAAATAATGTATGTAAGGCAAAAGCTGAGCAACACGCCTATTATCTGGATCGTCGTGCTGAGCTTGAGTTTGGTCAAAGCTGTGGTTGATCAGGTGGTGAAAGTGGTTAAAGTAAACACAAAAATTAAACGGGTCATTATTGCGGCGATTTTCCTGCCCTCTGCCTCTTTTGCTGATATAAGCACCGATGTACAGAGCTTGCAACTTCAAACTGCCAAGCTCAATAACCAGGTACAGTATCTGATCACTCAGCAGAGTCAGTCAGGCAGTCAGGCTTTCACGCAGCAACTGAGTGATTTAAGAGGGAAAGTTGAGCTTAACGCCTATAAGATTAATCAGCTCAATGATGTTGTTGCCAATAAGCTTGCACAGTTTGAAAAGCAAATAGCTGCACTTCAAGAAGAGGTGAATAAGCCATCGCCGCAAGCACTAAAGTTGCAGCAGGATAATGCCGCTTTTGATAAGGCAAATAGCGCACTATTAGCCAAAAACTACTCAGAAGCTGAAACCATGTTGAAGCAGTATTTAAAAGCCTACTACAATGGCGAGCATTACTCTGAATCATTATATCTACTAGGTCAGGTTTACTTGATCGATGGTAAGATTGATCTTGCGTATGAGCAGTTCAAAACCATCGTCACCCGTTACCCCAGAAGCATTAAAATCGCAGATGCTACTTATGCTTTGGCGTTGCTTGAGCTCAGTAAAGGAGATGTGAAAGCTGCAAAAAATCATTTGCTGCAGGTTGTTGACAAGTATCCTCAGCATGAGGTTGCAGTAAAGGCTAAGGCTGAACTTAAAAAATTAACGTAGCCATCGAATAGTTTAGGCAAATCTGATCGTCACTTGCTGCCATTCGTTCTCCCAAGATTAACTCCAGTAAGGTAGGCAGGCGTTGCTTGAAAAACCAAAAGAAAATATTTAAGGATCAAAGGATAAAAATGCGTAGTCATTACAGCTCAGAAGTTAATGAAACTCTTGTCGGTCAAATCGTCGAAATTTGCGGGTGGGTGCATAGGCGTCGAGATCATGGGGGGGTGATTTTCCTGGATATTCGTGATCGAACGGGTCTGGTTCAGCTGGTTTATGAGCCAGAAAATCAGGAAGTGTTTAAATTAGCGGATCATGTGCGTCATGAATACGTTATTAAGGCCAAAGGACTTGTTAAAATGCGCCCGGAAGGTCAGGAAAACTCAAATCTGACAAGCGGTAAAATAGAGATTATCGGTCAGGATTTGATACTGATCAATCAGGCAAAAACAATCCCCTTTCAGCTGGATGAGCATCAACATGTTGGTGAAGATGTGCGGTTGAAGTATCGTTATATTGATTTACGTCGCCCTGAGATTCAAAACCGTCTGATGCAGCGTGCGCGCATTTCACAATTTGTTCGTCGCTACCTGGATGAGCATGGATTTTTAGATATTGAAACACCTTTTCTCACCAAGGCAACGCCCGAGGGCGCGCGCGACTATCTGGTGCCAAGTAGAAATCATCACGGTAAGTTTTATGCTCTCCCGCAATCTCCACAGTTATTCAAACAGTTACTTATGATTTCAGGATTTGATCGCTATTATCAGATCGTCAAATGTTTTCGCGATGAAGATCTGCGCGCTGACAGACAGCCTGAGTTTACCCAGATTGATATTGAAGCATCATTTATTGATGAAGAAAGGCTTATGTCGATTATGGAAAAAATGATCCATGCGTTATTCAAGCAGGTGGCAAACGTGGATTTTCCTCAAAGTTTACCCGTCATCACTTACGCCGAGGCGATGGGTAAATATGGTTCAGATAAACCTGATTTACGTATCCCGCTTTATTTCGTTGATGTGAAAAGCATTATGAAAAATGAGGATTTTAAAGTATTCTCGATTCCTGCAAATGATGATAAGTCTCGGGTCATCGCAATGCGCTTGCCCGATGGCAATGCACTGTTGACACGCAAAATGCTCGATGATTACGCTAACTTTGTTGGTATTTATGGGGCCAAGGGCTTGGCGTATATCAAAGTCAATGACAAGTCTCAAGGCAGAGAGGGTTTGCAATCGCCGATTGTGAAGAATCTTTCAGAAGCCGCATTATCGCAAGTGCTGGAGATTACGGGTGCCAATGATGGCGATATTATTTTCTTTGGGGCAGGAAAGGTCAACGTTGTCAACGACTCAATGGGTGCGCTTAGAGTGAAAATCGGTGAGGATTTGAAACTTTACACTAAGGCGTGGGCGCCACTTTGGGTGATTGATTTTCCGATGTTTGAAGAAGCCGATGGCAGGTATTATGCTTTGCATCATCCATTTACCGCACCCAAAGTAGATTCGGTAGATGCGCTAAAAGCTTATCCAGAGAACGCCTTATCGCGGGCGTATGATATGGTAATTAATGGTTATGAAGTAGGTGGTGGCTCAATACGCATTCATGATCAGAAAATGCAGCAAATGGTATTTGGTCTACTAGGCATTACTGAAGAAGAAGCCAAAGAAAAATTCAGTTTCTTATTGGATGCCCTGCAATATGGAGCACCCGTTCATGGCGGTATTGCGTTTGGTTTAGATCGCTTAACGATGCTCATTACACACACAACCAATATTCGCGATGTTATCGCCTTCCCCAAAACGCAAACCGCAAGCTGTTTGATGACTGAAGCACCTGCAGAAGTTTCCAGTGCACAGCTTAAGGAGCTGGCCATTCAAACTGTTTTAGGTAACAAAGCGTAAATCCTGCTGCATTTTTTTCTTATTTCCTCTACCATAAGCCACCCGTGTGTAATAACTCCAACAATCTCTTCACAATAAGGAATTTTTTATGTCGAAACATTTAAAGCGTATTGCAGATGCTTATATTCTGGAACAGCGCCGAGCGCGTCGCTGGCGCATATTTTGGCGCTTTTGCTGGTTGGCTGTTGCTATCGCCATTATTGGATTGCTATTTAGCGAGTTTAGCAGTAAAACAGACGTGACCAATGATCATATAGCCTTAATTAAGGTGGATGGGATTATTGCTGATGATAGTAATGCCAATGCACAGCGGATTAATGCGAGCCTGGATGCAGCGTTCAAGGATAAAAATACCAAAGCAGTCATTATGCAAATCAATAGTCCAGGTGGTTCGCCTGTACAATCTGATGATATATACGAGCATATGCGCTTTTTACAGAATAAGTATCCGAGCACTCCGCTTT
Source organism: Caedibacter taeniospiralis (assembly GCF_002803295.2). GTDB lineage: Bacteria > Pseudomonadota > Gammaproteobacteria > Francisellales > Francisellaceae > Caedibacter > Caedibacter taeniospiralis. The sequence continues at coordinate 54,619 of NZ_PGGB02000008.1, read as the reverse complement.
ATGCGGTGTGTGTGGATGTTTGCGCATCAGGTGGCTACTATATCGCTTCAGGAGCAAAAGATATTTATGCCAATAAAATGACGATCACAGGTTCGATTGGAGTTCGTGCGGGAGGCTTTGGCTTTGTCGAGTTACTTAAGAAAATTGGTGTTGAAAGGAGGCTTTATACGGCAGGTAAAGACAAAGGGTTTTTAGATCCATTTGAACCGCAAAGTGCCTCACAGGTTGCAGAGATGGAAGCTATGCTGTCTGAAACGCATCAGGTCTTTATCGATGCAGTCAAAGCAGGAAGAGGTGAGAGATTGGATAACAAAGCAGACGATAAAATTTTCTCTGGGGTGCCTTTCTCTGGCATGCAGGCTAAAAAGTATGGTTTGATCGATGGCTTTGGCTCTGTTGACAGCTTGCAACGTGAGAAATTTAACAACATGGAAGTAGTTGACTATACTAAACCACTTAATTTACTGGACCAGCTTAGTCAAAAACTTGGCACGGAAGTTGTCTATCAAGCAGCACAAGCCAGTGGCATGAAGTTGCAGTGAGATGGCGCACCCGAGACGATTTGAACGTCCGACCTTTGGCTCCGGAGGCCAACGCTCTATCCAGCTGAGCTACGGGTGCAAAGACTCACAGGTGTGTGAAATTAACAAAAAATAGCATTAAAATCCAGGGGTATGATACAAATTCAATGAATATTCACGCAGATTAATTCAATAGTTTCACAAGCAATTGCGCTGGATGCAATAGCTGCTTATTACTAAAGCGCTTAACCTGGCAGCGGCATGAGAATCCAGTGGCAAGGTGTGTCTTATCTGTATTGTTGACATCGAACTTTTTTTGCCAGCTGGACGCATAAATTTTTTTGGATAACTCAAGATTGTCTGTTTCGTGACCAAAAGTGCCCGCCATGCCGCAACAACCAACTTTTTCAATGGAAAGTTTTACGCCAAAGGCTTTAAATATTTTTTGCCAGTGGATCATTGATACAGCTGCCAGTGAACGCTCAGAACAATGTGCAAACAGAGAAATGACTTCACTCTCAGTAGCATCTCTGGCAGGAAGATTTATCAGCGGTAGCTGCTTGACCAGCCACTCTTGAAGCAGTTCAACTTTAAATTTAACCTCATCTTTCAACATGGTTTTATATTCATCGCGATAGACCAGTGTCATGCTAGGATCAATACCTACTAATGGAACTTGTAAATGTGCAATTTTATTATAAAAAGCGGTGGCGTGTGCTGCTTTCTTTTGGAAATAAGGTAGAAAACCTTTAACGTGTGCTGCTTTACCATTTTCATAAAAAGGCAACACATAAACATGGAAGCCAAGCCTGGTAAGTAGATCGTATACCGCTAGCACAACTTCAGCATCATAGAAACTCGTAAACGCATCTTGAACGATGCAGACGACTTTCTGTGTGTCATTACTCTGGCACTTAGTGCGCAAATCAGCAAAGCTAAACTTTGGGGCATTGCGTTTCTTAAGCCCTGCTTTGAGCGTTTCCTTGGAGAGTAGCGGGGCGTCCATCAGTTTGAGCTTGTTTTGAACCCATGTTTTTACAAAAGCCGTGGACTGTAGTGAGTTCATAAAATGAGGAAACAAAGTTTGCCATTTGGCAGTTTTCTCAACGTACTTTATTGCATAGTCTTTTAAGGGGCGTTGGTAACGTTTGTGATACTCGGCTAAGAATAGGGGCTTCATCGCGGGAATATCAACTTTAATAGGGCAAGCGGTGGCGCATGCTTTGCAGCCAAGGCATTTATCAAGTGACTGGTAGACCTCATAAGAGAAATCGCTGGTATTTATTTTACTCCTGGTGCCAAGTGGTGTTTTGGTGAGAGGTTGGGGCTGATGGTTTTTTTCAGCAAGTTGTATTAACCATTCACGTAAGAGCGCGCTGCGCCCCTTCCCTTGGGTGAGTACACCCAGTTGTGTGAAACTTTAGCAGATGGGCACATGACTTGATCTGGGTGGTAGTTCAAACAGGCAGCATTGCCATTACAATCGAATGCACCAGAAAACATCGCCTGCGTCTGTGGATTGACCTTGGCGTCCTGGAGGCCTCTAAATGGACCATTTACCCTCACTAATTGATCCTCGCTTTGAAAGGGGACAACAATTTTTCCTGGATTTAGCTTATTGTCAGGATCAAAGGCTCCTTTAATTTTCTGTAAGGAGATGTGCAACTCTTCGCCAAAATAGTCTTTGACGTACTCACTTCTAAAGCCTTTTCCGTGCTCTGACCAATAGACTCCAGCATATTTTTTTACCAGGTCATTGACTTCTTTGGTCAGTTTTACTACCAGTGCCTGATCTTTGGGATCATTCATATCTAAGGCAGGGCGCATATGCAGGCAACCAACATCAACATGTCCAAACATGCCATAGCGTAGATTATAACTATCAAGTAAGGCTCTTAATTCAATAATATAATCAGCCAGGTTCTCAGGAGGAACCGCTGTATCCTCCATAAAGGGGATGGGTTTTCGATTACCTTTCATGGCACCTAAGAGTCCAACCCCTTTTTTTCTAAGCTCCCACAGGATAGCCATTTCATCCTTGTCGGAGGCTAAATGAAAAAGGCGGTTATACGCTTTAAAATGTTGTTGGGCAATGATGCTGGATTTACTGAGCTCGTCCTCATTGTGTGCAATAAACTCAACGAGATTGATGGCGGCGATTTCATGATTGGCATGGGTTTCCAGCATCGGGCGAATTTGTGGATAAATTTCGTCCTCTTTAGCGAGCTTTAAGATATTATCATCAATGGTTTCAATCGCGGCAGGATTAAGACTCAATAGACTCTTAGCATCGCGCAGCGCTTGATCAAAGTCACTGTAGCTGATCACAAATAGAATTTTGTGGTGAGGAATAGGGGTTAGCTTCAGTTTTAACCGGGTGATAAAAGCCAGAGTTCCTTCAGCACCAGAGACTAGATGATTAATGTTGATTTTCTGCAGGATGGGATCATAACATTTTGCCAGATTATAACCTGTCATAAACCTGTCTAACTTGGGGAATTGAGCCTTAATTTTGTCGTACTTTTGAATAATTTCACTATCAACTACCTGGTAGATATGTGCCAGGAGTGAGTTTCGTTGCGTACAACTGGCAATTAACTTATTTAGATTTAAGGCGCTTATTTCTTCAAAGGATACTCGTTCACCATCACTCAAAACGCACTCAAGCTCAAGCAGGTGTTCACTGGTGCGCCCATAAATCCGCGAACCTTTGCCGCAGGCATCGGTGCTGGTCATGCCTCCGATTGTGGCGCGATTACCAGGGGATAGGTTGGGCGCAAAAAACACATGATGAGGAGCAAGAATTTCATTGAGCTGATCTAAGACCACCCCAGGCTCGACAATAACATAATTATTCTCAAGATTGATTTCCACAACATTATTCATATAACGACTGGTATCAATGATAATTCCTGTAGTCAAGGATTGACCATTAGTGCCCGTGCCCGCGCCGCGGGCACTAAATTTCAGGCTTCGAAAGGGCTCAGTAGCGGCAAGACGAAAAATCTTTTCAATATCGAGGTGGCTTTTGGGGAAAATAACCAGTTCGGGCACAACTTGATAAATGCTGTTGTCGATGGAGCTAGTGATTCTCGTGGCGTAATCATTGTGAATATCGCCGTTAAACTCAGTATCGGCTAACTCTTTGGCAAACTGCTCAGAGATTGCGTATTGGGTTGAGAATTTATCGAGTATGGGCAACATGTCGAGGATGATGAGTTTAACGGATAGAATTATTGTCGTTTAAAGGAGGTTCAATATTGGAATCTCTTAAGATGGGAGCATTATCAGCCTCTGTATTTTCTGGCTTTTCTTGTGCATGCTTTTGCTGATAGTAGGTTTTAATATCGATGCCTTGCGAACGTAGATAAGCTTTTTCTGCAATCTCATCCAAACGCTGTTTTGCATAAGCAACATGCTCATCACTAAAGCTTTCTACGGGTTTTCCATAGAGATTGAACCTTTGCTTATGCTCAAGTACTGAGCGTTGATAGCGGGTATCGCCAACATAGCGTTTGATCACTTTTTTCAGAATATACTGGTCAACTGGGGCAAAGTGTTCATTGTAATAGATAACCTCGATGTCCTCACTGATGCCGATTTTTAAGGGGTGTTTATCCTTGGGATTAAAGCACTTAGGGAAGCGCAGGCATAACCATTTAAATAAGCGCTGTTCCTCTTTATAAAGTTCCTTTTGCAAATCGATTTCGACGATAATTTCATCTTGTTGTTCAATGTCAGGCATCTCAATAGTAAGCTCTTCATGCTGCTTTTGACCATATTGTGGCATGCGGAAAGGTGTTTTTTGTTGATTAACGCGCTCCTGTCTTGTTTGATGTACTGGCTGAGCTCGCGCACCCGGTCTTGGAGCGGAACTTGCCAGTTTTTTTTCATCAGTTTCATTACGTTTTTCCGCATGTGCTTTACGTAAACGATCTGTTTTGTCTTTTATGCTTTTGCTCCCAACCAACGACTTTAATAATGAAAAATCATTGAGCTTATTTCTACCATCAGACATTTAAAATGTTCCTACGTTAAGTTTATACTTGGTGCCATCGACTGCGTGGTTTTACCGATCTAAATAGCCTTGAGCGGGCTAATCAATCCATAGTGCTGCAGCAATAAGGCGGACATTATAGACACAATTCAGGCAAAAATCAGTACCTATTGACCACTTTTGGCGGCAATGTCTTATCAGGGAGATAAAAAGGACCTGGAGTGAGTAATGTACTCAACCATATCGGTAAGAGTGGTCGGTGCTATCCTCACACGAGGAGGATTAATATTCTGAAGCAAGATACAGTATTTACAGTGTCGATAAAACTGGAAAAAAAATATTGACAACAAATGTAATCTTGCCAATAATTCGTCCCTATTGTGGCTACGTAGCTCAGTTGGTTAGAGCACAGCATTCATAATGCTGGGGTCACTGGTTCAAGTCCAGTCGTAGCTACCACTCTCGAGGTCTTTTCTGGCAAGTGTTTCAGAATTTTAAATTCAAGCAAGTGGGAAATCGTTGTACGTCGCTAACACTTTCCTTTAGTTCCTCCCAAATACCCAGTTCTGCCGAATGCTTAAAAACTTTATGAACTGTTCTCCAATGACCATAAAACGAAGTAAACGCCTTCTATAAAGATTCGTAGTGACTCGCCACTTCTGCAATGTTATACCTTTTACGGTTGTTAAAAACATATAAATCTCTTCCCAAGCGTACTCACTTATGTCATAATCCGTTCTGCAATCCTTTTGTTGTTTTTCCCATCACAGTTAAATTTGGGTCGACTTAAGGATTGCAATTTTTCAAATCATTTTTTAACTAAATTAATCTAACTTCGGTTCATGTGGTTTTTTGGTTCACAGAACCTAGTTGGCGCAACAGGCGGGATTGCTGAGTCACAGCCCGTATTGTGCATAAAGACGAACGCATCAGTAGTTTCACTAAGGCTTTCACGTTATACTGGCTGGCAACAGCATTTCCCTATCAATCTATTTATGGACAAACGATTACAAGATAACTCAGAAAAAATCACGCATTTTGGCTTTGAAGAAGTTAAATGGGCAGATAAGCAGCAAAGAGTTGCCGAAGTGTTTCATTCTGTGGCGGCAAAATACGACATCATGAACGATCTGATGTCTTTTGGCATTCATCGTTTGTGGAAAAAAATCACTATTCAAAAGGCAGGAGTTAAACCTGGACAGAAAATCCTGGATCTCGCAGGTGGCACAGGGGATCTGGCTTATCAATTTACCCAAAAAGTGGGAGAGCAGGGCACGGTTATTTTGAGTGACATTAATGCTTCTATGCTGGACGTTGGGCGTGAGAAGCTGACTAATCGCGGTTGCATTGGCAATATCGAATATGTTCAGGCCAATGCTGAATGTCTACCCTTTGCTGAGAATACCTTTGATTGCATTACGATTTCATTTGGGCTTAGAAATGTTACGGATAAAGATGCAGCACTTGCCTCGATGTATCGCGTATTAAAACCAGGTGGACGACTCCTGGTGCTCGAATTTTCAAAGCCAATAATGCCATTATTAAGCGAGATTTACGATCAATATTCCTTTAAAATATTACCCTTTATGGGACAACTCATAGCACAAGATGCTGATAGTTATCGCTATCTGGCAGAGTCCATTCGCAAACATCCAGACCAGGAAATTTTGAAGCAAATGATGCTAAGAGCTGGTTTTGACAAAGTTGAATATCAAAACATGACAGGGGGTGTTGTCGCCCTTCATATGGGCGTAAAATATTAAGGTGATCGTATGAAAGAGCTTATGATCGTGAAATCTATCAATTTCCTGCTCGACAAAATTCTGAGTTTAGATCCTCAAAAATCCTATCTGCTGGATCGCCTGAAACAAAGGACATTGACGATTCAGTTAAATGATTTTGCAATGCGCTTTTGCTTAATCCCCACCGCAGATAATTTAATCTTTGATGTAGCGGATGGCACACATCAGACAAATATACTCTCCGCTGATTCAGGTGTTTTAATCGCTATGGCGTTGAGTGCCAGTCCACAGCGCTATATTCAAAAAGCGGAGGCATCATTTGAAGGCGATATGTATGTACTTGAAGCATATCGTGATTTTTTTAAGGCAATTCATCCTGATCTCATGTTCACGCTCACGCAGGGGCAAACAACAACATTAAGCTCATTGTTATCCAAACCGTTTGATGCTATTAAGCATTGGTGGCTTGTCAGCAAAGCGCAATTCCCGATCGAATTAAGAGAATACCTCCAATATGAGAAAGAACTGATCCCTTGCAAGGAAGAGCTTGAAGACTTTTTTACCGATGTCCAGCAACTCAAACAAGATGTTGAGCGTGTTACAGCCAGGCTTGAGCGTTACCTAACAGCACAAGGTGTCAAACATGAATAAAATCAGAAAATGGTGGCGCCTGATCTACATCGGTTATGTGCTTAACAAATATAATGTCACCACTATGATGGCAAATCTTCCGTTGTTGCGCGTACTTAAAATAACGCTGATCTTTAATCCTTATTACTGGTTTGCTCGCAATATACTTGATCGTGGCACGCGTTTGCGTCTGGCTCTTGAAACCTTAGGTCCGATCTTTATTAAATTTGGTCAGGCACTCTCCACAAGACGCGATTTATTGCCACAGGATTTAGCCAGTGAATTGGCTAAACTGCAGGACAAAGTACCCCCATTTTCAGGCGAATATGCTGTCAAGGTTATTGAAAAAGCGTTAAAGCAGCCCATTAGTGAAGCATTTATGAGCTTTGATGTAAATCCGTTGGCTTCCGCGTCCATTGCTCAGGTGCATAGCGCAACACTAGCCAACGGTCAGGAAGTGGTTGTTAAAGTGCTACGCCCCAATATCCAGAATATCCTGGTTCAAGACACAGAACTGTTAAAAACCCTTGCACGTATGCTAGAGCGCTATATCCCAGCAACCAGGCGCTTGCGCCCTGTGGAAGTAGTCGCAGAAATTAGTCGTAATCTGTTAGATGAACTTGATTTGCAGCGCGAAGCAGCCAATGCCTCGCAGCTTAAGCGTAACTTTAAGGATAGTCATATCCATTATGTCCCCGGAGTATACTGGCAATATTGTCGCAATAATTTGCTGACGATTGAGAAGATAAAAGGTATTCCTGTTTCGGATATTGAAACTTTGAAACTGCTTAATACCGACTTGAAGCTTTTGGCGGAGCGTGGTGTTGAAATATTTTATACCCAGGTCTTCAGGGACTGTTTTTTCCATGCTGACATGCACCCAGGCAATATCTTTATTGATGCCACTGATCCTCAAGATCCTAAATATATCTCGATTGATTTTGGCATCGTTGGGACGCTAACGCGTGAAGATCAGCATTACCTTGCGGGTAATTTTCTGGCTTTTTTTAATCGTGATTATAAAAAAGTTGCCGAGCTTCATATCGAATCTGGCTGGGTCCCGTATGCCACCCGTGCTGATGAACTGGAATCTGCCATTCGCACCGTGTGTGAGCCTATTTTTGAGAAGCCTTTAGCTGAAATTTCTTTTGGTTACACGCTAATGCGTTTATTTCAAGTTGCCAGACGCTTTAATATGAGCGTTCAACCACAATTAGTGCTACTACAAAAAACACTACTTAACATAGAAGGATTGGGGCGTGAGCTTTATCCTGAGCTAAATTTATGGGCAACTGCCAAGCCATTTTTGGAGAAATGGATGAAAACACGTGTTGGCTGGAAAGGCTTTGCAAAGCGTTCAATGGATAACATTCCTGATTTAAGTGAACGCCTGCCTGATGTCCCTGAGATGTTGTTTGATTTATTGAGTAGTAAAGCTAAAAAAGCCAGGTTTGAAGATAATAACCAAATGAATCAGCCTAAAACTCCAAAACAGTCAAAAAAGCGTGGCGTGCTGGTAGGTCTTGGACTTTCGCTAACTGTGCTTGGTATTATTTACGGTTACAATAATGAATTATTAAATGACCTTCACCGATTCCTTGCTAAACATTATGGAATAGTCGGTAGCGTTGGCGTTGTGCTATTAGTTTATGCGTTAATCTCAAAACAAAAGGATTAGAACAATGAGCGATTGTATTTTTTGTAAAATTATTAGAGGTGAAATAAACACGCAGAAAGTCTATGAAGACAGTGATATTCTAGCCTTTCACGATGCCTTTCCAGTTGCTGAAACGCACGTGCTGGTCGTTCCCAAAAAACACATTGATAGCTTAAACCATGTTGAAGAAAAGGATTTAGAACTTGTTGGAAAGATCAATCTTGCCATTCCTAAACTTGCGGAAACATTAGGTTTGAATGCTGGCTTTAAAACGCTAATTAATACAGGAAGAGCGGGTGGTCAAACCATTTTTCATTTACACTATCATATTCTTGGTGGACGATTTATCAGAAAGGATGGTCTGCATCAGGTTTAAAATTACTGGAGTTATGCACATTTTTTTACTGTAAGAATTGATTGTGTAGCATAAAATTTTTATGGTAGCATTGCGCTGGGGAAATGACGTTCTTCCCAGGCTGAGCTTAAACGTTCTGGCTTAAACCATCCTTTAAGATTGATGACGTCTGTTTTTTTAAAAAAACTTAAAGGAGAATCGTTATGTTAGCTGTGTTGTTAGTTGGTCTAGGTGGTAGTTTAGGTTCAATCAGCCGTTTCTGGGTTGCTGAGTTGGCGGCTAAATACTTAGGCAGGTCTTTCCCATTTGGTATTTTATTTATCAATGTGGTCGGATGCCTGCTCATTGGGGTCATGGCAGCCCTTTTGTTGCAAGAGCGTTTTTTTCTAAACATGGCAACGCACCATTTGCGCGCCTTGGTGGTGACAGGTTTTTTGGGTGGTTTTACCACCTTTTCAAGTTTCAGCTTAGACACGCTGATGTTGCTGCAAAAAGGCGAATGGTTAAAGGCGTTGAGCTATATTGTGCTGAGCGTTGTCATTTCACTTATCGCTGTTGCTATTGGGTTCTATTTAACTCAACGCTGTTTTTCACCGTCGCTATAATGTTGTTCGGGGTGCAAAATGTTTAACAGAACATAACAGCGCTTTCAAAATAAAAATATTGAAGTAGAATAAGGTGCATTTTCAATATTAGAAATGCGTGTGATAATGTCAGTCAACTTCAAGGATTTTTGTGGCTATTTGGCAGAGATTTACCAGGATCTGCAATTAAATAAAAGTGGCAAAGTGGCAAGTTATATTCCAGAACTTAAAAAAGTGAACCCTGAGCAGTTTGCTATTTCTGTATGCACGACAGATGGTCAGCAGTTTAGTGTGGGGGATTATAAGGCGCGCTTTTGCATGCAATCGATGGTGAAGCCTGTGCTGTATGCACTGGCGTTGGAGGAAAATGGATTGAGTCATGTGCATAAGCATGTGGGTCGCGAACCTAGTGGAAAAAACTTCAATGAGCTGACACTCAATGACGAAGGGTTGCCACATAATCCAATGATTAATGCAGGAGCGATTATGTCATGCTCCATGATCAAACGCAAAGCGAATCCCGCGAGTAAGTTTAATCATATTATGAAAGCATTACATGAGTTGAGTAATAGTCAAAAGATCACCTTTAACAATGCGGTATATAATTCAGAAAAGGACACGGCAGATCGTAATTATGCTTTGGGTTATTTCATGCGCGAACATCATGCGTTCCCTAAAAATACCGATCTGCATCAGACGCTTAATCTATATTTTCAGGCGTGTTCAATCGAGTTAAATACTGAGGTTCTTTCAGTTATTGCAGCAGGTTTTGCCAATGCGGGAAGTTGCCCATTGACACGTAGAGAAGTTTTTAAGCCTGAGACGACAAAAAACTGTTTATCTTTGATGTATTCCTGCGGCATGTATGACTATTCGGGAGAATGGGCGTTTTCAATCGGGTTGCCTGCAAAAAGTGGGGTGTCTGGGGGGATTTACGTAGTTGTGCCAGATAGGATGGGTATTGCCATCTATTCTCCAAGACTGGATAAGCATGGGAATTCATTAAGAGCAATTGAAGTTTGTAAGCGTCTTGTAGAGAAGTATAACCTGCATAATTACGATAGTATTTTGCGTTGTCCAAATAAAATTAATTTATTCCCTTGAAGCTAATTGTCAAACACCCCCTTTTGCCCATAGAATGAAACAACCTAACCGTTGGACCTGGAGTCAAAGTATGCCAAAAGATACGATTACTGAGATTAAAGCGATACTCAAAAATTCAGATAAACTTAATTTTTCCGATATAGAAAATCTATCCGATCTCCTAGATCAATTGCAAGCTGAACTAGAGAGTCTTCCTCAGGAAAAAAAGGCTCAAGCAATTGAAATCGCAGACTTGGTGAAGCAAAGAATCCAAGTGAGTAAATTGCAGGATCCCAAAGAGACTGATTTTAGTGATTTGGAACAGGCAATAATCGAATACGAAGCTAGCCACCCCAGGGTTACGCACGCTGTGCGTTCCATTTGTAATTTATTATCAAGCATTGGAATTTAATCATTGATGACCAAGGGAGAGAGACAATACGCGATTTTACAGCATTTGAGTATTACGCAATGGCAGGTAAAACGGCAAAAGAAAAATAATGCTGAATTTGTCAGCCACGCACATATGGTCGACACAAATAAGCTATGTGTTATTTTGTGCTTAGCATCTCAAGAAACGTTACTTTCTACCTTCCTAAAGGCTATGTTTTCATGCAAGGATGTGTGCTATATAGAGGTAAATGATAAAGCGCTGGAAAAAGTGATCGCTTCAAACACAATAATTCTTTATGATGAAAGCTTGGACTTGGCAAACTTCCTCGATGAAAACCCGCATGCAGGAAGCTTTGCAATCAACATTGATAAGTTAAATTGTGCAGAGGTTAAAAAACAAACGATGATGAGTGTCTATGCAGTATCAGATTTTGCCCCTAAGTGAAAATCATTTGCCACAAATCATGGATATTGAGCGTGAGGTATTTGAATATCCATGGTCGGCATCGCAAATGAAAGACAGTATTCTCTCCGCTCATACGGAGACGTGGGGGCTTTTTGATTTAAATAACCACCTGATTGCGTTTGTGATTGTATCCGTCATTTTTGATGAAGCTGAAATCTTGAATTTTTCGGTGGCAAAACACTACCAACACCAAGGATTTGGTCAGAGGCTGTTAGCTTATTTAATGAATCATTTGTCGTACAAACAGACTGAAAAACTTTTTCTTGAAGTAAGGGTAAGTAATATTCCTGCTATCAGTATTTATAAAAAATATGGCTTTCAGCAGATTTCCATACGTAAAAACTATTATCGCGTTGGTGATAAGCATGAAGATGCAATGGTGCTTCAAGCAACTTTGCAAACGCAAAGTTCACCGCACTATTTTTAGTTACCCGCAATTAAGTCTGAAAAATGATTTACGATGGATATACAACTTGCGTTACATCCCGTTTTCAATATCCCTGTTAATTTCTGCTATGGCTAGCGCAACATTTGCAACTGCTGTGCCGCCAATGGCTGTTTTGCTGTTAATGGCTGAGTCAATCGTTAATATTGGATAAACATCCTCTTTAATCTCAGCTGAAAACTGTCGAAATTCGCCAAGACTCAACTGGCTTAATGACTTGCTACAAGCCAAAGCGTAAGCTGTAAGCTGTCCGACGATATGGTGTGCTTTTCTAAAGGGAATCCCCTTTCTGGCAAGATAATCCGCAAGTTCAGTTGCCACACACAAGCTATGATCATAGTTTTTATTACGCTTAATAGTTAAGCTTTGAACGGTGATCGTTGTCACCTTAATCATGTTGCTTACACTGTCAACCGCCAAAAATAAGGCTTCTTTGTCCTCTTGTAAATCCTTGTTATAGCCCGATGGCAATCCTTTAACTGTTGTTAAAAGTGCAATGAGATATCCGTTTAAGCGTCCTGCTTTACCGCGTATGAGCTCCATCGCATCCGGGTTTTTCTTTTGCGGCATCAACGATGAACCCGTCGCCACCAAATCACTCATTTCAACCAGGTTAAATTCACTACTTGAATAGATAATCATATCTTCTGCGAAGCGGCTTAAATGTACGCCAATCAAGCTAATATTCGCTAAAAGCTCAATAATATAATCGCGATCACTTACCGCATCTAAGCTGTTTTGCACAATATCAGCAAATCCAAGGTTTTCAGCCATTTTCTTGCGATCAAGATTCCATGAATTACCTGCAATCGCCCCCATGCCTAGTGGTGAAATATTTACGCGCTTTTTCACATCTAAAAGGCGTGCGCAATCACGCTTAAACATCTCATAAAACGATAAAAAATAATGCCCCCAGGTAATCGGTTGTGCTTGCTGTAAATGGGTATAACCCATGACAACCACATCAATGTTTTCTTGTGCCTGTTCAACCAACGCATTTTGTAAGGCTTTGGTTAAATGGAGCAATATATCAATGTGCTCAAGCACCCATAATCTTGTGGCGCATGAAACCTGTTCATTGCGTGAGCGCCCTGTATTTGCCTTGTAGGCAAGCTCTCCTATCTTATCCACTAAGCTTTGCTCAACAAAAGTATGGACATCCTCAACGCCATCATAGATTGCTTGTTGGATTAATGATGGATTTTCACGAGTTTCTTTCTCGATTTCATCCAGTGCCTGATGCAGCTTATGCAACTCTTTCTCTGACAAAACGGCTATCTCACTCAAAGCTTGTGTAAATGCCTTGGTGGCTTTTATATCATGGGGCAGCAGTCGATAATCAACGCTTAATGACTCATTAAAGCGCACAAACAAAGGGTTATTTTCTTCCGTAAAACGCCCTCCCCATAATTTTTGCCTGTGCTGTATATTCTCATTTACTTCCGCCATGGTTGATCCTTTAGTTCATGAAAAAATTCAATAAAAAACTGCACGCCTTCGTTAATTTGTGCAACATAAATAAACTCATCGGCACTGTGTGAGCGCTTTGAATCCCCAGGTGAAAATTTAACGCTTGGGCAATTCAGTATCGCTTGATCTGACGTGGTTGGTGAACCGTAAGATTTGATATTTTTAGCCAAAAGCGCTTGCATCAGTGGATGATCAAGTGGGGTTGCCGTGGGTCTAATTCTCATTGATCTTGGCGTGATTTCCGCGCACATATATTGACGCATGATCGCCAATATTTCTTCATTGCCGTAGGCGTCTGTCGTTCTCACATCGACAACAAAATGGCATTTCTCTGGCACGACATTGTGTTTTACTCCCGCCTCTATCACCGTCACGCTCATCTTCACCACACCCAAGGTTGGCGAGGTTTTTTCAAACTGATAACCTGTGATCCAGTTAATGTCGCTAACGGCTTTTAATATCGCATTATCTCCCTCATTGCGTGCGGCGTGCCCTGTTTTGCCATGCGCCACACAATCGCACACCATGAGTCCCTTTTCACTGACAGCAAGCTCCATACTCGTGGGCTCACCGACGATGGCAAAGTCGATTTCACCAAAAAAAGGCAAAGCAAGCTCGGCGCCATTTTTGCCAGAAATTTCCTCTTCCGCAGCTGCACACAACAAGAGATTAAAGGGTAAGTTTTGCATGTTGTAAAAGTGGGTAAATGCCGTGATTAGGCTTACCAATGCTCCCCCTGCGTCGTTAGCGCCTAAACCGTATAATTTGCCCTCGATCATTTCGGCATGATAGGGGTCACGCGTGTAACTCTTAGCAGGTGGCACGGTATCGTGATGAGATAACAATAAAATCGAAGGTTTCTCTTGATCAAAATACTTATTTTTAGCACAGACATTATTGCCAATAAGCGTGGATGGAATCTTATGCTTTGCTAACCACGCCTGAATAAACAGCGCACTTTTTTCTTCTTCGGTTGAAATCGATGGAATTCCTATTAAAGACGTTAATAAATTTAACGCTTGCTGCTGTTTTTCGGCTATCTGCGCGCGCAATGCTTCCAGGGCTAAAACTTCAGTTTCCATTTAATTCACTGCCTCTTTTAATTGTATCGTGGTTGCCTTATGTGGTTCATTCACCAACGCTTTTGCTATATTTTGTGCATTACTGATCACGACTTTATTGACCCCAGACTCTATCGCACTAAAGCAATTTTCAAGCTTTACCAGCATCCCCTGATGAATTTTGCCCTGCGTGCGCAAATCCTGATAGCCTCTTAGATCAAGCTCTTCAATCAATGATTGCGGATTTTCTACGCTCTCACACACTCCAGGCAAATCCATGCAGTAATACAAACTAACCTGGTAATCGCACACATTTGCCATACTCTTTGCAACCTCATACGCCACCGTATCGGCATTAGTATTTAACAGCTGCCCACTGCCATTATGTGTGATGGGTGCTAGTACGGGCAATAAACCACTGTCTAACATATTTATTAATACACTCACATTGACCCACTTCATGTCACCGACAAAGCCAAAATCGTGTTTTTCAATGCCGCGTTTCTCGCTTAACAACAGATTTGCATCAACACCACTTAAACCAAAAGCATTAGCGCCATTAGCTTGAAGCTTGGCAACCAGTGTTTTATTAATAAGACCTGCAAGGATCATGATCACAAGTTCTAAAGAAGCTTTATCCGTGACGCGCCGCCCATCGATAAATTGTGGTTTAAGTCCTAAGTCTTTGCTGAGTTTACTGACTTGCTCACCCCCGCCATGGATAATAATGCACGGATGTTGCCAAAGCGAAATCGCTTTTAATAATGCGTTTAATTCCAACTGATCATCCATGACGCGTCCTCCCAGTTTAATCACGTTAGCCGTTTTACTTAATGCCATCTGCATAAACCTCGTCAGTAGTCGCTATCACCGCTTGATCTTTATACTTGAACGCTGACACCATTTCAGATAGCACATATTGCGCAGCGTAAAGCCTGTTTTCCGCTTGTTCAATCACGATAGATCGCGGAGAATCAAGCACATCATCAGCAATCACCACGTTGCGTCTTACTGGTAAGCAGTGCATCACCTTGGCATTCTTAGCATGGTTAAGTTTGGCTTCACTGATCATCCAGTTTTGGTCTTTGTTAGTCACTTTGCCGTACTCTTTGGTGCTTGACCAATTTTTTACATAAATAAAATCTGCATCTTTCAGCGCTTCGTCTTGGTCATAGCAAATTTGCGCACCTCCCGTAAACTCAACATCCAGTTCATAACCTTCAGGGTGCGTGATCACAAAATCGTAGTCCATAAGCTGCATAGCTTCGGCAAAGGAGTTTGCTACCGCATGCGGCAAAGGATTAACATGTGGCGCCCAGCTTAATACGACCTTGGGTCTGTTTATTTTTTTACGTTTCCTGTACTCTTCAATCGTCAAAATATCAGCAAGGCTTTGCAAGGGGTGACGCAATGCCGACTCTAAATTAACTATCGGACAATCAGTGTATTTCTTAAAAGCATTAAATATTTGCTCTTGATAATCTTTCTCTCTATCTTGGAGTTTTGCAAAGGAACGAATAGCAACCATATCGCAATAACTGGCGATCACTTGAGCAGCTTCTTTAATATGTTCAGGCTTATCCCCATCCATCACCACACCCTCTTCAAATTCAAGCGCCCAACCGCTGTTGACATCGATCGGCAAAACATTTAAACCGATATTCTGTGCGGCTTTAACGGTTGAAATTTTGGTGCGTAAGCTTGGATTTAAAAAAATAATACCCAGTGTTTTATTTTTTCCCAAACTCGATCTCTCATGAGGGCTTTTCTTGATTTCAATGCACGATTGAATCGCCTCCTGGATATTGTCGATATCTTTAATACTTAAATACTGTTGCATGTTTTGCTCCTGTTTTTTTGAATGAATTGTTTGGCATTGACCTTATTGCTGATCACAAGGGCGTATGCAATACGCCCCTACATTTATGCCAATCAAAATTGGTGAAAATTCTGGCAAAACCTAAAATACGCTTGCTTTGAACCTTAGCCCCAACGCTTCAGGTAACCCAAACATCAGATTCATATTCTGTACAGCCTGTCCTGAAGCGCCTTTAATTAAATTGTCAATAACACTGACAATATGCAAATAATCCCCATGCTTTTTAATCGACAACATACAGGCATTGGTGTTCACGACCATTTTCAAATCGGGTTCATGCTCAAGTACTTTGACAAAAAGGCTGTCCTCGTAAAATTGTTGCAATAACAGTTTGGCGCCTTGCTCAGTTAATGACGATTTAAAATAAACAGAGGCAAAAACGCCGCGACTGAAATTCCCACGCATTGGAATAAAAAGAAGCTGGCTTGTGTCAGGAAGCTTCAGCGCTTGCTTTATCTCTACCAAATGCTGATGACTAAATGCCTTATAAACCGAAATATTGTTTGAACGCCAGCTAAAATGTGAGGTGTCCCTTGGCATGACCCCTGCCCCCGTTGAGCCAGTAATCGCATTGATGTGAATATCACCTTCAAAATGGGCAGAAAAAGGCACAAGTGCCAGTGTGATTGCCGTAGCAAAACAACCAGGATTGGCAATGTTCTGCGCTGAGGCTATGCGTTTTTTTTCAACATCTGCCAGACCATACATGAATGTCGGATTTTGTTTTGTATCACGATGATCCTGGCTTAGATCGATTATCTTTGTCTTTGGGTTGAAGACATGCTTGATGAGTGTTGCTTTCGCTTGATGGTGACCAACACATAAAAAAACCACGTCAACATTTTGATGAATTTCTCCATCAAATCGGCGTTTATCATCAATAAAATAATAGTCATGATGAGTTGCAGCAATGAGTTCACCTTGTTTTGATTCACTATGAATGAACACAACCTCGACTTTTGGATGGAGCATTAAGATGCGTAAAAGCTCACCAGCCGTATACCCAGCCCCACCCATGACTCCTACTTTGATTTTACGCTCTGTTGTAATACGCTTCTCTTCCATAACCACTATCCTGTTATCATTGCATTTGCCACATCTGACTTACTGGAGTTACGCACTTTTGCTGCACTACCCCGCCTCGCAGACCTGACCGCTCTGGAGTGGTCAGGCAGGCTCGGCACCCCTTCACCAGTGAAGGGGAATTTTTGGAAAGCTTCTCCATTAATTCCCCTTCGTTAGCGAAGGGGTGGACGCGAAGCGGACGGGGTAGTCGTCAAAATCAGTAAAAGTACGCAACTCCAGTGACTTGGTCACTTTGAGGTTGTTTTGTAGCTGGTAATAGGTGGCTAACTGATTACTCATCACCTTAGTGAAGCCTTTGACATCATTACCGCTAAAGCTTGTGTTTTCCTCTCCATATTTGGCACTTTGCGCCTGCATTAAATCATGCTCAGATTGCACGCCTAACAGCACAAAGTGGTATGGCTTAAGCAGTACGAAAACATCTCCTGTTACTTTTGCTTGTGATGACAATAATAGTGCTTCAACATCTCGTACTGCAGGATCCAAAAACTGACCCTCATGCACCATCTCGGCATAGGTGTCGGTAAGCAGGGTTTTAATTTTAAGCTGCGCCTTAGTCAGTACATGTTTTTCCAACAGGTGATGCGCCTTAATCAATATCAATGGAGCCGCAGCTTCAAAGCCTACACGTCCTTTGATATTAATAATGGTATCGCCGATGTGAATGTCACGTCCAATACCGTATTGGCTGGCAATGCTATTAAGTTTTTGAATGACTTGGATGGAATTGGATAACTCATCATTTAAGGCAATCGGCTCACCATTTATAAAAGTAATTTTCAGCATTTCTGCTTCATTTGTGCTTTTACTTAGCCCCGTTGGCCATGCCTCATCCGTTAAATATAAATGAGAAGTCAAGGTTTCAACACCACCCACAGAAGTTCCCCATAAGCCTTTATTGATTGAATAATTTTTTGTGCTTTGTGAGCAGGCAATTCCATGCTTAATCAAATAATCCTGAGTTTTGCTGCGCGAGAGTTTTAAATCTCTGATAGGGGTAATAATTTCAATATGAGGACACAAAATATGAAACATAAGATCAAAGCGCACCTGATCGTTCCCCGCTCCCGTACATCCATGTGCGATTTTACTGATGCCCATGCTATTAGCGGCTTTAGCGATTGTCATGGCTTGAAAGGTGCGCTCAGCACTCACCGACAGGGGATAGCAGTTATTTTTTAGCGCATTCGCAAAAATCAAAAACTTCACACATTGCTGATAAAAATCTTTAGTTGCATCAATACATTGATGTGTTTTAGCCCCCAGTTGATACGCTTTCTTCTCAATTTCTGTCAGCTCAATCGTACTAAAACCACCCGTATTGACGGTGACAGTATGCACTTCAAGCCCATGTTCGTGTTGCAAATATTTGACACAAAAACTCGTATCCAATCCTCCACTAAAAGCGACGATTACTTTCATTTTCTGCTCCTTTTGCTGCTCTCTTTGTGCTTGTTTTCTCACAGGATCATACAGCATCGCCGTACACAGACAGTTTTGATATTCTTTTGATTGTAAAATAGGGAAATTAACGCAACTCTTGCACCCCTGCCAAAATGTCTTATCGGTAGTCAGTCCCGTGAATGCTACAGGCTCATAGCCTAATTCATAGTTGATGTGCATCACTTGCGGATTGGTGGTTAAACCAAAAATCTTAGCCTCTGGGTAATAGGTTCTCGCAAGTTCAAATGCCTTGTTTTTTATCATCTTTGATAAGCCCAGATTTCGATAGGCGGGAAAAACAATGAGTCCTGAATTGGAGACATAACGCTTATCTTGCCAGGATTCTATGTAGCAAAAACCAGCCACCGTATTTAACAGCTGATCAATCGCAATGACCGCATGTTGCGTGCGTAGTTTGCCCTGCAGATAGCTTACACTACGCTTTGCAATACCTGTCTTTCTTTGTTTGGCGCTCTCTTCAATTTGTCTGGAAATCGCTTCGGCAAAACGGCAGTGTGTGCTATTAGCAATAACAATTTCAATATTTGATAACTTCATTCCAGGACTTCGATTCTTCAAAACGGAAAACAGACGATAGCAGAGAGTGAATGATTATAAAAATTCATTTTTATAATTTAGAGATCATTTATTTTAATCTATCTTTTGCCAACATTAACACCTTAATGAGCTGGTAGCGAGCTTCCAGGCTTGTAAAATTATCCCTAAATAGCCAAAGCCTTATCGGTTTATGCTGGGCTACCCTTAACTTCATGTAAATAACGCCCGCAACCAGCATATAACGCTCAATGAATATATTATTAAGCCATGTTTTAGCATAGAGAATATTTATTTCTCGTGCGTACGCAGTTTCAATCACATGAATACAATTAATTTTCTGTTTGCTGTAATAACTCATGAGGCTACCCATTGCGGCAAACAGGCAGAACAATAGCCCTAAATAGAAAAACCACGCATGCAATAAATAAAAAACGATAAAAAATGAAATCATAAAAAGTAGCGATACTACAATTATTTTCGCTTTAGAGGGCTTTAGCTCAATTGTTGTCGTTTCCATTTTTACTTAATCTGACATCGGTAAACTGATGCTCAAAGTAAATCAATCAGTAAAATTTAAGTGCAAATGCCTGTATTGCTGTGTTAGAACGCACTATATGTAAAATCAAAACTGTTGAACACCAGCGACTTGCCACAGGTGTTCACCATCTTTGCGCGTAAAGTGCCAGATTTCTTCAAAATTTTGCCATACGCTATTGCTGTCTTCTTGCACCTGCCCGACAAACATGACACTGGCAATCCATTGAGTGCCCTGGCGATCGCAATCAACCACTTTACAGCTAACGTCTTTGAATTGCGCCAGCTCATCATTCTGCTCAATATCGCTGATGACACTATGATATAGGTCTTCAGTGATGTAGCTTTTGATTTTTTCAAGACCTGCTTTATTGTTCAGTGATTGCAGTTGATTGAATAGGTTAAGCGCTTGATGGTTAAATACGGTTTCAGGAGTGCTGTCAGGAAGCTGACCATTTTTAATGGCACTGCTAACCTGCCCTTCCTCATGAGTGGAGCCTTCCTTTACTTGATGACTGGTAAACGCGTTGGTCGCTGAATGCAAAGGGGATGGCTGTTTGTATGCCGCATTATGTTGCGTGTTAGCAACTGAATTTTGTTGCATGGCTTTTCTACGCATAAAGAACATCAATAATGCAATTAAAGCCACAACGATTAAAACTCCAGTCATGCCTTGAGCGCTAAACAGCCAGGCAAATAACGCTCCAAGCCCAAGCGCAGTTAGAACCTTGCCAAACATGCCCATGCCACCTTGCTTTTGCGCTGCACTGCCTGCCGCGGTGTTGTGTGTCTGTGCTGGGGCAGAGCGACTGTAACCATGGCTTGATCCCCCGCCAAAGCGTTTGGCTTCAGCTAATTGAAAGCCTGACATCGCCAATAACAGAAACGAAAAAATAACAGTAATTTTCTTAAACATGTAATCCATATCCCCTGGTTATATTTGTAGAATCCTGGATGAGCATAGCTAAAACCTGCTGTACACACCAGCGTGATCTCACATTAAATTTTGGGCTTCGACAGAATTTCAGCCCATTTTTCATTTGAACAATCGGGCGGTGACCATCTTTCCACCCACTTTGTGAAAAAGCACCATCATAACCTTTGATTTCATCAAGGTTTTTGATGGTAGCTTGCTTGTTTTGGGCGGATACTTTGTCTAAGCCAACAATCGTAGGGGCGTATTGAATACGCCCTTGTGGGCAGAAAGATGGTCAACCCCAAATTTTGTGAAGAGTTTAATTAAGCTCAGACGTGCTTATGATTTTTTAGTGCCCCAGTTTAGTTCCCCTTAAATGATGGAGAAGAAAGGGTTGTGTAATAGGCATCGAAAAAGCGCGTAAATCTGGTTACAATAGCGAAAATTTCGTGATGAGAAGTAATTATGCTAAGCCTTATTTCTCCTGCAAAAAGTCAGGATTTTAGTAAAAACACCCCCGTTGAAGTGACGACTGATCTGATGTTTAAAGCCAAGACTGCTGAGCTTGTCGTTAAGCTTAAACACTATAGCCCAGATGAGTTTGAATCCTTAATGAAAATTTCACCGAAGCTTGCAGAAGGGGTTTTTGAAATGTATCTTAACTTTGATGTGGAGCACTATACAAAAGACAATGCCAAGCAAGCACTGTTTGCTTTTAGCGGTGATGTTTATCGCGGACTTGAGGCATTGAGTCTAAACCAGGATCAGATTGAATACGCGCAATGCCACTTATTAATGCTATCAGGTCTCTATGGTCTTATTCGACCATTGGATTTGATTCAGGCATATCGTTTGGAAATGGGCATAAAATTTAAGATTGATGACACGTTGTTGTATGACTTTTGGCGCGAAACACTAACGCATAAACTCAATGAAATCATCGTGAGAGATGGACACAAGGCAATTGTCAATTTGGCATCAGACGAATATAGCAAGGCGATTAATAAAAAAGCTGTTAAGGCAACATGGCTTGAGATTGATTTTAAAGAATATCACAAAGGTAAATACCAAACGATAGCGCTTTTTGCCAAACGTGCGCGTGGAAGGATGGCGCGTTATATCCTGGATCATAAAGCTGATACTATCGATGCACTTAAAGACTTTCACTATGACGGTTATATGCTCAATCCAGAGTTTTCACGCACAGAGTCCTTGTGCTTTACTCGTATCAAACCGTGAAGATTAAGTTACTCGCTTTGGGCGAAAAAATGCCAAATTGGGTGCAGGAAGGCTTTGATGAATATCAAAAACGTTTAACGGGCTCATCAATACAATTGCAATTAGTAGAGTTGCCTATTGCAAAGCCCACAAAGACGGGATCTATCGATGGCTGGTTAGCCCAGGAAGCCAAAACGGTTCTATCAAAGCTTAATGATCAAGACCATCTGGTGGTGTTAGATGTTCAGTCTCAGCCTATCAGTACCAAAGAGCTTGCGACCAGAATGAAAAACTGGCAGCAGAATACCCCGAATGTTGCCATCGTGATTGGTGGACCTGATGGCATTGATGAGTCAATTAAACGCATCGCCCGTGAAAAAATATCGCTGTCAAAAATGACGTTTCCACATCCAATTGTACGCATTATTTTTGCGGAACAGATCTACCGCGCGTGGACGATCTTGCAGGGTCATCCTTATCATAAATAACAGAGGACTAAATTAAGGGCTTGCATTGGGAGGCTATCTAAAGATACATGGCGGAATGGACGGGACTCGAACCCGCGACCCCCTGCGTGACAGGCAGGTATTCTAACCAACTGAACTACCACTCCGCGTAGATGGTGCCGACACCAGGACTTGAACCCGGAACCTGCCGATTACAAGTCGGCTGCTCTACCAGTTGAGCCATGTCGGCAACAGGAAGGCATTCTATAGAATTCAGGTTGGATGTCAACTGCAAAGTTTCAAAAAATATGAAATATCTGCCTTGATCAGCAGCTGTTCTATCATGCAGAATTTATATGGGTTAGAAGGCAAAGCAAACAAGGAGGGAGAGGATGAAAGCATCACAAGAATTTAAATTACACAATGTTTCTTGTATGAGCTGTGTCAGTAAAATTGAAAAAACGCTGGCGCAATTGTCCCTGATCGACAATGTTCGGGTAAACTTTGCAGAGCGTACACTCCTGGTGCTTGGCAGTGTCGATGCTGATGAAGTCATCACTGCTTTGGCTAAAATTGGTTATCAGGTGAGTTCTAGTCGTGAAGAAGTGACAGCTGATATTCTTCACAAAACAGATATGGCTCAACTCTTGAAGATTATCATTCCAACGGTACTTGGGCTGTTTATTATGGTCTATGGGATGTCTGCTCAAGCGGCTATGATAACGTCTGATGCCGTAAATCTGTTTTGGCTTTGCATGACAGGTTTGACGTTGTTCATCCTGTTCTATGCTGCTCAGCACATGTATTATGCGGCCTATAAAGCGCTTTTGCAGCACCATGCGACCATGGATACCTTAATCAGCCTTGGAACTTTAGCCGCCTGGGGCTACTCTGCGATGGTTATTTTCTTTCCTTACTGGATGCCAGAGAATGCGCGACACGTCTACCTCGAAGCCTCATTATTGATCATTGCTTTGGTTAATTTAGGTGCTTTTTTGGAAGTAAAAGCAAGAGGAAGGACCTCCCTGGCAATCCAGCATTTAATTGGGTTGCAACCGCAAACGGCACACGTGGTGCTAAAGGATGCCAAGGTGCAAGAGGTAGCAATTAATTACATAAAGCCTGGAGATTTGCTGAGAGTCCGACCTGGTGAAAAAATTGCATTAGATGGGATTGTTGTGGTAGGGAAATCGCATGTTGATGAATCGATGCTAACAGGGGAAGGTATTGCAGTATCTAAAAACATTGATGATGAAGTCTATGCAGGAACGATAAATAAAAATGGGAGCTTTACCTATAAGGTAACTAAGGCAACCAAAGATACTCTGCTTGCGCAAATCGTGACTTTAGTGAAAAATGCGCAAAGCACAAAACCCTCTATTGCCAAACTTGCCGATGTTGTTTCAAGCTACTTTGTCCCTGCTGTTATGATCTGTGCTGTGATTACGGCGCTTATTTGGTTTAACCTCGGCTTTTCTGCCGGTTTTGCAGTGGTAACGAGCATCACTGTTTTGGTTATTGCTTGTCCCTGTGCACTGGGGTTGGCAACGCCAATTTCAGTTATTGTGGGCATGGGGAAAGCTGCACAAATGGGGGTCTTGATTCGTAATGGTGAAGCCTTGCAAAAATCAAGTCAATTAAACCATGTTGTACTTGATAAAACAGGGACGATCACGAAGGGTGAGTCTGAAGTCATCGCGATTGAGTGTGTTGAGGGTGTGTCGGAAGATTATTTATTGCAGATTATGGTAAGTATTGAAGCGCATTCAGAGCACCCGCTGGCAGAAGCAATCGTTAAAAAAGCGAAAGACAAGTCACTGAGTTTACTACCAGTCAGCCATTTTTATAGCCATACAGGGTTGGGGGTTAGCGCTAAAATAGAGGATAAAAATGTTGCGATTGGAAATGTCAGGATGATGGAAAACTGCCAAGTTGAGGTGAGTGCATTTATGGATACTTTCAATCAAATGTCTCAGCAAGGTCAAACCGTCATGTTTGTAGCGCTAGAATCAAAGCTCATGGGTATTGTCGCAGTTGCCGATCCCATCAACGAAGACGCCTTGGCTGCAATTAAAAAGCTTGAGGATTTGAATATAAAGATCACTATGGTAACAGGTGATAATAAGCGTACGGCGTGGGCTATTGCCAGTCAGTTAGGCATCAAAAATGTGATGGCAGAAGTAATGCCACAGGATAAAGCCAGTTATATCGCTTCATTGCAGCAGCAAAATCAACCTGTTGCGATGGTGGGTGATGGCATCAACGACGCCCCTGCATTGACGCAGGCAGACGTTGGCTTTGCAATTGGTAATGGGACGGATATCGCGCTAGAAAGTGCAGATATCACGCTCATGAGAAGTTCGTTGACTGGAGTGGTTGATGCTATTGCGGTTTCTCAAGCAACTATGAGGAATATTAAACAAAATTTGTGGGGTGCGTTTATTTATAATGGTTTAGGGATTCCGATTGCAGCAGGGGCATTATTCCCATTAACTGGGATGCTGTTAAACCCGATTATTGCAGGGGCGGTGATGGCGGCATCCTCATTAACGGTCATTATTAATGCAAATCGGTTGAGATTTTTTGGCTCTGACCATCTTTCTGCCCACCGTCACCCTACTTGAAGCCAGGGGCGAAATATTTTCCGCCCCTGGCTGGATTCCCGCCTTCGCGGGAATGACCGTGACTATTTGTCTCGGCGAAAAATTTGTTTAAGTCGATTTTTTAAATGAACATAGGAGCAGCATATGATTTTTTGGATAGTAAATGGATTGGGAGTAATCCTTATTTTATTGATTGTTTATTGGTTCTGGCTGTTAAAGTAAAGCTCTCAAATAGCCTTTTGCATCTGACTTATATGGACTTCCTCCTCAACAGGCATGAATCAAAGATTCTGCCATGCCTATCCAGAAATATCCAGATCCCAAAAACGACACTGTCTTTAGGCGCTTATTTGGCACCGAAAAAACGAGGGCATCCTGAGTATCCTTTCGATACCCTGTCATAATCGAAAGAACATGATAGCTATTTGATCTCAATCGGATCAATATCAATCGTGATTTTCGCTTTTTTGCGCGCTTCGGCTGTCGCTGCAGAAATCATCTTTAGTAGTTGCTGTAATGCTTTGCGTGTGGTGGCAGTCAGCATAATCATAAAGCGGTAATGCCCTGCTTGCTTGATGTTAATAGCAGGAAGCACCGAAGAAACCTGACAGTGTAACTGTTGCTGTGCATTGCAGTGAATAAGTGTTTGATAAATTTTTTGCAGGCTGTGAGTACATGTGCTTGTTTTGCTGGCTTGAGCATAGATATAGGCCTGACAGGTGTAGGGTGGGTAGTTTAAAAGCTTACGTGTTTCAAGTGTTTGTGCTAGAAAGTGCCCATAACTTGATTGAAGAATTAAGTGCAAAAGCGGGTTATCTGGCTGATAGGTTTGCAGGTAAACGTCTCCTGCTTTGTTACCTCGCCCTGTTCTGCCTGCCACCTGAATGATCAGTTGCGCTGTTTTTTCAATTGAATGAAAATCCTGACTATAAAATCCCGCATCAGCATTGATGATTCCAACAAGGCTTACATTCTGAAAGTCATGCCCCTTGGCAATCATTTGTGTGCCAACGACAATGTCTACTTGTCGTGATTGTATATCATTAAGTGCGGTTTCAAGTGAGCCCTTTTTTTGCGTTGAGCTACGATCCAATCGGGCAGTCTTAGCAGAAGGAAAGATAAGATTAAGTTCATCTTCAAGCTTTTCGGTGCCATGTCCAAGATCAGTAAGATTATGTGATTGGCAGTTGGGGCATTGCAGAATAATATTACGCGCCTTACCACAAAAATGACACGCGAGATGTTGTGGTTTTTGATGCAATGTATAGGGCTTCTCGCATTGATTGCAGTTGGCGCACCAGCCACAATCCTGGCAGATTAGACTATGAGCAAAGCCACGACGATTAATAAATAATAACACCTGCTCATGTTTGGCAAGTGTCTGTCTGATTTTATCGATAAGCGTTGGGCTTAAGCCTGCCTGAGTTTGTTGCCTTTGCAGATTAATGATATGTACCTGGTTGCTCAGTTGATTAAGTGCGCGATTTTTTAGGATTAATAACTCATATTTGCCATTCATAGCATGATAATAGCTTTCGATCGATGGTGTGCCACTGCCAAGAATAATGGGCACATTATGCTGTTGTGCTTTAACGATCGCGATATCGCGAGCGTGGTAGGTGGGGATGTTTTGCTGCTTGTACGAGCCATCATGTTCTTCATCAACGATAATCATCCCCAGGTTAGGGGTGTCAAACAAAAGACCCGAGCGTGTGGTAATGAGGATCTTGATCTCTCCGCTTTGCACTTTTACAAATAAATCAAAGCGCGCTTGGTCACTCAGTTGTGAGTGAATAGCAGCAACAGGGTTGTTAAAGCTTTGCTGAAAGCGCGTTAGCGTTTGAGGGGTGAGATTAATTTCAGGCACCAGTATTAACACCTGCAGACCACCTTGGATAATGGGCTTTATGGCTTCAATATAAACTTCTGTTTTGCCGCTGCCTGTGATTCCAAAGAGTAAAAAGGTTTTGAAGCTATTAAGGTTTTGGTGGATGCGAGCAACAACTGCCTGTTGATTGGGCGTTAATGTACGTGGTGTGCATTTCACTGAGCAGGAATTAGATGCTGCAACAGGTTGGTCTTTTTTGCGGATAATGTTTTTTTGAAGCAATGCTTTAAGTGTTGCCTGATTGATCTCTTGTGCCAGAAAGGCTTCATGAGTGAGCGTTTGATGCTCTTTTAGCAGTGCGATTGCCTTAAGTTGTTTGTGTGCATTTTGGGGAGGGATAACCGTGACGTTATTTAGCTGATAGCTTATCTGATGTGAAATTTCAGGATGCTCTTTTTGTAGATAGAGTTTGGGAAGGGATAATTTAAGCGCCTGGTAGAGTGTGCATTGATAGTATTTAGCGAGCCATTTAATCATTGCAATACTTCGATCTGACAACAGGGATTTATTATCGTCAAGCAGTTTAGTAACAGGCTTTAATTCATCGCGTGATAGCTGGGTGGTTGGATTAATTTCGCTAATCATGCCAATGACCGTGCGTTTACCAAGTGGTACAAGGACACGAGTAAATGGCGTAGGCAGGTTAGCAAATGGATATAAATAGTCTAAGCCTTCTTCAAAAGGTCCTAGAACCAATACCCGTACAATAGTCATTGACGATACTTAGCGGTTTTTATATGTGATAATGCGATTTAGAAAAATGGCTGTTAAGATTATGATAGCCCCAATACCAAGCACATAGGCAGGGGCCATTGGATTGGCGGTTGCTTTAATGGTGCCGATGACAATCACTGGTGTTAATCCACCAAAAACCGCAAATCCCAAATTGTAGGCAAAACCAATGCCGCTATAACGCACATCTTGTTGAAACAGGTCAATTAAAATCGCAGGAATACTTCCCCAGCAAAGCGCCCCTAGTATGGCACTTAAAACAAGAGCGATAAAATAAATATTCTGGTGATCAACATAGATATGATAGATGATAAAGCTTCCAAAAATCGCCACGATGACGCTAACAATAAGAATGATTGATCGACTGATTTTATCGGCAAGAAAACCGACGATAATGCAGAAGACTGAAAGAAGAATGACTCCCAGGCTGTTAATCCACACAAAGTTTTTCAATTGGAGTTGTAAAATAGTGCCAAAATAAGCAGGCAACAGCAAAAACAGGGTCACAAAACACAGAGCGCCAAATGAAACAACAATTGTCGCATAGACGAGATTCCAGCGATGGGTTAATAAAACCTTTGTCAGCGGTAATGAAAATTCGTTTTGCATGAAGGGTTTGAAGTCCTCTATTTCCATCAATTGTTTGCGTAAGTAGTAAGCGATAAAGCCAAATATGCCGCCTAGAATGAATGGGATGCGCCAGGCATAAGCCAGCATCTGTTCGTGACTGAAAAACTGTAATAGCACTGCCTCAACAATAAATCCAACAGCAACCCCTGCTGTCAAAAAACAGAAAACGACACCTGTCATAAAACCCTTGCGTTTGGGAGCTGATTCACTGACATAAGTGATGGCTCCTGGGATTTCACCGCCCACCGAGAAGCCTTGCGCAACGCGGCAAATAACCAGCAAAATGGGGGCTAACATCCCAACAGATTGGAAAGTAGGTAAAACCCCGATTAAGAAAGTTGAGATTGCCATGATTAGAATTGAAATCGTAAAAGTCTTTTTACGACCATGTTTATCGCCAAAATGTCCGAAAATAATGCCACCAAAGGGGCGGACAAGGTAGCCAACTGCATAGGCGCTAAAGGCAATTAAAAGTGAATTAATCGCCGAGTATGCTGGGAAAAAAAGCGCTGAGATATAGCTGGCAAGCAGGGCATAGATAATAAAATCATAAAACTCAAGCATGCCGCCAAGGCTTGACAGTAGAAGTGTTTTACGTTGGTTTTTATTTAACATCTTCATTAATAGCTTCGTTGTGAATGGCGTTACTCAGTCTACCAATCCTGTTTTTTGCAGGCTAGTGATATTTGCTTGATTATATTGAAAGTTTTAGTTTGGTTATAGTCAACTTGGATTGTTTTACGTATAGTGTGCGCCATTACTACGGATAGATGTATGATGGTAAATAACAATGAAAATTGCAATTTTGGGCGCGATGGAGAGGGAAATTGCGCCAATTCTTGAGGTTATCAAACCCTATGAAATAAAGGAGTACGCCAATAATAAGTATTATCTGGCCTCATATAAAGGGCACGATTTAGTGGTTGCCTGTAGTAAAATTGGTAAGGTGTTTTCAACGCTCACTGCAATGGTAATGATTGAGCACTTTGGGGTGAAAGCATTATTTTTTTCAGGTGTGGCTGGAGGTGTTTCAGATAACATTTGTGTTGGTGATTTAGTTGTTGCCACGCAAACGGTGCAGCATGATATTGATATTACAGCGTTTGGACGGTTGAAAGGGGAGGTTCCGGGGAGTAAGATTTTTACTGAAACTTGTCAGCTTCTGAAGTCAAAGCTTAAAGTCGTGGCTATAAAAATGGATCTTCCACTCAAAGAGGGGATTATCGCGACAGGTGATCAGTTCATTCATAGCGCACAGACCAAACGGGCAATTATGGAACAGTTTGATGCGCACGCGATTGAAATGGAAGGCGGTAGTGTTAATTTAGCGTGCCATGAGCTTAATGTACCTTGCCTGATTTTGCGCGCTATCTCTGATACCGCTGATGGTCAAGCCGTGAATGATTTCCCCAGGTTTGTTGATATGGCGGCAAAAAGATCAGCAGACCTTATTTTGGCTCTGGTTGAAGAGCTTTAAAACACACGTGAGTTCGACTTAGTCGCCACTTTTATGAATATAAACCACCACGGGCGTTAGTAGAAATTGACGCAGAAGTTAGATGCAGTTACCAAAGAAATATTAGAACTTTTGGGTGAGGTGCACTCATGAGGTGCTTGCATTTTCGGATCCTTACGAATACACTCAGGGGCAATATAGCCGCTATGCCTCTGATTCACGCACACTTTAGCGGCTTTTGCGTTTTTTTAAGGAGGCTTCAATGGCACAGTTTAGATTAACCGCTAAAATGGCGAGGCAGAACAGGCGATTAAACTACTGAAAGAAAAACGCGTGGCCTTAATCACCGCGGTAGTCACAGGCAAAGTTGACGTAAGGGAGTGTATGTGATGTCGATTGAAAATCAATCTCAATTTATTATCTATCAGACTGAGGCAGGTAAAACCAAAATAGAAGTACAATTGCAAGATGAAACCGTTTGGCTCACTCAAAAAAGCATGGCGGAGTTATTTCAGGTTGCAAAATCAACTATTAGCGAACATATTAAACATATCTATCAAGAAGGTGAGCTTGACCAAATTTCAACTGTTCGGAAATTCCGAACAGTTCAATTTGAGGGTGAGAGACAGGTAAGTAGAGCCGTTGATTATTATAACTTGGACATAATTATCTCGGTCGGTTATCGGGTTAGGTCGCATGTTGCAACGCGTTTTCGCCAGTGGGCAACTAAGCAGTTAAAAGAATATATTATTAAGGGCTTTGTGTTAGATGATGAGCGTTTAAAAAATCCTGATCAGCCTTTTGATTATTTTGATGAGTTGCTAAGGCGTATCCAAGATATTCGCACATCCGAAAAGCGGTTTTATCAAAAAATAACGGATATATACGCTACCAGTGTTGATTATGATCCAACACTTGAAACGAGTATCACCTTTTTTAAAACCGTTCAGAACAAATTTCACTGGGCTATTACAGGCAAGACAGCTGCTGAAATTATCAAAGATCGAGCCAATCCCGCTTTACCTAATATGGGATTGACTAATTTCAGAGGTGACAAGCCGCGCAAACAAGATGTGACGATAGCTAAAAATTATCTGAATGAAGAAGAATTATCCGCGTTAAACAATTTGGTGGAGCAATATCTTGTATTTGCAGAGGGTCAAGCGATGCGACGAATTCCGATGACTATGCGGGATTGGATTAAAAAACTAGATGGCTTTTTAGGCTTAAACGATCGTGAAATATTAACGCATGCAGGGAAAATATCCCATCAAATGGCAAAGCAGTTAGCAGAGCAAGCTTATGATACATTTCATGCTAAGCAGATAAAGCATGACGATCAGCTGTTAAGTGATTTTGATAAAGTCATTGATCAATTACCAAAGGTAAAAGCCAAAAAATGAGTACAAAGCATTATGAGAAAAAATCGTGGGACTTTAGTGATGAATATGCCGAATGCAAAAATCATATGTGATAAAACCGACTAGTTAAGCCGAATAGCCAAGAAAAGGAAATAATATGCGTCCAAGCCAGAGAAAAGTCGATGAAATGCGTCAATTGACGATTATTCATAACTTCACCAAACATGCAGAAGGTTCTGTGTTAGTGGCTTTTGGCGATACCAAGGTGCTTTGCACGGCATCGGTATTAAAAGAAGTGCCAAAGTTTTTAAAAGATGCTAAACAAGGATGGTTGACGGCAGAATACGGTATGCTGCCGCGTTCAACGCATTCACGCATGGATAGAGAAGCTGCAAGAGGTAAGCAGTCAGGCAGAACGCAAGAAATACAGCGACTGATCGGTCGTGCGTTAAGGGCTGCGGTCGATTTGTCTCAGTTTCCAGGTGTTACGATCAAAGTGGATTGTGACGTGTTGCAAGCCGATGGAGGGACAAGAACAGCAGCCATTACAGGAGCTAGCCTTGCGATTGAAGATGCGGTGAGCTACATGCAACAAAATGGGCTTATTGATGGCAATGCAAAGCCAATTCAGGCTCATGTTGCTGCGGTCTCTGTCGGGATATACAAAGAAGTGGCAGTGCTTGATCTGGATTATGCGGAGGATTCTGATGCAGACACGGATATGAATATTGTAATGACACATACGGGGGGTATTGTTGAAATTCAGGGTACTGCTGAAGGTAAACCTTTCTCAGAGAATGATTTTCACGCCATGCTTGCCTTAGGAAAAACGGGCATCAAGGAGATTTTCAACCATACGCGGAATTTTAAGTTTTAGGTGCACTACATACGCCCTAAAACATCTTTTGAACCCATTCTTTATTTACGCTCTAACCTGTTGATAAGGTAGTTATTGATCTGGCACAGAATCTCCGTATCCTGCTTCTTTAGCTCATTGCAGGCGATTTTTAGTGGCTCACTTGAGATGAAGACCAAGCGCTGCTCGAGCACTTCAATTTTCTTCAGAAAAGCTTCACGTTTTTGCTGTAAGCCAGCAAGCACCTTGTCATGGTTAGCTAGCAGACTCACATGATCGGTAGTTCGATGCTTACTATCTTGCAGCGTGCTGAAACTGACTTCCTGCTCTTGATAATTCCATTTTGGCTTTTGCAATCCATGCTCGGAACGGGTGTTTTGCGCTAGCGTTTGTTGCTCGGCTTTTGTTTGCGATTCCAACGGGTTGGTCGCAGCGCTTTTTTTCCTTTTCAGAGAAAGTGTTTTTCTGATGGGTATGTCTGTCATGAATGTGGTTCTTTTATTGGTTATTAACAATACTGAAGGTGGTCTATTAAATTATTGAGCAAGTATTGCGCTTGCTTTTAAATTTAGCTGTCCTTATAATACACAGCTGATTGACAAGATCAATAAAAACAGTGCTCAGAACATGATTTGATGGGGAAATTTTTGTTCTGTGCGTTTTATAATTCAATAACGAAAATGATAAAAGAGGAAAGTATTATGTCTGCGACTATACATTATGGTAATGCACATAAATCGGATGTGCATCAACAAGATTTACCGTTACGTGATCACATCAAAGAGGTCATTGCAACTTATTACAAAAATATGGTTTCTCAAGGTTCTAAACCACAGAATGTGTATGAGCTTGTGATGGCTGAAGTCGAGTTGCCTTTGATTGAAGCGACAATGGAATACACGGGAGGAAATCAAAGTCGTGCAGCAAAAATTCTGGGTCTTAACCGTGGTACGTTCCGTAAGAAATTATTTCATTATGGAATGTTGTAACACTGGCGATGAGCTGTGATTTAAGGCTACCTCGGGTAGCCTTTTTTATTTCAGCCAAGAAAAAGTTTTAACTCGTTAAAATCTTCAATGACCTGTAATGCTCCCAGTGAGTGCAGATCAACCCCGTTTGCATAACCATGGCTAATAAGGACATAAGGCATGTTGAGTGCTTGTGCACAGTAAGCATCATTAGCAGAGTCTCCAATCATAAGGCTTTGCTGAAGGTGGGCGTTTAGTTGTTTAAGCGCATAGGCTAATGGCGCAGGATGTGGCTTGTAGAACTCAGTGGTATCGCCGCCGACAATACAATCAAAATATCTGGCTAAATCAAGGTGATTTAGTGTTTTAAGCGCGTGGTTCTGCTCTTTGTTTGTAACAATGGCCATGGAAATTCCCTGCTTCCTAAAGTATTGAAGTGCATTGATCACGCCCGGGTAAATGTGGGTATGGCGCCCCATAACAGACTCATAGTTATCCAGGGTAAGTCGTAAAGCATCTTTGGCATAAAGCCTGACCTTATCATCTGGCAAGTCAAGTGCTAAAACCTTCTGGGTAGTGGTCGGCAAGCCTTTACCAATAATGCGTGCAGTAATGCTATCACTGATGGGTGGGAGATCGAAATGCTCACGCATTCTATTAAGCGCGTAAGTGATGTCGCTGAGGCTGTTAATAAGTGTGCCATCTAGATCAAAAAATAAGTAACGGTAGTCAGTTTTCATTATGCTTTTGCAGTAGGTTATGAATAGCCTCTTTGATCGGATCATCTTCGAGTGTGTTTGCCAGGTTTTTAAAGGCAAGATGTGCTTGCTCGGGGAAATGTTGCGTATTTTCAGTTGTTTTGACTTTTGGTTCAAAGACGAGAATAAGCTCAAGTGTGCGCAGATTAGTAAAATATTCACTGGTGTTAAGAAGCGCAACAAGGTCTTTTTTTAACTCACGAAACTTAGCAATAAGCTCAGGGATTTCTGTTTTTAAAACGAGTTTAGTCCCATTAAAAAAGCACACTTTAGTATGATTAAAATAGGGGATCTTAAAGTTTAAGAGCTTTTGCTGAGTCGTTGTCGCTGCTTCATGCTGCTCTCTGATTGTGCGTAAAAGTGAGGGCTTTTTACTGTTTAAAAGCGCGCTAACTGAAGTGTTATACCTGCGGATCATTTTGATGCACTTGGCTTTTGTTATGGGGTGAGTTGAAGTATAATCCAAAACCAGTTGTGTGGAAAAGCCCTATCTGAGACATCGATGATTATAAGAAAGCTATTTGGCAGTCGCAATGACCGCTTGATTAAAAAAATGCAAAAAACAGTCAATAAAATTAACGAACTGGAACCTGAAGTTGAGAAGCTAAGTGATGACGCCTTAAGAGCAAAAACAGACGAATTCAAGGAACGTTTAAATAATGGGTCAACCGTGGATCAGCTGCTGCCAGAAGCTTTTGCTGTGGTCAGAGAGGCGGCAAAGCGTGTCAAGGGTATGCGTCACTATGATGTGCAGCTTATTGGGGGGATGGTGCTGCATTCTGGGAAAATTGCTGAGATGCGCACAGGTGAAGGTAAAACGCTGGTAGCAACTTTACCTGTTTATCTGAATGCCTTGACGGGCAAAGGGGTACACGTTATTACGGTGAACGATTATCTGGCATCACGTGATGCCGAAATTATGGGACAAATTTATGGCTTTTTGGGAATGACAACAGGTGTCATTATTGCTAATTTATCCCCTGATCAGCGCCGAGCTGCATATGCTTGTGACATTACGTATGGTACTAACAACGAATTTGGCTTTGATTACCTGCGCGATAATATGGCATTTAGCAAAGCAGAGCAGGTGCAAAGAAGTCGCAATTTCGTGGTTATTGATGAATTAGATTCCATCTTGATCGATGAAGCAAGAACTCCGCTTATTATTTCTGGCGCCTCTGAAGATAGTTCGGATATGTATCTGCTTTTTAATCGCTTAGTTCCAACCCTGGTAAAACAGTCCGATAAGGAGGCAGGTAATGGTGATTTTTATCTGGATGAAAAGTCAAAACAGGCTTATTTGACCGATGAAGGTCACACAAAAATCGAGGAATCCCTGATCAAAGAAGGGGTACTTAATGAGGGGGATAACTTATATTCACCGCAACATGTAACAAAAATGCACTACTTAAATGCGTGCCTACGTGCACGAAGTTTATATCAAAAGAATGTTGATTACATTATTCGTGACCAGGAAGTGATTATTATTGATGAAAACACTGGGCGCGCAATGGAGGGGCGGCGCTGGTCAGATGGTTTGCATCAAGCGATTGAGGCTAAAGAAGGGGTAAGAATTCAAGGGGAAAACCAGACCCTGGCATCCATCACATTTCAAAATTTCTTTAAGCTTTACAATAAGTTATCAGGGATGACGGGAACGGCAGATACCGAGGCGTTTGAGTTTCATGAAATCTACGGTTTAGAAGTGGTTGTGATTCCCACTAATAGACCATCGCAACGCCAGGATCATCATGATTGCATTTTTGGGGATCAGAAAGATAAATTTTTGGCAATCGTTGAGGATATTAAGGAGCGTGTCGAAAAAGGTCAGCCAATACTCGTTGGGACCGCATCGATTGAGACTTCGGAGATTTTGTCAACACTGTTGCGAAAGAAAAAAATCAATCATGAGGTATTAAACGCAAAACAGCATGCCCGTGAAGCTGCGATTATTGCTCAGGCAGGATATCCTGGGAATGTGACTATCGCAACCAACATGGCAGGTCGTGGTACGGATATTATTCTAGGGGGAAATTGGGAGGCGGAAATCGCAGCGCTTGAAGAGCCAGCGCAAACGCAAATCGATGAGATAAAAGCTGCATGGAAAAAGCGTAACCAACAGGTCATTGAAGCGGGTGGGCTATGTATTTTAGGTTCTGAGCGTCATGATTCCCGTCGTGTGGATAACCAGTTAAGAGGGCGCGCGGCTCGCCAGGGTGATCCAGGGGAGAGTCGTTTTTATTTGTCGATGGATGATAATCTCTTACGGATTTTTGCTTCTGAGACTTTAGCAAATCGCATGAAGAAAGCGTTATCTGGTGGTGAGTCAATCCAGTTTGGAATGATGACGCGATTTATTGCCAAAGCACAGGCTAAAGTTGAGCAGTATCATTTTGATATTCGTAAAAACTTACTTGAATATGATAATGTGGCGAACGAGCAGCGTCTGGTTATCTACAAGCAGCGAGAAGAGCTGTTGGGTCGGGATGATGTTTCTGAAATCATTAATAACATGCGTTACGATGTGGCAGAGAAACTGTTTCATGATCATGTTCCTGCGGGTTCTATGGAAGAGCAGTGGGATCTGGAAGGCTTGGAAAAAGCATTGCTGGGAGACTTTGCGATTTCATTGAACTTGCAGAAGCTGCTAGGAGAGGATGATCATTTGCATGAAGGACGCCTAAAAGAAATTGTTATCAAGTCGATTGTGGATGAATATCAGCAGAAAACCGAAAAGCTAGATGAGAAATCAATCAGACAGTTTGAAAAAATCAGTTTAATGCAGGCACTGGATACCCATTGGCGGGAGCATCTAAATGCGATGGATCACCTGCGCAACAGTATTAATCTGCGAGGATATGCGCAGAAAGATCCAAAAAATGAATATAAAAAAGAATCCTTTGCGTTGTTCTCAAGCATGCTGGATAACTTTAAATATGAAGTCATTTCCAATTTGGCAAAAATTAGAATTCAAGCGCCAGAAGAAGCTCAACGAATGGAAGAAGAATGGAAAAATTCCATTAGAAACATCGAAGCACAGCATGAAGATGTTTTAAGTGGTAGTGCCTCATCCAGTGAGGAGGAAGAAAAGGCACTCTCTGCACATCAACCATTTGTACGCGATACAGCAAAGGTTAAGCGGAATGATCCATGCCCTTGTGGTTCTGGTAAGAAATACAAACAATGTCATGGCGCTTTAGCTTAATAATATACTACCCCAAACTGTCAAGACAGTTTGGGGTAGTATATTAAATCAGTTGACCTTGCAGGACTTGCTTCTATCAACAATGGGGCTGCAAAACTCCCCTTCACTTGCGAGGCGGGGTAGTAAAATGCTTAAGGTAGGGTCATTGGCATAAAGGTATTAATCAATTTATTATTTTTTTGCACGTAAACAATAATTTTTAGCGGTGAAGCTATTGTTATTAGGTGCTAAATCAATTAATCTTTTGCCGGATATTAACCAATAGCTAATGAACAATGTTTCAAAATAGAGGGAAACGATTATGGCTGCAACAATGCATTATAAATTAAAACCAAATGGCGACTCAGCGGAGACTTTTCCATTGCGAGAGGTGGTGCGTAAGCGAGTACAGCACTACTACAGGATGGTGGCGCAAGAGGGACTGAGTCCTGAATCTGTGTATGAGCTTCTCATGGAAGAAACCGAGTGTCCTTTACTGGAAGCAACCATGGCCTTCACTGGTGGCAACCAGAGTCGTTCTGCACGTATTCTGGGGCTTAATCGCGGAACATTTCGCAAGAAGCTTGAGCAATATAATATGCTGGATAGTGAAGAAGAGTCTCCGTTAAAATAATTTTTTATTCGTGTTTGATAATTTGCCCTTTGCTGACTTTGGTATACTCGTCGTGAAATGATTTACGCTAGGTGCACTGGGTTATACAGAATAAGTGGGGATGCCTGGCTAGTCTTGAGTAAACAACGCATCGATAAAATCATCAGCATTGAAGGTGCGAAGGTCGTCTATTTTTTCACCAATGCCAATAAAGCGAATCGGTAGGGCAAGCTTTTTGGCAATGGCAAAGATAACTCCACCTTTCGCCGTGCCATCCATTTTGGTTAAGGTAATGCCCGTGACGGCTAAAATCTTGTTAAACACTTCTGCCTGCGTAATCGCATTTTGTCCTGTGCCTGCGTCAAGCATAAGCATCACTTCATGTGGTGCGCTATTGTCAAGCTTCTTCATGACCCGTGCGACTTTCTTAAGTTCTTCCATAAGATTATCTTTAGTGTGTAAGCGTCCTGCGGTATCGGCAATGACGACATCAATTTCTCGTGATTTAGCGGCCTGTATGGTATCAAAAATAACCGAGGCACTGTCTGCCCCTGTGTGCTGTGCAATCACAGGAATATGATTGCGTTCTCCCCAAACCTTAAGCTGTTCAACGGCAGCAGCACGAAAGGTATCTCCTGCAGCGAGCATGACGGACTTGCCTTCACTCTGGAATTTCTTGGCAAGCTTACCGATGGTGGTTGTTTTACCTGCACCATTGATTCCAACCATTAAAACCACATAAGGCTTATGTTTTGTGTCAATGATTAATGGGGCTTGACACGGTGCAATAATCTCTTTAAGTTTTTGCTTTAAAAGCTCAATCAAAGCCTCCATCGTTTGCAGTTCGTGGCGACTGACCTTGCTGCGCACAGTTTCGATGATTTCTTGAGTGGCTTCAACGCCAATGTCAGCGGTTAAAAGCTGCATTTCAATCTCATTGATCAAATCATCATCGATGATTTTTTTACCCAATAACAGATCCCCAATGCCAGCACTGAGTTTACTGCGTGTTTTTTTAAGTCCCTCTTTTAAGCGTGTAAAAACACCACGTTTTTCATTGCTTTGTTCTGTTGTTGAGGTAGCAACTGCTTTGTATACATTCATTGGCTTTCACGACCGAGGCTTGCGTGGAATCTGGGGTGATTATTATGGCTGGGCTGCTAGGATTCGAACCTAGGTATGACGGGATCAAAACCCGTTGCCTTACCGCTTGGCGACAGCCCAATGTTGATAGTGAAACCCGCTTGGTTAATGGGTTGTCATCGCTCGACAGGTGCAAAGTTTAATGTTTTCACTATCCAGCTGTCAACACCTTTTTTTAACTTTTTCTGATTTCGCAAAAGCAGGTTGTAATCTGTGCTAAGAAGATAAAAACAAGCCCCGGTTCCCGTTAATCTCAGGTCATCTGCATTGGGTAAGCTTTGCAGTTCATTCCAGACTTTGGGATACAGTTTAATAATCAGCTCAAGAAACACATTCTCATATAGCAGCGGATTGGCAACGCTTGATTGATCTAGTGGTGTTTGATGCCTGTTCAGCTCTGGATGATTAAACAATACTGCGGTGCTTGCATGGAAGTCAGGTTTAATGATAAGTGCGTACTGCTCAAGATAGGCTTTTGCTGTTAGAGTCTCACCGATGCCTTCAGCCCAGGCGGCTTTTTGATAGATAAAAATCGGCACATCAGCCCCCAGGCTTTGTCCGATTGCACGCAGCTTCTCACTGGATAAGTGACAATGCCAAAGTGTATTCAATGCAATGAGCGTAGTCGCAGCATTACTGCTTCCCCCCCCAAGACCAGCTCCCATCGGGATATGTTTATCAATATGAACATCAAGACCTAAACAGTGTTGCGCATAAGGTTTTAAGGCTTGCGCTGCTTTATAGACAAGATTATCTTCATCTTGTGCGATGCTTATATTGCTCGAGAGCCTGATCTGATCATCCCGCCTTCTTGAGAAATGTAAAAAATCTTTCAGATCAATAAATTGAAACCAGGTTTGTAAATTGTGATAGCCATCATCGCGTTTGCCGAGGATGTGTAAAAATAGATTAACTTTGGCATAAGCAGGATAGGTTACGGGTTCAAAAGCCATGACTTGATGATCAGTGTAATTTTCAGGTCATCACCATAGCGAAATATCATTTTTTCAGCAAGTGGGTATTTAGCATCATACAGCATGTAATGACTGTATTGGATTTTCCAGCCTTGTTGTGACAGGGTTTTTATCAATCCGTAATCATTAAAGGTGTTTTGATATGGAAGTTGAGGAATAAAAAGCCCACGAGCCCAATAATAAAGCCCATCAAGTGGTAGACTCCAACCCAGTTGTGATTGCATTAAGCTTTTTAAGTCCTGGGCTTGTATCGTTTTTTTGTTACTACGCACAAGCTTTACCTGCTGTTGATTACCAGAAAAAATCGTGGCTCCCATGCCCAAGGGTCCATAGATTTGTATCCAAAAATTATCGTTGTTTTGTTTCCAAATAAAATTAGCCGATTCACCTCTTTGATCGATGATGATTCCAATGACGCCAGAGGCTTGCCAATGGTTAAGGCTGGCTAGATTTTTCTGATAAGCCTGCCATTGTATCTGTGGCTGATTTGTGGGAGTGAGGGGGGATTTAGGCGTGCTGATGGTAGTGCAGGCACCTGTCAATAAAACAACTGTAATGAATAGAAAACGCAGTATCATTTTTAGTGTAAGCATCACTATAAACCAAACTCCTTTTTATGTTGCTGCATCACTTCATAGTAATTTTGTGCATTGGCTCTAATGTAGGATTTTTCGTTGTCTTTGAGTAGTCTTGCCTGTTTGGCAGGAGAACCAACATATAAGAATCCTGATTCAAGATGTTTTCCAGGTGCAACAACGGATCCCGCTCCCACGATCACATCATCTTCAATGGTTGCGCCATCAAGAATGATCGCCCCCATGCCAATGAGTACGCGATTGCCAATATGGCAGCCATGAATAACGGCACCATGCCCAATCGTAACCTCATCACCAATGCGTACATTAAACCCATGCCCTGGATTATCAAAGAACTGTGTGGTGTGAATAACCGAGTTATCCTGAATATTGGTTTTGCTGCCGATAGTAATGTTGAGCAAGTCCCCACGAATGCTGACATGGGGCCAGATGGAGCTCATGCTGCCAATGTTGACATCACCCGTCAGCGTTGCCATTGGGTCAACAAATACATCATCGGCGATCTGGGGAGCTTTACCGTTAAATTTACGCACAGGCATAATGCTATCTTCTTCTATTTTGGGATAGGAGCAGGCAATATAACATAAGCATGCTGACTTAGACAAACTGTCTGACCACAACTGGACTTAAGCCTAAACTTAAATCAAGCTCTCAAGCTCGGTAACCAGCTGCTCAATCGCAGGATATTCAATTTTCTCTCCAACTCGTCTTTCATTATTAAAATGCATGCTCACAGCAGCAGCCTCGATAAAAACTGACTTTCTGCCAAGATTATTAATGATATACCACAGTGTTCTATCTAATGGTTTTATCCATAAAAACAACGAAGGAGGAACGATTCCGCCAGCTTTTGCTTCTTGTAGCAGGGCGGCTATGACTGTATTGATGTACGCATGTTGCGACACGATGGTCTGAATTGTTTCATGTTTATAATGTTGCGCAACCAAAGCTTTAATACTATGGATTAACTGACTTTTTTGCTGTGTGGTCACCTTGCCATTCTTCACAACGGTTGCGATACCTTTTACAAAGCTCTCCGCCTGCTTCCTGTCACCAACGATATAAGTACAACAAGCAGCCAGTATTGCTGACTGACAAAAATTAAGTCTTCCTAACGTTGACCATTTGTCACCTAATTGCTTTAAAAATAACTGATATGTTTTATTCCTATCAAGCTTCTTATGCTCGGAAATTAATCGATTTTTTCTTACAAACTCAAATGGAGATAATCCCATCGACCAGGCACCAGAAGTCAGTTCCATTTGTGACAATTGCAGATTAATAACGGATAAAGCCATCGGGTTATACTCACCAGTAAACTCAGTCAGAGTTTTCATATTATGGGGTTTTTGATAGTAAGACTGGGGGTGGTAACGGTATAGTATTATCACCATAGCGGCACTGAGGAGAACGAGAGGATATCTTAATGCAACACCAATATCGATACACAGATAATAAATATTTTTTAAGGTAACCTGATCATGATTTATCGTTAATACCCAGTCAATCACTTTCTTATATTTGGGCACAAAAGCAGCAATGGTTTTTAATTCATAAAACTTCCATTGAAATAACACTGCTAATATTTGAGCCTTGAAAAGGTAATAGGTCAGCAGCAAGGCAATCAGGATGACCACAATAATATAGATAATGGTCATTTCGCTGCCCTCGGCGTTGTGATTGGATTGAGACATAAATTATCTACCTCTGGCTACTGTGTTTTTATCATAATTCAATCACGCCATTTGCGTTTTCCAGCTGGCTTAATTCTCTTATTGCCATTGATATAATTAGAAATTGATCTGATAATTTTTCAGACTGTATAACCCACGCATTATTTTTGTGCTGAACTTTAAAATCTGATTCACACAAATGATATAATTTTGCTTCAACTGACGCAAAAACAGACTCAAGCAACTGAGCATTTGACGCGAGCTCTTGAGCAGAAATGTTCTTGCCATCGCGGGTGACTCCGAACTTTGTGTTTTCAACCCATTTATTAATAATTGTAGTCAGATTCATTTATCTCTCCTCCAAAACGCTGGCTAAACGATTCTAATTTTAGCTTAATGGTCTTTGTCTCTTTACTTTGATCTGAGACATTGAATGCTGTTGGCTTAAGTAAAAGTTGATACAGCTGTAAAATCTCTGCAAATATCCGTTGTGGCACATAGTTTGAGTTAATACCCACTTTATACATAACTTGAATCATCATATCTTCATCGATCACTGACTCGTTATAGTTAAGGTCATTAAATGGATTTGATGCCCTGTGCGCCGGATCCACGTGCAAAAACAGTAAACTATTTTGATAGTTGTGCAATTGAATTAAAAGCTGCGCCTTAATCTTGCTAACGATATTATTCAGATTTTGCTTACCTTCCCGCATATAATTCATATATTCAGTTTGCAGATCTTCAATTGCCGAGAGCTTTGCCAGTTCAGAAATGGCCACTAAATCAGGTGAAAGCTCCAAAGGCTTGGGTGGCTTGGAAAGTTTAACTCCCCCGCTATAACTTAACTTAAGCAAATCTACTTTATTAATTGCCACGGGCACATTTTTAATAAACTGATTAACACGCAACTGCTTTGATTTCGGAGGATTAGCATAAAACATTTTTGCTCTTACAATAGTTGATTTAAAGAAAATATGAGCCTCCCCTGGCGCCTGTTCTTTTAAGTCCATAAGATCAATTCGGGCACGTTTTTCAATCCCTGCTTCTCTGGTGTCTTTATAGCCAAAAGCATTTCCATCATTGCCCATGTTGTAACTACGGGCAACTGTCACATAGGCTTCTCCTGCAGTCTTACTAAAAAAATCCCATGTTTCTGTTGGATCCTCCAGCTTCATACATACTTTAATGTTGGTATTCGCAAAAATCGATGCAGCTTCTTCTTTTGATGCTTTTTGGAAGGCAGGCAAATCCTGCCCCGCAAAAATAACTGAAAATCCCAAAGATCTGGCCTGTGCAGGAACGACAGCAAACCCTTCAACAGCATAATACCCATATTAATCCAGTACACACAAAAAAGGCTCCCTGGCATTAGATGGCTTAGCATCGATAACCTCTTTGTAACTGCCTTGTAATTTATTGCCTAAACCAGAAGCCAGCATTGTTTTTAAGCTCGCAATAATAAGCTTTCCTAAATTGGCAAGCTCATCAGGAGCTTTCTCTAAAGCTGGCAGTAGCACAACTAAAATTCGTCTATTTAAGATGACGTCTTCAAAATCTACTTCCGCCAGATCTGTACGCATAATATAGGCATAAACATCTGCCAGAGAACCAAAAATACGGGTTAATTGCATTGTGATATACCCGTGCTGTTCATACGTTTTATCAGATTGCTTGCCTACATTTTTCTTTTGATAACCGGGTAATGTTGCTAAATAGTTATATAATGGGTCGGTGACTGAAAAGGGGAACTGTTCTTTAAGCAGGGTGATATTATTATACTGGTCAATTACCTGACCCTTCTCGAGTAAATCTTCTAAAACATCTAATACAAAATATTTACGTATTAAACTTGCATCCAGCTGATAATAACCCTGGTCACGCAAATAAACCAGGACCCTCATCAGGGCTTCTACAAAAGAAATTGCTCTTCCCTTCCACATATCGCCATCACTACTACTGGATGATGATCCCATCAGACTGACAACAAGCTGTGATAACATGCTTGAAGAGCCTGCGGCAAAGGGATTGAGGGTATTTGAGGTAATATCTTTTTGTTTACCAATAATATCCTGACCACCTGTCATA
Organism: Caedibacter taeniospiralis; assembly: GCF_002803295.2. Classification (GTDB taxonomy): domain Bacteria; phylum Pseudomonadota; class Gammaproteobacteria; order Francisellales; family Francisellaceae; genus Caedibacter; species Caedibacter taeniospiralis. The sequence goes on along the minus strand of NZ_PGGB02000008.1, from coordinate 10,612 downwards.
AAATTAATAACCAAAAGGTCATCTTCTCTGCCAAGGTTTCTGGCAACAGAAAAAATCTTTGCATAAAGCGCGTTATCCCCTTTACCATCAACATAAATTAAGCCACTGCCTCTAACGAGCGAATTATAAGCCATAGAAATTAATGCTTCTGTTTTACCACTGCCTGTTGAGCCAAATATAAGTGCATGTGTGCGCATGTCATCATTTGAAAACCACAATTCATGCTCAGTATTAATATCATTACCAAAATAATAAATACCTTGGGCAAAACCTGGTTTCTTTGTCCCAGGGGTCAAATCATTCTTATCTTTGAACTTGGAGCCTATTGGCAGTTTGAATGGCAAAACTGGGCGCTGCCAAAAGCTGTATGAGAATAAAAACAGGATCAAGACGAACAAAGCATCATTTACCAGAGGGAAAAGATATAAACAAACCGTCAACATGGTCATTAAGGCGCAACCAGAGGTTCTGTCCAGGATAAAGTCATGTAACCTTAAGCTCAGCGGACGAACATCTCGAATACTCTTATCCGGGCTTGCCTCCTGGCTTCTCTGTAATCCCCTGAATGCTTTTTTCGACATGATTATTTTAACTTAATTCTTTGCTTGCCTAATAACAGCGTACGCAGTACACGCGTAAATACAGTCAGTGTGATGCGAAGTTTATACAGAACAACGAAAAAAATAATCAAAATAATATCTAACGATAATGTCCATACCCTGAAATAAAAAAATGACACGGCAATAACAATAAACACGCGCGCGTCAATGAAAAATAACCGTGGAACTCGACTTGAATCACGCCAATGCGTCACTGTATTAATTCGCATAATTTCTTAAAACCTCGTGATAAGTTTCTGGAGAAATCTGATTAGCATCAAGCGCCAGTTTAGCACTTTGCTGTAACGTTAAACCCTCAGCTTTAAAAATATGATCCAGGCTGTGGCTGAGCTTATCCGGGTCCTCAGCCAATAATTTTTTTCTGATATCAGACCCGAATTTTAAGTACTCTCTTAGCGCAATTCTCCCTCCTTGTAAACAAGGCACCAGGACTTGCCAGACCACTAAGCGAATGACAGACAAAAAATTATCAACGCCTGATTGCCTTTGTTCATAAGGAAACAGGTTTAAAATTCTTTTTATTGTATCAACCACCCCATTTGAGTGAAGTGTGGTATACACCGGGTGCCCCGTTAAAGCTGCTTCAATGACGGCGTCCATGGTTTCCAGGTCCCTGCATTCTCCTACCAGAATCAAATCGGGCTTACGTCGTAAAGCATTACGCACACCTTGAGCAAAGCCTGGCAAGTAGCGAGGAATTTCAGTTTGACTGACCACCGAAGATATATCTTCATTGGTGCGATATAAGTATTCGACAGGGGATTCGTACGTCAATACTTTTAATGACTTATGTCTGGATTGTAATCGCTCTTGGACAACAGCCGCGAGCAATGAAGTTTTTCCTGATCCAGTAGCACCACAAACCAGTGCAATGCCTTGTGAAATTGTAAATGCTTCGTACAATTCGTGACTTACACTAATACGCTCTAGAGCGGGTGGATTGGCACTGATTAATCGTATGGAAATCTCCACACTATATACGCCAGAACGATAATGACAAGCGGTTATATTCACTCGGTAACGCTGATCTATAAAGCTGCCACAGTTCGTCAGAGAATAACCTATATCCAGATCTTTACCACTCAAGGCTAACGCTACTGCATTATCGCCATATAAGAACCTTGCCATATCTTCGACATCTTTTGCGGATAATAAACGAGTGCCAAGTGCAAATAGACAACCATCTTTATCTACCAGGACATGTTTTCCAGGGTGAAGCGTCACATCTGATACAGACAATGACTGGCAATAAATTAAAAGCTCATCTACATCGGACTGCGTATAAAAAGCAGGGTTAACATAGTTATTTTGTGGGGTCGTTGACTTACTTGCCTGTTCCATTAGCCACCTCATCTGCTAACACTGGCTGCCATTGAGTGGCATTTAAGTTAAACTGAGCGTTCTGATTTAATTTCCACAACTTATTATCTATGACCAGATTACTGTTATCCCCCGTGACACCATATTGCTTTATGGATACTTGAGGCATTGTAATCATGCCTTTTATAATCATTTGCTTAAATAGCAGCATTCCCTGAAAATCACGTGTCAAGTAATGCATGTTAGTTTGAAAAATGGACATGCCCTGCTTAACACCATCTTGCCAGGCTGACTCAATCGCTTTATCCCATATCTGCTGCTCTTCATTGTTTTTGGGTAATAAACCGGGATCGGGGAGCCTGGGCTTAGCATAACTCATAAACAGATAATCACGCCAGGTGGGAGGGGTAACAACAAATTTTGCAGGCTTAACAATATGGTATGCCTCGCCATTAATGCTTAAGCTTAAACTGTTTTCTGCGAGAGTGCTCGTATTGTAGTTGGCAGAGATTACTGGTGGCAAAATATGATGAGGGAGTAATAATTGATTAAAATTATAAATGGTATCCAGCACAGCTACTCGACTTTCTAGAAATTTATCAATCCGATCACTTATCGATCTTAACCCAGCTTGAGCACCAAGTACCGTTGCCGCTTCTTGAATTGCTTCCTGCCTGACAGTCAGGCTTTCAGTTTGACCGGTTTGTTGTACTATCTGATTAATATTTTTTAAATCATTCAAGCTATATTCTGCAGGCGGGGCATATATCATGCTGTATACCTCACGCTTAAGAGTTTACGCTCACTATCTATATAAATATACGCTTCGGACCTGGCTTGAATCTGAATATTCTGCAAAATATACCTTATGCTTCCTATCATTGGATATTCTGGTGAACCTATCTGTATCAATACGGGGAGCGCTGGTTTTTGACCATATACTTGAAACTGGTAACCAATCATGGAGGCAGCCTGCCTCAATAAAGGTTCTATATCGCCATACCAGCTTAATTTAGCCCGTTTTTGTAATGCACTATCTTTTATCTCAGTAAAAGGTAAATCAATTTTCACATTATAGGGATTTGCTAGCGCGTTTAGCTCGCGTAGACTATGGCTAATGCCCTGACTTGAATCATTAATTTCTTGCAAAAGAAGTTGTTCATAGTCAGTTTTACCAGTTACAGTCTGATCACTCGCGCAGCCTGATATTGAAACTAAAAGACACAGACAGATTAAGGTAGATATCGAATTTTTGTAACATGATTTAATTTTTATCATTACTATTTGCTCATTTTAGGTAAATTAAGTAACTGAATCTGCCCGCATTTATATGAGTTTCATATCACATTATTGGAAGTTGTCTGATTTTACTTCAAACACTTTTTGTGCCTTACTTTCTCCAGCGCCAGACATGATAGTACTTTGTATCATTTGAATGGCAGGCACCAAACACATTAAAAATACCCCAATCATCATATGGGCAATGCCGTTTTTAACATGCTCCCCTTGCGCACCTTGCGAGGTATGGTGTTTTCTGAAAAGATTCAACCCCGAAAAGACAAACCACATCCCTGCTAAAGTTGCCACTATTTGAATAAACGATTCGACTTCCCCAATCACATTAACCAGATTTTTAGCCCAGGCGGAAAAATTGCCGTTTGAGTATCCTCCGCCATCATCTCCGGCAAAAGTCATTCCTACCCCCAACAGAATCAGACCGAGTCCTAATAAGATTTTTAGCACTGCTCTTTGTTTACTCATTTGTTTTATCCCACGTTTGATTTATTTTCAACAAAACCCCACATAATTTCCAATGCTATGTAATGAATGAAAAATAAGTGGAATTTTGATTTACCTCTGCACTTGCCCGCATTACTACCGAATGCGATCGCTCCCCCAGGGGAATAGATCAAGAAGCTGGTGCAACTTTTATACATTCTTCTAATACGAAGAATTTTATAGCGATTATTCGCACTTGCAAATACTCCTGACAAATGGCAGACGTAATGTCTAAATTTGTGGGCTAAGGTGGGTATAATTCCCCTTCACAAGTGAAGGGGGTGAAAAGCGCCCGAAAGAAGCAAACAGTTTTGCTTCTTTAGCTTTGAACGCCACAAGCTCTGCGCGTGAGGCTGACGGGGTAGTATATAATCAATGATATTGTGACTATTAGGTGTTGTCATTGAAATTGATGGGACTAGTCATGACGTTAAGGTCAAATACGATATGAAACGAGAAGCTTATTGACAAAGTTTTGACTTGTTGATTATTCATATTTTGGACATTGATATTAAACAAAATTTGACAGGAGTTTTGGCATATCTGCATCAACAGCTGAAAGATAAAATGATGCAAATGAAATGACTACCCCGTCCGCACGCCTGACCACTTTAAAGTGGTCAGGCGTGCGTCCACCCCTTCACAAGTGAAGGGGAATTTAGCGTCCACAAATTTGGAATGCGTCCCGTTTAATCTGTCCTCTATTCCAGGTGCTTTTAATGGATATGTGCGTTAAGCTGTACCGAAATTTGATTCAAAATAGCCCAATACGCCTGCTCAGGTGTTACAGCAAAGTGTTTAGCGGTCGCTTGTGCAAGAGAGACGATCAGTTTGGCAAATACATTTTTATCACTTGCTTTTGCAATAGCTTCGTAATTACTTATTGTTGTCAAGTCTGTTTTCATGATGAACATCAGTGCTTGATAACTGTCGGTCAGCCCGGTTTTGTTTTCGGCATTATGAGCGAAATCAATAACACTTTGCGGTAATTTCAAGGTGAATATTGTCACACCAAAAACCTTGATTGGTATGTTAATGTTCAATGCTGATTCCAGCGCGCCATTAACATCAATAACAGCCTGCGTGACGCCTGAAGCTGTTGCATTTTGACGTAACAAAGCTATGTTTGACTTTAAAATTTCAGGGGTAACGTTATAGATGTCGTCAATGGCGCTTTGCTTGATTTTAGCGTAAGCACTTTGAGCATCAATCTGCAGCTGATAAGCCATGGCATTAATTTCGACATAGCTGTCCTTGGCATGATCCATACCTTGCTTTTGGATATTTGCCAAACCATAAATCATCATGTAATTTACAAAATGATTAAAGTCTTGTGCCTGCTCGCTGCTGTTTTCGTTTTTCCAGAATGCAACGCGCGCCTGCCATGCCTTGTCAAAGGCACTCTTATAATTTAACAGATGCTGATCCATAACAGGCAATGTATTGATGTTTTGCAGCGCTTGATAGAGTTCTTTGCCTGCATCTGTTGTTTGTTGACTGGCTTCTGTTACATTGACATCCTTACTGTAAACTGGATATTCCTTAATGATTAAATCGGCAAACGATATACCTGTCGTAATGGTATGGATATATGACTTACTTTTTGCAGCATTATAAAATGCAGTCAACTGTTTAATACTCTCAGGATTGCCCGATAAACTTTCCGTTGAAAAGCTTTGTAAGGTCTGGCTAATGATATTTTTATCAACGGGTGTTTCTTGTGATTGCGTGTAGTTTGCATAAGATACATTCGCTGTTATAACTGCTATAGATAAAGGTGCTATGAACAGTTGAAGCTGCTTAAATTTCATTGATTTCTCCTTTGATTAATTACTTATTGATGTACACATTATTTTGTGGACGCTGTCGATTGTAATCGCTTTAAATGGAACCTCTATGAAGGCGTTTAAAAATGGACGAATCGTCCTTAATTGCCAGGAATATTTCCAGGCAGGGAAGTGGGTATTGGCGATATCTTCGCCAAGCATGGCGTATTGCGCCTAGGGGCGTATTGTGTATAACACCATAACATTATAAATTGCGATTTCCTTGGGGATAGTACATATGATTACAAAGTGCTCAGCATATTTTTATATTTATTTCAAAATAGCGATTTAGGTTTATTTTTGGGGATTCACAGTTATAGATGATTGAGTACAAAAGACATATACTGTTGCAAATGTGCTGGATCTAGGTGTATACACGTGATAACGTAACCCCTTAATGGAAAGGGTTATAACTAGCCAATTATTCTCTGTGTATTCACTTTTATATGATGTCTCTTGTTTGTATACAGGAGTCAGTACAAAATAAGGTGATGAGTCATTTATTGTTGGGTATGCTTTTTCCACATAGCAACCTTTGAGGTCTAAGCTATACACTAACGTTATTGTGTCTGGTGCGATAACAGGATTGAATTCGTAATAAAGATCAAAAGTTTTAATTGACGTATTGCCTGGATTTTGATTATGAATTGCTTGTGATATAGTTTCGCCATTTAACGTGCTCAGGTAGATATCATTGGCATATAGATTGGTTGAGTTAACACTGCCTAAAGTGACTTTGTTGCTGTTAGTTCCAATAGAAAGCTGCCCATCTACTGCTGAGATCGAGCCAATCGAGTTATGATTATTCGTAAAATTAATGGTGCTAACATTATTCATTTGATGATCACTGTCAGGTTTTGAGTCATCAAAATTAAAACTTGACTCCATACTGTTTTTGCCAGTAATGCTTAACCAGTCTGTCTCTGAATTACTTTGTTTCGAGATGAAGCGGATATCTATCTGAGCATTTTGTGGCAGATAAGTATAGGAAAATTGACTGCTTTCTTTGGCTGATAAGGATCTTGCTGCTTTGGCGACCATTGCTCCTGACAGTGCAGTGGCAAAACCAGTCACCTGAATTTCAGCATTAGCAGTATTGGCTGCTGAAATATTAGTTGTTATGTTGTTGTCTGTGTAACTCCATAACGGTGAATTTAAGGTAAAATTTGCAGGTAAATAGGACTCATTTGTTGTTGGTGGTCTATGCGCAGCTATCAGCCAACTGACTCCTGTTTTTGAAAGCTTTCCTGGGTAATCAGCAATGTATTCAGAAACAGCTTGTGTATATTGCACAATATTTTTAGCCAAATCAGCTGCTTCAATTTTTTGATTTTCGGCTTGCTCATGCCAATAATACATAATCATCATCAATCCTGCGATGGTGACAGCTATCACCATTTCAAGTAAAACAAATCCACTGTTACGACGTGTTTTGGATGTGAGACGATGTCTTTCCTTTAATTGGTAAGTCATTTTAGTATTGCAAAGCTCAGATAAATGACACGGCAAGATTTGGAGTGGCACTACAGCTTGTCATTGCCTCATTTAGCGTCGCTGGTGCCGCAGTCTTATTAATTTCAAAGGTGACTACGTTACCAAAGAATAAAGGCACTGTTTTGGGGCAGGCTGACGCGGGAATAGAAAAGCTATACTTCCCGGTAGCAGTATCGATACTTATGGTACCACCCCATGGAGTTAAAATATTTTTGTTATCTGTGCTAACCCCTAATTCTTTAGGGATTGCTTTGATCTTAATTAGGTTCTCTATGGTCACACGTGAATAGTCAGAGCCATATGTCATGTTAATGTTTTGGTCCAGGTTTGATAGTCCTTGAAATAATTTCGCACTGTTGCTGGAACTCCACAACGCCTGAGCCGTGAACACAGCAATTGCCACCAAGCCTGCAATCACTGCAAGTACAATCATCAGCTCAAGCAACGAATAACCTTGTTGCTGATAACTGTTTTTTTGTCCCAACACCGTTTGTGTGTTTGTTTCTACTATATTCATTTTTTTCTCCTGTTTTAATGTTATAAAAGTTATTTGTTTGAGACTGAAACTCATTTCTTTTGGCTCTGACCATCTTCCCGCCCACCGTCACCCTGCGCGAAATTGTTAAGGGTATTTGAAAACTCGATTCCCGCCTTCGCGGGAATGACAGTGCTTATTTTGTTTGAGCGGAGATTTGGTCCTAAGCTTTTCTTTTCAAGCTACATAGCATGAACACCTATTGCGTATATCGCCCACATAAAACAAACGATATACACGGCTGTTAATAGCATTGTGATTGTTCCAACTAAACTTAACATTCTCTTAATTGAAGCCGTTTGTTTATTAAGATACTCGTTAGCAAGCTGTTGTATGCCAAACTCAAACTTTCCTAAATTAGAGTAAATGGCAAGAACGCAAGACAGCTGTCTACTAAACAGACTGGATTTTGCAAGAGCATCACCCGAATTGCAACCAGCATGTAAAAACTTCAACATTTCGTCTATATGACTTGAAAGGTAAAAATTTGCTTTACTTTTGATGAATTTCAGTGTATGGACGACAGAATTCTGCTTGTTGCTTAGCATTGCTGCCAGCGTTATCATGAACTTGACAGCGAGCAGATTCTTATAGGTCGAAAAGGGAATGATTTTATCTAAAACTTCAGAGCGGATGATTCCTGTTACACGCGGGGCAGTATATTTGTACAAGGCGATACATGATAATAAACCTAGACACAAAATGCTTAGATGCCTGGCAATATATGAGTTGAAATAATAAAACTGAACGGTAAACTCAGGCAGCATGTCAGGAGGAACTGAATCAATAATGGTTGGCAATAATATAAAATTTGCAAATAACATCATCCCAATCAAGGCACTGATATACATAGTTGGTTTGATTAGGCTTTTTAGAATCATTTGTTTTAACAGCTTGAGTTTTTGCCCAATTTCTCTAGCGTCTGAGAGGGACTTGCCGCTATCTTTACTGGAACATAAAATCATGAATTCCTCGGTTGGTAAATAAAGAGAAAAAGCCTCTGCAAAAGTTATTCCCAGGTGAGTATAGCGATAATACACATCCTCCAATATTTCTATGATAAATTTATTGGGATCAAGCAAAGAGCGGGCATAGACTTTATAGTTATAAATAATTTGCCTTAGGCTATCCTCAATGCTAACCCCTGATTTAAGAATCATTTCAATTAATTCATAAACATCAAGCCGACGTTTCAAACTAAATTGTAGCTTTAAACACCAGAGCTTTAGCGAGTTATGCTTGCTTTTGGTTTTCATTTGGTTATTGCCTTTGTTTGAATAAATTGAATACACTCATCATGTATCACTGCCAACTAATTTACTGTAAATCTCTTTATATTTTTGTTTTGTTAAGTTTTCTTTGTTGATGTCTGAGTCAATAAAGCCTAATTTACTTTCTAGTGCCAGCGGGCATATCTCTCCATGGAATAGTTTGCTTATTGCATGTTCTAAAATTGTGTTAAATCCATGGTTTCGCCAAGCGTTGTAAGCATCAACCGTCCTTTTTTCACGTATGAGTTTCAAAATTTCTATATTAGGCAATAACATCTCCGCAACAACCGTTCTGCCAGCAACGCCCGTTTGATTGCATTGATTACAACCTGAATCATTGCGAAAGCGAATTTTTTGCAGGCTATTTTCGGGTAATGAATAGGTATCAACAACCTTTTCAATCCTTTCAATTAAATGTTTTAAACTGTTTTTTTCAGTAATTTCTAAATCAGATATTTTTTTGCTGCAATACTGACATGAGTTTTGTATTAATGTTTGGTGCACAACCAGTTGAATAAAGCCAATACTACACAGTAGATCAAGATCCATCTCTATGCGGGCAAGCCGCTCAATTACCCCCAAAGCTGACTGGGCATGAACGGTGGATAAAAATAGGTGCCCAGATTGTATGGCTTTTTGTGAAAATAGAGCTGTTGTGCTGTTTCTTATTTCATTGCAATAAATAATATCGGGATCTAGGCGCATTAATGCCTTTAGTGCTTTGTTGAATTCTTCAGTAATTTCCTCTTCACTCATCCCCGCAGACTCATGTACAACCAACTGATCAACTCCATTAATAACATATTCAACAGGAGACTCTACTGAGATAATTTTTTTCTTACCCTTTGAGTAAGATAATATTTCAATAATCAGACCTGCCAAAGAGGTGGATTTCCCTGAACCTGTGGTTCCAGAAAAAACAATTCCCCCGCTTGGCGCTAATGATACTCGATTTAACGACTCCAACTGGATTTCGGTGTAACCCAAGTCATGAATATTTTTAATCGCAGAGGCATCTGATGATAAAAGCCTTAGTGCAACAATATAATATCGCTTGTGTAAATCATCATTACTTGCAGCAACTATTTTAGAAGACATAAAGCGGATACGATACATTCTATTGTTTATATGTCTTTCAATAATCGTTTGTTGCTTTTCTCCTAAGTCAAATTGTTGATCTTTTTGTCCCTCGGCGCCTTGACCGTTATAAACGGAAAGTATCATTTTATGCATGTGTTCTGCATCGTGGCGTGAATGATGAATAATCTCACCATGCACTCGAAAAGATACATCTGCAGAATCCTGCATTACTTTAATGTGAATATCTGAAGCATTTTGATTAATTGCAGACGTCAAAATACCATCAAAATAATTAACCAAGTCAGATTGAGAAAGGCTGCTATGTTTATTGTAATTTTCGTACACTCGACGAATAACATTCGGTGAAACGATATGCGTTTTTGTATACTTGTACTCTGTCTTTTGAATGATTTCGTATTTGTACTGGCATAAAGCCTCCAAACTATCAGGGTTTGCCTGAGCTGATTGTAAGATATAGGCTTTATTTCTATCGGAGTGTTTTTTAGATTTGATAAACAGGACATGTGTTAAGGTTCGTGCGCTGAGCCGCCACTTCAGATAGGAAATGATTTTATCTGCTCTTCGTATTCTCCCTGGCAATCAGAAAGAGACAGTTTTGAATATATTTCTAATGATTTTCTGCTTTCATGTCCTGAATATGGTTGAATCATTGCATCATCGACACCT
>NZ_PGGB02000007.1 GCF_002803295.2 Caedibacter taeniospiralis | reverse complement strand
ATTCGATTTTGTGTATGGATATACAAAATCTATCATGAGGCCCGAGGCACCCTATCAAAAATCAAAAATCAAAAATCAAAAATCTCAAATAACTATCATATCGCAGGATGTGAAAGAGCTTTTTTGTTCACTTCTGTGGTCTGTTCAATCCATGAAAAAGGAGTCCCAAAAATGAATCAAATTTATCACATGAAACAAACTCAAGTTTTAAACGATGAAGAAAAGGATATGGTAAAAATTCCGAAGTCATATTTTTTGTTAGAAGGTGTGTCTTTGATACAGGTTGGTCTATTTGTCTAAAATCAAAATGCTATCGAGTAATGACGAAGGGCTTAATATCTAGGTTATGATGGCGGTGAACATACCATCATTGGAGATAGTGTTGAGCTATCTTTCCCAAATGGGAAAGAGCAAGCATCAAAGCTCCCTTTAAATTTGCCATCTTTTTATGGTTATAATGGGCTTAGGCTTACTTATGGTGAATTTGTCGCAATGCCTGATTTTTTTGGTATTGTGGACGTCCCTATCTCTGATGGCAAAACAGAAAGTGAAAGGAAGCAACGTTTTATAAATGCTTTTAATACTTTGGCTCAGGAAAAGCGTGCACTAATCGAGGTGCCAAAGCTGTTGAGTATTATTGAACAAGAAAAAAACTTGATTAATGATGCTCTAAATCGTGGTGAAGAACCATCCAAAGCATATAAAGAAATCAACAGCACGCTTAATAAAGAGTACAATATTGCAACAGGCGGTGGCTCTGTAATCAGCGCATATATTCCAAAGGGAAGAATGCTGCAGCTAAGTGAAACTAACTGGGATCATTTTGCTTATGGAGGCTACGCTTTTAAAGCTTATGCAGCTGGGCATGCAGTTGCAATTGACACAGCCATTGCGGCGCATAACGAAACTAACAATACAAAGCAAAGAATGTTGCTAGAGTTAGCTTACGCTCAAGATGGTTTTGCTAATCATTTTTTAACAGATACATTTGCTGCAGGTCATTTGAGAGCACCCAGAAAAGAGCTTGCTTTGGAAATATTTTCTACGACAGTTGGCGGGTTACTGGCTGGAACAATGCACAATGAAGAAAATTTATATGGATTAGAGGTTACCAATAACATAAAAAAAGATGGTAAAAGCCAAACTTGGCTGGCATATGGCGATGCTAGAGCATATGATAAAGAAAATAAACAAAATCTGGAGATGATGATAGAGGCTGTTCAAGTGTCGGTTGACGAAGTTTATAAAGCTTTCCAAACTGGTGTCTTGCCTAAGGAATATCGTGTAATAGATTACCTTCCCCGACCTGTGGAAACGTCAAACTATACTCCAATGTTTGAGTATAAGAATGGCGTTTTATATCATAGAAAACATTTATTTAAGCGCGTGCAAAATGACAAATTAGTTAAACTGAATCACCCATTAATGACACTACTTATTTTACAAGCTAAGCCAGACACTCGTTTTTGGCTCGATAATGGCGCATTAACAATTAAAGATGTGTTGCAACAGGATCAGCTTACTATTGCCCCGTAATTTTACAAATTTCGGCATTGACAATATCCTTGCCCATAATGACGCATTGTGTGGGGGCGTATTGCATACGTCCTTGCATTTATTCAAATAAAAGTTTTATCCAAAGTCGAGATTTAAGCCCGATAAATAATCGTGTGTAGAGATTAATTTTAATTTTTTAGGCTGCATTTGGATATGCTGTGGTATTATGCCGAGGGATAGAAAAAATCGGGAAAAGTAATATATTATGTCGAGTAAAAAAGTGGCAACAATTGATCTAGGTTCTAATAGCTTCCATATGCTTATTTCAGAAGTAACCACTGAAGGTGATATTAAAGAGCTTTATCGTGGCAAAAGTAAAGTACAGCTTAGGGCTGGACTTACCGAGAATATGGCGTTGACAGATGACGCAAAAGCGCGTGCTTTGGAATGTTTACAGAATTTTGCCTTATCAATTCAACACTATCAAGTTGATGAAGTTAAAGTTGTTGGCACCTATACATTAAGAAAAGCGAAAGAAAATATCCAAGACTTCTTAAGCCAGGCTGAGGTCATTTTAAATACTAAAATTGAAGTTATCTCAGGTGAAGAAGAAGCCCGTCTTGTCTATGTTGGGGCATCATCAGTCACGCAAGCCAGGAAAAAACAAGCACTTATTATCGATATTGGTGGTGGCTCAACCGAGCTTGTTATTGGTAAAGGTCAAGATTTAAAAGCACTAGTAAGTCTTGAGATGGGTTGTGTCAGCATACAAAGTCAGTTTTTTAATGATGGCTTGTTAAGTTTGTCAAATATTGCCCAGGCCATTACTTATGCGCACGGCTTAATTGACCCTGTTGCTGCAGAATACGTTCAAAAAGGCTGGGAAGTTGTGCTTGGTTCATCGGGGACCATTCGCTCTATTTCGGATTTGGCTCTGGCTAATAACTGGTCGGATGGTAGCATTATGCGTGAAGTATTAGAGAATCTGGCAGCAGAATTATTGCAAAAGAAGGTGGTGGCTAATATTCACTTTAATGGTCTACGCGCTGATCGTGAGAACATCTTAGCAGGCGGCTTTTGTGTGTTATATGCGCTTTTTAATCGTCTAGGGATTAAGAAAATGCTAAAGTCAGATGGGGCATTACGTGAAGGCATGCTGTACGAGATTGTAAACAATTACCAACAAAATAAGGATGCCAATGAATAAACTTCACGTCCCGCTGGCGTATCGAATGCGACCCAAAAGCATCAAAGACTATGTTGGGCAAAAGCATTTATTGGCTGAGCAAAAAGTTCTTGCAAGGATGCTTGATAAATCGCACATTGTCTCAATGATTTTATACGGTGATCCAGGGGTTGGGAAAACGACATTAGCCAAAGTATTAGCACATGAGCTTTCATGTCAATTCATTGAATTATCAGCTGTCAGCGCAGGAGTGAAAGACATCAAGCTTGCCGTTGAATCGGCAAAAGCGCATTTTATAGAACATCAGCAATCCACGATTTTATTTTTAGATGAGATTCACCGCTTTAACAAAGCACAACAAGATGCCTTGTTGCCACACGTAGAAAGTGGAGATTTAATATTGATTGGGGCAACGACAGAAAATCCATTTTTCTCTGTCAATAATGCTTTGCTATCACGTCTGACTGTGCTGCGTCTAAAGCCGTTGTCACTTGAGGATATAAGGGAGCTATTACAATATGTGCTGATCCATGATGAAGTTCTCTCACAATATGACTTAAGCTTGCCTACAGCAGTGATTGAGAAGATTTACCACTACGCGAAAGGTGACTGTCGGCAGGCATTAAATGTGCTTGAAATGTTATTTTTAATGGCGGACTTGACGCAGCCCACACAGCCAGTTGAGCTTGGTGAGGAGCTCCTTACGATTGCGTTGACTGAAAATGCGCATAAGCTTGATAAAGAGGGCGATTATTTTTATGATCAGCTGTCTGCTTTTCATAAGTCAGTTCGAGGATCAGATCCTGATGCGGCTATTTTTTGGTTAGCTAATATGATCGAAAGTGGGGCAGATCCTTTGGTTATTGCAAGGCGCATGTTATGTATTGCTTCAGAGGATATTGGTAATGCGGATCCTAGAGCCTTGACATTAGCGCTGGATGCCTGGCAGTGTTATGAGCGTCTGGGATTACCAGAAGGTCGATTGCCTTTGATTCAGGCGGCTATTTATCTGGCTTGTGCTCCCAAAAGTAATGCTTCTTATATGGCATATAAAAACGTATTTAGCGATTTAAAACGCTATGTAGATGTTAGCGTTCCATTGCATCTAAGAAATATAAAACCCGCGGGTGAATTAACAGGACAAAGTTATCAATATCCGCATGATTTCGCTGAAGGCTATGTTAAGCAGCGTTACTTGCCAGTGGGGGTTGATCAGCAATATTACTACCCAACGGATAGGGGGCTTGAGGCAAAAATTGGACAAAAAATATCGTATCTCAAATCTATGAATGATACCCCGAGCCAAAAGCCTTTCAAATATTGAAAAATGGCAACTACCTTAATGATTTATCTGTGTCAAGACTACCCCGTCAGCCTCACGCGCAGAGCTTGTGGCGTTCAAAGCTAAAGAAGCAAAACTGTTTGCTTCTTTCGGGCGCTTTTCACCCCCTTCGCTAACGAAGGGGAATTAAGCTACGATGGCTTCCAAAATTCCCCTTCACTAGTGAAGGGGTGCCGAGCCTGCCTGACCACTTTAAAGTGGTCAGGCCTGCGAGGCGGGGTAGTTAAGCTTTTAAGGTAGTTGCCATTGATTTAAGATATTAATGGCATTACTTTAATGACTAAACTTTCTGCACATAAGAGAGGAAAATGAAAAAATGGAAAAAACCATTCTAATCACAGGGAGCACCAAAGGAATTGGGCTGGCGACAGCTATCCACCTTCATCGTATTGGTTATAACGTTGTAGGGGTTGCCAGAAACAAATTTCATGGTGTCTTTCCTGGAGAACTTTATTTAGCAGATTTAGGCAATGCTGAAGAGACAGACCTAATTTTTAACAAAATTCTCCACAACCACTGTATCAACGGGGTTATTAATAACGTTGGATTTGCAAAACCACAACTGCTGGAGGAACTTGAGCTTACTGATTTCTATTCTGTACTTGATATTAATTTACGACCTGTTATACAAGCAGCAAAGATATTCACCCCAGGAATGAAAGAAAGGCGCTGGGGACGCGTTCTCAATATCGCTAGCCGAGCGGCATTGGGGAAAGTTGGCTGTTCTAGTTATACTACAGCAAAAGCGGGTGTAATAGGATTGACTCGTACTTTAGCTCTAGAATTGGCCAAAGACGGGATTACCGTTAATGCAATTGCGCCTGGTCCTATCAATACTGATCAATTTTTCACAAACCATCCTAAGGGAGGTGAACGAGAAAAGCATGTGATGTCTGGGATTCCGCTTGGTCGTGTTGGGGAACCAGATGAAATTGCCTATGCCATTGAGTTTTTCCTTAATGAAAAATCTGGATTTATTACGGGTCAGACTTTATTCATTGATGGTGGTGGAAGCATCTGAAGCGTGTAGAGTATGCTGTGCGGTCACACTTTTGTCGAGGACTTTGCTGAAACCAAGCATTATAGAGATTGATATGCTATGAAAATTACTTTTACTCCCTTAGCTGAATCACATTTTCCACTACTTCTAAAGTGGCTAGAGACGCCTCACGTCAAAAAATGGTGGGATCAGGATGTGAGGTATACGATAGATTTGGTGAAAGAAAAATTTGGGAAACACATCCACAGTAAACCTCTTTTAAAAAGTTCAGATCACAAAACATACGCTTATATCATGTGCTCAGGCGAAGAAATGATAGGTTACATACAGTCTTATAATGCCCGTGATTTCGCTCAAGAAAATAACGTAGACTTAAGCGCTATTTCTGGATCTATATGCGGCATAGATTTATTCATTGGAGAGTCACCATTCCTACACAAAGGATGGGGAGCGAAAATTTTAAATGAATTTGGGAGACAGGTATTAACCTCCCATTTTGATTGGTGTCTTATTGATCCAGCGACAGATAACCTAAGCGCAATTAAAGCCTTTACAAAGGCGGGGTTTGAAGTATTTGAGCAATTTAAAACACAATCTACCACTTGGATGATTAAGCAATTACTTCCTCTTTATTTTACATACGATCCAAACCAAATTTTTGATGAAAAATCATCTAAAGCTTTGATAAACACATGCAAAGATTTAACCAGTATCGAAGAAGATTTTAAAAAACATAATATTTACACCAAACAAGATGACAAAATCGTCGCAGGTGCTATCGCTTATATTCATGGAAAAATATTATGGCTCGATTCTATTTATGTTGAAGAAAGATTGCAAAACAAAGGGCTGGGTAGAGAGCTCATAATCAAATTATTAGAGCTCGGTAAAGCGCATAATCTTCGTGAAATTCAGCTAAACACTTATTTCCCCAAAGCCTGTCAGTTTTTCAAAAAATGTGGGTTTGAAGAAGTGGCTGTTATTCCAAATTGGAAATACGATCTGACCTGCTATTTGATGAGGAAGGCGATATGAAAGGTGTTGTCATCAGGTCTTTTGAAGAAAAAGACGCCATCTCTGTTGAGAACCTTCTGAAAATCATCGGCTGGGCTGATCAGTATGTGCAGGGGCAATTAATAGGGATGCAAAAGCTTTTTCGCAGTCAAACAGGAGAAGTGTTTGTCGCCATTCACGAACAAGTTGTCGTTGGCTTTATTCAGGCTGAACATCATACTTGGAATACGTTGACACAATTACAGGGTCTTGTTGTGCGTCCTGATTCCAGAAGACTAGGGATTGCTAAAAACCTTGTTGAGCAAGTGAAGCTTTCTTCTAAAAACAGGCAACAACGGGGCATTTACGTTGACACCCCTGTTGATAATGTTGAGGGCAGAAAATTTTACACCTCAGTCGGTTTTACTGAAGCCTACATTATGCCTCAGTTTTATGAGTCTGATCTTAATGGAGTAACGTTTCAAAAGTTTTTTGATGAAGAGTTTACTTCTCATCATGGGGCGGTATTGGAAGAACTCAAATCAAGAGAACCGATTTTTCATCATCCTGAAAAACTTGGGAAGACAAAACAAGATATTGAAGCTCAAATGTGTGATGAATTTTGGGAGGTTGGTGCATCAGGTAATGTCTACACCAAAAAAGATGTCATAGATACTCTGCTTAAGCGTTATAGTGAACGAGAGTATCAAGATATTTGGGAAGCAAAAGACTTTACCCTCACCCAAATTGCCGCAGATAATTATTTGCTCACCTACGTTCTTATTCAAAACAAAACAAGAATGACCAGAAGATCAACGATTTGGCGAAGAGTAAATGGTGCTTGGAAAATTCTCTATCACCAAGGCACTGTAATCGATGGAGACAAGGAGTGACTAAAAACATTACCACCCAAGAATACAATACGTTTCTTGCCGATCTAAAAAATCGTGTTGCAGCGTCAAGATATAAAGCGGCGCTTAGCGTCAATAAAGAGCTTATTCTGCTTTATCATCACATAGGCACGCAAATACTTGAAGCCCAAGGCAGGCAAGGCTGGGGAACCAAGGTCATTGAGCAATTATCAAGAGATTTACGCTCTGAGTTTCCTGATATGAAAGGCTTTAGCCCCCAAAATCTGAAATATATGCGCAAATTCGCCGAGGAATATAAGGCAGAGGAAATTGGTCAACAGGCTGTTGACCAAATACCTTGGGGTCATATTGTAACCTTGATATACGCTATATCAGGCAAAACCGAGCGACATTTTTATATTAAAGGCACTCTGCAAAATGGGTGGTCTCGCAATGTGCTATCAATGCAAATTGAAACAAACTTATTTAAACGCCAAGGCAATGCGGTGACAAATTTTCAAGATAAATTGCCTATGCGGCAGTCTGATTTAGCACAAGCCACCTTAAAAAATCCATATCTCTTTGATTTCTTGAGCCTTGGAAAAAATGCCCACGAACGTGAGGTAGAAAAAGGATTAGTAGCCCATATTGAGAAATTCCTCCTTGAGCTTGGTGAAGGTTTTGCGTTTTTAGGCAGGCAATACCACCTTCAAATTGAAGATCAAGATTTTTACATTGACCTCCTGTTTTACCACATCAAGCTACGCTGTTTTGTGGTGATCGAGCTAAAATCTGGGAAGTTCAAGCCAGAATATGCAGGCAAAATGAATTTCTATCTTTCCGCTGTTGATGATCTTGTAAAGCACGAAACAGATCAACCCTCTATAGGGCTGATTCTGTGTAAAAGTAAAAATAATGTTCTTGCAGAATATGCCTTGCGTGACATGACAAAACCAATAGGTCTTGCTGAATATAGGCTTGAAGATGCACTACCAGAAAATCTCAAAACCGCATTACCAACAATCGAAGAACTTGAAGCTGAGCTTGCAAAAGACTTGGGTGGTGAGGATGAGTAAACTGCCTGAAATCCATTTTGAAAAAGCCAGCGTAAGTCACGTTGACATTATATTTGACTGGCTTTCTGAACCTTTTATTCAGGAATTTTGGGATAATACACAAGGTCATAAAGACGATATTTTAAGTTTTGTTAATGGTCGAAGAGAACCTTCAAATTATTGTGATGGCAAATATGTTTACTGGATAGCAAGCTGTAATGCTCATCCGTTTGCCATGCTAATGACGATCCAAGAAACAGCAGAAGATCATGAGGGTGGCATCAAATTAAACCACCTTTCAAAAACTGGTAATACGCATGGTATCGATTACATGATCGGGGATAAACACTATTTTGGCAGAGGCTATGGTGCCAAAACGTTATCAGAGTTTCTTGATTTCTTCAGAAGAGAATTCGACGTATCCGCAGATACATTCATCATAGACCCAGCAGCCGATAACCCAAGAGCAAGGCACGTTTACATGAAAGCAGGTTTTGAGTATATTGCTGACTTTGTGATGGATGGAGATTGTAGCGGGAGTGGCAAATTACATCACTTACTCATCAAAAAAATTGAACCAATCATCCTTGCGATAGGTGATCTCAATGGAGTACAGCTAACAGGAGAAAAATTGTTGCTAGAAACCCTGAGCATGGAATATGCCGAAGATATCTGTAAAAATTTTACAGCCAAAATCACAAGGTGGATGTGGTCAAGCGCTCCTAAAACGCAGGCGCAAATTAATCAACATATTTTAGAGCAGCAACAAGCGATGTCTAAGGGAGAGGAATTAGCATTGCTTGTTTTGAAAAAAGAGTCGCAAGAGTTTGTAGGCTACATTGCAATCCATGCGTTAAATACAGCCACTCCAGAAATGGGGATTTGGCTTAAAGAAGAAGCTCACGGTCAAGGTTATGGATTTGAAGCATTGTCATTATTAAAAGATTGGGCAGAGGAAAATCTATCATTTAATTACTTAAAATACCCCGTTGAAAAAAATAATTTTGCCAGCAGAGCGCTTGCAGAAAAATTGGGAGGGAAAGTAGAGGCTGAATATATTAAGAAAAGCGAATCTGGTCAGATCTTGGACGAAGTTGAATATCGGTTTTATAAAACAGGCACAGTCAAAATGGATAAATTAAAAGCTAATTCTATATAGGGTGATGAGGTTGGTTTATGAACTAGTTTAGACAGGACAATTCATGTGTTCTTACTTAGGGCAGTTTATTTACTCTCTACAATTATTTGATTCTGTATTGACAAAGTATTCCTAATATAATACAACCTCCTTATTCCTTTTTTATCTTCTCAAATGATCATAGGAGGTTTTATGAGAAAAAAAGTTTCGCTCGATGAATTTGAGCAAGAGATTGAAAATAATCTTGAATCTATGCAGCCAATTCCAGATATGGAAGCTGAGATAACGTTGTTGAAAAAAGCTGCCAAACGTTATATGAAAACTAAAAAATTGGTGACCATTAGAATTCATGAAGCCGATTTGGAAGCAATGCAAATTAAAGCTTCTAAGCTAGGTATACCGTATCAAACTTATATCAACATGGTGCTTCATAAAGACGCGATCACGGGATGGTAATCTGATGAAATTTAAGTATAGCGAGGAAAAAAATTCGTGGTTGCTTGAACAAAGAGGGATTGGATTTGCCGAGATGATTACTGAAATTGAAAAAGGTAACATCATTGATATTGTTATGCACACTAATCAAACACGATATCCACATCAGCGCGTTATGCGTATTTTGTGTTTGGGTACCGTTTATTGTGTTCCGTATGTTAAAGACACAGAGGATGTGTTTTTTCTAAAAACGCTTTACCCCAGTCGTAAAGCGACAAAAGAATATTTAAGGCAGTTGAAAGAGGAATAATGGAACGGATCACTATGATTACAAGAGTCCCCACCTGAAGCCATAAAAACTATCGAAGGTAAATTATGATCAAAATTGACATGATTAAAAAGCATACAGACGCTATCCCAGCACTCACTCATATTTGGCATGAAGTATTGGGTAAAATCTGGGTTCCTGAGGTACCCGTTGAACGTGTTATCACAAGGTTTGCAGATCACTTGAATGATCAAGCTTTACCAATCACTTTTATTGCATTAGGTGGCGATTTACCGGTTGGCATGTGCTCTTTGCGTGAAAATGATGGCATTCGTTCAGATCTTACTCCTTGGCTCGGTTCACTTGTCCTCGATCCAAAACATCAAAAGCAAGGCATTGGCAGGATGCTGATTGATGTGGCTGTGCAGAAAGCAAAAGAGCTTGGCTTTGAAAAACTGTACTTGTTTGCTTTTGATCTCACGATACCAGAGTACTACGAACGTCTTGGATGGAGGAAAATCGGTATGGATGAATTTAAATCTCATCCTGTGACGGTGATGGAGGTAGAGTTATGAACGACAAATCGATTATGCCAACTCTTGATCTTGCGCGCAAACTCATAAATTCAGCGACTTGCCTATCGTTGATGTTGAGAAACAAAGGCGTGCCTCGCTTTATCGTCATTCCCGCGCATGCGGGAATCCAGAACAATATGGAAAAGGTAGTAAATGAAACGCTGTTGGGTATATATTCTGGCTTCTAAAAGAAATGGTACTCTTTATATTTGGTGTGACAAGCAATTTATCTCGTCGTGTTTATGAGCATAAGGAAAAATTGATTGAATGACAAAAAATCTGAGCCTGGTCAGCATAACTGGTGGCGCGGTGATCATGTCAGCGTTTACGATAAAGGAGCGCGAGAACAGATCGCAGAGCTAGCTGAGATTATAGATGCAGGCAAAGCATTAGCTTTATGGGATCAGGCGTATGCGACGAGATGGAATAAGGCGCCCATATGGATTCATGGGGATTTTGCGATTGGCAATATACTGATGGATGGTGGAAAACTATCAGCAGTCATTGACTTTGGCGGCGCTGCCGTTGGCGATCCTGCCTGTGACTTAGTAATTGCCTGGACGTATTTGAGCGGTAAAGCACGTAAGATTTTTATTTCTGAAATGGATATGGATACTGATACATGGCTTCGTGCACGTGCCTGGGCACTTTGGAAAGCAACATTTGAGCTTTGTCAGATAACATATAAGAATAGCCCTGAAGCTGGCTTACAAAAACGAATTATTGATGAGGTTATGAATGGATAAAACTTTAGATACCTATCTTCAGTCTTTGCATGGAGGTTTACGATTTAAGCAATCCTAATCCATCCGAAGATGCTTATGCTTTTTTTCGCAAGTTACTTAACGTGAGTTCGACATAAAAATCTTGCCAAAGCATCGTCTTTTCAAGAGTTGCTGAGTTAGTGGGCACTTAAAAATGCTCGAATTAGCGCATCTTACGTGCAGAAACTTAGTAGGGTGGATAAGCCGCAGGCGCATCCACCAATACTTAACCTGTTTGCTTTTCCGCGTGGATGCGCCTGCGGCTTATCCACCCTACTACTATTGTTGGGCAAAAAAGATTGAGTGTTTTATGAACCGTAACTCCGAACTGAGGTTACTTACATTTTTACATATGGCAGTATAACTGAATGAAGATTAGCAATGGTGGTCAAGCATAAAAAACATAAACGTCGTATTTTTATCCATGTAGACGGTTACAACTGAAGTACAGGATATTATGAGTTACAAAGAACGAGTCGACAGAGTGATTGATTTCATAGGCAAGCATCTTGATGAAGAGCTTGAGCTGGATGAGCTTTGCCGTATCGCTTGCTTCTCAAAATATCACTTTCATCGGTTGTTTACAGTTTATACAGGGTTACCTCTCATGGGCTATATCAAGTGGCTAAGGCTTAAACGCGCGGCCCACCAATTGATTGTGCATAAAGAGGCAACAATTATTAACATTGCTGTAGATGCTGGATTTGAGTCCCATGAAGCATTTAGTCGTGCTTTTAAACAAGTTTGCGGGCAAAGCCCAAGCGAGTTTAGGTGTAAGGCTAATTGGGAAAGATTTGAAAATCCGCCACAGCCATTACATATCAAAGGTGAAAAAATTATGACAATAACGATTAAAAAACTACCAGCTAAAAGAGTTGCTGTGATGGAGCATCATGGAGATCCCGTGAGATTATCCGACACGCTTGATAAGCTCATGACGTGGGTAAAGGCACAGTCAATTAACCTAAAACCAAAACCAGGAGAAGCTTTTGGTTTTGGCTATCATGACCCAAAAGAAGTAAAACCAGAAGAGTTTCGTTTTGATTTGGCGCTTAGCGTCCCCCAAGAGTTTAAATTGAATAATCAGGTTATCGAAAAAACGCTACCTGCTGGGAGGTATGCTGTCACTACGCATAAAGGTTCTCGTGATAATATTGGAGATACGATTTATGGTCTCTATCGCGATTGGTTGCCGCAGTCAGGCGAAGAGTTAGGTGATCTACCTTGCATATTCTGTTATTACAATTTTGATCATGAGGTAGCTGAAACAGAACTTTTGACAGAAATTCGAGTGCTTCTTAAATAGGGTTTTATGCAACAAGTGATGCCTAAAGCAAAATAGTCACACTTGACTGAGTTATCTCCTCGTTCCCACGAATTATTTTTCGGTGGGGCATATTTTGTCCGAGGATGTTCTTAACCTCCCCAAAATATATCAATCCTTAAAATCCCCCACAGGATATAGTGATGGATATTATGATTCTTGGAAGGGATCATTTAGCTTCATGTTTGAGTTAGAGGTGCAAAAAGAGGCAAAATCCAGCGCTTATTTGTTGCACATGTTTCATATGCGGTCTTATATAGAGTTCGATATAAGACAAATAGTCGACACCTCTGAATCAGGATCTAGTGAGGCTTATCACGCTCCAAATGACGAGCTCTTTTCTAAAGAAGATATTCATTATTTTTGTAATTTTTTCACCGGTTTTTTATTGGGATATGCAGAGGCGATTACACAAGCAATACGTAAAGTATTTATGGAATAAGCTATATATGATGATAGTGGCAATAGCTATTTGGTCGAGTAAGAAAAAACGGAAAAGAACTTGCTGATTGGTCGCTTATCTTTACTAGGTTGCAGGGCTGTTTTGCTTTACTACACTCATTCTAACCCTTATGGCTACTGAATTCCATACCAACAAGAAACGCAGAAGAGCCCAGTCATTTTGATGACTTTAATTCAATGGTCTTGATCTTCAAACATATCTTATTTACACTGAATTCGCTAACATGACATCACAAACAAATAAGGAATAAAATAATGCCCCAAAAAAAACTGATAACATTTAATAACCGTGGAAAAGCATTTTTAGGTGCTCCTGTAGGTGGGAGGTGCTTTGGAGCTGTCGTTAACTTTTCACACAACCAGCTCGTAAAAAAAACAAAAGATGCTTATGTAAGTTCAACTATTGCTGATCTGATACAAACTAAAGTTAGTCTAATAAAAGAAGATGAAGATAAAATTTATGCTGAACAGTTTTTAGAAAGTAAAACTTTATTCAAATCAAATACCATGGAGACCTTAGCAAATTTAATTATCAATTCTCCTCCAGGGCTTTATAATATAGAGATGCGACACGATAAAAAAGAAACAGGTCATATAATAGCAGTTAATGTAATTAACAGCGAAAAATCGTTATACTTTGAACCTAATAAAGGAGTATATGAAATATCAACACATGAACTTTCAAAGTATTTCAAAACACATGATGAAAAGGGGAGGTATAACCATTTTACTTTAAACCAAATTAATGAAATTTCGTCTAAAAAGGCGTACGAAATAATGAATATGAAATCGAAAGACAAAAATTGGTCAAATAATATTGTAGAGGGATATTTTACGGAAACAAAAGAGCCTTTCAACACACCCTTCAAGACTATGTTTGAATCAAAACAAGACTTTGAAAACCGAATTAACCAAAATTACTCAATAAACAGGTAAGTTCTGTCGCAGAGTACCGTTCCAGCAAAATGATGCCTGATTACCCAAAGCTACTTTGCGCTTTCTTTAAACTTGCTAGACAGGCTGAGAAAACCTGGTCGAGATTAAGAGGCCATCAGCGACTGGCTGAGGTGATTAATATGGTTAAATTTATTGATGGGATCTCTGAGCATGAAGTAGACAAAATAAAACAGGATAAACAAAATGCCGCTTAAGCCATACACTAAATTTGACAATAACTCGTTAAATTGGAATAGATTGCATACTCGTCTGTATATACCTTGCTACCAGGCTGTATGCACGCTTCAATATGCGGTTTAATCGTCTTTTGTTTGACATCAGGAGGCATCTGAATAACCACTTCTCCTCCACGTTGAATCATCCCAAATATAGGAGGCTTTTCTTTCTCCAAAGTGCCTCGACCTCTTGCTCCTTTCAATCGGTTTCTCCTGCCTTTGCGACCTTTTTTAACCTGAGCTGGCTGACCTTTTGTGTCCGGCAACAACGTACACTTCATCGCATACATTATCACCTTTAAGTAAAACCAACTCGCTGATTTCAGCAATTCCTTCTCAGAGTTCAATCGTTTTGTGATAGATATATCAATTTGCAAGTTTTATGTTCGTTGAATATTATTACTTCTTCAATCGCTGCGAGCCATGGATAGCGGAACGCGAGGGCGAGTAGACCCGGGTAGCCTTGCGCTGTTGATCAGCAAGCGACGTGCCGAAGGCGCCAGAGCGAAGTCTGTGAAAAAGCTTTTACCCAAGGCGTAGAGTAGAATCGGAAACGTGTTGTCTGTTCGGAATGAGCGTAGCGAATTTGTGAGGACAAGCACCGTTGAGGCGGGCGGCCCGGGCAAAATTTATACCGCCGAGGATAGCCGATTCGATTTTGTGTATGGATATACAAAATCTATCATGAGGCCCGAGGCACCCTATTTATTTTCATTTGTTATACTTTAATACTTGTTGTATTATTAATTACTTTGAGACTAGCTACTAATGTGGAACCGACAGTTTTATAGTCTTTAACTAATTGCTTATTTCTGTTTAAAACGTAATTCTCACGCATTTAAATTTTTCTTCTCTTTACAATTTCTTCTGATGACGCCATACAATGTGGACAGCTCACTCCATCTGCCCAACGTAATGCGCGCACCTTTTCATAACATTACTGTTCATCTAGCAAATCTTGAATCTTAATCACTTCGTTATCCCTTTACCTGAGCTGTGCCAGGTTTGAATTAATTGTCATAAAACTACGATATTTATGGGAATTAAACAACACCGTCATCACTTTTTTTATACCTCCCTGAAACACCAAAAGAGCCAAGTCAAAATAACTTGAAGTGTAATAGGCATTATTTGCTCAGTGATCATATCTAATATCGACAATTTAGTTTAAAAAATGGTCTCGATAAAACTTCATTTCTTCGATTGATTCTTTTATATCATCCAATGCCAGGTGAGTATTTTTTTTGGTAAATTGTTCTAGAAGTTCGGGTTTCCATAATGATGCTGCGATTTTAAATGAGCTGACATCAAACAAACGATAGTGAAAGTAACCTTCAAGTGTCGGCATATATTTGGCTAAAAACTTGCGATCCTGCCAGATAGAATTGCCGCACAAGGGCGATTGACCTTTATTGACATGGGGTTTAATGAAATCAAGTATTTGCTTTTCAGCTTCGCTCGTACCCACCTTACTTTGACGCACGCGCGCAGTTAATCCAGATTCACCATGAGCCTTTATGCACCACGAGTTCATATTGGCTAAAACATCATCACTTTGGTGAATTGCAATGGCAGGCGATTCTGCCAGTACATTCAGGTTTGGATCGGTGATGATGGCAGCAATCTCAATAATATGACAACGCTCAATCTCAAGACCTGTCATCTCAAGATCAAGCCAAATGAGATTGCTTTTGGGCTCAGTCGTTTCACTCACGGGCTTACTCCCTTGCGCGAGAAACGTATTCACCTGTGCGCGTATCAACCTTGATCACTTCATTGATTTGGACAAATAACGGAACTTTCACTACAGCCCCTGTTTCTAGAGTTGCAGGTTTGCCACCAGAGCCTGCGGTGTCACCTTTTAGACCTGGATCAGTTTCAACAATTTTTAATTGGACAAAATTAGGCGGGGTGACGCTGATCGGCTCACCATTAAATAGTGTGATTGAGCAGGGATCCTGTTCTTTAATCCATTTTTTACTTTCGCCCAAAGCCGTCTCGTTAATATTATATTGTTCAAAGGTTTCATCCTGCATAAACACGTAATACTCACCATCAAAGTACGAGTAACTTGCGGCAACTTCAAGTACATCAGCACCGTCAACAGATTCCCCTGATTTGAATGTTTTCTCAATGACACGACCATTTTTTAAGTTACGCAATTTAACACGATTAAACGCCTGACCTTTACCTGGTTTGACAAATTCATTCTCAACAATTGCCATTGGGTTGCCATCGATTAATAATTTCAAGCCATTTTTAAATTCATTTGTACTAAAACTTGCCATCTCTATCCTCTCTAGTATATTAGCGCTACTTCATTTCAAAACGCCGAACATGATACACGAAAAACCAGAGGGGCAACAGGATAAAGCCAGCGCAGATTGGAAAATTGCCTTAAATCAAGGCTTTAAAGATTGGCAAACCTTAGCACGGTTTTTAGAATTAAACCCAAATAGCTACAGGGTCCCTGTCATCGAAAACTTTCCAATGCGTATACCGTATAGTTTTGCCTTGAGAATGAAAAAAGGGGATATTAATGATCCCTTATTAAAACAAGTGCTAGCGGATAAATTTGAGCTTGATCGAGCAGATAACTATGTGAGTGACCCACTCTCTGAACGTGAGTTTAATCCTGTGAAAGGGGCTTTGCGCAAATACCATAATCGGATTTTACTGATGTTGCATCCTGCCTGTGCGGTGCATTGTCGATATTGTTTTCGTCGGGAATATGATTACCAGGCTCAAACTCAATCCAAAGAAAGCTGGTCGCACGTATTTAACTATATTAGAGAACATGCAGAGCTTGATGAGGTGATTTTTTCGGGGGGAGATCCTTTGTTACACAATGATGAACGCTTAAGCTGGTTTGTAGCACAAACAGAATCAATTCCTCACATTAAGCGGTTGCGAATTCATACGAGAATCCCAATCGTATTACCCAAGAGGGTTACGAAAGAATTCTTAGCAGTATTTAACAAGACGCACTTACAAAAAATTATGGTAGTGCATGCCAATCATGGCAATGAAATTGCCGCGGATGTGATTGGCGCATTTAAGCAGTTAAAAGAAGCAGGATTTAGCATTTTAAATCAAGCAACGTTACTTAAAGGCGTTAATGATAATGCTGAAGTGTTGAAAGCGTTGTCAGAGCGTCTATTTGAAGCAGGTGTATTGCCTTATTACTTGCATGTACTAGACAAAGTAAAGGGGGTGCAGCATTTTGATGTTGATGAAGAAAAAGCCAAAGCAATTCATCATGAGTTAAAAGCGATTACCTCAGGCTATTTAGTGCCAAAACTGGTGCGTGAGATTGCCCATCAAAAATCAAAAACCTGGTTAAAATAAGGTAATCACTCAGGGTGTTTCCAACTTAATCACTAGAGTTATTGAGGATAGTTAAGATTCTCAGCTTGCAGCTTGTTCAAAACTTCGCCGATAAACTTTTTGGCTTCATATTGTGCCATGTCAAGGTTGTGATCCCTCCAGTTGCCACACTCAGCAGCAGAGCAACCAGGGACTTTACCGCGAAAATCAGCACAAAAATGAAATAATTTTTTTATCAGCGGAATAATGTCAGTGCTGGTAAGAGAGCCTGAAAACAGGGCATAAAACCCTGTGCGGCATCCCATAGGACCAAAGTAGCTGGTTTTCTCTTTCCATTGCGTATGGTTTCTTAGAAAAGAGGCCCCCAGATGCTCTAACGTGTGAAGGGCAGGAATATCAATCACAGGTTCGTTATTCGGTTCTTTCATGCGGATATCAAATGTTGTAATAACTGCCACATCAAAGCGATCAATGCGTGAAACGTATATCCCACGCTTTAATCTTAAGTGATCTATGTTAAAACTTGCAATATTTTCCATGGTCATCTCTCCACATTAAAATTTGATATACTGCCTGGTACAGCATAGCTTTGCAGTATACACAAAATTAAAAGCGGGGTTCTAAAATTCTGCTGGCTTTGCACCAGGAATGTAGATATATTTGGGAAAAAGGTGGCAAAAGGCGGGGATTACGAATGTGGGAAAAGTCACCTCACGCTGTTATTTGAATAAGCACAAGGGCGTATGCAATACGCCCTTACGCAACACGCGATTATGGGAGGAGGTATTGTTTCGTCAGAAAATATCTATACCCATCGTAAATCATTTTGCGGGATTTATGGGAAAGCAGTTTGTGAGGATTTTGAATGACTGGATTGCAGGTAATAGCAAGCTCTATTATCAAAATTCAGTCACTCAAAATCAGCCAAAATGCAATGTCAGAAAGTCTGTAAAATGGTTTGCGATGGGTATATTAAAGAGGGTTTGTTTCATGGCAGTAATATTGAGCAGCACAGCGCAAGCCACTGAGTGTGATAATACTAAATTAACCATGGCATTTGATCTGATTGCACAAAGGGCACAAGTGATGCAGTTGGTTGCTGCGGATAAGTTTATCAAAAAAAGTGGTATTTATGCTCCAGATCGTGAACTTCAAGTGTTGCAAAACGTTAAAATTATTGCAGATAAAGAAATGCTGCCAGCCTACCCAACGCTGGTTTTTACGCAGATACAGATGGATATGTCAAAGTTTATTGAGCAATATTGGTTGGCTAAGTGGTCGGCTGATGCAAAAAGCTTTAATCAGAAGGACGTCGATTTAACAAAATTAAGGGCAGTGATCTCACAGATCGACGATAAGCTATATCCTGCCATTAAAATGGCATTACCTTCATTGCAACGCTGTTCACTGACAATAAGCTCAAAATCCTTCCAGGAAGCTATGGCGCAAGTTGAAGGGGTGCCTAGTAATCCTGACTATGCGAGTATGATACTGGCAAGTTTGGTGGCAATTTCTCAAGCTCAGCAATAACCAGTTTAGGGGTGAGCTTATTCAGGCAATCCATGTGCCCTAAGGGGCATTCGCGCTTAAAGCAAGGGCGGCACGGAAGATTGTGAAGATAGATGCTTTTTGCTTTATTACTAAGTGGTGGGGTGAATTTATCTGAAGTTGAACCGTAAATGACAAGTGTTGGAATGTTAAGCGCACAGGCAATGTGCATGAGTCCTGAATCGTTACTGACGACTTTCTCACAGCTTGCTAACAAATAGACGACTTCTGAGAGTGATGTTTTTCCCGCAAGATTAAATAAATGGGCGTGATGGTTACAGCTTTTGCTAATGTCGGATGTGGTCTGTTGATCTTTGGCGCCTCCCAATAAGATCACTTGATAATTTCTATCTAGTAAATATTGAGCGAGCTCTGTGTAATGAGCAGTTGACCATTTTTTCGCAGGACCAAACTCAGCACCTGGGCAAAGAGCAACAATCTTATTGTTATTTATGAGACGATATTTAGCTAAAGTTATATCAATTTTTGAAGCCTCTAATTCAAATTTAGGAAAAGGGAGCTCATGGGATAAGTCTTCTGTTTTGGCAATTGCCAATGCGCAAAAGCGCTCAATCATTAAAGGATATTTGCTTTTATTTAAGCGTCTGCGATCATTTAACAAAAAAAATCGTGCCTCACCCTGCCAGCCTGTACGTTTTTTAATTTTGGCAAAAAAAGGAATAAGTGCAGATTTCCATGAATTGGGCAAGACAATAGCCGTGGTATATCCTTGATGACGAAAATCACACGCCTTTTGTTTACGAACATGAAATCCAAATTCGCCGTGCTTAAACTCAAGTGGGAAGGTCTGGTTAATCTCAGGCATAAATTGCGTAAGCTCACAGCAGTGCTTTGGTGCGGCAATATCGATAACACACTCAGGATCAAGCTGTTTAAGGTAGCGATAAAGAGACTGTGACATCACCATATCACCTACCCAGCTTGGTGCAATAATCAAGTATTTATTCATGTGATCCTGGGAAATTTTTTCTGCTAACAAAGCGTGTGCTGCAGTAAGGGCATACCCCTTCATCGTTGTCGTTTAGGTCTATATACACACGTGGATGCTGATTCCACGAGGCTTGTTCTGGAATAGGGCAGCAGATGCGCTGACCATGTGGTACTTGGATGATTTGGATGTTTTTTTGTATAGACATAAGGATCTCTTTAATGCAATTTTTTGCGTCCAAGTTTAGCATAGGAAAAGCCTGCTGTGGCAATAAAAATACGCACACAATTATCCCTGCGTCTTTAGCCGAGTCGCCTCCCCCGAGTCGATGTTAATCAGGACATTATTTTTTATGCTCAATATGCTTAGAGAGAAAAACACCTTGGGCAATTACAAACACCAGGGTGAGTCCAAGCATGCCAAAGAGTTTGAAGTCTACCCAGATATCCGTTGAGAAGGTGTAAGCCACAAAAAGATTGATCGCTCCTAAGATCAGAAAAAACACGCCCCAGATATTATTTAAACGTTTCCAGATTTTTTGGGGAAGCTCGATATTTTCTTCCATTAAGCGTTGAATAATCGGTTTTTGCATAAGATACGTAGAGAAGAGAAAAATCACCCCAAATAGCCAATTTACAATGGTAACCTTCCATTTAATTAGTGCTTCATCATGGAAATACACTGTTGCACCACCTAAGATAAGCACAAGTACAAACGTAATGACGTGCATCATTGAAACTTTTTTGTAGCGGATTACCTCGTAGGTCAACTGAATCGCTGTGGCGATAATCAAAGCAACCGTCGCCATATAGATGTCATACATTTTATAGATCACAAAAAAGATGATAATTGGGAAAAAGTCAAAAAGCAGTTTCTTCATGTTCTCTCCAGGGAGGGTTGGTGGTACACTTGGCACAAATTTTCGCAACAGTATAAAGTAAGAATGCGCCATGAGCCAATATATTGAAATAAATCCATACTCATCAAATAAGGCGCTATTAACTGAAATCGTCCAGGCATTAAAAGAGGGTAAGGTCATTGCCTATCCGACAGACTCAGGTTATGCCTTGGGATGCAAAATGGGTTTAAAAAAACCCTTGCAGCAAATCAAGAAAATTCGTGATCTGGACGATAAGCATAACTTTACCCTGATCTGTCGTGACTTATCAGAGATTGCCCATTATGCCAGGGTGGATAACACGGCATATCGCTTGTTAAAGCGAGCCACCCCAGGGGGCTATACCTTTATTTTATCTGCAACCAGCAAAGTGCCAGGACTCATGCTTAACAAAAGCAAAAAAACCATCGGCATCCGTGTGCCAGAGCATCCTGTGCCTCTCATGATTAGTGAGGCGCTGGGCGAACCATTGTTAAGTACCACCTTTATTTTGCCAGGTGAGGTCACGGCGCTGGTATATAGTGAGGACTTTGCCAATGAGCCTTGTGCTCAGATGATTGACTATATTTTGGAATCTGACTATTGCGGCTATGAACCAACAACCGTTGTCGATATGACAGAAACTCCCGCAACCGTGCTTCGCGTTGGCAGTGGGGATGTGAGTATTTTTGAATAACCTAGAGAATAAGATGCAAGATCAATATTACCGTATTATTAGTGAACATTTGTTACAGCCATTTAATCTGAGTCTGGAAAAATTAAAAGCGCAGCTAAATACATTTACACAAAAGCACATTGATTTTGGTGATTTGTATTTGCAAAAAATCATGGCAGAGAGTTGGGCTTTGGAGGACAACGTTGTCAAGCATGGCAGTTTTGGAATTGAGCAAGGCATTGGGGTCAGAGCGGTATTTGATGGCGAAACTGGTGTTGCCTATGCCGATGACTTGCAGATAGAGACGATTGAGAAATTGATTAAAACTTCTTTGTTTTTACTTAAAAACAGTAACAACTCGCATAAGATTGAAAGGCTGATAACGCCCAATACCATCAGACACTACCTGTCAAACTCCCCGCTAAGCAGTATGCCTGCAGAAGATAAAATTGCACTGTTGCATCAAGTCAACCATTACGCAAAATCGTTGGACTCAAAGATAGAGCAAGTCAGCGTGGCGCTTGCCTCAAATATTGAGATGATTTTGATCTTAAATACCGATGGGCTTTGTGTGATGGATGTGCGCCCATTAGTGAGAATGAATGTGAGTCTTATCATGTGTGAAGAGGGTAAGCGTGAGAGCTTTTCCGCGGGTGGTGGAGGACGTTATGATTATCACTATTTTACCGAGCAGGATTTATGGCGAAGTTATGTCGATGAAGCCTATCAAGGGGCAAAAACAAATTTAATCGCGAAGCCCGCGCCTAGCGGAAAAATGCCAGTGGTACTTGGTTCTGGCTGGCCCGCAGTTTTACTGCATGAAGCGGTAGGACACGGCTTGGAAGGAGATTTTAACCGCAAACAAAGTTCACATTTTTCGGGAAAAATTGGGCAAAAAGTGGCTTCAGAAAAGTGTACAGTGATGGATGAAGGCTGTATTGCCAATCGTCGTGGTTCACTTAATTTTGATGATGAAGGCACGCCAACACAAAAAACAGTGTTGATCGAAAAGGGCATTTTAAAAGGCTATATTCATGATCGAATTTCAGCTAAAGCATTTGGAGTTACTCCCACAGGCAATGGCAGAAGACAATCCTATGCGCACCTGCCTCTGCCAAGAATGACAAACACGTATATGTTAGGAGGTGAGGATGCGCTTGAAGACATGATCAGGAGCATTGATCATGGCATTTATGCAACCCACTTCAATGGGGGGCAGGTTGATATCACCTCAGGGCAATTTGTATTTGTCATGGATCAGGCTTATTTAATTAAAAACGGTAAAATTGTGCATCCCGTTAAGGGTGCCTCTTTGATTGGTCATGGTCCTGAGATCATGCAAAAAATTTCAATGATCGGCAGCGACTTTGCCTTGGATAAAGGCGTTGGCGTGTGTGGCAAGGAGGGACAATCTGTCCCTGTAGGTGTGGGGCAAGCCAGTTTAAAAATCGATGAAATTACGGTAGGAGGATGTGAGTAAAATGGGCTTGTGCAAATAATTTGCCCAAGTGTGTCGGTGTGAGTAATCAGTGTCCGTCACACTGACAACTCACACTTAGGTAATGTGCGGAAATATAGTCACTGCCGTAAAATGAAACTGTAAAAAAATTATTTTTTTGTTATATTTACCATCCTCAAAAGAACAAAGCTGACTATTTGGATCTGCCTATGACCCCCGAATCTTATCAAACGAAACTCGCGCAAATGTCCTTGGCAAAATCCTGGGCAGTGGTGATTTTAATTTCCTTCTTCTTTTTCTTTGAATTTGGTTTAGGCAATGCCTTTAATACGTTAACACCAGCAATTTTAGTAGCATATCCTGATTTGACACACGTTGGTGTGAGCTTTATTGCAAGCCTATATTTTTACACGAATATTGCCTGTTTAACTCCTGCTGCTTATATTTTAGATCGTTTCTCACCGCGGCTAGCCATCTCTATTGCATTACTGGTGTGTGCGCTAAGTATTTTCGTCATGACCTTAACAGCAAATATTTATGTGATGGGCGCGTCGCGCTTATTAATGGGCGTTGGTGCCAGCTTTAGCTTGATTGGTTGTGTGCGCATTGCCACAAACTGGTTTCCCTCTTATCGCTTGGGTTTCGTGATTGGCATTATTATTGCGATCGGAATGTTGGGGGGGTATGTGGCTCAGGCGCCCGTTGGCTACTTGCTTGATCTTTTAGGCTTAAAGTATGCTTTGGACGTAATTGCCTTGTTTGGTGCTTGCCTTGCGGTGCTTATTTTTCTTTTGGTACAGGATACCCCAAAAGAGTTAATAGCGTTTCGTCAAGTGCAAACAGAGGCATTAAAAGCTGAATCGGTTATACAGACATTAAAACTGGTATTAACCAAACCGCAAAACTGGTGTGCGGGGATTTACGTTGGCTTAATCAATATTGGTACATGGATGTTAGGAGGAATGTGGTCAAATGCGTATTTAATAAAAACGCATGGCGTAAGTATACTTGAAGCTCGCTCTATCACAGGGTACATTTTCTTAGGGATGATTTTTGCTTATCCATTTTGGGGCTGGTTCACAGAACGAATGTGTCGGCGTAAACAACCGTTGATTTTGGGTGGGATTGGCTCGGTGGTCATTATCTCTGCGATTATGTTTTGCACGGTGAGTGTTACTCAATTATCAGTCCTCTTCTTCCTGCTTGGTTTTGTTACAAGCGCGCAAGCCATAGCTTACCCATTTGTCGGCGAGACTAATCCGATGAAAAACAATGCCGTTGCAACGAGCATTGTATCGATGAACTCACTGTTGTGGGGTGGTGTTATTGCTATGCCTCTGTTTGGTATGCTTACCAGCTGGTTTAATCAGTCAAAAGGTTTGGAGGACATGGCTGCACCTGGGCTTGATTTTGGTATGGGCATTTTGCTAATTGGCTTTATCATTAGTATTATGTTTGCATTCTTGATTAAAGAAACGTATTGTAAGCGTCAAATTGACTAGGATAGGAAAGTATATGCAATTTCTTGAATTTGAAAAACCCATTGCTGAGTTAGAAGCAAAGATAGAAGCACTGGCTAAGTCAAATGCACATAGTGAAGAAGTCCAGCATGAAATCCAAAAGTTGCAGCTAAAGACTGCTGATTTAATGAAGAAAATCTATAGTTCATTAACTGATTGGCAGATTATTCAGCTGGCTCGCCATCCTGAGCGACCCTATTTTTTGGATTTGTTAAAAAAGATATTTACCGACTTTCAAGCTTTGCATGGGGACCGTGCCTTTGCTGATGATAAAGCGGTGATCGGTGGTTTGGCTAAGCTTGGTGAGCAGCCTGTTATGGTTATTGGGCAGGAGAAGGGGCGAAAAACCAAAGATAAGTTGAGGCATAACTTTGGCATGATGCACCCTGAAGGGTATCGTAAGGCACTTCGACTCATGAAGCTGGCGGAGAAGTTTAATGTGCCAGTGATCACATTTATTGATACCCCAGGAGCGTATCCTGGGATTAAGGCTGAAGAGCGTGGGCAAAGTGAAGCAATCGCCAGGAATTTGCTGGAAATGTCCAAATTAAATGTGCCGATTATCTGTGTGGTCATCGGTGAAGGCTGCTCTGGAGGGGCTCTGGGTATTGGGGTTGGCGATAAGCTAGTGATGCTGGAGTACAGCTATTTTGCGACTATTTCACCTGAAGGCTGTGCGTCTATTTTGTGGAAAACAGCCGAAAAAGCGGCTGATGCCGCTGAAATTATGGGGATTACTGCCAAAAGACTCAAGGAACACAATATTATTGACGAAGTAATAAAAGAGCCATTAGGTGGCGCGCATCGCAATATCAATGAAGCCGCCAAGGAAATCAAGTTAGCTTTGCAGCGCTTATTAGCTGAGCTAAGTGCCTTGTCAAATGAAGAGCGTTTAGCCAGGCGTTACGAGAAACTTATGTCTTTTGGTGCATTCGAAGGTTAGATGTGTAAGCCAGTAAGGAATTCCTTGCTCTCTCCTAAAGGAGGTTTGAGATTACAAAATTTAAAGTTCTCTCTGAGTTTGTACGTTCTTATATACCTTGTTGCGCAGGTTTTATTTGTCCATCACACGTGCTGTCATTGATACGACAAACCTGAATAATAGCAGATGCAACACCGTCAAGCTTGATCGGGCATGTCACAGGCATAGCAGCGTTTAAGTTTAACCAGTCAGCATTGCACTTTAGATACAGCTTATAATCAAGTGTGTCCTCACTTAAAGTAAAGCCCATATCTTTTCCTCCATTAACAATCGTCCCGTCAACGCTTAAGTGCATCTTATCTTTAACAATACTAGCTTTAAGGGGAAACTGATCTGCTCCTACAGTAACGCTAGATGAATGTCGAGCACCTACTGCCATAGGTGGAGATGACCTGGAATAACCTTTAACCGTAAAAGAATATAGTACATCTCCAGGTACACTGATTCCTACTTGCATTCTTGGGATCGTTTGGTTCTCTATAGCAAACGCGGCGGTGCTTAAGCTCATAGCAATGAGCATCATTAGTGATCTAGTTTTCATTATTTAAATCCTTCTATATGGTTACGATGAACGTCCAAAACACAACAACCTTCAATGTATAATTGCCAGCTTCAAGCGTAAACATAACGCAAAGCTGAGTTTCGGACAACTGACGAGGTCATATACTTTAACCTCTGGCGTTGAGTGTAGTGACTAGGTATTAAGGATGTCAAGCGCAGCAGCACATACCATAATTTTTAATTGAATGGTTTTCCAGATTTTTGTCTAAGCACTATCTTAATCCTTATGATGGTAATTATTACCACTGTAGATCAAAATATATACTTTTTTAACGGTTTATCTGTACGTATTATGTGCTTGTGACAAAAAACGATCAATAAAAGAGTGTAATTTAAATTGTCACCCCAGATAAACCAAAAAGGAGAAAACCATGAAAAAACGTAAACTTATTTCCCTATTAACTAGTGCAAGTCTCTTGGGATTACTCGCAGGTTGTGGAGGTAGCTCCAGCAGCTCCTCAGACTCAAGCAGTTCCGAGCCAATCAACCTAAGTACTTTCAGCAGCCTGCCTGAAACAATGGTTACTAATCAAGCAGGTGTTTTTGAGGCTGTCGTGAATACAGGCAGTCAAGCCGCCGCATTGGCACTTGGCGCGGGAGAAACAGGCAGCACAATCAGTGCCATTGATTTTCCAGCCGCAAGCGGCGTTTTGTGGACACAAATTGAGAACACCACAGGCTTACCAGACTGTAAAGCAGGACTGGCTTTATCATCAGCACAACCAAGTTGCGCGATTAAGGCTTTGGTTGAAAGTAACAGCGATGGTGCGAAGGTGGATGGTAATATTCAAGTTAAAACCAACTCACAAACCATCAGTCTACCAGTTAAAATCCAATTTGTTGGTGCTGGAAACACTGCCTTACCATTGGCTGAAGTCACAAACGTCACTGCAATTGCTCCTGACAGCACGACGACGATCACCCTGTTAAACCCAGCGGAAAACACTGTTGCTTTAAATAACGTGAGCATCAGAGTGCCTGATTGGCTGGCCGATAGTATGCAAAATCTAAAAAGTGCCGTGCTTACACACAATTTAGATGGCTCAAGAAGCATTCTTTACAGTAAAGACGGTCGTGCTGAAAACTTATCTCCTGGACAATCAGCGGTCATAAGCTTTGATCTTCCAGGAGGCAGTAATATCAGTGATGCCATCTTAGCGCATTATGCTGAGCTGACCAATAACCCGATTTCTAAGACAGTAAGCGTCACTGCTGCGAACTTAAGAAATAAAATTTCTCCAGCGATTGAGATTTCAGCCGTACCAGGAAAACTAGATAGCAGTGCCACTTTAACTGATCCTGCTGGTTTTGAAACGCTTACCTTCACGAATCTTGCCAATACTGTACTGACTATTGAAACCCCAGGCATTCAGCTTGATTTGCCTAGTGACGTTCATCAGCTAGGTGGCACATGTGTCGATGGTCATCAATTGGCTGCAAGTGGTGAGACCAACGATAGCTGCACGATTATATTACACGTCGATGCCACCGCCCAACCTCAAAGCAATAAGTCGCTTAGCATTCATTACAGCGACAGTGCTGGCAATAGCTTTATCAGTCAGGCGAGTGTAAATGTAGCTCCTGCCGAAATAAGCATTGGCACTGTTGGTACGAGTGATGCCTTACGTGTTCCTGAATCAGGTCAAGAGGTGATCCATGTGAGCATTAGTAATACCGGTAAATTCAACTGGGTACCTTCCAACCTCCCTGAAAATTATCTCATAAGCCCAGAGGACCAAACGCTAGCGGCAGAAAATATCGAAGTGCTTGGCGCAAGCTTAGGCAGTAGCTGTTTATCTGGTACTCCTGTCGTCCCTGGGGCAAGCTGTGATTTAGCGATCGAAACCAATATCAATACAGCACCTGGTGACTACACACTAACGCTTACCCCTGCGCAAAATCTTACGACTCAGCAGACTAAAAGCTTTTCTGTCAAAGGTGCTGTCGGGAAATTTCAGTTTAGTGATGGGAGTACCCAAATTGCAAGCACCAGCCTCCAAATTGGTGGCAGTCAAGCCATCACGCTTAACAATATTGGGCAGACGCCTATTAGTGGCGTGGCTGTTAATATCCCATCGCCACTGACAAAAACAGACGACAGCTGTACGGGTAGCACCTTAGTCCCAGATGCCAGTTGCAGCTTTAGCGTGAATGCGCCTGATGGCATGGGTGCTGGCAATTTCATCATCAGTGCTGATGGAACCTCGGGTGCACAAGCCGTCTCTCATACCATCCCCGTCATTGTGACAGGTGTCAATCTTTCAATTGCGCCAGTAGCTGCCATTTCCGTGCCTATGAGTGGGAATAGTATTACCGAAGTATTGATTACCAATAACTCAGGCTTCGACTGGCACCCATCTACCAATGTCGAGGATTATCAACTGACAGGTACTGATACCACAGGAATCTCCATGGTTGGTACGGGATTGTCACAAGCTTATTGCTTAGCAGGTGGGGTTGTTTCCGCGGGTGGTACATGCGCCTTAGGATTACAGGTAGAATCTTCTGCTAATGTCGGCAGTTACGCTTTAAATATCCGCCAGGCAACCAACCTCGCTTCTGCCCAATCTGTCATTTTTGATGTAATCGATAATATGGGCTTTGTGAGCTTTGCGCCGCAAATCGCCAATATTGGTAAGGGCTCGAATCCTATAGTACAAACGGTCACGGTAAATAACTCAGGAAACACCGATATTACTAACTTCTATCTTACTGAACCTGCTGAACTAACTACAGCTAACAACAATTGTGGTAGTCAAAGCTCACCAACAACGCTTGCCTCAGGGAGCAGTTGCAGCTTTGAGGTTTCTGCTGATAATTCAGTTACCGATGGCGCTTATCATTATGCGGCATTTGGGGATGCTGAAAACTGTGCCAACTGTGATGGCAACACACAAATGCAGGTTAATGTCGCGGGGGTGACAGTGACGCCTGGCGCTATCGGTGATGCTGGTAGCATCAGACGTCCTGCGACAGGCAATCAGGTTACCGATGTGAGTATTACCAACACCAACACCCAAACCGCATGGGAGCCTTCAACTACCTCCTCTGATTATGTGATCAGCTGTGTGGCAAATGGACTGGATACCTGCGATACGGCAAACGTGACCATTGTTGCACCGAGCTCAGGCGTAAGTTGTCTCACAGGGACTTCGGTAGCCGCTAATGCAAGCTGTACTATTGGGATTCAAACTAATGAAACAAGCATGCGAGCAAGCTATGCGCTAACTTTAAGAGCACACAAGAACCTTTCTGCCGATAGTTTACCTGTAGACTTTAGTGTCGACTCTTCTTTAGGCTATCTTGCCTATTCAGCTGCAAGCACAGGCTCTGGTTTGAATACAACAAGTAGCCCCTTGAATTTACCCAAGCGTACCACCGCTTTAAACCCCGATGCGGTTGTCAACAGCATTACCTTGGAGAATAAAGGGGATACTGACGTCACGGGACTGACGCTTAATACTTCAGGACAAAGTAGTGATTTGACCGTCAGTAATGACACCTGCGGCACCACAATCGCGGCACACTCAAGCTGTAGCTTTGACCTGGATGTTGCTAACGTCGATGGAAACTATACCTTTACGAGCTCTGCAGACGTGTCAAGTTTAAGCAATAATAACGCGAGCTTCAAAGCTGCTGTCGGTTGCGCGTATAGTTGAGTGTGTCGTGTGTTTACGTCTTATAGCGTTGTCAGTGGGGATAACAATGCCTGGATGTTAAACAAAGGCGCAACTGCGGCTACGGGGACGACTCCTGTGGCAAAAGCCAATAGTATTTGTGCCAACGATCAAAATAATCCAAACGACGGTGGCATATTTAAAGCCTGGTTAAGTGATTCTGGAATGAATGCCAGGGATAATATCGGTTACAATAATCTACTATCCTACACCGCAAACTGGAATTACAACTTGCCGATTGCTCCCACTGGAACTTTGTTAAGTGGCAATCTCGTGAATGCAATCAATGATCCACGCTCAGGTTCTCCTGGTGCGGGGGTTAAAGCGGCTACAAATGTAGATGGTACCTTTACCGGTCTTGATAACTTTGCCTCTTGTAACAACTGGACATCACTTTCTAACACCACACCAAGTAGTGGTGCGGGAGCAAAGGCAAACTGGGGACGACAAGCCTTCACTAATGGCAACTGGACTGCTTACATTTACGGTGACGGTGGCAGCTTCAACTCCTCTTGTGGCGCTACCTACGCAAGACCTGTCTACTGCTTTGAATCACAAAGCTAATAATCAATGCCCAGGGATGGGGTAGTTTATTACAACCTGCTTAATCGATCCATCAACCAGGGGAAAAATTTCCTTCAAAGGTCAAATATTCCTCTTAATTAGATTATCTTTTAAACCATATAATGAGATGGTCAAAAAAACAGCACCAGTGGAGACAACAAAATGAATATTAAAAACAACTTACTTTCAATCTTGCTGGCATTGACCTTAAGTGGCAGCGTCTTTGCAGAATGTATCTTAGATATACAAAGTACAGATTGGAAGGAAGCAACTAAGGTTGCTCATATTCGTACATGCAATATCAGCCGGGGTACGCATCAATTTTTTATGTTCAACCCTTACACTGAAAAGCCAGCAACATTTAGAAAACGCAACGACAATGATTCTTATCACGCTAAAATGATGAAGCTTAGCAAAATTGCCCAACAAAGAGGACTTGTTTTGGGCAATGATCAAACCATTTGCGAAGAATTTTGATTGATGGGGTGGTCTAAGCTCGACCTGAAGCATTCAATGTTGAGCGTTTTGGGCTAGAGTAAAAACTCAGTCTTGGTTTAATTGGCTCACCGCTTCAACCGACAAACCAGTCATGGCAGAAATCTCCGCATTACCCATACCCGCTGCTTTAAGTTGTTTGGCAATGTCAATTTGTACTTGTGCCTTTCCTTCTTTTACCCCTTCTTTACGCTCTTTTCTTGCTTTCTCCTCCGCTTTTCTTGCTTTCTCCTCCGCTTTTCTTGCTTTTTTTTCTGCTTCTATTGCTTTAGCCTCTGCTTTTCTCGCTTTTTCCTCTGCCTGACTTGCCTTTTTTTCAGCCTTTTCCCTCTCCTCGGCAATTTCCTTTTGCACGATAATAAACTCTTTTTTCTTGTACTGAACTTCAAGTTCTTCCTCAGTCATAGCTGCGGTATTGCTGATATCAAATGCCGAGATAACCTCGGTGCTCAGGTTGTGCGGAATATGCGCAAGACTCCCTGCATTTTTAATAAAATAGAGCCATTGATCCTGGATGTTTTTTAGCTCTTCCAATGTTTTAGTAAATTTTGGCAATTCAATAAAAATAAGCTCAAGATCATCGTTGTAGGTGATAAACTCTTCCTTTTCCAGAAGCTTAAAGTTTGAAATGAGTCTGGTATTGTCTTCGAACATCATAAAATCAACGATGGTCAGCGCAATAATGGGATTTAACAAATGATACTTTTCCCCTTCCAAAAGCTGTGTCGAGTAATTCTTTGCTGCGTTATAGAGAATCCTTTTTTCCAGCCCCGCATGTGACAAAACCTGCATTTCAATGATTACTTTGCAGCCATTATCAAGTACGGCTTTGACATCTACAAAGCTGTCCTTCATTCCCTTTAGCAGTGGGATGTTATAAGGATCAACGATCGTTAAATCGGTTATCTTAGCATCACCCTCAAATTGAATCACCGAATTTAAAAATGAAATAAGACGCGGTTTACTGCCTTCGCTGCCGAACACTTTTTTGAACGCAAAATCGGTGCGAATATCTAAAAATCTCATCTTTTCACCTCGCATGACTGAATCTATTGGCATTTTATCATTAAGCTGCAATAAGCAACAGTTCAACTTTTAAGGTTGTTGAGAATAAATAACTGGAGTTCGGACAGAAAGCTAAATTTTCCGATGATCACAGTAGCATATTTTAATTTTATGGCTTATATCTGTTAGCACGTCAGGAGACGAAACTAAATAGCATTGATCGTGTAAGGAGCCCTACTATGAAAAAGACAATTAGATCACTCTTTTGCTTATCTTTATTGAGCTTAAGCATGCAAATAACCCATGCCCAGGATTGTAATGTCTGGGATGAAGCAGGAGATTCCAAAGACAGTTTTGCCTGTTTGGCAGGAAAGGGGCTCGCGGATCGATTTGTAAAAAATGAAGCCTCAACTATCCTCGATGCGTTTGACCCCCTTGCCGCCTTGGCTAATTTTGGCGCAGGTAAACTCTGGAGTCTGATCTGGCCACAGCCTGACCCGCAAATGGAAATGTTAGAGCAGATTCTTCAAGGTATTAATGATATTGAAACCATGCAGCAAACGACAATGCAGGTGATGACTGAGGATTTCGCTGCCACTGATGCCTTGATTGAAGATATTATTAAAAGTATTGCAGGAACCCTTGGGTTTAAATTAGATGAAGCAGCTAATACGCTTTATACCGAGATTAATTCCACCACAAATGGTATTTTGGCTTTTGCCGACAATCCACAAAGTCAGTTTTTTACCGAGACTATTTCAAGCTGGATCTTCCCGCCCATAGCCCCATACCTTATTATTTTTCCTAGTATTGAAGAAGACGAAACACCAGGGAGTAATCCACAGGATGGCGCATATCTGGTGATTAACAATGGTGAAGCTATGCCTGCT
Source organism: Caedibacter taeniospiralis (assembly GCF_002803295.2). GTDB lineage: Bacteria > Pseudomonadota > Gammaproteobacteria > Francisellales > Francisellaceae > Caedibacter > Caedibacter taeniospiralis. The sequence continues at coordinate 56,821 of NZ_PGGB02000007.1, read as the reverse complement.
TCAGGCTGGAATGTTGGAGGCAGTAAACCATTTAGTTTTGTGATCTACGATGGAGATGCGATCATCAAACAAGGCAATACCACAGTGTGGTCTTTTAGTAGCGTCTACTTTCAGCTTTATCCTTTGGATGAAGCACAAATTGCAAATGGGGCAATTAGCGTCACGGGGGTGAAGTTTGAAAATGGTCAGCTTTTATTTAGCCTAAGTGGTGGCACTCGCGCTCAAGTGGTGCTTGGTATGGATAACAATCAATATCCCGATGACACAAGAAATAAGTTTACTTCGGCTATTTTTCAATCTGATGGCAGTTTTTCCGCCTTTGTTCCCTACACATATAAGGACCTTAACGGAAATACACGCCAGGGAATTCCGTGGACGAATCAGCAAATGTCTTTATTCACTCAGGAAGTTTTCAATGTGCTTTCCATAACTACAGAGGGAAAGCAGACCGCAGATGCACTGACTAAAACACTAGACTACCTTGGTGTTCTAAGCACTGGGGATAAGACGAATATTAACATTCAGGATTTAGGCGATTTGATCAATCAGTGGCTTAGTAAATACGCCCAACAGGTGCAGGCCATTATCAATAGCACAGGAGGCTTATACTTAAATAAATCGCAACCTGGGTATGCACTGTTAAATCTGGGTGAAACAACACAGATGATTGATCTTGGCAATACGTCATTGCAATTTTATCAGCTCTACGCGCAAGCTGTGACCATTTTATCCAGTGCATCACAGGCGATTGTATATGCCTACTACTTTAAACCCGATTTGCTTAAGGCGTATGGCATTGATATTTCCAGTCTTTCAGAGGATTTTACGAATGCACTGCAAACACTAAATAATACTTTTACTCAGGGATTAACTAGTTTTCAGGTCAATAGTTATGTTGGTGGCATCCCCGCGACCTCTGCCTCAGTGGGAAAAATTTCATTTAATACTATTCCTGGAACAACGCAGCGGATTCAAGCCTTCACCAATAGCGATACTGTACCGATGATTTATGTTCCTTTCACAATGAAACATCAGCTCAGCCAAACAGATATTGAAAATTATATTAAACTCGTAAAAAGTCGTAATTTAGCCGCTTTAACACAAAATGCCGATCCTGCTTTTGTTTGTGCACTTACAGGGAATTTTTACGAAGCTAATGGACAGCTCTTTGACTGTAAAAGCCAATTTCCCAGTAGCGACTATCCTTATCAAACCGTAGGAGTCATGGCGCAATACAGCGTCGTCTCCAGTGCTTTTTCGCTTTTACCCCCAAGTTCAGCCGATGGAGAATTTGGCAGTAATTTTGCCAATATCGCCCCTCAATTTACCCGCCAGGATGGAAGTGGCAACACCCAATATGTCTACGCTATTGTCAGTCGTTTTGAGGCAAACACAGCAGTGCCCTCTGAAAATAATAAAACCTACTGGGATGCAATTGTTACCGATAATTTTGTCGTTAATGACAATTTATTTAATGGTTATCTTCAAGATGTCAGTCCCATTAATACGGATTTACCACGCGGTAATTGGTCACAGTTTTGCAAAATACCCGAGGTTTTTAACCCTCAAACAGGAAGTGGCTGCACAAAACAACCCGATAATTCCTACGTGTGCAATGCCTCAGCATACTCCAGCGTTACCTCTCCACTAGAGTTGCAATGTTCAGTCAATCCAAGCGCAAGCCTACCTGCTTTTCAGAAATATACGATTTATCCTGCTTCTTGTGTATCCACCAATTTTAGCAATGTCTCCTTGCATGATATTTTCATCAATTTTAACCCTACAACAGCGATGCTCGCCTGTAGTGTCAATAGCTTTGACTACCAAAGCATCCTTGATAATGGCTTAAAGTTTTCACCTGCCTCTTCTATTGATCCCAAAACGGTTGTCATCAGTAATGATGGTCAATTCATCGGTGCCACAGCAATGAAGGGCAACGATGATATTGTCCAAACCTGGCCCTTATATCGATTAGATGTTATTCATAACTATGGCATTGATTTTAATGGCATGTATCGCAATGCCTCAGAAGTTACCGTAAACAATGGCAATAGTGGAAACACGCTAAGCTCAAGTGCTTTTAGCATCAATAAAGCTGGCTACTTATGGTCGCCCTCGCCAAGTGACTTATGGCCTGATTCGATGAAAGATAATTTACCTAAGGGTAACTGGAGAGATTATTGCTCCCAACCAATTGTGTACAAAGATCGCCTTGTTACGCGCTGCAACAATGTTACTTATTACCTTGATTATTTAAAACCTGACGGCAGCTTGTTTTGTAGCCAATACAACCTCAGTAACGGAAAATCATACAAAGACGTTTTGCCCAAAGGTTTCCTGTATTGTGCAGATAAAGATGGCAAACCCTTAGCGTCAGCTTTGGCGGATTACTTGCTGCAACGTGGGCAAATCACGCCAGATATCCAATCTCATTGTGCGCTTTCCAGTCTTGGGATCGCCAAAGACAGTGATCACCTTGAGTTCTATTGCCATCCAAGCTCAGGTTCTGCCACTGAAAACACTCAATGGATAAAAACCGTTCTTTCTGCCGCATCTCCTATCGAGCATAATCATCAAGTCTACGTTTATAACAGCGATGGTAAAGTCAGTATTCCTCAATGGTCAGGGGTATGTGGTGCCTATATCTATGAAACAACGACTACTCCAGATATGCAAAGTGTGCACTGCGCCTTCTGGGATAAAAAGACCAGCTCGTTAAAATCAAACACTTCCCCAGATGCCAGATCATGGGAAAAATCACATTATCTTGATTCAAGCGTTGAAGCTTTGTGTGACCTATCCTATTTAGGCAATTTACATAAGGCACTGGGGACCTCTCAGGATAATGCCAATAATGCCCCGTTCCCAGAACCCGTGTTTTATTGTCAAAGTTTAAGTAGTGGTCAACCATCGGGTTCATGGGTAAGTACAGATCTCTCAGTGAATCCCATTTGGCCAAAACCGTCGAATGATCAGACTTTTGTGGTGGATAAAACAGGTGTAGTCAGTACAGGACACACCCCTGCGCCTGGCACCTATACGCAACAGTGTATAATTTACAATGCTGCCTTTGGCAACTTGGGTAATGCTTATCCTCAAACGATTTCAGCGACTTGTGGTGATGCAAAAACCTTTAATGACAGCTGGAGTTATGCAACGATATGTACGCCAGGCTCCAGCGTGTTTGCCGATGATACAGGCAAGTTGCAATGCCAGATTGAAGCAGGCGCTCCAAATATCACCGGGGCATGCACCCTGGTCAGCTATCAAGGTGGTAAAGCCTATATCGTGTGCCCGACATATAATCCTTCCTCATCAGCAGCCTATGCTTTAGATGAGATAGTCATGACTCTGGAGCAATATGAAAAATTTCAAGGGGATTGTGATCCCAACTATGGAATTCGTTTCAATGAAGATGGCTCCCAAACGTGTATCGTAAACAAAGGCGCTCCCGAACCTCCAGCTGTGCCAGATGGTTGTATGATAACCGATTATAATGTTGGTCAAAACCAGATCTCGGTCATTTGTCATGGAAAAGCGTCTACTTTGGATTACAGTACCTGCCCTAGAGGACAAGAGTTGCGCATTGTTGATGATATACTTTCGTGTGGTGGGCGATTTATTCCATACCCCATCGATCCCGAAAATTGTATGTTAGATACTGAAACTAATTTACTATGGGCAAGATCAGGGAGTCTAGCCAAACAATTGATGACCGAGGCACAACAAGACCCTGCTAAAGCCAACACCAATAAAGTCTGTGGGCTTAGCAACTGGCGGTTACCCAGTATGGAGGAGCTTGGTTGCCAAGACCTCTGGAATGGAAGCTCCTGCTATTCAAACATTTTATCAACAGGTCTTTTTTACAATTGGAATCAGACAAATATTTGTGGGGCTCAAAAGAATCAACCTTGCGGAACGATTGCAAACTATCTCAATGCCGTTGGTTTTTTGAACCTACAGCAAGACAGTTATTGGACCAGTACGGAACTAGAGGCAGGGGACTGGTGGATCCTTAATTTTAATAGTGCTGGAATTAGCCTGGGCTTTGATGACTACTATCAACATGACGCATTTTTTGTTCTACCCGTTAGTGCAAGCCAATCAAGTACACCACTAAAAACAAAAAATCAACTTACACCTAAGGAAAATGAAAAATGAAAGCATTTATTTCGACTACCAGCATTAACCTAAGCTGGATGTTACTGCTTGGAGTAAACCTAACTTTTGCCAAAGATGACACCAAGTATTACAACACCTCTTCTTTTACCGACAGCCATGATGTCCGAGCAGGGCACCTTCAGTTTATCAATCAAAGCCCCTTTCAGGTGGAGATTACCAGTATTACCGATGCCTTGGGAAATTATCCTCCTAAATGCAATGCCTTTTCAGGAGCAAGCACGGGGGATGTCATCAATCCAGGCAAAAGCACGCAAACCATACAAATGATTGGTAATTACAACTATGGGGATGCGCATGGCAAATATCTCTCGGGCTGTTTAATCACCTTCACTGTTAAGAATGTAAACTTTAATGGTGGAGATTTAACTTTTTATATCAATGTTGCGCGTGATCAATATGATCCTGGCTGGTATGGGAAATACCCCAAAGAAACCTGGGTTACCTATGTCAGCGCGTTCTCTCGAGGCTGCATTTCCTCAGGATGTAACGGAGTCAATAGCGACAGTAATACAGGTCTTTATTTAGTCGGAGGATTTAAGGACTGGAAACGCCCTGATGATACCAAATATGAGGATAGCTATTATGTTACCCTTTCTCAATTTCCCGTGAGTTGCGATGCAGCCCCCAACCAACCCATCTATAGTCCAGATGGAAGCTTCGATAACTCCATGTCTAGTCCAGGTAGTCCATCAAGTTCACCTACGCCTCTTAGCGTCAACAGCTGCAGTGACTTTAATGGTAAATATGGACAGGTTTATAACAATACAAATTATTTATAATGAGTGATTATTTTTATTACAATAAACAACCAAATTCAAATCAGACATTCTGAATTAGAATTGGCGAAGTTGCACGGTAGCAAGCATGAGTAGTAGAGATGCTCCGGCAAGGCCGCGTTCCGTTAAAGCATGCTTCACAACCACCCGCTTGTGGTTAAACGCCAGTCCTAGTTTTAAAATACGCTTGACCTGCGATTGCGCTTTAAGTTCTGCCACATAATTTTTCGTATCAATCTGGCTTAGGGCTTTCTCTGCCAGGAGTTCCTGATTTTCGCTATCGTCTTCCTTCCCATGCTTAAATTCCATTACAATTCCCAAATCATGCTTTTGATTATCTGCCAATGGATAAATCAGCACATCAGGATATCCCTCGCCTGATTCACGATTTGAATGGATGAGATGAGTCTCTCTTAATGACGCGATTAAACCGAGCACCAAACCATGATAAAACTTCTCGGCGGTATAGCCTGTGTCTCTGACACTTAAGGCTTCAGTGAGATAAGTGTTTAATTGTTCACTGAACTTCTCCACCTTGCCTTCAACCAGATTATTTAAAAACGATTGATACTGTACGCCTAAACGTGTGCTAAACCACATATCGAAGTAATAATTAAGTAAATGAACAATTTCGATATTTGGGAGCTTAACCTGGCAACGATACAGGAGTTTACCAGTAGCTTCACAGCTTTCGGTAGTGAGATAGCCTGCAAACAGCAACAAACTCCATAAACTGCTCGATTGAATATCCAGCGTGTCATAGGTCACATGGCGATCGATAATGACTTCTGCCGTCTTATATTCCATCAATTGCGTCACCGCAGGATGCACATCTTCACGGAATTTCAGCAGCAGGGTTTCAATCATTTTGTTATTGGAGGTATGCACCCAATAGTCATCAAATTTTCCATCTTTATGCAGACAATTTAAAATCGACCAGGGGTTGTAAATCTGAAGTCCTGCAAAGTTATAACCGTTATACCATTTTTTGGCATTTTCTCTATCCGCAATCAAACCCTGATCCTGATATAATTCATCAAGCTCTTTGTTGCTAAAGCCAAAATATTCGCGATATTCTTTATCCAAAATTGTATAGACTTCAAGGTTATTTAAGCCTGAGAGCATACTGTCTTTGGAGACGCGTAAAATGCCTGTCATAACACCTTTGTGAAGTGCGTCATTGTCCTTAAAGGTATTGCTCATTAGATTACGCATCAAAGGGGTTAATGCTTCAATATAATTCTCCACATAAGCGGCATTGAGAGGGGTGTCATATTCGTCGATTAAGATGACTACTTTCTGCTGGTAGTGTTTATAGAAAAGTTCGCTCAATCTTTTTAATGAGACATCTATTTCTGACGCACTGAGTATTTCAAATCTTAAGTAATTGCGAAATATTTCTTTGTCAATGGAGCTTAATTGTTCAGACTCTAATAGATAGTAATGTGCTCTAAAGAGATCTCTGCACAAAAGTGACAGGTGTTCCAATGCCGTTTGATAATCCCGTGCCTTAATGTCTTTAAAGCTCACAAAGATCACGGGATATTTGCCCTGATACTCCTTAAGGTAAAAACCATTATCTTCCCTGGCAATAGCGAGATGATCAAACAAGCCCTGGGTTTCAATAAAACCAATTTTAGCGGCAAAGAAATGATGCAGCATGGACATGTTTAGGGTCTTGCCAAAGCGTCTGGGGCGCGTGATCAGGATCACATCACTAGTATCCTCAATGATTTCTTTAATAAACAGACTCTTATCGACAAATAAGCCATTGCCTGTAATGATTTTCTCAAAATTAGAAGAACCGATATAAATTTTCTTAGGCATAAGCTACTTTGTTTTTACAGTAAAGTCTGGTGCCTATGGTAGCAATATCGTTGCAAAGTTACCATCAAATGCGTAATAACTTCAGTCATTGAGTTTCGAACTCCTATTTCTTTATATTTCCTCACCGTTGTTTCAAATCTTGCCTTCAGAAGCGAAGGGAGAGTAAGCCCATTAGCTTTGCTTAATGTCTTAATTAACTGAAGTTACGGACTTTTACTGAGTTTGAAGACTACCCCGTCTGCTTCGCATATCCTCCAGCTGTGCGCGGAGCTTACAGCGCTCAGCCTTGAGAGCATAAAGCAGTTTATGCTCTCCAAGACAGGCTTCACCCCCTTCGCTAACGAAGGGGAATTTTAGGGCAGGCTCATCAAAAATTCCCCTTCACAAGTGAAGGGGTGCCGAGCCTGCGAGGCGGGGTAGTGCAGCAAAAGTGCGTAACTTCAGTGAATAATTTACTCTATGGTGGTAAATTCTGCCACCGTGGATCAAAAAATATCCTTTTATGCGATTTTCTCAAATCGTATCATTCTTGTGACTAAAAATCATACCGTTATCATAAGAATGCGTAAAGGAGAAAAAGCGTGAAAAAATATAAGCTGATTGCACTATTGGCAAGCATTATCCTATCTGGGGCAATGACAGGATGTAATACAGCTGATCAATCTAGTCCCACATCTGACTCAGATGCATTCAAATCTATTCAAATAAACGCATCAACCTTGCTGGCTGAACGTATGGCAACGAATCGAGAAGGTGTTTTTGAAGCCATCATCAATGCAGGTTCCCAGGCTGCTGCCTTGGCGCTTGGTGCTGGTGCTGAAGAAACAGGGGTTGCCATTACTGCCATTAACTTTCCAGTAGCCGATGGCGTGACATGGAATCAAGTACCTAATAGCAGTGGGCTGCCTGATTGTAAAATAGGATTGGTTTTGTCTGTGAGCAACCCAAGCTGTGCAATTAAGGCTTTGCTTGAAAGTCGTACAGATGGTGCCACAGTCAGTGGTGATATTGAGGTTAAAACTAATTCACAAACGCTTAAACTACCTGTTAAAACAGAGTTTGTGGGCACGGGCAACACGCTTCTACCCATGGCTAAATTGACACATACTACCGTCATCTCACCTGATAGTACCGCCGTTATTACTGTGTTAAATCCTTCTGATAATACAGTGGCTTTAAACAATATCAGCATCAATATTCCGACGTGGTTATCCACCAAGATCAAAAAGATCGCAGGTGGGGTGTTAAGCCAAAATCAGGATGGTTCAAGCAGCATTTTGTATACCCAAAATGGGCGTGCTGCCAACTTAACCCCAGGGCAATCTGCTCAAATCAGCTTTGATTTACGTGCAGGATCTGATGTCAGTGACGCCATTTTAGCGCATTATAGCGAGCTTGCAGACAATCCCACATCTCAAATTTTAGTCGTGAATGCCGCTAATTTAAGAAATAAACTCGCGCCCACCTTAGACATTTCAGCAGCACCAGGAAAACTCAACAGTAGCGTTATACTGTCAGATCCTAGTCAGTATCAAACGATTACTCTTAAAAATCTGGCGAATACCGCCCTCATGATTAGTGATATTCAATTAAATTTACCCACGGGAGTTACGCGCAAGGGTGGCAGCTGCAAAATGGGTAGTATGCTTGCCGAGAATGGTGATGAGGCTAGAAATAATTGCACTATTATTTTAAATGCTGAACGCGCGGCTCGATCACAAAACAATAAATCACTGAGAATTCGCTATAGAGATCTCTCGGGTAATAGCTTTGTCAGTCAAACTACTGTTGAGGTGGCATCTGCCGATATCAGCATCGAAAATATTGCAACAGACAACGCTGTAAGTATCCCAACAACCGCTGAAGAAGTCGTGAATATCAGCATTACCAATACAGGGAAACTCAACTGGATACCTTCAAATTTGAGAGCAAACTATATGATCACGCCAGAAGGTCAAAGTCTGGCTGCAGAGAATATCGAAATCCTCGATGAAGGTTTGAATAACAGTGATTATCTTACAGGTAATCCCGTTCTTCCTGCTGAAAGCTGTACCTTAGCGGTTAAACTTAATCCTAATACCCAGCCAGGCAATTATATTCTCACTGTATTACCCTCAGGAAATCTCAGTAGTCAACAAACCAAAACTTTTTCGATAAGAGGCAGGCTTGGCATGTTTCAATTGAGAGATGATCGTAATAGTCAGCTCGATACTATCCATCTTAAAATTGGTCAGAGCCAAACCGTGACAGTTCACAATATCGGTCAGACCGCGATTAGTAATGTGCTTCTGACTACCCCTACACCATTAACACTCTCCAGCAATACGTGTAACAGGGTAACACTTGCGGCAAATGCAAGTTGCCAATTTACTTTCATTGCGCCCGATGGCACGGGAGAAGGTGATTTTACCATCAAGGTTATGGGCGTATCTAATACCGAAGTGGTATCACACTCCATAGTCATCAGTACTGAAGGTATCACGCTTTCTGTTACGCCATTATCGGCCATCGAAATACCCAATAGCGGTCAAAGTATTAGTGAGATAGTTCTTACCAATCTCTCTGATTTTGATTGGCACCCCTCAAGCAACCAAGCCAATTATGAAATCACAGGGGAAGACACCAGTAGCATTTCTCTGGTGGGAACAGGATTATCACACCCCTATTGTTTGTCAGGTGCTCCAATCCCTCCAGGTGGCAGCTATGCTGTTGGACTACAGGTTGCTTCAGCTGTTAAAGTTGGCAGTTACGCTTTGGATATTAAGCAAGCCGCTAACCTGGCTAAAGCATATGCGATTGAGTTTGATTTAATTAATGCCTTAGGTTTTGTGCGTTTTGAGCCACAGACGCTCAGCATTGGCAAAGGCATCAACCCCATGCCGCAAATGGTCACACTCCGCAACGTTGGCAATACCGATATCACTCATTTTTACATTGCTTCTTCTGATGAGCTGACAACAACCAACAACGGCTGCGGAAGCTTGAGCGCACCCATAACTCTTGCAACCAATAACAGCTGCAGCTTTGAGGTTTCCGCGGATACTTCTGTCGTAAACAATACTTACCACTATAGCGCTTTTGGAGATGCTCAAAGTTGTATTAATTGCTCTGGAAATACAACGATGCCAGTGACTGTTGGCGGTGTTACGGTATCACTTGGGGTCATTGGAGATAACGACAATATCAGGCATCCAGCAGTGGGGAGTGAGGTTACGAATCTTACCACTATCAATGAGAATGAGGAAGAACCTTGGAATCCGTCGACTAAAACAAGTGACTATGTGATCAGCTGCGCACAGGGTAATACCAGCGCCTGCAATACCACCAATATCAGAATTGTAGCACCGATCTCTGGAGTCAACTGTCTAAGTGGCAGCCCTGTAGCACCAGGCAACATTTGTCATGTTGGCATTCAAACCAACATGAGCACATTGCCAGGCAATTACACGATCAGCTTATTGCCTGCAAAAAATTTAACCAGCCAGCAAACCAGGGCTTTCACGGTTAAGGGATTATTGGGGATATTTCAATTTACCGATGAAACGAATAATCCAATCAATAGCACGAGAATTAAGCTCGGTGATACGCAAACCTTCAAACTTACAAATATTGGGGAAACTGCAATTAGTGAGCTTAGCCTCAATATTCCTAGCGCATTGATAGTCTCAAGCAATAGCTGCACTGGCACAACTTTACAGCCTGGCACAAGTTGCTCATTTACCGTCAATGCTTCTTATGGCATGGGTGCTAACAATTTCACCATTTCAGCCCATGGTCTTAGCGACAACGAAAGTATATCGCATGTGCTAAATCTGAGCGTTGAAGGAGTGACACTCGCCATTGACCCGTTATCTGCGATTCCCATTCCCAATAGCGGCAGTCGTATTGCTGAAGTGGTGATCACCAACACCTCAAGCTTTGACTGGCATCCATCTACTAACCTTAGTGACTATGAAATTACAGGAGTCGATCCCACTGCCTTGTCCCTTGTGGGCACAGGATTATCGCATCCTTATTGTTTGTCTGGGGTTATTGTCTCTGCAGGTGGGGTATGTGCGATTGGCATACAAGTTGAAGATTCTGCTATGGTGGGCAGTTATAGTTTAACGCTAAGACAAGCCACTGATCTTGCCAGCTCTTACGGCGTAGATTTTGATATCATCGCTAAATTGGGATGGGTGAGCTTTAATCCTGCGTCATTGAATATAGGCAAGGGCTCAAATCCCACGATCAAAACTGTGAGCGTCCAAAATACAGGCGATACGGCTATCAGTAGTTTTTACATTGTGGCACCCATAGAGTTAGCAACAACAAGTAATACTTGTGGCACAGAAGGGGCACCAATAACACTTGCAACAAATAGCAGTTGCAGTTTTGATGTTTCTGCTGATAACTCAGTTTTAGAGGATACTTACGACTATATCGCTTATGGAAATGCTGAAAATTGTGCTAACTGTGATGGCACTGCTCGCGCACAAGTTATGGTTACAGGGGTTACGATTGCCATTGGTGTCATTGGGGACAATAACAGCATAAGACGTCCTCAAACAGGCAATGCAATAACCAATGTAAGCATCACCAATACCAATAGAGAAATGCCCTGGAGACCGTCACATCAGTTAAGCGATTATTTTATTAGCTGTGCGTCGGGAGGTCCTGCCACGTGTAATCCAGCAAATATCATGATTGTGGCGCCAACTGCAGGGATAAGCTGTTTGACTACAAGTGCCGTGAGTCCCAACACAAGTTGCAATATCGGTATTCAAACTAATGAAAATACACAAGCAGATGCTTATGTTCTGACACTACTGCCTGTGGAGAATTTAACAGATCGACATAGTAAAAATTTTATCGTCAAAGACCTGCTTGGGATGTTTCAATTTCAAGATGATCGTGGAAACCAAATCGATAGCATGAGTCTCAATATCGGGGATATAGAAACGATTACCCTGCACAATACAGGGGAAACGCCTGTGAGTAATGTGGCACTCACTATTCCTTCGCCGCTTGTAGCCTCCAATAATAGCTGCGATGGGACGACGTTAGCCCCTGATGTAAGCTGCAGCTTTAGTGTGAACGCGCCTGATGGCATGGGGGAAAGCGATCTTACGATCGCGGTCAACGGTACATCAGACGGGCAGACAGTGTCGCATTCGATGCCTGTAAACGTTCTGGGAATTCATCTTACCATGTCGACTCTTTCAGCTATCCCAGTTCCACATACAGGTAAGAGTGTCACTGAAGTGATACTCACTAATAGTTCCAGCTTTGACTGGCATCCCTCCACCAATATCGCTGACTACATCATCACGGGGGTCAACACCAGTGGAATGTCTATCGTAGCAACTGGATTGACACAGCCTTACTGTCTATCGGGTGCTGCTGTTGCCCCTGGAAGTAGCTGCAGTCTTGGTCTAGCGATTGAAAGTAGTGCACAGGCAGGCAACTATAACTTACGTCTCCAAAAAGCAACTAATCTTGCGACAACACAAAGCTTTGCCTTCAATGTTATCGACAAACTGGGACTGGTGAGTTTTGATCCACAAACGCTTAGCCTGGGCAAAGCTTCCAATCCCACGTCACAGACGATCACTGTTAATAATCTTGGCAACACGGATATTGATAATTTCTACATTGCAGAACCCGTGGCACTTCCTGCAACGAACAGCAGCTGTGGTACACAAAGTACCCCAGTCACCTTAGCTAAAAACGCAAGCTGCAGCTTCGAGGTAGCCGCTGATAATGCAGTGCCAGATGGCAGCTACAGCTATAGTGCTTATGGTGATGCTGCCAATTGCGCTAATTGTGATGGCAGTGCACAAGCGCTTGTTAGCGTTTTGGGTGTTACGGTGTCCATTGGCGTGATTGGGAATAATGACAGCATTAGACATCCAGCATCAGGTAGTGAAATAATAAATGTCGCCATCACCAATACACACTCGTCAATCCCTTGGGAGCCTTCCACAAACATACGCAACTATGCAATTAGCTGTGCCCCTGGTGTTACACAAACTTGTAGCCTAGACAATATCACAACCACCGCCCCAACTTCAGGCATAAACTGTCTTAAAGCAGATGAGGTGGCGCCGGGAGCCAGTTGTAATATTGGCATTCAAACCAATGAAAACACAGAAGCATTGTCGTATGTTTTAGTTCTCTCTCCAGCTAAAAATCTGACAACCAAAGCAAGTCGATCTTTTGTGACGAAAGATTTACTGGGTATGTTTCAATTTGCCGATGAAGCAGGAACTACTACCATCAACAGCATCTCCATAAAAATTATGAATAATCAAACGATCACGCTTCAAAATACAGGGAAAACACCCATAAGTAATATCGTGCTTACTGTGCCCACACCATTAACAAGTTCCAATGACACCTGTAATGCTGCGACACTCGCTGCTGGGGCAAGCTGCAGTTTTACGCTTGGGGCGCCTGAAGGCATGGGAGAAGATGCGCTTACGATCACCGTCGCAGGTACATCAGATGGGCAGGCTGTGTCTCATTCAATCCCTGTGAGTGTTGAAGGTGTTACTCTTGCAGCATCTACTTTAGCTCCTGTTCCTGTTCCTAATAGTGGCAGTCGTGTCAGTGAAATAATCCTCACCAATAACTCAAGCTTTGACTGGCATCCATCCACCAATATCGCTGACTACGTAATTGCCGAAGGGGATATCAGTGGACTATCTATTGTAGGCACAGGACTTACTGAGCCTTATTGCCTCTTGGGTCAGGATGTCGCACCTCTTAGCAGTTGTAGTCTGGGGTTACAACTAACCAGTAATGCACATGCTGGTAGCCACAAGCTTCATGTGCGTCAGTCTACCAACCTTGCCAAGACGCAAAGTTTTGCTTTTACTGTCATCGATAAACTTGGGCTTGTGAGGTTTGATCCGCAAACACTGGATATTGGCAAGAGCTCGAATCCTGTGGCACAGACAGTAACGGTTCATAATGAAGGTGATACGAATATCAATGACTTCTTTATTATTGCCCCCAATGAGCTTCCCCCAATAAGTAGCAGCTGTGGCACGCAAAGCACTCCTATAACCCTTGCAAGAAATGCTACTTGCAGCTTCGAGATTGCTGCTGATAATGCTGTCAGTGATGGCACCTACAGCTACACCGCTTTTGGCAACGCGCAAAACTGCGTCAACTGCGATGGTAACACCTATATGAGTGTGAATGTCGCGGGTGTAACCGTGGCAATAGATGATATTGGAGATAGTGGCAATATCAACCGTCCTGCTACAGGGGGTAAAATAACCGATGTTACGATTACTAACACAAGTGAAACCACTGCATGGGACCCATCCAACAGTACAGCTGACTATGTGATTGCCTGCACGGCAGATGGTGTAGATACATGTAATACCACGAACGTCACTATTGTAGCGCCCACAGCGGGTGCAAGCTGTTTAAGTGGTGATCCTGTGGCAGCTCACGCCAGTTGCGCGATTGGCATTCAAACCAATGCCAATAGCACGCGAGCAAGCTACAGCTTAATGCTTAGAGCGCATAATAATCTTTCACTTGACAGTGAGTTGCAAGACTTTAATGTGGAGGTTTCTTTGGGCTATCTATCCTACGCTTATAAGGAAAATAATCCTCTTTACACGAGTTACAGAGTGATCAATAACACGAATCGCCCCTTGAACCTTCCCTCTCCTACGGTAAAACATGGGCAGGATAAGGCGACGATTAAACTGGAAAACATAGGAGACACTGAGATTACAGGGCTTTCCTTTAATATGACGGTGAGTAATAATACCTGTGGCACAAGTCTTGCAGGGCATTCAAGCTGTACGGTAGATTGGGAAGTGCCAGCTACGCCAGGAGACTACACCTTTACCACCTCTGCCAATGCACAAACACTAAGCAATAATAATCTAAGCTTTAATGCGGCAGTGGGCTGTGCTTACAGTGAAATTTGTCGCCTGTTTACCTCTTATAGCATAGTCAATGGAGACAATACCTCTTGGAAATTAAATCAAGGCAGCACATTGGTCACTGGAGCTAGTCCCATTGAAAAAGCCAATAATATCTGTGCCCTGGATCAGAACAACCCTGAGGATGGTCGTACCTTTAAAGCGTGGTTTAGTACCTCCACGACAAATGCCAAAGATAATATTAACTACAATAGCTCGTTATCCTACACAGGCAGCTGGAGTTACAACCTTGAGATTTTCAGAACAGGAGCGTTATTTGATGGAACACCAATCAATGGAATATACGATTCTCATGGTGCCAGTAGTAATTATGCCAGAACAGGTACGAGAAAAGATGGAACTTTTATTGACTCCACTGAGCTTGGCTCTTGTTCCAACTGGACACTCGGAAAGTGGTATTATAATATGAAAGGGCTGACTAACTATGGGTATATAGGCAATAAAAACCCAGGGTTCTGGACTACTTACGACACTGCTTACACTGGACCTTCCGCTACCTCAGTTCCTCAGTGCCAGGAAGCTTACCCAATCTATTGCTTTGAAACGCCTTAATAAGCTTTGAACTAATGGGCTTGTGCAACGTGTCGGCGTGAGTAATCAGTGTCACAATCACAACTCGCTACCCCATTTGCAAATGGTGTTTGACAATGACTCGCTTATGATTAAACGCAAAACCCAGTTTTAAAATGCGCTTTACCTGTGATTGGGTTTTTAGTTCAGCCRCATAATTTTTTTGCTCAATCTGGCTTAACGCTTGCTTGGCGAGTTTCTCCAGGTTTTCGCTGCCATCTTCCCTGGCATGCTTAAATTCCATCACAATGCCTAAATCGTGCTTTTGATTATTTGCCAAAGGATAAATAAGCACATCGGGATAACCATCCCCTGATTCACGATTGGAGTGGATAAGATGCGTCGCTCTTAATGAGGCAATCAAACCCAAAACTAATCCGTGATAAAACTTCTCGGCGGTGTAACCCGTGTCTCTGACACTTAAGGCTTCGGTGAGATAAGTATTTAATTGCTCACTGAACTTCTCTACCTTGCCTTCGACCAGATTATTTAAAAACGATTGATATTGCACACCTAAGCGCGTGTTAAACCAGATTTTGAAGTAGTAATTTAGCAGATGCACAATTTCGATATTAGGCAGTTTCACCCGGCATTCATATAATAACTCATCCGTCCTTTATAAATTTTCTTAGCCATAGGTGATGCCACGTAAAATAGAAGCTTTGGGACATGGTAGCGATCTTGGGAGGAAATTGCCAGTGCATCTGTGCGCCATTTTGATAAAAGAGCTTCTTATAACATTTACCAAATTTTTGCTAATAAACGACCATTTTGTAATGGAAGATTTCGGTGATGACTATATTGACGCCCATCACTAATTGTGAGTTGTCAGTGTGACGGACACTGATTACTCACACCGACACGCTTGGGCGAATTATTTGCACAAGCCAAGATTTCTCTGAAATGCGCCCTATTATGCTTTGACTTGACTTGTAAATCTTAAAGCTTTGAGCTATATCTCTCACTGTTATGATTCACAACAGGGAAAATTTGGCAATGAGCGCATCCAAAATTGATATTTTTCGCTACTCTCGCGAGCTGGTTTACTTTTCTGAACTTGTTAAACTTGGAACGCGTAAGAGTGCAGCGGAAAAGCTCAATGTAAATATCAAAACAGCCAGGGAGTATATTCGTACGCTAGAGTCTGCCTTTAATCAAAAAATCATTTCAGACGACAGTGGTATCAAAGGAATTGTATTAACAGAGTTTGGGCAACGCCTATATGCAACCATTTATCCTAAAATTGAACAACTGGATATAGACGTCGATACCCTATACAATTTTGGAGATAAAATCACCTACAAAATGGGCGTGTTTCCTTTGTCTTACCATTACTTTGTGAAGTACATGCTCGCTCCGTTGCGTACTCAGTTCCCCAACATTATTTTTGACATTACAATGATCACACCTGCGATGTTTGAACGCTTTGGTTCACATATCAGGGGTCTGGCACAAAGCTTTGATTTATTAATGATGCCTAGAAAAAATCTCCACTTAATTGATCAAGACAAATGGAAAGTAGTGATTACTTTGCAGGGAAAGTTTGGTCTATATTGCAGTCAAAGCTTTTTAGACACCTTAGGTCACCCGATTGAACAGCCAGAAGATCTGCGCCATTTAGATTATATTGCGACTCCTTTTGAAACTGGGATGATTACCTTTTCACAAGACAATCAACATAAAACGGTACAGCTGAATTTGATAGCACGGGTGTCAATGCACTTATCGGTGAGTGAGCTTATAAGGCAGCATTTAGGGTTTGCCATGTTAGATAACGGACTTGTTAGTTTGACCGATATGCAGACAGTCCCCCTGGTACAAGTCCTCAAAAATTGGGAAATAGAGCGGAATTTGGATACCTTTGTCATATCACAAGGGCGCTATTTAGACGTAGAAAAATTCATGCTCAGCTGTTGGCGACAGGATGTGAGCAATGGAACAATAATTGTTTAAGGTTAAAAATAAGCAATGGTAATTTTTATCACAATTGACCAAATTTTGCTCTTATGTGATCGTTTTGAAGGCATTATCATCCACACAACTAAACGTTAATTATCAATCAAACCCAGGAGAAAATTATGAGTGCGCCAAGCAAAGCTAAGGCAATCAAGCTGGACAATCCAGCCCAGATAAAGGTTAGCCACCGGTCTGGAACCGAACTACACATAGGTCCATGGCTCGCAGCGTATGAAGCTGTAGCAAGGGCGGTCTATCAGCCACAACGCAAGTGAAGGTATTGAGCCCCGTAATAAATCAACGTCACACCTGATCAGGGTTTTCATTTGCCTGAAATCAGAACTGCTGTATACGAAACTAGAGCATGTGTTTTTTTTTTTTTTTTAAAAAAGTTTGGCACAACCCAAAGTAAACAGGCGAGTATGCGCGGAGGTGTCGGGGTCTGAGTCCGTAGCGGGTAGATGAACTGATTGTTTTGGAACTTGGGAGAACCTTGCTATTTCTGAATGCTGTCATGCAAGTTGAAGAAACGAGGTGATGGTTTAGCAAGGTAGTCGGACTGGTTCGTAGTAGAGGAGTAGGTAGGGTAATGCCTATCGAGGATAGATTGAAGCTCTGAGAAGGGTCAGAGGCTAATCCACTCGAAGGGGCTGGCAATTTAACGCAAGAGGATAGTTTGAGTGATGTCAAACGCAGAGTTGAATAAAACATTGTTGAAGTTGTCTTCTATAGCAGAGTGCGCGCGAGGGAATCGAAGTTTTGAGTTTACGAGCCTGGCTCATTTACTTGACGCGGAGTTTCTCAGCTATTGCTACTATGGACTTGATAGAAACAAGGCGGTAGGAATAGACAAAGTAAGTTGGCAAGAATATGGCGTGGACGTAGCGGATAAGATAGAGAATCTGGTCATGCGATTAAAGCGCAAGACATTTAAGCCAATGCCAAGTAGAAGGGTATATATCCCTAAAGGAAATGGTGAAAGCCGCCCGTTAGGTATCTCTGCAATTGAGAACAAGATTGTTGAGAGCGGTATAATGCTGATTCTGCAAAGCATATATGAACAGGACTTTCTGGAATGCTCGTATGGGTTTAGACCAGGAAGGAATACTCATCAGGCGTTAAATGAAGTCGATAAGGCGATCATGACCCAACCTGTGAACCATTTGGTGGAAGCGGATATAAAGGGGTTCTTCGATAACGTATCGCACGAGAAACTGAAGGACTTTGTGAAGATACGGGTGAAGGATACGAGTTTGCTACATCTGATAGACTGCTTTTTAAGGGCGGGGTACATAGATAAAGGGGTATTGATCGACACGGAGAAAGGTACGCCACAAGGGAGTATATTAAGTCCGATGTTGGCGAATATATTTTTGCATTATGTATTAGATAAATGGTTTGAAGATACGGTAAAGCAGCACGTTGAAGGATTTTGCAGGCTGGTGAGGTATGCAGATGACTTTGTGTGCTTGATACAGTATCAGGAAGATGCCCGCAAGATTGAGCGGGCATTGGCGAATAGATTTAACAAGCATGAACTACAGCTTCATCCAGAGAAGAGTCGGAACATAAGCTTTGGACGGTTTGAGAAGCTGAATGCTTTGAATGCTGGACGCAAGGCGAATACGTTTGATTTTCTAGGATTTACCCATTTTTGTGATAAGACAAGAAAGGGGTATTTCAAACTGGGTCGGAAAACGAGCGCTAAGAAGTTTCGAGCCAAGTGCAAAGATTTGAACTTGTGGCTGAAATCGATTAGGAATGTACTCCCGACAAAAGAGTGGTGGAAAATACTGAAAGCGAAGCTAAGAGGGCATTTTGAATATTACGGAGTGAGTGGAAACTACCCCTCGATAGCGAAGTATTATTCGATAGCCATGAGACAGACGCTGAAGTGGTTAAATCGAAGAAGCCAGAAGCGGAAAATGAACTGGTGGGACTTTAATAAATATGTAGAGCGCCATCCGTTACCGCGACCACGAATCAATCACATATTTTACACGTTGGTAGCGCTGTGAGTTAAGTTGAAGAGCCGTATGTGGGAAATCTACAAGTACGGTTCTGTGAGGGGCATTGTGCGTCTTCACATTGTATTGAATATAAACAAATATAAATAGGAGAAACAGAAATGTCTACTCGACAAAAAGGAGCAATCGCATGAAAGCTACAATAGAAAAAACAGGTAAAATAGGAAAAATAAACAAAATGACTCATGATGCTTATCTTGCACATGAGGCGTTGTCAGCTTCACAGGTTAAGTTATTGTTAGATAATCCGCATTTGTTCTTGCGTAAGGAACCGATGGTACAAACGCCTGATATGTTGTTAGGTTCAGTGATTCATTCGTTGGTACTTGAGCCTGAGAGTTTTGATATATCATTCTGCCATTGACTGGCAGGTGAGCTTAGCGCTTGATAATAGTCGCGCCATTCACGTAACAGCGATGGCAATCAAAGACCATACAATTTATCTTGCAGGCTATTTTACAGGCACACTGCACGAGGCATTTGGCGGAATCAAGCCCAAAGGGAAAACCGCAGGATTTGTCGTCGCTGTAGATGCAAAAAATGGCAAAACGTTATTGTGGCGCAAAAACCTGGAAGTGGCTCGTCGCAATTCACAAGCGACTATCATCCCTGATCATATTGCATTTAATGACGATATGATTACTGTTTCTGGAACAACCACAGCAGGGCTTGAAATCTATGGTCAGTTAGCTCAACCTCAATCGGCCAAGGATCAATTTAGCGTGAGTTTTTCCTTAGATGGGCGATTGCAAGCTACGGATCTTAAACAGTTAAGTAAATTGTCACCTTTGTCAGCTGAAAAGACAACAACTCCACCAAACGGTCCTGTCGTTGATGGTCTTGTGGATTGGGCGGTGGGCAAGACTATGGATTGGGCAACTTCTGAAATAGCTAAGAAGTTTGGCATTAATCCCAGCTCCCCTAGTGCAGCAATTGAAAGCGACTTAAATCAGCTCAATAGTGAGATGAACGAGGCGCTGGCTGATCTTGCCACCATTCAAAACGATCTCAATGAATTACTTGGTGGATTTGCAGCACTTTACAATCAGGTTCTTGCTGATCAATCGACAAATTACGCGGTAGAGGCAAAGATGCTAGCTACTGGGATTCAAACCCAGTGGGATCAGTTTACTAACGCCACAGTAAATATTCATAGCTTGTCTGATTTAAGTACGAATACAGAGGCACAGGCTCAACTGCAAGCCTTGCTGACAAACAGCTATTTGGCAAGTCTAGCCGATAATATTCGTGACTTAACCAGCACAGATTCAAAAGATGGCTTTTATTACACATTTGTCAATTCATTAAATGAACAAATGAAAGCGCAATTTGTTGCCAGTAATTACGGCATGGGCACAGACCCTGTTCAATTTATTAATGGCTACAATGAGAGCCTGATGAATATTTATATGAGCTCTTTGGTTTCAATCCAGCAAACCTATAACATCCTTCTTACAGCGGCTTATCTGCAAGCCAATGTCGCAGGTTTTGAGGATTTGGTCTCGCCCATTGAAGGGGCGACTGGTTCTTTTGCCAACCAGCAGGCGGTCATTAATCAATATTTTGAGAATCTTATCATGGGATCCAGAGATTCAAACAATAACCTAACAGGGGCTCCTGGTATTTTCGATGTTACTTCGTCTTATCTTATCAGTGATGATTTTAATGCTACGGCAAGCTACCCAAGCGATTGGTCAGACACTGGTTTGCCACAATACTCTTATGCCTATGCTGCTAACTATCAGCCACAATATGCCAAGGTACAAGCTAATATGCCTCCAGCACAAACCGACAATTTATGCGTAAATGGAGCCACGACTTGTAACGCATATCCATGGACGCAAAAATGTAATGTCTTTACTTGGCAGGGGGTAGTCAGTAATCCTTTTACAGGACAATATGGCAACGGCACGCTCAAGGCTTCATGTGATTCGTTCGACTTAAATTTAAGGGCTGCACAAGATACCGCTCTGTCATACTACATGACTTACAACGGCATGACCAGCCAGTTACAACCCTATGACTACAATCAACACTATGGATACTCACCCGTTGGTTCGCCACAATATGTCAAATATTTTGAGATCAGCTTCAAGGGCAGTGATAATGATTTCACGCTTAATCAACAAGGCTTTGGAGGATGGTCATCTTCCCCATGGATTGCAGCCCTTGATTCAGGACTCTGTCAAAGTGGTGGCGGTTGTGGCTATCCCATGACCGTTGACTCCAATGCCTTTGTCCATTCGCATAGCGGAGCGTATCAATACAGCACCTATCAGTCTATTGCCTTTCCCGATGGATATCTGGGCGTATTTAACCTCGCATCTCAAGCGCATGACGTCGATGGACACGATCAGATTACCTGGGATTTTGCCTTGCAATGCGTCTCACAAATGGGTGGTAACTGCCAATACAATAATTATCAATCGTTGCAATTTGGTGATAATTCAGCAAATACTATCCAATTTAACTCTACAGGCAACCCTAATCCCTACTTCAGCCTGCCAAATAATTGATTGACAAAACGGCAATAACAATAAACATTTTGGGCTTACTCTACCAGAGCGAAACATTGTGTGTCTTAGTTGAGATCTTTTAAACTTCAGCATCAATAGAAACGCCCTTGTCAACTCTAGTCGTGTATGCAGCAAGTCCAGCATAGACCTGCAATAACAACTATGCTATAGTTCGCGCTCAAATCGTCATTGAAGGATTTGAGCAATATGCAGCTTTCTTTTTCTAAATCCCATCACCCTGTTACAGAGAAATTACACCATATCGTTACCAGTAAAAAAACCAATCTGGCCTTGTCAGCTGATGTGACCGATAGTGAGGCGTTAATTCGCCTTGTTGAGCAAACGGCGGATCATATCGCTGTTTTGAAAACCCACATTGATATTGTTACTGATTTTACTTCACTATTAACACAGCGTTTACGCAAACTTGCTGATGAGGCGGGATTTTTGATTTTTGAAGATCGTAAGTTTGCCGACATCGGTAATACCGTTTGTCACCAGGTCAGAGATGGCATTTATCATATTGCTGAATGGGCAGACATTATCAATGCCCATCTTTTGCCTGGTGTGGGCATTATTGATGGCTTAAAAGAAGGGTGTAAGGGACGCGATATCGGACTATTGCTGTTGGCGCAAATGAGTAGTAAAGGCAATTTATTTAGCCCTGAATATACCGCAAAAACAGTAAGTGAAGCTGAAAAAAATAAGGATTTTATCATCGGCTTTATCGCTCAGGAAAAATTAACTCAGGATAATGATCTCATTACGATGACGCCAGGGGTGAATTTTGATGCTAAAGGGGATGGGCTAGGACAAAATTATAATACCCCTGAGTATGTTATTGGTGAGAAAAAGTCAGATATTATTATTGTAGGACGTGGGATTTATGCCGCATACAAACCAGCTGAAGCAGCCTTGTCGTACAAAGAACAAGCCTGGAAGTTAGTTGAAAGGCATTGATTGCGTAACTTCAGTGTTTAAGCAACTTACTCTGCCTGCTCAATCGTTTTTGACGAAGTCATGGTGTTTATTTTAATTTTCTTTGGCTGCATTGCCTCGGGGATTTCTTTGACTAAGCCTATGTTTAAAATACCATTTTCAAAGTGTGCACTTTTGACTTCAATGTGATCAGCAAGCTCGAAAGTATGGGTAAATGAGCGCTCAGCAATGCCACGATGGATAAACTTACGTTCTTTGTTATCATCCGCTTTGTTGCCAGTAACTGTGAGTTTCCCCTGGTGCACGGTAATGTCAATCTCAGATTCTTTAAATCCAGCAATCGCCATGCTGATCAGGTAATCGTGCTCACTTAAAACCTCAATGTTATAAGGGGGATAGCTTGTTGGCTTGCCTGTCTCAGCCAAAGCGAATAAGCGATCAAAGCCGATGGCATTTCTTACGAGTGCGTCTAATGTGTTCATAATTTTTACTCCTAATTTAGCAAGTTTTATGTGAAGAACTAAGCCGATAAGTCTGCGACTTAGCACGTTGCGTAATACCCTCTTGGCGTATTACGTGGAGATAAATAAGGCTTGAGAAATAGATTTCAAGAAAAAAATGATCTTGCGTGGGGCGCATTCAATAGGTGGAGGGTCTGAATATTTACACTTTTGTTACTTTGAGTGATTTTTCAGAAGACTTGGAGTTGCTATAGATAACCCCAAAATTCTCTTGAAAAAAACTTTCTTATCCGCACTTGTTAGGCATTAAATTCACCGTACCGTTTGGTATATATTTCAATATAAATGGATAGAAAAAATGAAAGCAGAAAAATTTACTCATAAATTACAGGAGGCGCTTAGCGAAGCGCAGAGTTTAGCGATCAGCAAAAGCCATACCATGCTTGAACCCGTGCATATATTAAAAGCATTGCTGGATCAGGAAGGGGGAATGATTGCCTCAATTATTACTCAGGCAGGTGGTAATTTAGGTGCGCTGAATATGGAGTTAAACAGCACCCTTAATAATCTTGCCAGAAGTACTGCTGTGAGTCAGATTGGCGCATCAAACAATCTCATTAAAATACTTCAACAAATGGAAAAACTATCACTTGAGAAAAAGGATGAATTTATTTCAAGCGATCTGTTTTTGATTGCAGGATTTACTGATGGGGCAATAAGCGGAATATTTAAAGCAGCAAATCTCACAAAAGAAGTGCTCGAAAGGGCGGTAGATAAGGTCAGAGGAGGTGCGCGTGTTGAGAGTCAAAATGCTGAGGACATGCAAGGCGCTTTGAAGAAATACACCATTGACCTGACTGAACGTGCGCGTCTTGGTAAGATTGATCCTGTGATTGGGCGCGATGATGAGATTCGCCGCACAATCCAGGTTTTACAAAGGCGAACCAAAAACAACCCCGTGCTCATTGGGCGTCCGGGTGTTGGTAAAACGGCTATTGTTGAAGGCTTGGCGCAACGCATTGTGAATAATGAGGTGCCAGAGGGTGTGCGTAACAAACGTATTTTGTCATTGGATTTAGGTGCATTGTTAGCAGGGGCAAAGTTTAGAGGGGATTTTGAGGAGCGCTTAAAATCAGTGCTTAAAGAGCTTTCTAAGCAGGAAGGCAGTGTGATTCTGTTTATTGATGAGCTTCACACGATGGTGGGTGCTGGAAAAGCCGAGGGTTCAATGGATGCGGGGAACATGCTTAAACCTGCCTTGGCGCGTGGCGAGTTAAGATGCGTTGGGGCTACCACACTGGATGAGTATCGCGAACATGTGGAGAAAGATCCCGCATTGGAGCGCAGATTTCAAAAAGTGCTTGTTGATGAACCCACGGTTGAAGATACGATTGCGATTTTACGTGGGCTTAAAGAGCGCTATGAAGTGCATCATGGAGTAGATATTACTGACCCTGCAATTGTCGCTGCGGCGACTTTATCGCATCGTTATATTACCGACAGGCAACTGCCTGATAAGGCAATTGATTTAATGGATGAAGCCGCAAGCCAAATCAGGATGGAGATAGATTCTCGCCCTGAGGAAATGGAAAAATTATATCGCAAAATCATTCAATTAAAAATGCAGCGTGAGCAGCTAAAAAAAGAAAAAGATGAGGCAACCAAAAAACGCTTAGATGTATTGGAAGATGAAATCAAAGCGCTTGAGAAAGAGTATTCAGGCTTTGAGGAAATCTGGAAATCTGAAAAGGCACAGATGCAAGGCTCTCAAAAGCTCAAGGAGCAGCTTGACCAGGCAAAAATTGACCTTGATGCGGCTAAACGTGTTGGTGATTTATCAAAAATGGCGGAGTTACAATATGGGCTTATCCCGCAACTGGAAGAGCAGATTAAGTCGATAGCAAAAGCAGATCCTGTTAAGACCAAACTGGTACGCACACAAGTCACTGAAAATGAAATTGCTGAAGTGGTATCTAAATCGACTGGGATTCCTGTCAATAAAATGATGGAAGGTGAACGTGAGAAACTTTTACATATGGAAGATTTTTTGGCTAAGCGTGTCATTGGGCAAAAAGAAGCAATTCTTGCGGTATCCAATGCGGTAAGGCGTGCCCGCTCTGGTTTATCCGATCCTAATCGCCCAACGGGTTCCTTTTTATTTCTGGGACCAACAGGAGTCGGTAAAACTGAGCTTACTAAAGCATTAGCCGAGTTTATGTTTGACAGTGAAGATGCGATGCTAAGAGTGGACATGTCCGAGTTTATGGAGAAACATTCAGTTGCGCGCCTGATTGGTGCACCTCCAGGCTACGTGGGTTACGAGCAGGGAGGTTATTTAACGGAGCATGTCAGACGTAAGCCTTATTCAGTTATTTTGCTTGATGAAGTAGAAAAAGCACACCCTGATGTGTTTAATATTCTGTTGCAAATACTGGATGATGGACGCTTAACCGATAGCCAGGGGCGTACAGTAGATTTTAAAAATACGCTACTTATTATGACCTCAAACTTGGGTTCACATTTAATTCAGGAAAAACTCCACCGTGAAGGTTATGATAAAGTTAAACAAGCCGTTTTACAGATTGTGCTGCAGCACTTTAGACCAGAGTTTGTTAATCGTATTGATGAAACGGTTGTGTTTGAACCATTGAGTAAGGAAATGATCAAACAAATCGCCGAGATTCAGATTAATCGCGTGCGTAAACGTTTGCATGAACGTGATTTAAAACTGGAGGTTTCTGCCGTTGCCATGGACGAACTGGCTGATCATGGTTTCGATCCTGTGTTTGGTGCAAGACCGCTTAAACGCGCGATTCAGCATTACATAGAAAACCCCTTAGCAACTTATTTGCTCGAAGGGCGTTATGTCCCAGGTGATGTCATCCAGGTGACCAGTGAGAGCGACGGTTTTGTTTTCTCGAAACAAACGGGTAATACTGGTACGGAAAACTGATGAGTAATCGATTATGCACAGAATACCTTAGCAGCAAGAAACCTGTTTAATCTGATTGGCATGAGTTCTGGCACACAAGCACGCAATGTGAGTCAGAATGTTTTAGCGGTTAGTTTGAAAGCTTATGAAATTAAAACAATGTCTTCTGGCAATGTTGGTAAGCACTCTTTTGTTCACGGTTGTTTTTTCCTGGCAATTGCAAATGGTTAATATAAACGCTATCGCAAAGGGGAATCCCACTTTCTATCAGTTTACGCCAAATTTGGTAAGATTTGCTGTTTGAAAATTGCAAACAATACCTGCTTAGGTATAATAGCCTTCCATAAAAATCAAGCGAAAAAGGTCTGATGTAATCTCTTATATCAGGCGTTTTTATTGCTGTCATTCCCGCGAAGGCGGGAATCCAGCCAGGGACGAAAAATATTTCGCCCCTAGCGCAGGATGACAGAGGGCAGAAAAATAGTCAGAGCCAATAAACGCTGGCGCGTATTCAGTATGCTTTTGTGGGCAGAAATGTGATCAACGCCATTTAGCAAGAATATAAAATAGACCAGAAGGTGAATAATGGCAGTAAGAATTCCAATGACAGTAAGTGGTGAGGCGGCATTAAGAGCAGAATTGCAAGATCTAAAAAGTGTGCAAAGACCTAAAGTAATAGCAGCTATTGCTGAGGCGCGTGAGCATGGTGATTTAAAAGAAAATGCAGAGTACCACGCCGCACGTGAGCAGCAAAGTTTTATTGAAGGGCGTATTCAAGAGCTGGAAGCCAAGCTTGGTAATGCGCAGGTTATTGATGTTACCAGCATAACCAATACAGGCAAAGTCATCTTTGGTGCCACGGTTAGGCTGCTTAATACAGAAACTGAAACTGAAATGACGTATCAGATTGTTGGCGAGGATGAAGCTGATATTAAAGAAAATAAGATTTCACTAAGTTCCCCTCTGGCAAGAGGACTTATTGGCAAAGAAGAGGGTGATGAGACCAGGATCGCTACCCCAGCTGGAATTGTTGATTATGAAATCATTTCGGTAGAATACCGATAAATTCAAAATAGCGCAATGAACTACCTGCTATTACTCATTATCGGACTGATTTGGGGCGGGCAATTTATTCTGATTGATTTATCTTTGTCTACATACACACCTGAGCAGTTATCTTTTCTTAGAACCTTCTATGCCGCAGTTTTCTTGATTATATTTTGTCTTATAACCAGAAGAAAATATGCAAAAAGAGATCTCCTGAGCTGGTTAAAAGTAATTATCATTGGACTGCTTGAGGTTGTTATCCCGTTTGTTTTGATAATGTGGGGGCAGCAATTTGTTTCAGGGAGTATGGCATCGATTTTAATGGGAACTATTCCATTTTTCACGATTGTTCTGATGCTTTTAACGGGAGTTGAGCGTGCAACAGGTGTTAAATTTCTTAGTGTACTTGTGGGATTTGCAGGTCTTATCGTTTTATTTCTTCCAGATTTACGCAACGGATTATCCATGTCATACATGCCACAAATAGCCATTTTGATGGGAGCTTTGTCATTTGCCTTAGCCCTTATTGTGATTCGTAGTTTGCCGCAGGAGGATTCTTTTGTACTATCACGCGATGCGTTTATTGTGGGCAGTATTGTCATGTGCGTTATTAACTCAAGCAACGGTTCGCTATCAAATATTCACTTTTCAATATCTCCATTTCTTGCTTCATTGTCGCTTGGGGTATTCTGCTCAGGTCTGGTTTATGTGCTATATGTCAGTTTAATCAAGCGTGCGGGGGCAGGATTTTGCTCATTATCTAATTATTTGGTGCCATTATTTGGGAGTCTATTTGGTGTCATCATTATGGGAGATCATATCAGCATAAATATGATTTTTGCATGTGTATTGATTCTATCATCAATTGCGATTGAGCCTATTTTGCGTTACGTTAAGCGAAGAAAAGTTTCAATACTAAGTGGGAGAGTTTGATGAGTTATAAAGAAAATATACGTTGGCAACAGCGTTTTTCTAATTATCGAAAAGCGTTAGCGCAGTTACGCCAAGCAATACAAGATTATGATGATAGCGCTCCAGATATAGTTAAAGAAGGGGTGCTTCAGCGCTTTGAGTTCACACATGAGCTGGCTTGGAAAGTACTTAAAGATTTTTTGGAATTTGAAGGTCATCAGAATATTACTGGTTCACGAAGTGCAACTCGACTGGCATTTAATCTTGGCTTAATTAAAGAAGGGCAGATATGGATGGATATGATAGAAAGTCGCAATCGAACTGTACATACTTATGATATAAATTTATTACAGCAAGAATTCACTAAAGTTCATGATATTTATCTCCTTTGTTTTGAGCAATTGGCGCAAACGATGAGTTTAAAGTTATGACAGAACCAGTAAAGTTTGGTCTGGCGCAGAGCCTGATAAATATTTTTGCTAATGTCTTTACCCAGTTTCCTGAAGTAGAGCAAGTAATTATCTACGGATCACGTGCAATGAATAAAGAAAGAGCAGGATCAGATATTGATCTGGTGTTAAAAGGACAAAATATCAATCAAGAAATACTGGATAGAGTCTCTCAAGAATTGGATTCGTTAAACACCCCTTATTTAATCGATTTATGTAACTATCATACGATTAGTAATCTGGCGCTTTTAGAGCATATTGATCAGTGTGGTCAGCTTTTTTATTGGAATCAAAGCAAGTGCTAAGTTGGTATTTATAAAATCATATGATATTATTTTGATATATCATATGATTGTGGAGTTTATAATGATAGCAACATCAGTAAAGCAAGGCGATTTTTGGGCATTTGTCGGCATGCCTTCCCGTGGTCAGGATTTATATCAAGCGATACACAATGGCTTTAGCTGCGATGTTTTTAGCAAGCTTGCGGTCATTTCTGGTCTTGAGAAGAAACAACTGGCAGAAATCACCACCATTCCATCAGCATCTCTTAATAGAAGATTTAAATCTGGGTTCTTCACAGAAGCAGAAAGTGATAGGTTATATCGCTACGCTGAAGTATACAAAGCGACGCTGGACTTATTTGAAGGTCATAATGAAAAAGCAAAAAGTTGGCTGCAAACCTCTGTTGCTGGCTTAGGCGGAAAACGCCCTGTGGAGATGTTAAGGACATCAGCGGAAACCGAAGCTGTTTTAGATTTAATTGGGCGCCTTGAGCATGGTGTTTTTGCGTGAGTACTGTTTATGCGTATAGGTTAGTTAAAACCAAATGGCTGAGTAATGCTTTTACTGGCGATGGTGCAAAACTATATGGAGGCAGATGGAATAGTAAAGGCATGCCATGTGTATATGTAGCAAGCTCTGAATCACTTGCTATTTTAGAAATTTTCGTCCATCTAGAAGATTATTCCTTACTGCAAAATTACACACTATTGCAAGTTAAATTGCCACAATCAGAAATTCAGTATGTTGATCGAGAACATCTACCCAAATGCTGGCAAGATCAGCCTGCTCCACCTGAAACCGCTGCTTTGGGTGATGACTGGCTTAGATCCTGTCAAAGCATGGTGCTTGCAGTGCCAAGTGCGGTTGTCCCCAGGGAATGGAATTACTTACTAAATCCTGAACATGAGAAATTTAGTCAGGTTGTGAAGAGCGTTGAACAGCTTCCCTTTTTAGTCGATGCAAGGTTATGGCGTAAATAAATAGTATTGTCAATCCTCTATAAAAATGTAATACACTGATGCACAGCAAAAAATGCTGCAATTTGTAGGCGATATTTTTTTAGAGTCAGAATGAAAAGAGTGAAAAAAATGAAAAAAATTAGAGTAATGTTTGTCTGTATGGGAAATATTTGCCGCTCGCCAACGGCACATGGGATTTTTCGCCAGTTAGTAGAAGAGGCAGATTTAGCGGATTATTTTGAAATAGAGTCTGCAGGAACGCACTCAGATGGATGGCATAAAGGGGATGCAGCTGATCCAAGAACGATTGCAACTGCCTTGAAATTTGATTGCGATATTGGTGATTTACGCTCAAGACAGCTGGTTACATCAGATTTTGAGCACTATGATTATTTGATTGCAATGGATGATAAAAATATCCGTGACATGCTGTCTATAGCTCCAAAGTCTGGCATGGTGAAAATTGTCAAGCTTTTGGATTACGCTCCTGAGTTATCTATTGATGATGTGCCTGACCCTTACTATAACGATGGCTTTGATCAAGTGTATCTAATGATCGATACAGCATGCAGACATCTACTGGATCAGTTAAAAGCAAATTTAAATAAGTCAAATAATTGAGAGCAATAATGAATTATCGTAATGCAAAATATTTAATGGGCGCATCTTTAGTGGAGCAGTTGCCTGATGATTATGGGATTGAGGTAGCATTTGCAGGGCGATCAAATGCAGGGAAATCAAGTGCATTAAACGCGCTGACTGAACAAAAGAAACTGGCACGAGTCAGTAAAACCCCAGGTAGAACGCAGTTGATTAACCTGTTTACTTTGGAAGAGCACAAACGCCTGGTCGACTTGCCAGGTTATGGATATGCCAAAGTATCAGAAAAAATCAAAGCCAGTTGGCAAAAAACACTTGAGATGTACCTCACCACAAGGCAATGCTTAAAGGGAATTGTATTACTGGTTGATTCACGCCATCCCATTAAAGACTTCGATTGTATGATGATCGAAGCTGCTGTTGGGCGTGACCTGAATCTACATGTTCTATTAACGAAAGCCGACAAGCTTAAGAATGCTGAGAAGGCTAAAGCTGAACGCTTGATGCGTGATTATCTAAAACAGCTAAGGGTACGGGATAATATCAGTTTTCAATTGTTTTCAGCGCAAACAGGTACAGGCTTAGAGAAATTTAAGCAAAAACTGGATGCGTGGTATGAATTACCATTTATTGAACTTAATGATGGGATAGAGGAAAACTAGCGATGGGAAAAGGTAGGGTTGTTTTACATGTTGTTGTCTTTTCACCTGACAACACAATCTAACGCTTAATCTGCTAGGCATTTAGGGTAAATATTGGTATCCTTATGCCAGTTTTTAACAACGAAATCAGTAAACAAAGGTAATACAATGAACGCAAAAATCAGCAATGTTGTTGCAAGACAAATTTTAGACTCTCGTGGGAATCCAACCATTGAAGCGGATGTAATTTTGGAGTCAGGTGCCTTTGGGCGCGCAGCGGTGCCTTCTGGTGCTTCAACTGGCGCAAGAGAAGCACTTGAGCTTCGCGATGGTGACAAAAAGAAATACCATGGTAAAGGGGTGCAGAAAGCCATTAATAATGTCAATAGAACCATTAAAAAAGCCGTTGTTGGATTGGATGCGTTAGATCAGCGTCTAGTGGATCAAACGATGATTGACTTAGATGGTACCAAGAACAAAGAAAAGCTCGGGGCTAACGCCATTTTGGCAGTATCGTTGGCATGTGCGAAGGCGGCTGCATCACACCTAAGAAAACCGTTTTATCGCTACTTGATGAATTCAAAAGAATATATCATGCCTGTTCCCATGATGAATGTGATCAATGGCGGGGTACATGCTGATAATAATGTTGATATGCAAGAATTTATGATCATGCCTGTGGGTTTTGAGAAATTTTCAGATGCACTTCGTTGTGGAGTAGAAATTTTCCATACGCTTAAGAAAGTCCTGGTGAAAGCAGGTTACAGTGTCACCGGTGTTGGTGATGAGGGCGGGTATGCGCCCAACTTGCCTTCAAATGCCATGGCAATAGAGATGATTTTAAAAGCCATTGAAGAATCAGGCTACAAGGCTGGTGAAGAAGTTTACATTGCGCTAGATCCTTCTAGTAGTCAGTTCTACAAAGAAGGAAAGTACGTCTTAGCCTCAGAAAACAAGGTGTTAACATCGGCAGAATTTGTGGATTACTTAGAGGACTGGGTTAATCGTTATCCGATTATTTCGCTTGAAGATGCCATGGCTGAAAACGATTGGGAAGGTTGGAAATTACTGACTGAACGTTTAGGTAAAAAAGTACAACTCGTTGGTGATGATTTATTTGTGACTAATGGCAAAATTCTACGCGAAGGTATAGATAAAGGCATCGCTAATTCTATTTTGATTAAACTTAATCAAATCGGTACTTTAAGCGAAACTTTTGAAACGATGGCAATGGCAGCTGAGGCAGGATATACCTGTGTGATTTCTCATCGCTCGGGAGAAACGTCTGATACAACTATTGCTGATTTAGCCGTGGCAACAGGAGCGGGTCAAATTAAAACGGGTTCATTATGCCGCTCTGATCGCGTCTCCAAGTACAATCAATTATTGCGTATTGAGGAAGAGCTAGCCGATAATGCCATTTATCCAGGGGTTAAGACTTTTAATTTTAGCGATGATTTTAATGCTGCTGAAGAAACAGTCATCATCGTTGAAGATGAAAAAAACCACACGACTGAAGTTAAGGGGCATATTGCCAGGGTTGAACATGCTGTATCAACGCACGTGCCAGAGGAAAAAGCGATTGATCTTTTGATAGAAGAAACCAGGGACAATCAAGAAAAAGAATCTGTAGGCTCTCAAGAAGATCAACCTAAAGCATAATGATTTCGCGTTATACTCTGTTTATTGCAATTCTGCTTATTGGTATAGCAACCTTACAGTATGACTTTTGGTGGAGTAAAACGGGTTTTTTTGCAACGCGGTCCCTAACAGAAGCTGTTAATATCAAGCAGGCGGACAATGGCGTCTTAGAAGTGCGCAATAAGCACTGGTATGCTGAAATTCTTTCTTTGCGCCAGAATAATTCAGTTTTGGAAGGTATGGCACGAGAAAACCTGGGGTTTATCAAGGAAGGTGAAGTTTTTTATCAAATTGTAATGGTTCAAAATAAAAAAGTTTCACTACAGGAAGATAATTGATGAGGCGAATCCTGATTATTCCAGCAAGTGGTATTGGAAGTAGAATGCAGCAAGAGTTGCCTAAGCAGTACATTAAGCTGGATAATGGCTTATCCATTCTGGACACGGCAATTTTTCGTTTATTAAATGAGCCTTTTTTTGATTTAGTGGTGGTTGTGCTTAATTCAAGAGATCGTCATTGGAAAAACTCCATTCACATTAGTAATGCACGCGTTAGGATATGCGCAGGAGGCAAGGAACGCGGTGATAGCGTGCGTAATGCACTGATGTCGTTAAAAAATGTGGCTGAAGATGATGACTGGATATTTGTCCACGATGCTGTAAGACCCTGCGTGAATTTAGACGATGTGAGAAGACTGTATGCAGCAATCCGTATAGAGAACACCATAGGTGGGATATTGGCAACTGCGGTATCTGATACGGTAAAATTAGTTGATGAACAACAGAATATTGTCAAAACCCTGGATCGCAGGTGTATTTACCTTGCGCAAACTCCACAGGCTTTTCGCTATCGCACCTTGCTTATGGGATATTATTTCTGTCTACATAACAACATCATGGTAACCGACGAAGCTTCAGCCATTGAGGCGTTGGATCATCAGCCACTTATTGTCAATGGTGATAAGAGAAATATAAAAATCACAATGCCCATAGATTTAGTATTGGCAAATTATTTCTTATCAACGCTATAGCTTATGCCTTCGGCTTGATTGGCTTTAATATCCAGTGTTCTTTGTGGGAAAGGGATTTCGATATTGTTTTCATCAAAACAGAGTTTGACTTGTTCTGTTAGCGCCCATTTGGTTTCAAAGAAGTCAGCGCGTTTAGTCCAATAGCGCACAAGTAAATTCACACTGCTATCGGCAAGCACATCAACACGAACAATGGGGGCTTTGCTGTCGTCTTTGATGATTTTATCATGGCGTTCGAGAAGTGATTGCAATAGCGCTTTTGCCATTTTCAAGTCACTATCATAGCTAATACCAACAGTAAAATCGTTCCGTCTGAATTCATTGTTGGAGAAATTAGTGATAATGCGTGCAGTCACCAAGCTATTAGGAACTTTAACTTCCAGTCCATCGGTAGTGCGCAAAGTACAAAATACAAAGCTGATACTTTCCACAGTACCAGTGACACCCCCAAGATCAACAAACTCGCCAATTTTGAATGGGCGTGTGGAAACAAGCATAATGCCAGATACAACGATATTGGCTGAGTTTCTTAACGACATGCCAATCCCAACGATTAAAGCAGTAATTGCCGCGGTTAGCGGAGTTGTTGATATGCCTAGCTCACTAATAGCAATTAAGATAACAAAGATAATCAAAAAAATATGCAGAATCTGCATCAAAAACATAGTTACGGCTTTGTCTAACTTGGTTTTAAGCAGCAGCTTTTGGGTGCTATTCTTAACGATTTTGGCGATGATGAAGCCCGCAATAAAAATAATGATTGCCAGTACCACATTAGGTAAATGCTCCAAGATTAAAGAAATAATCCACTGAAGGTATTGATTGAGATTTTGCATATGAAGTTCCACGTGTTTGCTCCAGTTTTTGTTCATTTCAAGTTTAATGGCACTTTGGATCGTTAGTGTGCCAAATTTTTTAGAAACTAAGCTCTCCTGAGTTCTGATTGTTTATTTTAACAACCTCGATGACTTGCCCATAGTATTTCGGGATGGTGATCGTTAAGGTTAATAAAGCGTGCTAATACAAACAAATAATCTGATAGTCGATTAAGGAAACTTAGAATCAATGGATTATTAGGCTGCGTTTTATCTTGTATCAAAGCCACGTAGCTTCTTTCGGTTTTGCGCGCTATGGTGCGAGCCTGATGGCACAGTGCCGAGCATTGCGAGCCCCCTGGTAAGATAAACTCTTTCAAGGGAGCAAGACTTTCATTCCAATCATCTATTTGTTTTTCAAGCATTGTAATCGAGTCAGTATTCAATTGACTAAATTCAGGAAAAGACAGCTCACCGCCAATATTAAATAAATGCTGCTGAATGTATTGAAGCTGTTCATTAATGACAGTGTCATGAGAAAAAGCGACGATCACACCAATGGCAGCATTAAGCTCATCAATTTGCCCAATGGTTTCAATAATGGGTGCGCATTTTTCAATACGGATGTTATTAGATAATGCTGTTGTTCCCTGATCACCAGTTCTTGTGTAAATTTTTGATAATCGATAGCCCATAGTTGTTCCATTAACGTTTATTAAAACCAATAACATACACCTCGCGCGAACGGGCACGTGAAGCATCAGGTTTGCGAATTACCACTTTCTGAAATTGTTGTTGTATTTTCTTAACAAAAGCATCAAAGCCCTCGCCCTGGAAAACTTTTGCCAAAAAATTGCCATGAGATTTTAACACGCTATCAGCAAAATCAAGAGCAAGCTCCACCAGATACATGGAGCCTGCCTGATCGGTATTGCGATTACCGCTCATATTAGGTGACATATCCGAAATAACCCAGTCAATCGATTCACCTGCGGTAAGCTGCATCAATGCCTGATAGGATTCATCTTCAGTGAAATCACCCTGGATAAAAGTAACTTCAGGCAAGGGATCCATTTCAAGAATATCCAGCGCAAACACCTTGCCCTGGCTGCCTACACATTCAGTTAAGACTTGTGACCAGCCACCAGGCGCAGCTCCAAGATCAACCACCGTCATACCCTGATTAAATAGCCTGTCTTTCTCCTGGAGCTCAAGAAGCTTGTATGCGGCTCTAGAGCGAAAGCCATCTTTTTTCGCCTTCGCAACATAATGGTCGCTATGATGTTCATCTAACCAGCGTTTACTGCTTTTACTGTGTTTGTTTTTCGACATTGAAGAATTTTTAAGGAATCGTCCTACACTTTTGCGCCTTAGTATAACGTGAGTTCGATGCAAGAAACATTGAAACACACGCTCAAAGCAAGTATTTTTAAGCAGTTCAGGGCTTTTGCACTTTCCCCCGGGCGTATTTCCTCCTTTTTATGATGGTTATTTGTGGATATGGATCGATAGGGCGTGAATACTATTGTGCATGAGATCTTCTAAACAGGCGTAGATTTCCTGGTGTGCTTCGAGTGTACTAAGGGTTGCAAATCTGACACTAGCAATGTGTAATTTAAAGTGTGATTTCCCAGTTTGAAATTGTTTGTGCTGCTTATGTTTATCTGTCTCATCTATTAGTTCAATAAAGGTCGGAGCGAATTTTTTATCAAGCCTTTCAATAATTGTGTCATAGAGTGTCATATTCAATTTAGCGAATGATTCGTGTTGGGGTAATAATGGCGTCCATTTTAATGTCCCATTCATTCATTGCAAGAGGATGATGCTGTGATTGCTCAAATTGCTGTTCATCAAAAGCGATACCAACAAACTCCGTGTTGTTGAAAGCTTTACAAAGCGTAAGTGAGCTGTCATAAAAACCACCCCCCATGCCGATGCGATTTTTTGCCAAATCAAAACCGACTAATGGCACAATGATCATATCAAGCTCCCATGGTGATATCGTTTTATCAGCAATAAACAAAGGCTCTTCTAAGCCATATCTGTTATGGCAATGCCTTATAGATTCTCTCACAAATAAAAGCTTGCGCTTTTTAAAAGGATGCAGCATAGGGTAGTAAATTTCATGTTGCATTTTGAGCTCCTGGTCAATCAAATGGGGTGAAATTTCTTCGCTGGAAGCATAGTAACTGGCAATTTTTTTAGCCTTGGATTTTAAAAGGTCAGCATAACAGCGGGAAAATTGTGCGCATAGATCTTTCGCATATTGCTGTTTCTGTGCTAAAGAAATGGCTTGCCTTTTATGGCACAACTGCCTGCGGATAGTAGCTTGCATGATTGAGTACTTATTAGCAACATGGGGCGTTAAATATCTGTTACCCAACCCACTTGCGTGCATTCATAAATAAACGCATCCATGGTGAGTATTCGATATCTTTATTTTTCCAGTCCGCAGGATACCATGACATTTGTACTAATCTAAAGACACGTTCAGGATGTGGCATCATGATTGTGGCGCGCCCGTCAGTAGAGGTGAAACTCGTGAAACCGTCTTTAGAGCCATTAGGATTAAGTGGATAATACTCGGTGGGATTGCTGTGGCTGTCGATAAAACGCATCACGGTTTGCTTATTGGCAATTAAAGTGTTTAAGTCATTGGCATCGCGATACTGCGTTCGCCCCTCAGCATGTGAAACAACGATGGGCATTTTTAAGCCATCCATGCCTGCAAAGACAATTGAAGGGCTTTTAAGCACTTCGACCATTGATAAGCGTCCTTCAAATTGCTCAGAGAGGTTTCTGACAAAGCGAGGCCAGTGTGTTGCCCCTGGAATAATGTCTTTTAATTGCGATAACATCTGACAGCCATTACACATACCAACACTGAAGGTATCAGGACGAGCAAAAAATGCAGCAAATTGATCTAAAAGCTTAGGATTAAATAAAATCGATTTTGCCCAGCCGCCTCCCGCACCAAGTACGTCACCATAAGAAAATCCGCCACAGGCAGCAAGGCCCTTGAAATCGTTCAGGTTAATACGATTGTTTTGTAAATCAGTCATATGTACATCAATGGCATCAAAACCGCTTAGGGTAAACGCAGCTGCCATTTCGTTATTGCTGTTGACCCCTTGTTCGCGCAAAATAGCAACTTTGGGTTTAATACCAAAATTAAGGTAAGCTGCTGCAATATTTTCTTTGCAGTCATATGCAACCTGGGCAAATAAACCGTGATCATTAAGCCGATTGATCAGCTCATGTTCCTCATCGGCACACCTCGCATTATCACGCATTCTCTGGATTTGATAGGAGGTTTGTGACCAAAGTGTCTGCAGTTCGGCGCGCGTCATGGAAAATAGCTCATCAATATCCTGGCTGATGATCAATTTGGCATCGGCTGTTGAAGCATTGGGTCTACCAATGTGATGTGCTTTGAGTTGAAAGCTTGCAAGCATCTGCATCACGATGTCGCAATCGGTATTTCTTACTTGAATCACAGCCCCCAGCTCTTCGTTAAAAAGCACAGCATGAGGATCGTCACCCAAGGCATCGATATCGACGTCAAGTCCGCATTTTGCCGCAAACATCATTTCACACAGGGTGGTAAATAGACCACCATCGGAGCGATCGTGATAGGCTAAAATTTTATCTTCTTTAACCAGTTTGTGAATGGCGGCAAAGAAGCTCTGCAATAGTACGGGTTCAATATCTGGTGTTTCATTGCCAAACTCGTTATAAACTTGAGCAAATGAAGAGCCACCTAAACGGTTTTTGCCTAAACCAAGATCAATGAAAATAAGATCAGTTTCAAATGCCAGACGCAATTGTGGGGTCAGTGTACGACGAATATCCTGCACAGGGGCGAAGGCCGTGACAATTAAAGAGACAGGAGAGGTAACCGCCTTTTCGCCGTCTTCGTCACGCCATGTGGTTTTCATCGATAAGGAATCTTTACCAACAGGGATGGTGAGATCCAGTGCTGGACAAAATTCCAACCCAGCCGTTTTAACCATTTCATAAAGTCTTGCATCCTCGCCTGGATGTGAAGAGGCTGCCATCCAGTTGGCTGAAAGCTTAACATCAGATAAATGGTAGATATAGGCCGCGGCAATATTGGTAATCGCTTCACCTATAGTGATTCTTGCAGCGGCTTGAGGGTTCATCATCGCCAAAATTGGGCGCTCGCCCATTGCCATGGCTTCGCCGTGATAGTCGGTAAAGCTTGATGCTGTTACGGCAACATCAGCCACAGGAATTTGCCATGGTCCCACCATCTGATCGCGTTGGGTCATCCCACCAACGCTGCGATCGCCTATGGTAATTAAAAACTTCTTACTGCCAACAGCAGGTAAACGCAAGATGCGTTTTGCTGCATCAGTCAAATTGATTTTACTGTAG
This sequence comes from Caedibacter taeniospiralis, assembly GCF_002803295.2. Taxonomy (GTDB): domain Bacteria; phylum Pseudomonadota; class Gammaproteobacteria; order Francisellales; family Francisellaceae; genus Caedibacter; species Caedibacter taeniospiralis. The sequence continues at coordinate 17,909 of NZ_PGGB02000007.1, read as the reverse complement.
TCCCAATTGCTATAAGCATGGGCGGTTGTTGTGACATTTTTTACTGTTTTAGGCGCCTTGCCCAGTAACAAAGATAAAGGCATATGGATTAGATCAACGGTGGAGTTTGAATCTTTAAGAATAAGCATCTGTTCTGTGGTTGCTTCACCAACGATGCTGTATGGGCAACGCTCACGCCGAGCAATCTGGTCAAACGTAGCCAAATCATCCGCTGAAATAGCGAGAACATAACGCTCTTGAGATTCATTACACCATATTTCTAAAGGGGATAAGCCTTTTTCGGCAACTCCAATTTTGTTAAGATCAAAAATGGCACCGCGCTCACAATCAACAACAAGCTCGGGTAGCGCATTGGATAAACCACCAGCACCCACATCGTGAATGCTGATGATCGGGTTATCCAGTCCCATTGACCAGCAACTATCGATGACTTCTTGTGCGCGACGCTCGATCTCAGCGTTATCGCGTTGAACTGAGGCAAAATCAAGTGTTTCGTGTAAGTCCCCTGCATTCACGGAAGAAGCAGCTCCGCCACCTAAGCCAATTAACATGCCTGGTCCGCCCAGGACAATAATTTTGGCACCCGCGGGAATTTTACGTTTTTCAATATGTTCTTCTTTGATATTGCCATAACCTCCAGCAATCATAATAGGTTTATGGTAGCCCCAAACTTCGCCGTTATAGTATCGCTCAAACGTGCGGAAATAGCCGCACAAATTGGGGCGCCCAAATTCGTTGTTGAAAGCAGCTCCTCCCAAAGGTGCTTCAATCATAATATCAAGCGCTGAACGAATGCGATCAGGTTTGCCATAAGGGAGTTCCCAGGCTTGTATATCATCAGGAATGTTTAAGTTTGATACGGTGTAGCCTGTGAGTCCAGCCTTTGGCTTAGCGCCAAGTCCAGTAGCGCCCTCATCACGGATCTCGCCTCCTGCTCCCGTTGCTGCCCCTGGGTATGGTGCAATCGCCGTGGGGTGATTATGTGTTTCCACTTTGATTTGAATATGAATAGGCTCACGCTTAAAGTGATAGAGTCCATCTTTATGGCGCTGCAAACGCTCAGCGGCATAACCTGCAATAACCGCAGCATTGTCATGATAGGCGGACAGGATATTTTCTTTATGGTGTTCATAGGTATTTTTAATCATTGCAAACAATCCGTGTGTCTGTGCTTGAGCATCGATAATCCAATCGGCTCTAAAGATTTTATGGCGACAATGTTCAGAATTAGCTTGTGCAAACATCATCAGTTCAACATCGGTGGGATCGCGATTAAGCTCAAGAAATCCAGTCTGCAAATAATCAATTTCATCGTTGGATAAAGCAAGACCAAGCTCATCATTGATTTTCTCTAAGGCTATGCGCCCTTGGGCTAACAAGGGAACAATGCGTAGTTTTCCTTCTGCATGTGTGTTTGTGAAGGGATTGGTTTCAGCCAGAGAAAAGGTAACGCTTTGCATCATGCGATCGTGCAACGTTGCCGTAAGTTGCGTTAAAGTATTCTGCTCCAAAGAGTGTTTGCTTTGGAGGTAATAAACGATGCCACGCTCGATACGTATAATCTCTTTAAGTCCACAGTTATGCGCGATATCGGTAGCTTTCGATGACCAGGGTGAAATCGTTCCTAAGCGCGGTGTGACAATAATTGCCTGTCCTGTTTTCTCGGTCAGTACACCCTTGTCACCGTAAGTTAAAAGTGCCTTGAGTTTGCCCATGGCATCTTCTGTGAGTGTCTCTTTAGACTCAATAAAGTGAATATATTCCGCCTGAACCTGTTCAATACCAGGGATGATGCCTTGCAATTTAGATAATATTCTTTGTTGATCAAACGAAGATAGTGCGTTATTGCCAAAAATTTGTAACATCTTTCTACTCATACAGAAGGTTTGAATGTCAATATTCTGATAGATTTAAATGGATTTATAAAGGGTAAAATGCGAGTTTATTTTTGAGGTAAAAAATTCTCCCTCATCCGCCAAAACACGTTTTGGCGACTTCTCCCATCAAGGGAGAAGTAAAGACCTGGAACCACTTGAAAATACTTGCTTTGAACTTACGCTAAAATAGATTGCTCCATATTTCCTGTACTTCTAACATTCTCTGTTTACAAGTATCTAAGGGAACAACGGCTTCTTGTTTGCGAAGGTAGCATTTAAACCCTAAATCACGGTAATAGCAATAGTTATCAATCAGCACGTTTGCCGTTTTAGTATCAAGTAACTGTGCAGATTCGATGGTTTGGATAATGCGAATACTGTCGCTGTAGTAACCTATTGCAGGAACTTTATGGCTATAATAAAGCGCAAAAAACTGGGCAATAAACTCAATATCCACCATAGCACCTGGGCTTTGTTTTAAATCAAATAGATGCGAAGGAGCTTTAAGTAGATGAGTGCGCATTTTTTGGCGCATCTCACGAATATCTTTTTTGAGCGCGGGAAGCGCACGAGATTGACACAAAACTTGAGTACGCAGTTGATCAAATTTCTGTTGAATACGGGAGGCTCCACAAATGAAGCGTGCGCGTGTTAATGCCTGGTGCTCCCAAGTCCAGGCAGAGTGATAAAGATATTCCTCATAGCGATCAAAACCTGGGGCAATAAAACCATTATCTCCCTCAGGACGCAGGCGTAAATCAATATCGTACAGGGCGCCGTGATAGGTTTTAATTTGCATAAAATGGACAAATTTTTGCACAGCGCGCACAAAAAAGCGTGAGGATAATTCCGTATGGGTTTTATCATGAATAAACACCAGATCCAAGTCAGAGGCAACACTGAGCTCAAGCCCGCCAAGTTTGCCATAGGCAATGACCGCTAGAGAGTCTCGATAAGCTTGCTGTAGATCGGATGTTATATCGACATATCGAAAAATCTCACGCCATGCTCCATCAAGGGCAATTTCAATTAAAACGGTTGCCAGATGACTGAATAAATCACTGGCTTCCATTAAGGATATGTGCCCTTGTGATTCACTGACGATAATGTTAAATATCTGTTCAAGCTTAAATCGACGCAAACATTCTAAGAAAGCCTCGACATCCTCAAGGTTAATAGCTTGGAGGTGTCTGTACAGTTTGCTGCGAAGATAAGCAATATCGATATAGACTTCGTCATGGTGTTTGTATATGAATGCGCGCTCAAGTAAAAACGGGTGTTCCGTTAGTATTTCTACGATTCGTGCGCCTTGATTGAGTAAGGTCAAAAAATCCAGATGATGTGAGCGATATTCAAGGAACAAAAATAAATAAGTTTGTCGTTTGCTCAAGTTATGCAGCAGCTTTAGTAGATTGGTTAAAAGCTGTGGATAGCGCTCTACACACAGGTTAATTAAGTCTTCAATAGCGGGTAGAACTTCTTGAGCAAGGATATGTTCAGCAAAGAAGTTGTTAATTTCGGCAGTGACTATATTTCCGCCAATTGCTAAGTGTGAGTTGTGAGTGTGAGTGTGAGTGTGACACTGATTACTCACACCGATACGCTTGGGCGAATTATTTGTACAAGCCTTAATTTCCGTATGATTATAAGCGCAGGCGGGGAGAGTGTTGTCCGTCATCAAGGTGGCAGAGATTGCTGAGTCTTGCATTTGCTCAACGTTATGGAGGTTAAAGCGGGTGAGTTTGTCAAAAAGCCCTGCCACTTTTTCCCTTGTCTGGGTGATTTGTGTGATAAGCATTTGCCAGTCATCAAAACCGCATAAGCAGGCGATGGCGTTCTGTGTGTGCTTGCTGCTTGGCAGCTGATGCGTTTGTTGATCATCAAACATTTGCAGGGCATTTTCAACGTTGCGCAAAAAAACATAGTGCTGATAGAGATATTTTTGAGTATCGACAGAAATAACCTCAGCATGGGTTAATGAACGCAGTGCTTGTTTTAGCTTACGATGTTGCAAAGTGATATTTTGACCGCCATAAATCAACTGATAGCATTGACAGATAAACTCGATTTCACGAATGCCACCACGACCTAATTTTATGTTGTCTGTTAAGTTTACCTGTTTCATTTCGGATAAGATTTTTTGTTTCATCTCACGAATAGCATTCAGCATGCGATAGTCATGGTAATGGCGATAAACAAACTGCTTGATCATGTGATCTAATATCTCTTTAACCTGATGAGATGGATGTAAAATGTCGCCTTTAATATAAGCATAGCGCTCCCAAGCTCGCGCATGATTCATAAGATAATGTTTAAAGCTTTCTATATCGATGACTAAAGGTGCGCCCTCACCAAAGGGACGCAAACGCATATCAACTCGATAAACAAATCCATCGATTGTCGTTTCATTAAGTAAGGCAATAAGCTTTTGACCAAGCTCAGTATAAAAACGCATGGCGCTATAGGTTTTACCAAGGTGGTCTGTCAATGGGTCGTTATTTACCTGGATGAACACAAGGTCAATATCAGAAGAGAAGTTAAGCTCATTTCCACCGAGCTTTCCCATGGTGATGATACCGAGATCTTGCGGGAGTTTATGGAGGGTTTTAGTTTCACTTAGTTTTTTTAATAAATATTGTTGTGCGTAAAATAAAATATGCTTTGCTATAGCAGAAATAGTCTCGGCAATAGTCTCAAAGTTGGCAATCTTATGATGCTGTTGGAACACAAGTTTGGCATGCACTTGTTGGCGATAGTTGCGTAAAGTCTTTGCAAGCTCATCATAACTTTTGCTCTGTGCAAAAAGAGCTTTAATTTCTTGTTGCAAAACACTGATGTCATCAATGAGAAACCAATCGGTATGCTTGAGAAGCTGGGGATGTTGTTGGATAAAACGAGCAAAAAAGCAGCTGGTGTTAAAAGTATTCAATAATTTTGCTGAAACTTTTATATCTAAGTGTGTCAACTCAAAGCTTTGGCAAAATTCATCAAACTGCATATTAACTTCATCAGTTAGATCTCAATCAGTGGCTTTATTGTAAGCGGAAGCAGCTGACTGAAACAATTAAAATCTCTGGCAAAAACATGGATTTAATTCCCCTTCGCAAGCGAAGGGGTGGCGACCGCAGGTCGACGGGGTAGTGTCTTAGCGTAGGTGACACTGATTTAATGATCCATGCTAAGCCCTGTACTTGTGGGTTTTTTAAGCATAAAGATAAATGGAATGGAAAGGGTGAGTAACAAATAAGACAAATAAGCGACATCATCAAAAGCGATGATATTGGCTTGTGTGCTGATGCTTTGGGCGATTACGCTAAGTGTTGTGGGATCCTGAGCTTGCCAGTTAATGTGTTGTAACCAGAGTTGGTAGTTTGGATTGCTGGGATTAATGTATTTAATCATGCTGTGCCAGGCGACTTGTGCTTGTTGAGTTAATACCGTAATCATCACCGATGTGCCTACTGAGGTCCCTAAGTTTCTAAAAAAGCTAAACATTCCGCTACCCTCAGCAAGATCATGTGGTTTTAAGGTTTGCAGTGCCATGGTTGAAACAGGAACAAAGAAAAAACCCATGCCAATGCCTTGAATAATCCCAGGATACATTAAGTTCCAGGTGTCGCTCATCAGTGGGATTTGAGCGTAAAGATAATTGCCATAGGCGGTAATCACGATGCCTAAGAAAATAATAATTCGTAGATCAATCCGCTTAGCAAGTGGTGCGATCGTCATCATTGCAATTGCTGCGGCGATACCCCGAGGCATCATAAGCTCACCAGATAAAGCCGCAGAGTAATTCATAATCCCTTGCATAATAAGAGGTTGAACCGTCATTAATCCAAAGATCCCTGTGGTGTAAAAGACCAGAAGAACGCAAGAGGCTGCATAGTTTCTATCTTTGAATAAATGTAAATTAAGAATATTTTTAGGATTAAACCAGCCACGGAAAATAAAGATGAGACCTGTAACCACCCAAAACATCAGCATGGCAACAATAAACTGTGAAGACAGCCAGCCGTCATTGTTACCTCGATCAAGAAAAATTTGTAAGGTGGCAATAGTTAATGTCATCAGTCCCAAACCAATCCAATCTATATTGAGTCTTTCACGATTGGTTTCACTAATAAACATGATGACCATAATGATTGCAATAATACAGACTGGGATATTGATATAAAAGATCCAACGCCAGTTCATCCAATCAGTAATGTAGCCACCCAGTGTTGGACCAAGTACAGGTGCTGCCATAATGCCTACTCCCCAAACAGCCATGGCTTTTACTTGTTCGTTAGGAGGAAAGGTATCTCTTAGCACATATTGAGACAGAGGGACTAAAGAGGAGCCAAAAATTCCCTGCATAATTCTAAAGAAAACCATTTCGTTCAAAGAGCTTGCTAAGCCACAGAGCATTGAAAAAATTAAAAACCCAACAATGTTAATGAGTAGCAAGCGTCGTCGACCCATGGTGCGGACAAAGAAACCTGTCAATGGCATGCAAATGGCAGCAGATACGATGTAAGAAGTTACTACCCATGATATCTCTTCCGTACTTGCACCAAGAGAGCCAGCCATATCCTGTAAGGCAACATTGACGATGGTGGTATCAATAATCTCGATCATTGCAGCAAGCATCACCGTGACAGTAATAAGCCATTTCATCGTTGATGAGAGAGGGTGTTGTTGTGTCATTAAAGTAAAAGCACCTAAAGCTAAAACACCAGATTGTAAAAGTAATTTTGTGGGTTGTATAGCCAGTTACAAACAGTAAAGGCATTTACTGATTTATGTGTCAATCAACGCACAATAGACCGTCAACTTAATGACGCACTTCGTGTAGGGTGGTCAAGCCGAAGGCGCATCCACGCGAGAAAGCAAACAGGTTGGGTATTGGCAGATGCGCCTTCGGCTTATCCATCCTATGAGCTGTGTTATCCCCCAGACATTATGTGTAAAAGCTTTAGAATGGAGTGATGTCTTATAGAAAAATAAGTTATACTGCCAGCCAACAGGAGGAAAATCAGTAAAAAATGAAATATAAGGCAATAGGTTTTTGGGCAATGTTTTTGCTAAGTGGTTGTGCAACCCAGCAGGATAGAGACCCGTGGGAAGGGTACAATCGGGTTATATTTAAATTTAATCAGGTGACTTATGATTATGCGCTTATCCCTGTGGCTAAGGGTTACGATTATATGGTGCCAGATCAGGTGCAGCAAGGGGTTAATAACACCTATAATAACATTCTGGAACCTGGGCGAGTTGCCAACGATTTATTGCAGTGGAATTTTGACTATCTCTGGCGAGATACCGCAAGACTTCTAGCCAATAGTGTTTTTGGAGTGTTTGGTTTGTTTGATGTGGCTAAAAACATGGGACTGCCCAGAAGAACGCAAAACTTTGGGTTTACGCTTGCAAAATGGGGTTATCGTTATTCGCCTTATTTTGTTGTGCCCATTTTGGGACCCTATACGTTTTCTGCCGCAACAGGTGATTTGATAGATGGCGTGTTTAATCCATTGAATTATGTTGGGCATCTTCCAGAAGCAGTTATCTGGGGGGCTTGGGGTATTTATAAGGTGAATGAAGGCGTTCAATATCTTGGTGGCTATGAAAAATTGGTGAATAGTGCCATTGATCCGTATGTTGCCATACGTAATGTGTATTTGCAAAATTATGATTATGAGCTGGAGAAAACCTTACAGGTAAAACCTAAGAAAGTACCAGAAGGTGGTTTTGATAGTGATGCTGCGGTTCTTGATATTCTTGATGGACAAGAGAATTAAGGCAGTGCCATTTTGGCAATGACTACATTTCTGCCCATCACTAAGTGTGAGTTGTCGCTGTGAGTGTGACACTGATTACTCACACTGGCACACTTGGGCGAATTATTTGCCTAAGCCAGCATTTTCGCTTACGAGGTGGTTTGTTACAATGACGCTTAGTTTAAATTTGAGGTTGAACACTTAGATGGGAGTAAATAATTTTTTCGCATCGACCACATATATCCCAGTTGTATTTATGGTGATCTTATTGCTGGGCTTTATTTGTCAATGGCTGGCATGGCGGATGAAATTGCCAGCAATCCTGTTTTTATTGGTCGTTGGAATTGTATTGGGTCCTGTGAGCCAGCTTGTTTTGGGTGAGCATTACCAATTTTTACGTCCAACTTTCCTCTTTAAAGACACACTCTATCCGATTGTTTCTATTTGCGTGGCAGTCATCCTGTTTGAAGGCTGCATGAGCTTGAAGTTTAAAGAAATTAAAGGCTTAGGCGGAACAGTGAGAAATATTGTAACCATTGGACTCCTGGTCACAGCGATTTTAACTACGCTTCTGGTGCATTTTATTTTCAATATTTCCTGGCAGGTCTCGGCTCTTATTGGTGCAATCTCTTCGGTGAGTGGTCCCACAGTAGTTGTACCGATTTTGCGCAGTGTAAGACCAACAGAAAAGCTTGCGAATGTCATTCGCTGGGAAGGGATGCTGGTTGATCCAATTGGTGCACTTTTGGCAGTGATTGTTTTTACGGCGATTACTGCGTCCCAATACAATGCGCTTTGGAATATTATCACACATATCTTGCTGGTGTTTATTGTGGGAGGAATTGGCGGACTGATCGCGGGTTTCCTGCTGGGAACTATTTTGAAAAGGCAATGGGTTCCTGGATATCTGAATAACATGTTCGTGCTGTCCTTTGTGATCACAAGCTTTGTGGTTGCTGAGCGCATTGTTGAAGGTGGAGGACTTTTAATCGTAACAGTTATGGGCGTGATTGTTGGCAATATGCCCAATGCACATATTGAAGAGATTCTCGATTTTAAAGAATCACTGAGCCTTATTTTAATCTCAAACTTATTTATTATTCTGGGTGCTAATATAAGCTTTGAACACCTTGAAGCGGTTTGGTGGAAAGCCATTATTCTGGTGCTTTTGTTACAGATCATCGTGCGCCCCATTGCTGCAGGGATCTCAACCTTAGGCAGTGAACTCAACTGGTCAGAACGGGTGATGGTAAGCTGGATCGCGCCGCGCGGAATCGTTGCCGCTGCCGTAGCAGCACTGCTTTCCATCAAGGTGATTGAGAATTTGCATTTTTCAGAAGAAGGTGAGCTTCTTGTCCTGATCGTGTTTATGGTTATTTTGGGTACGGTAATCATTCAAAGTCTAACCGCTCCATATTTTGGCAAGGCTTTTGCATGCCTCGGTGCCTGAGCCACGAGGTTTCTTGATAATTGGTGGCAATACCTTAGCAAGAGCGATCGCCCAGGAATTGAAAAATAATGATGTGCATGTAGTTATGGCGGATACGAGCTGGCGCAGTGTGCAGGGTTGTCGTCTTCAGGGCTTAAATTGCTATTACGGGAGCTCTGTATCGGAGCATGCGGACTGGCATTTAAACCTGGTGGGTATTGGGCGTATGCTTGGTTGCTCTAGTAGCGAGCAGATGAATACCCTAGCTGCGGTGAAGTATTATCGGGAGTTTGATGGGCGTGTCTCTGTGTTTGTTTTGCCAACCGCACAAAATAAAGCAAACTCTAAGTTAAACTATTTAACGAAAAAGTATGCTCAACGTTTATTTAGCAAAGATCTATCCTATCAAATCTTAAGAAGCATTGTTAAACAAGGAGGGCAAATTAAGACAACAGCGCTTAGTAATGGATTTACTTGGGAACAGTTTGCATCGCTTAACCAAAGAGCCATCCCGCTTTTTTATATCAATAAAAAAAACCAGATTCATGTGACTTCACCCGATAGCCAGTACTCGCCTGAAACGGGCTGGAAAGTAATTTATCTCATGCCGCCTGAGAATTGGGTGGTGGAAACTGAGGATGAGTAAATAGATTTACGATTGAGTGAGTTTTAAGTAGTTCCAGTAAGTAAATGCGTGAGCAAAGTAGGAAAAAATATGGATAAAGATTATTACAGTGTTTTGGGTATAGCAAAAGCAGCAACTGACGCCGAAATCAAAAAAGCCTATCGTCGGTTAGCAAAAAAATATCACCCTGATGTGAGTACAGAAGCAAATGCCGAGGAGAAATTCAAGGAGGTGCAGGATGCGTACGAGGTGTTAAAAGATGACAAAAAACGCAAATTATATGACCAATATGGCAGAAACTGGCAACATGCTGGGCAAAACGGCTTTCAACAGGAAACGCACCATAGAGGATCTGGCAGTTCTCAGCAATATCGTTACCAAAGCGGTGATTTTGGTGATTATGAAGATGTTTTTGGTGAATTTTTTCGCCAGCAACGTGCACGTCAGCGTCAACAAAAGCAAGGCTTTTCAATCAATGGGCAGGATTTGCATACGAAAGTCGACATTTCAGTGACTGATGCTTTAACAGGCGTGGAGCGTGAGCTGCATTTTACCTATCAGACTCTTAATCAAGAAGGTCATATTATGGAAAAAACCAAGCGACTTAAAGTTAAGATTCCCAAAGCTGTTGGCAATCACCAGCAAATTCGTTTGAAAGGGCAGGGGGAAGCTGGCGTTGGCGGCGGGCAAGATGGTAACCTGTATTTAGAAGTATGCGTTCAATCCGATAAACAGTATAAAGTAGTAAATAACGACATTTATAGTCATATTCCCGTCGCTCCATGGGAGGCAGCGCTAGGTGCCGACATTATGGTGCCTACTCCACATGGTTCTATGAAGCTTAACATTCCAGAACACACACAAAGTGGTAAAAAAATGCGCTTAAAAGGTAAGGGCTTAGCCGATGGTGATTTTTATATTGTTTTAGAGGTCATTTTGCCACCTGCTGTCTCTGATGCACAAAAAGCCTTTTATCAGAAGATGGCACAGGAAATGGCATTTGATCCGCGTAAAGACTTATTGGGAGTGTAGTGATGACTAGAATAAGAGCGCAAGGGGACTATATCAGCATCATTGAACTATCGCAGATGTTGTGCGTGCCACAAACGATTATTGTGGAGTGGATAGAGCATGAGGTGATTTATGCACAACTAGAAAACAATATCTACTACGTGGTCGCAGACGATATTGCACGGGCTAAATCAGCCAGGCGTTTAATGAGCGATTTAGGGGTCAATTCTTCAGGAGTTTCAATTATTTTAAATTTGAGAGAAAAAATTAACCACCTTGAGGCACTCTTAAATCAACAGCATCACCATGGCGTATAAATCATGTCTGTTATTATTGAAAATATTGAATCTCTAAATGCAGCACAGCAGGAAGCGGTGTTGTTAAATAATGAAAATGCGCTCATCTTAGCGGGTGCTGGAAGTGGTAAAACACGGGTGCTAACCCATAGAATTGCTTACTTGTGTCAGGAAAAAAACGTTTCACCACTGAATATTTTAGCGGTGACTTTTACTAATAAAGCCGCAAGAGAAATGCGCGGTAGAGTTGAAGAGTTACTTGGATTTTCAACCGTTGGCATGTGGATTGGCACCTTTCATGGCATCGCACACAGGCTTTTGCGTCAGCATGCGCAAGAAATGGGTTTTAATCGTAACTTTAAGGTGCTTGATCAAGATGATCAGCTACAAGTGATTAGAAAAGTCATTCAAAGCCTGAATTTAGATGAAAAATACTACCCGCCAAAGTATTCTCAAGCCTTCATCAATGGCAAGAAAGATGAAGGTATTCGTGCTATTGATTTGCCTAAAGCCCATTTTGATGGCGAGGTGATTAAAATTTACCAGGCATATGAGGCGCGATTAAAAGCCGATAATGCCCTGGATTTTGCTGATCTACTGTTATATGCCTATGAGCTTTTTAAGCAGAATGAAGTCCTAAGGAGTTACTATCAGAAACGTTTTCACTATGTGCTTGTCGATGAGTTTCAGGATACTAATACAGTACAGTACAAGTGGCTGATGTGCTTAAAGTCTGACTCCAATAGCTTTATGGCGGTTGGTGATGATGATCAGTCAATTTATGGCTGGCGCGGGGCTAAAATTGAAAATATTGAACACTTTCTATCTGATCTAAATCCTGTGAAAATCGTGCGTTTAGAGCAAAATTACCGCTCAACACAAATCATTCTTGATGCTGCTAATGCCATCATTGCAAACAATAGTAAACGCATGGGCAAGGTGCTGTGGTCAAAAGAGGAAAAAGGCGAGAAAATTGCCGTATATGAAGCCTTTAACGAGCGCGATGAAGCGGATTATATCGTGCAAAAAATACAGGATCTTAGCAAGAATCAAAGGATCAACTTATCACACATTGCGATATTGTACAGATCTAACGCACAATCACGCGTCATTGAGGAAGCGCTGTTAAAACTCGGTATTTCCTATCGAATCTATGGTGGCTTGCGCTTTTTTGATCGTGCTGAAATTAAAGATGCTTTGGCCTACATGCGCCTCATTGCGTTAAGAGCAGATAATCTGGCGTTTGAGCGCGTGGTCAACCTGCCTGTGCGTGGGATTGGTTTGAAAACCCTGGATAATATTCGTGACTATGCAAGTTTGCACGGTTTATCGCTTTGGCAGGCAACGGTACAAATGATAGATACAAACCAGTTACCCAGTCGCTCAGCACAGGCGCTAGGGCGTTTTATCAGCTTAATTGAAGACATGGCAGCATTAAAAGATACGTTAAGTTTGGGACAGCTGATGCGTCATGTGATTGATGCCAGTGGCTTGAGCCTGATGTATGAAGCCTCTAAATCAGAAAAATCACAGCAAAAATGTGAAAACCTAAAGGAACTTGTCAATGCCGCTAGTGAATTTGTTCCTCCTATTGAAGCGGTTGATGAGGAGGATTTACTGCTTGAATTTTTAAGTTTTGCTGTTTTAGAGTCGGGAGAAATGCAAGCCGATGATCATAGTGAGGCGGTGCAGCTTATGACCTTGCACACTGCAAAGGGACTTGAGTTTCCTTATATTTTTATCGGTGGACTTGAAGATGGTTTATTTCCATCCTCGCGTTCACTAGAACATGCGGATAAACTTGCCGAAGAACGTAGACTTTGCTATGTAGGCATTACGCGTGCGATGCGCCATTTAACACTGAGTTTCAGTAAAGTTCGCCATCAATATGGCAATGTCAATTATCAGGTTAAGTCGCGCTTTTTGAGTGAGATCCCCAAAGCGTATTTACACGAAATCAGACAGCGAGCCGCCCCAACAGCAGCTGGCTTTGGCATATCACCGTTTGAGTTTGTCAACATGCAGCAAAAAGAGAGTCAGTCACAATTTAAAACAGGAAGTTTTGTGACCCACCCCAAATTTGGCATAGGCGTGATATTAAAGACGGAGGGGCTGGGGGATGATTTATGCTATCACATTGACTTTAAGGCAGGGGGAGGCAGAAAAGTATTGCTGGCTAAAATGGCGAAACTATCAAAGTTATGAAAAATTATGACTGTAAGTACGCATTTTTGCTGAACTACCCCGCCTCGCAAGCTCGGCACCCCTTCACCAAGTGAAGGGGAATTTTCGGAAAGCTTATCACTTATTCCCCTTCACTGGTGAAGGGGTGGCAGCCGCAGGCTGACGGGGTAGTTTAAAAACCAGCAAAAGTGCGTAATCGAGTTATAAGGGTTTCAGTTGATTGCCTAGCCATGTTTTAATTTTCTCATTGCTGATCATTGGCATGATTTCCTTTTCAACACGCAGGTGGTAGCTATTGATTTGTCTGATCTCATTATGGGTTAATAACTCAATAGCAATTAAATTTCGGGCATATGGCACTAAGGTGAGATCCTCAAAGGCGTAAAACTCGCCACACTCATGGTGAGCCTGCTCTTTTAGTTTTTTGACAAAACACAGGTTCTCGATGCGTATGCCAAATCGATTTGGGAAATAAATGCCAGGCTCATTGCTGACAATCATGCCAGGCTCAAGGGACTGATTACTAAAAGCGGGAGAAATGCGTTGTGGGCCCTCGTGGACACATAAAAAGCTGCCAACTCCGTGACCCGTGCCATGCCCGTAGTTTAACTGTTCTTGCCATAATGGCTGGCGTGCCAAGCTATCTAATTGCTCGCCTTTAGTGCCTTTTGGGAAGCTCATATTTTGAAGGGCTAAATGTCCTTTGAGCACCAAGGTGTAATAGTGTTTGTGTAGGGGCATAGGGATGCCTAAGTGAAATACTCGGGTTATATCTGTTGTGCCTTCTAAGTATTGTCCCCCTGAATCCAGAAGATAGAGGTTGCTATCATCGATTATCTTTGAGGTTTTCTTGCTTGAGCGATAATGAATGATTGCCCCGTTACTGGCAAAACCACTGATGGTGTCAAAACTAGCACCTTTAAAATGAGGTTGTTTTTGGCGAAACTCAAGCAGCTTCTGCTGTGCGCTAAGCTCATCAACACCTTGTTGCCAATTATTCTCAAGCCAATAAATAAACTCAATCATGGCAATAGCGTCTTTCTTGTGAGCAAGTTTACTGCCATCGATTTCGACGATATTTTTGCATGCTTTCATTAAAACGATGGGAGATTGAGCAAAATAGGGACTGGCTTCACGGTTTAAGCATTGCAATATGGCATAATTAGCGGTGTTAGCATCAATCCATACTCTAACATTAAGATGCTTAAGCGCATCATAAAAGTCCTCATACGGCAGAATCTCAACGCCATGAGATATAAGATTTTGTTTGATATGATCATCAAGCTTTGTTTCATCGACAAAAAACTGGCAATGCGCTTCGCTGACAATGACATAGCTTATAAGTAGTGGGTTAAATTCAATATCATGTCCACGAATATTTAGCAGCCAGGCAATTTCATCCAGTACGCTGATCACAAGCGCATCAACACGATGTTCATTGAGTTTATTTCGAATTTCGCGAAGCTTAACCTGCGTTTCTTTGCCACTGAATTGTAGCGTTTGTAAAAACGCTTTGCCATGAGGTAAGTCGGTGCTTTCGTTGCATAACCTGCGCACCTCATCGATCAAATTGCTTTTATCAAAAACGCACTTTCCACGAAGCTTGTGCATCAGTGCATTTATGGTCTGTCCGCGTTTAATGGAAAGTGTGGTTGGATCAATAGCAAGGGTTTTACCATAAGCATGGATTTCAAGCCAGTTTTCAAACTCAGAAATGTAGCCTTGTTGCTTTTGTAGTTGATAAATGGAGCTATCGAGTTCCGTTTCGGCTTGAAGAAAGTAGCGTCCATCTGTCCAAAGGTGCGCCTCCTTGTGACCAACAAGTGCCTCACCTGCGCTGCCAGTAAAGTCACTAATCCATGGTCTTCGCTGCCAGGCTTTGGGGAGATATTCATTATTGTGCGCATCGGTTGAGGGAGTCAGGTAAAAGTCATATTGTTTTTGATCCATCAATTGACGCAGTATTTTGATCTTATGTTGAATGTCAGACATTATAATGCCTTTGTTTTAAAGTGCCTTAAGTGGGCATTTAAACGCAGATGGCTGCTGGAGACAATAAAATTCAGATTTTTTCATTGAAAATGCGTAACAACACTCCAACTCTGCTAAAAAGTTAATTATACTGGGCGCGGTTTAGACTTCATTCCCAGTTGCTTACAGCTTGGATGTTTCAGCATTTCTATGAAATTGCTTGATGACGAGGTCACGAACGAAGAATTATGTGTTTTATTTACAATCAAAACCAATGAAGAGGAAAAATCATGAAGAAGAAAATCATTGCCAGTCTGTTAGTCACAGGATTATGCTCCACAGCCTTCGCCGCAAATGATCATAGTAAACAGTTATATGGTCAATTTGGCTTGGGTGGTTACTTTAACCATAGCTATTCTGAAAGCGGACCTGCTATTGTGGGCACTGTGGGTTATGGGTTTAATAACAACCTTGCCGCACAAGCCAGCATTAATTATATGGGCAATAACCAGAAAGCCGTCCTGGCAGAGGGGATTTGGAACTTTGCTAATAACACAAATCTCATTCCATATGTCGCTGTTGGTGGTGGCTATATGGATATGACAACCAATTCATTTGGTGTTGATGCAGGCGTAGGCGTTAAGTATGATTTTGCGCCGAATGCTTTTGTTTCTGCAGATTACCGCTATCTTCAGTCATTTGGTTCAAAAACACCAGATGGCAGTATGTTTACTGTGGGTATTGGTCTGTACTTTGGTGGTGCAAATAATGTGGCATCATATGGCGCAGTGGGTTCAACTTCAGCTAGCCAGCAGGCGCGTGAAGAAGAGTATCATGCTGCTTACGCGCTGCCAAAAAATGTGATGGAATGCCAGGCAGGTACTTCTGAGATAACGCGTGAGTCAATTGGCTGCTACACGGTGGATGGTGATAAGGTCACTATGCACTTGGATGCTAAGTTTTCCTATAGCAGCTATGCCCTAAATGCAAAAGCAAAAGCAGCGATCAATAACTTGATTAATTTCATAAAGGAATATGACATCAATAAAGTTGTGTTGCAAGGCTTTGCTTCACAAGGTAAAACAGGTGCTAAATTTGCACAATATAATCAACAGCTATCTGTTAATCGCGCGCAAGCGGTCAAAACTTATATGATTGCACAAGGCGTTGACGCGAGCAATATTGAAGTCGTTGGATATGGTTATAGTCGTCCGCTGGTACCAAATACAACCAAGGCGAATCAATCGATCAACCAACGTGTTGAAACGAGCATTCCTGTCCCATTAAAAGCATAATAATTTCTCTGTTTTTCCCCTCTTTTTAAGAGACTCAAGGCTTTTTAAAAGCGTGTCAGTGCTCAGCACTAAGAGTGGACGGGAATAATGGTCACGGTCATGGTTCATTGTTTTAATAAATGAGTGCCCGCAGACTCTGCCAGGGGCTGCCATAGCAGGCAATTTCTTGCCCTTCTTAATGTAACTCTTAATTTTGTACCGTTATTTTATATCTCATGCTTATCGAAATTTTGGGTGCATGTCTTCTCTCCAGCTTCTGGTGGTACTATGATCAAAACAATCATATGCTATAACGTTAGCAACATCCCAGGCTGAAAGATCCTGACAAAAACCAACATCACCATGAAACATATAGCTCATATCGGTGACCTTACTGGTATCCCATTTATAAAGCGGTTGGTTAAAGCGTGACTCCGCAAACATATAGCGCATATTGGTGACATTACCTGTATTCCAGTCATTAAGCGGCCAGTTAAAGTATGAATCGTCAAACATGTAGCTCATATCGGTAACATTACCTGTATTCCAGTCATTAAGCGGCTGGTTAAATTCTGAATCATAAAACATATCGCTCATATTGGTGACATTACTGGTATTCCAGTCATTAAGGGGCTGGTTAAATACTGAAGCACCTGAAAACATAGCGCTCATATTGGTGACATTACTGGTATCCCAATCATTAATATTACGATTAAATGCACTGCCATGAAATAGATCACTCATATCCGTCACATGAGTCGTACATACTTTATTCATGTCGCTATTAATATAATTGCCATATATATTATCGTTTTTAATACCACTTGGACCAGTTCCGTCTTCAACAACAAGAAAATAGTGTGTGGTGGTATCACCATCAAGTGTGAATATCTCACCCACTGGTACCTCACTACAAATCACCGTGCCTTCTGGGATAATTTTGACATCACTAAGTATTTTATCCTCAGGATTTGCAATATCTGCATCCGCTGTGGTAAGTTGAAGTATTATGCTGGTCGAAGTCTGTGAGGAAGCCGTTATGTCAAATGAGCAGTTTGCACCTTTTGCAAGGCTTGCATTTTTACAGTTATTATTACCAATAGTGATATCGGAGCTAGTTACGGTAACGGCGTTTTTGTCGAAAGTAAGTGGTCTCTCACCAATATTTTTAATGCGGTAAGTGTAAGTCTTATTTGCCATTAACCGATCAGTAAGTCCAGGATCAGAAATCACATAGCTGGGGTGTTTAACTTCAGTCGTCCCTCCTGGAGCAAGTGTTGTCATCGGCAAAGTTTTGGACCACTCAATGACCGCTTTTGAAAAATGCGGTTTCATCTCTGCGGTCCAGCTTGAGCTGGTAACTTCATCAAAATGAAGATCTGAGGTAACCTTAGCAACATTCCAGGCAGAAATATTCTGGGTAAATGCTGAAGCACCTGAAAACATGGCGCTCATGTCGGTGACATGACTGGTATCCCAGTTATTA
>NZ_PGGB02000006.1:195-95581 GCF_002803295.2 Caedibacter taeniospiralis | reverse complement strand
GCGTTGTGGCTGATAGACCGCCCTTGCTACAGCTTCATAAAGTTCGTTGCCTCCCCCTATGTGTAGTTCGGTTCCAGACCGGTGGCTAACCTTTATCTGGGCTGGATTGTCCAGCTTGATTGCCTTAGCTTTGCTTGGCGCACTCATTKCCACACTCCACGGCAACCACCTTGTTTCACCAAAACTTACTCCTTGACTTGCAAAGGCCCTAGTCACAAACTCGGTCAGACATCCATTGCTTTTATGATGCTGACCAACGTATGGATAGTAGTAATCGCCAAGGGCATAGTTCACCTTTAGCTTATCACTGGCATAAATGGTACCTAACAGCATCAACCAGACTATTAAAATTCTCACAGGATGTCCTCCTTCTTCAATTCATTAGTCAGAGCTTAACTTCATTTCATTTAAAATTCATCAGTTTCATCATTGATGAGCATCAAACGGCAAATCACTTTTTTTGCTGCATACACATATTGACTTCTGCGAAATCAATTCCTACGATGTGGTGCGTAGTAAACGTTAAGAACATCATCAACTAAAGGAGATTACATGAAAAAGATTATCACGTTAACCAGTGCAGTTCTCTTGGCAGGCTCAATAACTGCATATGCTGCAAGCGCACAAGATGTTACCAAGGCAGAAGTAAAACCTGCTGCTGAAAAAACTGCTAAACCTGCTAAAGTCGATATGAATCAAGTCAGCTATATTATTGGCTACGAGATGGGTAAAGGCTTTAAGTCTCAAGACATTAAACTTAACACCAAAAAACTAAATGCAGGACTAAAAACTGGACTCGCCGGCAAAGACTCTGAGATTAGCGAAGACAAAAGTAAAGAAATCATGCAGACCTTCCAAATGGAAATGATTCAAAAAGCACAGGCTAAAATGAAGAAAGAAGGTGGAGAAAACCAAAAAGCCTCCGACGCTTTTATGGCTGACATCGCTAAGATGCCAAATGTTAAAAAAGCTGCTGATGGGATTTACTACCAAATTATTACCGCAGGCAAGGGCGAAATTCCTGTAAAAACCGACACAGTAACGGTAAATTACACGGGCACAACCCCTGCGGCTGATTTTAATAAAGATGCAAAAAAGGGTGCTGCCAAACTTACTAAGGGTGAGCTTTTAGGTAGCGTATTTGATAGCTCTGAAAAAACTGGCAAGCCAGCGACATTCCCATTAAATCAGGTTATACCATGCTGGACGGACGCATTAAGTCAAATCCCAGTTGGTTCAACGGTTATTTTATACTGCGCGCCTAAACAGGCATATGGCGAAATGGCTCCTCCACAAATTGGACCAAACCAGGTCTTAAGCTTTAAAGTTGAACTGTTAAAAGCAGAGAAAGCGCAGGCTGATGCCTCAACTCAGACCACTGCTGATAAAAAGGATGAGTCAGTAAAAGCTAGTGCTACTGCTAAATAATTTGCTTTAATACGCTTATCTCAAGCCCGCTTTTGTGGGCTTTTTTGTTTGTATTTTTAGGCTCCCATCTTTCCATCTACTGTCACCCTGTGAGAAGTCGCATGGGTCATTTGGGAACTGGGTTCCCGCCTTCGCGGGAATGATAGTGGAGAAAATTTTGTCTAAGCCTATTTTTAAGATGAGGATTTTATGAAAGTCATTTCATTTAACGCGAACGGTATTCGTTCAGCAACACGCAAAGGCTTTTTTGAATGGTTTGCAAAGCAGGATGCTGATTTCCTTTGCCTCCAGGAAACCAAAGCACAATTTGAGCAACTAAAAGATGATTCAGTTTATTTCCCCCCTGGCTATCACTGCGCCTATACTGACGCTCAAAAGAAAGGCTATAGTGGCGTTGCTATTTATGCTAAGCAAAAACCTCAAAACATCATCCACACATTAGGTATTGATTGGGCAGATAACGAGGGTCGCTATATTCAGTTTGACTATGATGACCTTAGCATTGCCTCGATTTATATTCCCTCGGGCTCTAGCGGAGATGAACGACAAAGCTATAAAATGGATTTTTTAGACAAATATACATCAACCCTTGCCAGACAGATGCAAAGCAAAAAACCCTTTATTATCTGTGGTGATATCAATATCGTACACAAAGAAATCGATATCAAAAACTGGAAACAAAACCAACAGACATCAGGGGTGTTACCAGAGGAGCGTGCCTGGCTCCATCATATTTTTGATGATATCGGCTGGGTAGATGCTTTTCGTATTGTGAATAAAAAGCCAGAACAATACACCTGGTGGTCTAACCGCGGACAAGCCCGAGCAAAGAATATTGGCTGGCGAATTGATTATCAATTGATCAGTCCAGCATTCAAAGACAGGGTAATCACCGAAAGCATCTATACCAATGAATGGTTCTCAGACCATGCCCCCTTATCGATCACTTACCAGGAGTAAGGGTAAAACTCCACCAACAAAAAAGCCTGCAACTGCAGGCTTGAAAATTAAAAAATAGAAAGTTGGGGAGTCTTTTCTATTTTTTAGAAGTAAACAGAAATATCCAATGTATAGGCATTGGTATGTTGGCTGTTGTACATGTGCATATAAACATATTCCAGACCAATCAATACATTTTGGGTAAAGAACGGACGTTGAGCCGATGCGACAACCATTTTGTTGACGCCTGAGCCTGGGTAAACGACTGAACTTACATTACCTGCTGCAGTTGCTCCTGATGTCGTTGTATAACTATTCTGTGCGCCGCCAGTTAAGGTAATCGGTAAATTATTGGTGTTATATGCACCGTTATAGGAAATATTAAAGTTAGTTGAACGACCATAGATCTCAGGTGAGAAACCTGCCTGCACATACCATGCTCCTGCGTAGCCATTATTGGTCATATCTGACTTGTTGGTGGCTTGTGCCCAGCCAGCGCCGACACCATAGATATCATAATTCAGACTGCCGTCAAAGTTGACCGCGCCAATACGTGTCTTGCTGGTTGCAGTTTTCGTTGTGGAATCAAACGAAGTATTGCCCGTACCATTAACATTGTAAACATAGCCACCATTAATACCATAAGACCATTTACCCACTTCATCACCATAAAATGCGGCATACACAAAGTCACTGGTATGATCATCCGTTTGGAACAGCGTAAGGTTGGAGCTTAAGCCATCCTTATAGTATGCCAATGAAGCGTTATTCACACGACCTGGTCTAAATAGCATTTGCGTCAATGAACCTGTCCACGGACCACCTCCTGAGAATGAACCTAGTGGCAAACGATTTTTACCAATGGTTGCATACAACGGGAAGGTATCCAAATTACCAAACATTACAAAGGCATCATCTATCTTAACTTTATAGCTGTCTGAAGTGTCCGTTGCCAATGAAGTTTCCACTGTCACATAATGTCCCAAGTTGGCTGCAACATAAAGCGTAGCGGTGGTAATAGGCAGACCTTTGCCTGATTGATAAGTTTGTGCTCCTGTTTCACCTGCAACAGGCTTTCTTACAATAGGACTACCATTCCAAACTTGCGGATCTGCTTCTAAGTATCCACCAAATACTAGAGCCCTGTCGCTGTACTGGTTACGCTGCTTCAAAATCCCTAAGGCAAACTGCGACGAGTTTAACATTCCTAATGGAATGACATCATCATGAATATCTGAGAACAAGAAATTCTGAATTTGTCCCATATTCGTTGGCACGGTGACACCATGAGTCTCATCATGCTCTGCACTACCTGTGCCCACTGCATTGACATCGTCGCTTGCTGATTTTGCCAGCGCTTCCTGGCTGGCTTGCAGCGCCGCAATCTCCTTCTTTAAC
Organism: Caedibacter taeniospiralis; assembly: GCF_002803295.2. Lineage (GTDB taxonomy): Bacteria > Pseudomonadota > Gammaproteobacteria > Francisellales > Francisellaceae > Caedibacter > Caedibacter taeniospiralis. The sequence continues at coordinate 91,816 of NZ_PGGB02000006.1, read as the reverse complement.
TCTGCAATCTGTGATTGTACTGACTGGTTATCTGTTGCCTGAGAATCAGCATCCTGAGCATAGACCACCGTTGTAGCCGATGCCGCAAGCATCGCTAGAGTTATTTTTTTAAACATATTTTCTTCCCCTTCCTGATTTACTGTTTAATGATGAGCAATTGTACTGACGAGTAAAAATACTCCACCACAAGATAACTGATGACAAAAAAAAAGAAAAGTACGAAAGCTTGGTTTTCATGAAATAATTATGGAGTAACGCCAACAAATACATTACATTACCCGCAAAATCTCAATATCCCCTTATTTTATGACAAAAAACTCCCTCTGTGATGTGCTTATTATTGGCGCAGGACCCTCTGGTGCTGTTACCGCAGCAATTTTAGTGCAAAAGGGTTATCAGGTAACCATGCTCGAATCCACTGCTTTCCCTCGCTTTTCAATYGSWGWARRMCWAYTGMMMMAARAWCAGGGTGCCTCGGGCCTCATGATAGATTTTGTATATCCATACACAAAATCGAATCGGCTATCCTCGGCGGTATAAATTTTGCCCGGGCCGCCCGCCTCAACGGTGCTTGTCCTCACAAATTCGCTACGCTCATTCCGAACAGACAACACGTTTCCGATTCTACTCTACGCCTTGGGTAAAAGCTTTTTCACAGACTTCGCTCTGGCGCCTTCGGCACGTCGCTTGCTGATCAACAGCGCAAGGCTACCCGGGTCTACTCGCCCTCGCGTTCCGCTATCCATGGCTCGCAGCGATKGAGSWTKWGSWAMWGMCTAAYCKCMYKSWTKRTRWTAAAGAGGCAGGCTTTCAATTTAAAAATGGTGCGGCTTTTGCATACCATGATCACTACACTGAGTTTGATTTTAGCCAGAAATTTGGCGGTGGATTTAACAGCACTTTTCAAGTGGAGCGTGCCATTTTTGACAAAATACTAGCCGATAAAGCACAAGAATTTGGCGCTACAATCATCTACCAACAGCGCGTCACCAACCTTGAGTTTACTGACAAACTGCATACAGTGATCACCTGTGATGAAACCAACAACCATCATAGTTATCAAGCGCGATTTGTATTAGATGCCAGTGGTTTTGCGCGAGTGTTACCTAATCTGCTTAAACTGAACCGTCCAAGTGAATTTCCGCCACGCATGTCTATTTTCACCCACATTAGTGCGAAACTTGATCGGCGGCTTTTTGATCAAAATAAAATCCTTATTAGCGTCCATCCAAAACATGCTGATATATGGTTTTGGCTTATCCCACTTAACGATACCAAATACTCTATCGGCGTGGTTGGCGAGCCGCATTTACTCGCAAAAGCTCAATTAACCCCCGAAGACCAACTCATGGAGCTGATTCAACAGACCCCAAATCTGTATACCATCTTAAAAGACATAAGCCTGACATGCCCCGTGCGAAAAATCACAGGGTACGCCCAGGATGTCAGCACACTTTACGGTAAGGGTTTTGCGCTTCTTGGAAACGCAGGCGAATTCCTGGATCCCGTTTTCTCATCTGGGGTAACCCTTGCCTTAAAATCTGCAGTTCTTGCGGCTGAAACACTTGATCTAGAGCTTCAAGGCAAAGAGGTTGATTGGCAAGAAAGCTTCGCCAAACCTTTACAAAAAGGAGTGAATACGTTTAAGGCCTATGTGCGCACTTGGTATACAGGCGAGCTGCAGCAAATTATTTTCAGTAACAGACAACCCGAAGAAATTAAAGCAAAAATTTGCGCCATTTTGGCAGGTTACGCCTGGGATGAAACCAATGACTACGCCACCGATGCCAGACGCAAATTAAGCCTTCTTGCCAAAGTGTGCACAACACTTGGACAATCAAACTAGCTGCTTAAGTCTCAATTTTGAATTCAACATTCAACATTCAACATTCAACATTCAACATTCAACATTCAACATTCAACATTCAATATGCTATCATGCGCAGCATTGAAATTTGCGACTATTCTCTATGCCCAAACACAATAATACGCTTGGCGTTGTCATTATTACTAAAAACGAAGAAAAAAATATCGCGCGTTGCCTTGAATCTATTAAATGGGCGGATGAAATCATTGTTGTGGATTCTGGCAGCACGGATAAAACGATTGAGATTGCTAGAAGATATGGTGCTAACATCATCGAAAGACACTGGCCAGGAGATGGACCACAAAAACACTTTGGTATTTCCAAGCTTACTACGAGCTGGGGACTTGTCCTTGACGCTGATGAAGAAGTTACTCCCGAGTTAGCAAAATCCATTAAGGATGCACTGGAACATCCCAGGTATAGCTTTTATAAAATGCATCGCAGGTCGTTCTTTTTAGGTAAGATGATTTGCCATGGTGACTGGGGCAAGGACTGGATCGTCCGTCTGTTTGATCACACAAAACATCAATGGACACATGATATTGTCCATGCCAAACTGGATGTTTCAAAGAAACACGCAGGAAGCTTGACAGGGGAGCTTATTCATCACTCACAGGACAGTGTTGCCAGTTCTTTAAAAAAAATGAACGACTACAGTGATGGCACTTCGACCATTCTGTGGCAAAAAAGTAAAAAAACATCACTCATTAGCGCCTGTTTTCATAAACACTGGACTTTTTTGCGTGGATTTATCTTCCGCTTGGGCTTTTTAGATGGTTCAAGGGGGTACTTAATTGCCAAGCTTTCTGCCTATGGTTCATATTTTAAATATGTGAAATTGTGGGAAAAACAGCAGAATGCAAAGTAATATTTACCAGGGGCTTATTTCTGTCGTTGTCTCCACTTACAACTGGCCAGAAGCGCTTCGACTTGTATTGACCTCATTAAATAATCAAACCGACAAAAACTTTGAAGTGATCATTGTTGATGATGGTTCGACTAATGAAACCAAAGAAATGATCAACGCGTTTAAAACTCAAGCAAAATTTCCGTTACAGCATTTATGGCAAGAAGATAAAGGGTTTCGCCTATCAAGATCTCGCAATATGGGGATTGCTGCTGCCGCAGGCAATTACCTGATTTTTATTGATGGTGACTGCATTTCTAGACCAAACTTCATACACAATCATCGCTTATTAGCGGAGTCTGAATATTACGTCGCAGGCAACCGTGTTCTTTTAAACAGTAAATATACTACTTATCTCCTTAACACCCAAACTGATGTTTCAACCAAAAGCCTATTGTACTGGCTGTGGCACCGGTTTTTAAAACACATTAATCGCTGGCATACGTTACTTACGTTTAATTTAGCCAGTAAAGCGCGATACAAGCACTGTTGCGCATGGCAAAAGGCCAAAGGTTGCAATATGGCGTTTTGGCGGCAAGATTTATTGACGGTGCACGGCTTTGAAGAAAAAATTTCAGGCTGGGGTTATGAAGACTCTGATTTGATGATTCGCCTCATCAATAAAGGCATCAGAAGAAAATCAGGCTATTTTGCCACAGCAGTTTTGCATCTTTGGCATAAAGAAGCAGATCGCTCACAAGAAGAAGGCAATCTTAAACTACTGAATGAGGTTAAAACAAGCAATAGAAAATGTGCGATGGAAAGCATTCTTGGAGACCAAACTAGTCCATGAATAAGCAAAATACACTGACCACACAAGTTACAACATCAAAGAACGTTTTACTGCTTAGTCACACGCTGGTTATTGGTGGCTCAGAACGTGTATTAGTAAACTTGACCAACCTGCTTCGCGCTATGGACTACAACGTGCATATATTGACTTTAAGGACCAATATTGAATTTGAACTACCAGAAGATATTATCTTACATGATGCCAAAGTGCCCAACTGGTTGAGATCTAAATATCTATACGAGAAATGGTATGCTCACGCAATCCATAGACTTGATAAAACCCACCACTTCAAGTGTATTTTTTCTAACTTTTTAACCGTCAGATCATGGCTTAACAGAGAGTTAGAGGCAAAAACATTTTATTACCTGCATTTTGACTACACAATTCCATATAAAAACCTCTTAGCTAAGGCTCAAAAAAAGGCAGTTAAGCTTAGGCACAAAGTTTATAAGTATTACAACAATAGAAATGTGATTTCGGTATCACAAGGAGCCGCCACATCTTTAACAGAATTATTTAGAGTTAAACCCCAAAAACTGCATATTCTCTATAATTTTTTTGATTTTAACCACATAAGGGAAAAAGCTTCTGAATATCTACCACCGATCAAGCAGCCTTACATTTTGCATGTTGCACGCTTCGATCTTGCGCAAAAAAGACAAGATATCTTATTGGAGGCTTTTGCACAGCTTACTTGTGATATTGATCTCGTGATGATTACTCAACCAAATCAACAATTATCCGAGATGGTAGCCAAGCATCCTAAAGGTCATAAAATCCATATCATTCCATTTCACCAGAATCCTTATCCATGGTTTAAGCAGGCTGAAGTTTTTGTTTTAAGTTCGGATTTTGAAGGTTTTGGCAATGTACTAGTTGAATCACTAATTTGTGGAACGCCAATAATCAGTACTGACTGTGCCTCAGGTCCCAGAGAAATTCTTTCAGATAACTTGACAAGGTGGCTTGTTCCAATAAATGACGCACCTACCCTTGCCAAAACAATTAATAGTTTCCTCCATCAGAAAGTTATTTACGGTTTTGATGAAAATCAAATTATGAAATTTAGCACAGAAGTTGCACGACTAAAACTAAAGGAAATCATAGATCAATGAAAAAACATATTAAACCAGCTTTTAGTTTATTAATTTGGTTTTTCTTGCTACTTATGTTTTGTGGTTATTTTAGTTATCACAATACGGCATTCCTTACCATAGGTGCTTATAGTGCATTTGCGCTATCACTAATAGTGCTGGTACTTTATGGCTCAACATCTAACATAACACACCTTCTGCACTCAAGCTGGGAAAAGAATAAGAATTTGTACATCACTTTTTTAGCCTATGTTCTTTTTTTATTTATCTCCTCATATTTTTTTACCTACAACAATATGCGAAGCGATTCAATACAGGCTGTTTATGAAGACATTCGCTATGCCATTATTCTATACATTGCATTATTTACACTCTTTATCTTAAAACAAGATGTTGCAAAAAATATATTAATCATTTTGATTGTCACCCTTACAATGTTGTGTCTCATCATGCCCTTTAAGTCATACCTTGCACCCTTGCTAGTTCAGGGCGTCCCAGAGCCACTTTATTTAGCCTTCAGATACGGTTATGTTTACCCCATAACATTACTTTTTCCATGCTTACTTTCGTCGGTATCGATATTTAAACAAAAATGGTATTTGTATTATGTGATTTTTTTAAGCATTGCTATTTATAGCATTGTCATATTATCAGGTGGAAGAGGATCATTTTTGACTATTACAGCGGAGCTAATTTTGTTTCTTATCTACACATACAGGGCTGTCTCAGTTAAAAAAATGTTGCTTTTCATAGCGGTGGTTACTGTTATCTTGGTAGCCACTATCTCCGTGATTTACCATTTTAACCCTACAGTTCACGGCAAAGTTGACCAAAGTTTTTTAGGTAACGACTTTTCCTCAGGACGAGTTGCAATAATCGAAACTCGAGCACCTATATTTTTTGAGCATACCTCCATTCTCTTTGGGACTGGATATGGAAATAAAGTGTACCAGCAATTTTTAGCTAACCATCATGCTCCTGAAATTATAGGTCGCCAAGAATTTGAAAACCATCAAAAAGTCTTTAGTTATTTCCATGACGAGCCACAGTTTTTGGCGGTCTTTTATGAAAGTGGGATAATCGGTTTAGTTCTTTTTGCTATGTTTGTAATTACCTTTCTATTGGCTTGCAAAAAAACAGCTAACAACAACTCTTTTTTAGGTGTACTTTCCATAGCTATTGCTTTTGGAATCATTGGAAATACTTTTGTGTTGGGTCTTGTAGAACACACTTCCGCAAAAAATTTATTCCTATTTTGCGCTCTCCTACTTACAATCGGCATAAGCAGCTCGACTCAAACCAAGACAAAAAATGAAGCGAAATAATATAAATATAATCACTCCCAGCATCAAACTTGGTGGCGGCATGGAACGCTATATTTGTGAACTGGCAGAACGGTTATCCGTTTACTACACAATTAATGTCTATTGTCTGAAGTACGACGGTAAAATGTTTGCCAACAATCAAAATATCACTGTTCACCAAAGTAAAATCCTGAGTAAATTTCCGCGCTTTCTCACATATATCTTATTTGCCATGAAAGTGTTTCTAAAAACCAGAAATCAAAATACACCTAATATTTCAACTGCACGTATTTTTAACCCGACCCTTGCCATTGTTGGAGGCACACACCAACAGCACAATATCATAATGGGCAAGAAAAATGGCATTTATGATCGTATTGAAATTTTTCTTGAGAAACAGCACTATAAAAATGCTAAGGGCATTATTGCCCACTCACCACTAATGGTCGATGAAATCAATAGCTATGGACTGAATGTAGCTGCGAAAATCACGATGCTATTTCCACCTGTTGATCTTAATCATTTCAGCTTCACTAGCTGTGATAAAAAGGCTGAGTTTAGAGCAAAGCTTGGGCTGCCACAGGATGCTTACCTCGTATTCATAGCAGGAACAGAAGATAGTAGAAAAGGAGTACCCGAGGCCATTAAAGCAATTGAAGTACTGGGAACACCTTATTATTTAATAATCTTTGGTAAAACCTGTAAACTCCCGCTCCCCGCGAATGCTAAGCATTTTGGTGTCGTTGAAAATATTGAAGAATACTATGCCGCGACCGATGTTGTGCTTGTCCCCTCAATCTATGAGCCATTTGGCTTAGTTGTGGTTGAAGCACTACAAATCGGTAGACCCGTTATCTTATCAGGAAACGTTGGCGCGAAAGTGCTGGTAAATTCACAAAACAGCATGTTGCTCGCACAACCAAATGCTTATCATATTGTAAATTCGTTGACAGCAGCCAAAGAAAAACAATGGCAACTGGATGATGATTACATTAGTAAACAGAAACTAGACTGGTCTACGCACATTGAAAGTTTAATAAAGCTTTTGCCGCTCGCTTAAAAAGCTTTGTATATCAGCAATAACCTCTTCTGGTTCTGGCTCTATGATGTAATCTGAAGTCTTTTTACTTTCATAGATTTTTAACCGATTCTTCGTAATAGGCTTTGCAGGGATTACGTGATTCTCCCAAAAGAAGCATAGCATGGCTTTATTGAGTGCTTCAGCAATATGCATAGGACCAGTGTCATTGGTGACAACTAGTTCACACAGATCAATGACTGCTGCAAGCTCCATTACCGTGTTATGACTGCCTAGCTTCAGTACATTTTTACAACCTTTAGTAATCGTTTCTATCAGTTCACATTCTCTTTGATTACCTGCAAAAACACAGTAAAACTCATTTTGGTCAAGCCATATGACTACCTGTCTAAAAAAATCAGGATGCCATTGTTTTTCCTTAAAACTCGCCCCTGGCTGAATGAATATATATTTTTTACTTTGAGCATAGCCTATCAAAACTTTAGCTTTTTCTTGATCTTTTTGTTGCGGATAAACTGAAAGATAGTATTGATTGTCTGGACTGGGTAAGTTTAGGTTTAAATACTTTGCTAACAGCCTTATTCTCATGTGTATTTTATGTAAGGTTTCAAATTCAGGTGAATCGATACCTCCGGTTAGAATACTGCTAGCTTTACACTCAGGATAAATACCAAAATATCTACCTGGGCTTCCAAGATATCCAACATAAGCAATAAAACGCTTCGAGGTGTGAAAGTTAAAAGTCTCAGAGAATGGCGTTCGCAAAATAGCAATGAAGTTCCTAACTTTGCCAGAGAATGACTTTTGATCAATCCAGAGCTCATAAATGTAAGGGTTATTAAGTAGAGCCTGTCCTCCAATCACAGATGACAGCACGGTAACACGAGTCTTGGGAGAGGTTTCGTGCAGATATTGCAGCGCCGCGGTTGCCCATAGCGTATCACCCATGGCGGTATTAGATAACACCAATATATGCTCTTTGCTCCTCTTTGATCTTTTTGCAAAAAAAGACAGTAATTTAATTAGTATCCAAAGAGAAAAATTTTTTATTCTTCTTGTCATTAAACCATAATCAGTCAACCGCTGACATTAGCGAGCATTTTACCTGCTAAATTTTCGATATGCACCTATCACACGTGTAAAGAATGGCTAAATCCTTAACCCAATTAAAACCAAATTCCCCAATATTTTTGCCTTTACTTGTATTAAACTACTGCCAAGTATTGATTTAGCGCAGTAAATCACCATTGTGACCATTAACCATAAAACACCACATTATCATTTTATCGGCATCGGCGGCATGGGGATGTCTGCACTCGCGATTTTTGCTTTACAAAAAGGTTACCACGTTTCGGGCTCTGATCTTCAAAGTTCCGACTTAACCCGCAAACTTCAGAAGCTTGGCGCCAAAGTCGCTATTGGACACCATGCAGATCACTTATCTCATCCTGATGCCATTATTTACACCTCCGCCATGAGTAAAGATAATCCAGAATATCAAAAGGCATTGGCACAAAACATTCCGATTTTTCACCGTGCTGAATTTCTGGCGTTTTTAGCCGAAGATTATCCTGAGCTTATTGCAATAACTGGAACTCATGGTAAAACCACGATTACAAGTCTTATCGCACATATCATGAATGAGGCAGGACTTAATCCAAGCTTTATCAATGGCGGACTTGCCAATAACTTTGTCCATCATGCCCATGCCAGCGACTCTCAATATATGATTATCGAAGCAGATGAAAGCGATGCTTCTTTTCTGAAAATCCACCCGAAACACATTATTATCAGCAATGTTGATCTGGATCATATGCAGACTTATCAGCATCAAATTGATCTTCTTATTTACAGCTTTGCAAAATTTGCCACACAACCTAACGTAAGCGGTGAAATTCTTATCGGCAGTGATAGCAGCAGTGCCTACCAATTGATCAAACGAATTAAAATGCAAAAGCCACAAGCACTGCATTATGGCTTACAGCAAGATATGGATGTTTACATTAAAAACTTCCTGCAAAGCGACGTCTGTGCAAATTTTGACATTTTCTTTGGCGATGAAGTACTACGTAATTTCTCAAGTCCATTGCCTGGCAAGCATAATGCAGAAAATGCTCTGGCTGCGATTGCGCTTTGCTTAAAGTTTGGCATTGATGTAAACCTTATTAAAAAAGCCTTGCTTAGCTTCAAAGGCATTTATCGCCGTTTTAACCACTATCAGACCACAATTAACACGCATAATATTGACCTGATTGATGACTATGGACATCACCCCGTTGAAATTCAAAGCACCTTAGATGCTATTCAAATCCAGTTTCCCAAACGCCGTTTGATACATGTCTATCAACCGCATCGCTACACACGTACACGCGATTTATTCAATGAGTTTATTGCTTGCTTAAAAAATTCAGATGTCTTGATTTTAATGCGCACGTATTCAGCCAGTGAGGCGCCTATAGATGGGGCGCATGCGATTGATCTATTTAATGAATTAAAAAAGTCACATCACAACTGCTTTTATGTCGATACCAATGAAAAAACGAGCGACTTACTCAATAAGCTTGTCGCGCAAAATGATGTTATACTCGTGCAAGGAGCAGGAGACATAGCAAAATTAGTTGACTTATTAGTATGAAAACCTCTAAGCATTCTGAATCACAAAACATTGAATGGAAATCTTCCTGGCAAGATGAGTATTTAAAATGGATATGTGGCTTTGCCAATGCACAAGGTGGAAAAATATACATTGGTGTTGACGACTATGGAAAAGTCATTGGACTATCAAATGCAAAAAGGCTTCTGGAAGAGCTACCGAATAAAATTCGTGACCATCTTGGTTTAATGCCAAAAATTAATCTGCTTATTCAGGAAGAAAAAGCATATCTTGAAATTATTGTTGAACCCTCAGGCGTCCCCATTTCACTGCGAGGGGCATACTACTGGCGCTCAGGAAGTACAAAGCAAGAACTCAAAGGAAATGCTTTAACTGATTTTTTAATGCATAAGATGGGCGTAACATGGGATAGCACCATTGAGGAAAATGCAAGTTTAGACGACATTGATGAAGCAACCATTGCGAGTTTTAAGTCTGATGCGGCTTTGGCAGGGCGTCTTCCAGATCTAAGCAAATTAACGCCTAGAGAAGTATTAAAAAAACTACATTTAATCACACGACATGGTATAACGCGTGCAGCTATCATTTTATTTGGTAAAGACCCTGGCGAGTTCTACCCTAACCTATTTGTAAAAATAGGTCGTTTCGGCAAAACAGGTGTCGACCTGCGCTTTCAGGAGGTATGTGAAGGCAATCTGATTCAGATACTGTATGACGTAATAGAGCAATTAGAAAAGAAATTTCTGATCAAGCCTGTTCGATTTGAAGGGATCAAGCGTATTGAAGAGCTGGAGTATCCTGTGACTGCTCTGCGTGAAATGCTACTAAATGCACTAGTTCACCGTAATTACCTTGGCAGTATGACGCAGATGAAAGTCTATGATAGCCATCTGACACTATGGAATGCAGGGATATTGCCTGAAGAATTATCCATTGAGCAATTATTTAAAACCCATGAATCTATCCCTCGCAATCCCTTGATCGCGGAAGTATGCTACCGAGCAGGTTATATCGACTCATGGGGACGTGGTATTGAGAAAATTGCCGATGCTTGCAAGCGTGCATACATGCCAAGCCCTAAAATTACAGAAAGGTCTGGAGGTATTCTGCTTGAGTTGCACAAAGCACTCAACTTAGGTAATGAGTTGGGTAATGAGTTGGGTAATGAGTTGGGTAATGAGTTGGGTAATGAGTTGGGTAATACTAAATTTAAGATACTAACCGAAATGAAAAATAACCCTAAAATTTCAGCAGCACAAATATCCAAAATACTTTCAATAACTACCTCAGCTATCGAAAAAAATATTAAGCAACTTAGAGAAGCAGGTTATATTCAGAGGATTAGCGGCACAAGAGGTTATTGGAAAATACGTGAGAAAGTTATATGAATGCGGCAATAAAGGTGAACTGTATAAACACAACAATCTGTTTACTTGAAGCATGCCATCTTAGAGCATGCTTGCACACAAATTAAGGTATGTAGAAGAGTTTATGAAAAACCAAATCGAACGCGGGGTTTTATATGTTGTTGCCACACCCATTGGTAACTTGCAGGACATCACTCTGCGTGCGTTAGAAGCGTTAAAAGCTGCTGAGGTCATTTTTGCTGAAGACACACGTGTTACCAGAAAACTCCTGGAGCAGTATGGCATTAAACCACCGGTGCTTATCTCATGCCACGAGCATAATGAAGAAGCACGAGTTGACCTGTTAATTCAGCACTTGAGTGAGCATAAAATTACGCTTTTGGTCAGTGATGCGGGAACTCCTTTGATTAGTGACCCTGGCTTTCATCTGGTCAAAACCATTAAGTCCCAGGGTTACAAAGTAGTCCCACTGCCAGGAGCTTGCGCATTGATTACAGCATTATCCTCTGCAGGACTTGCTACGGATAATTTTCAATTTAGAGGTTTTCTTCCCGCTAAATCAGGAGCTCGCAAAAAAATCCTGCAAGGCATTGAACACGCCACGATGACGAGCTCCTTTTATGAGTCAACACATCGCATTGTGGCAACCTTGCATGACATTGCTGATACGCTGCCCAATCACCAACTTGTCGTTGCAAAAGAGCTCACCAAACAGTTTGAACGCTTTATGGATGGTACAGCCGCGGAGATTTTAACGCTCTTTAGCACAGACCTTGCCTTGACTAAAGGTGAATTTGTCATTCTTATAGAAGGGAAAAAAAAAGGAAAAGCCTGAAGCAACCTCCATCGATGAAAATCGATTACTGACTTTACTCATGCAGGAGCTACCAATTAAAAAAGCGGTGAGCATTGCAGTTGAGCTGATGCAGGGCAAAAAAAACATGCTTTATAAAAAAGCACTCAAGCTGCAGGAAAGTCATCCAGAATATAAAAAAGAGCAGGAATAGCAACACGATGGGAAGAGTTAGTTTTACGATCAAAATGAGCTGGTATCAACGCAATAAAATCAAAGCCATAGCACAAAAAAAGCATCAGGTTGAAACCGTTACTCAATTAAACCCTGACAAGCTCGAAAAACTCGGAATTCGATATATTGCTTTAGACTTTGATGGAGTTTTGGCTCCCCATGGTCAGCCCTTACCCAACCAGGTCATTTTTGCCTGGCTTAAGCTTTTATGCCAAAAATACCCTGAACAAAATATCTTTATTCTTTCCAACAAGCCGACAGTAGCGCGCGCGCAATATTTTGCACAACATTTCCCCAATATTCGTTTTATTGACGGCGTGGCAAAAAAGCCCTATCCAGATGGTTTACTTAAGATCCAGGAAATCGCTCACTGTAAATCGCATGAATTAGCACTGATCGATGATAGACTCCTCACAGGGTGCCTTGCCTGCATTTTAGCAGGCAGTTTCCCGATTTTAGTCACAAAACCTTATCACGATTATGTTAGGCGTCCTTTTCAGGAGAGCTTTTTCGGGCTTTTGCGCTTTGTTGAGAAATCAGTTTTTCTTTGAAAAATTCAACGACAGTGAGCAATTCGCATGCTAGAATTAATCATTGTGAATCATGATGATTAAAGGTGATTTTATGCAGAAAATACAAGTGATGTTAGAAGACAACTTGGCCAAGAGCCTTCAGGCTAGCGCAAAAGAAGCAGGACTATCGACAAGCTCATATGCCAGACTATTGCTTGCTGACGCTTACAGAAAGACACTTTCCCCGCTAGAGAAATCTTTATTAGAGACAAATGGTGATGTGCACTGTAGTGGCGAAAACTTTTTAAAAGAACTTGATGAGATAATTAAAAATGCTTGAAATCATTCAGAAGAAGCGATTCATTAAGTCTCTGAAAAAATACCGTGCTAATAAAGCTGTCCTGCAAGAACTTAGAATCGTTATTGCACTTCTGATCAGCGAAAAACCAATTCCCAGGAAATACAAAGATCATGAGCTAAAAGGCAATTTAAAAGGGATTAGGGAGCTGCATTTAAAACCTGATGATCTGCTTTTATACATCAAAGTCGATAGTAACAGTATTACACTCATAGACATTGGCAGTCATGCCGGTATTTTTGGAATGTAATTTACACTTGCTGCAAAATTTTTTTTGCCCCTTGAATAATCATTTTTTCAGCCAATGCCTTTCCTAAATTTTCTGCATCTTCACCAATAAACTGGTCACGCAAAAGCATTTTCCCGTTTACAGTTGCTACCATGGCAGTTAATAACAGCTTATCCTGCTCCTTCCTACAAAATGCAGCAATTGGCGCATGACAACCGCCCTGTAACGCTTCATTAAAACTGCGCTCTGCTAACGCACACTCTCTGGCATCCTGATGATCAATTTTACTTAATAACTCTTTGATCTGTGTGCTTTGAGATAAGTATTCAACCACAATAATACCCTGACCCACAGCAGGTAATGAAATATTTACATCAATAAAGCTGTTAATCCTTGCTTGTAGACCTAAACGAATTAATCCCGCTGCTGCCAGGATAATCGCATCATACTGCCCATCATCGAGTTTTTTTAAACGAGTCTGTACATTGCCACGCAAATCGCACATTTTCAAATCTGGGCGATAGGCTAAAAGCTGTGCCTTACGCCGTAAGCTTGAAGTCCCCACAACCGCACCCTCTGGCAGGTCATCTAACTCAGCAAAATCATTAGAAACAAAGGCATCTTGTGGATTCTCACGCGCACAAAATGCCCCCAAAGCAAAACCCTCTGGCAATTCATAGGGCACATCTTTTAGTGAATGCACGGCAATATCTGCTTTGCCTTCCTCCATGGCCACTTCAAGCTCTTTCATAAAAAGCGCTTTGCCACCGATTTCATTGAGCGGACGATCAAGAATTTTATCCCCTTGGGTTTTCATGGTTATGATTTCACAAGTTAAATCTGGATGCGCTTTTTCTAATAAATCCTTAACATAGTGACTTTGCCACAATGCCAATTTGCTATCCCTCGAAGCAATGGTGAGTTTAGTTGGCAGTGTCATTGATTAGCCTATAGCAGGATTGAATAAACCGACTAATATCCTTAATCTCTGGCATACATACACTATGCTCCATGGTATAGCGATGAAAACAGGTGGTAATGCCTTGCTGCTGCAAAGTATTATTTAACAGCTCTCCTGCGGCAAGTGGAACCACTGAATCTTCAGTACCATGACCTATAAAAAATGGCGTATTTCTATTTGTCAGCGTGAGTTTTTGCTTAAAGTAGTCCCAATCAGGTAAGTAAGTTGATAACGATACAATGCCTGCAAATTTATATGCCATGGTAAGCCCAGCTAAAGCTGCAATAGCACCCCCTTGTGAGAAACCCGCGATGATGATATTTTCAACTGCAATCCCGCGACTAAGCTCTGCTTGAATAATTTCATCCAATGCGCTTAGTGAGTCTTCAATCCCCTTACAATCAATATCCCGCCTAATATCATCAATGCGTTTGATGTCATACCACGCACGCATTTTCATTCCCATATTAATGGTAACAGGCTGCACAGGAGCATGTGGGAAGATAAAACGAATCCCCGCATTTTGAGGTAACGTGAGCTCAGGCACGATAGCCTCAAAATCATGCCCATCGGCACCCAAACCATGTAGCCAAATAACGGCGTGCGTTGCCTTCCGCCCTGGTTCAACAGTTACTAACTCCAACATAGTCTACACTCGCAAATGTTAATTTTAACAATGGACTTGTGCAAATAATTTGCCCAAGCGTGTCGGTGTGAGTAATCAGTGTCACACTCACACTCAAGTAATGGACGGAAATATAGTCTCACCACCTTAAAAATACCGCCATTATGAAACACATTAAACTTGAATGCCAGCAACATACGTGGCAAATTATGCGTGCTTGATAATTTAGTAATCAATTTATTTTAGGAGTTTATACCATGACTGCCCTCATTATTATCGTCGTCATCTTAGCATTGATCTTTATTTATGTTTTGATGACTTACAACAGCCTGATCGCGGAAATAGAAGCCGTTAAAAACTCTGAACGTCAGATTGATGTGCAATTAGATCGACGCGGCAAAGTCTTTGAATCACTGATCAATGTCGTCAAAAAATACATGGACTATGAGCAAACCACCTTAAAGGATGTCACAGCCTTAAGAAACCAGGCAATCCACGCCAAAGCACAGGGGGATGCGGAAACGCGCATGGCGGCTGAAAATGAGATCTCGAAAATTGCAGGCAGTTTAAACGTTCAATTTGAAAACTACCCCGATTTAAAAGCCAATCAGAACGTTATGCAATTACAAGAGGAAATTACCTCAACCGAAAATAAACTCGCTTTTTCCAAGCAGGCATTTAACGACAGTATCGAGAAATATAATGCACACAAAAAATCGATGATTGCAGGAATGGTTGTCAACATGTTCAAGAGCAAACTTGATGAGAACTTCATCTACTGGCAGGTCAGTGATGAAAAACGCCAAACGCTAGAAGATAGTCGAGTTGAGCTATAACCCATGGCGGCTATTGATATTAATAGCGTTGACTGGCGCGAAGTTGTCAAAAAAAATACCCGAAAGTCTTATATTGTTATCGCATTTTTTCTGATTATATTTTTTGCCCTGGGCTTTTTTATCGACCTTGTGTGGCGCTATGAGCAATATGGCGTCATGCTGACCTATGGCAGTTATCGCCTAAGCTTTAGTGACATAGCCTATCTCATTGCAACCTTAAAACTCACCCCATGGGCAACCATCATTTCAAGCGTCATTGCGTTTATCTGGCTTACTGCCACCTTTAGCTGCTACGATAAAATCATGCTTTCTGGCACGAAATATCGTGAAATTCACCTCAGTGATCCAGATCCTTTGTGCCAGAGAATTTACAACGTTGTCGAAGAGATGAAGATTGCGGCAGGTATGCCCTATATGCCAAAGGTCTATCTAATCGAAGCTGACTATATGAATGCGTTCGCCTCGGGGTTTTCGGAAAAATCCTCTATGGTAGCGGTGACACGGGCTTTAGCCAATCGCTTAAATCGCGATGAACTCCAAGCGGTGATGGCACATGAATTAACGCATATTCGCAACCAGGATATTAAGCTCAACCTCTTTACCGTCGTACTGTCGAATATGTTGATGTTTATGATTGAGTTTTTATTTTACTCCACTTTATTCGGCAGCAACCGCGGTCGCCGCGATAATAACAGTGGTGGTAATGCGATGGCGATTATTCTCATGGTCATTATGCTTTTACGCTTTATCTTACCAATTATCACCAGCATGATGATGCTGTTTTTAAGTCGCACGCGTGAATATATGGCTGATGCTGGAGCCGTGGAATTAATGCGTGATAACAAGCCCATGGCGAGCGCGCTCATTAAAATCAGCCAAAACCACAGTGAACCACAAACTGCACAAGGCTATGCGCACAATAGTAACGAGCGCATGCGTCGCGCCTCTTACTTATATGATCCCGCAAGTGCGAGATTTGCCTCTGGCGGCATGGCGGATATGTTTTCAACACATCCAAGCCTGAAGAAGCGCCTGGCATCTATTGGAGCAGATTTACGCTCATAGCCCAGCAAGAGCGAACTATAAATTCTGCGCCTTATGCTGCAAATAGTGATCAACGAGGACAAGTGCCAGCATCGCTTCAGCAATTGGCACACCACGAATTCCCACACAAGGATCATGTCTGCCTTTCGTGATGACTTCACAGGCTTCTCCATAAATATCAATTGAGCGCCCAGGGATCAAAATACTTGAGGTTGGTTTAAAAGCAATGCTGGCTAAGATTTCTTGTCCCGAGGAAATTCCTCCTAAAATACCACCTGCATGATTACTGATAAATCCTTCGCCTTTAATATACTCATCGCGATGCTCGCTACCCTTTTGTTTTACCACCTCAAAGCCATCACCAATTGCTACGGCTTTCACCGCATTAATACTCATGAGTGCCTTGGCAATTTCCGCATCTAAGCGCCCAAACACAGGCTCACCAAAACCAATAGGAATATTTCTTGCCACGAGATTGACTTTAGCGCCAATGGAGTCTCCTTGTTTACGAATGGATTGCATCAACTCCTCAAGTGCTGGAACTTTATCTGGGTCGGCACAGAAAAAAGGATTTTGCGCAATAAAAGCTTTATCTTTAAAACCAAGCTCAATATCACCTATTTGTGAAACATAGGCAAAAATTTCACTATCAAATTTCTCTTTTAAGATTTTTTTTGCAATCGCGCCTGCTGCCACGCGCATTGCTGTTTCTCTTGCCGAAGCTCTTCCACCACCACGATAGTCACGAATGCCATATTTATGAAAATACGTAAAATCGGCGTGTCCCGGGCGAAACTGATCTTTGATTTCACCGTAATCCTTTGACTTCTGATCAGTGTTTTGAATGATCAAACCAATGGGGGTTCCTGTCGTTTTTCCTTCAAACACACCCGAGAGAATTTTCACTTGATCCAGCTCTTTGCGCTGTGTGGTGAACTTTGACTGACCTGGTCTTCGTCGATCCAGTTCTGTTTGCAAGTCGTTCTCACTTAATTCAAGCCCAGGAGGGCATCCATCAATAATTGCACCCAAAGCCACGCCATGACTTTCGCCAAAGGTGGTCACTTTAAAGAGGCGTCCCAAACTATTGCCTGGCATATTTACACCCTGATTCAAATTCCTGCCTATAGCTTAGAAGCTCTTTTTGCGTGAGTAAAAATACGCCATCACCGCCATCCTCAAAACTTAACCAGGTAAATGGCACACTCGGAAATGCTTCCTGCAAAGCAGGCTGGCTATTTCCGACCTCAACAATCAAGAGACCATCTTCGCTTAAATAATTGATCGCTTCGATAAGAATTCTGCGAGTGATATCCAAGCCATCCTCGCCAGATCCTAAAGCAAGTGCAGGCTCTTTTAGATATTCCTCAGGCATAGACGCGAGATCCTCGCTATCTACATAAGGGGGATTTGAGATAATGAGATCAAATTTCTGCTCTTGTGGTAGTGCATCAAATAAATCTGAATGCACCGCTTTAACTCTATTCTCCAAATTATGAAGCTTAATATTTTTATCGGCGACCACTAGGGCATCCTCCGAAATATCAGTCAATACAACCTCTGCTTCTTCAAATACATGTGCCGCTGCAATACCAATACAACCACTGCCAGTGCACAAATCAAGCACGCGCTTCACCCTATGATGATTCACCCATGGTTCAAACTCATTCCTGATAAGCTCGCCTATGGGTGAGCGTGGAACAATGACTCGTTGATCAACATAAAACTTCATCCCCGCAAACCATGCCGCTTTTGTAAGATAGGGCAAAGGCACACGATCAACCACACGACGATACACCCATTTAATAACTTTCTGACGCTCAACATGCGTTAATCGCGCATCTAAAATTCGATTATCAATACCCAAAGGCAGGTAAAGCGCTTGCAATACCAGATGTACGGCTTCATCCCATGCTGAATCTGTACCATGTCCATAAAAAAGCTCAGCTTCTAAAAAACGACTTGTCGCCCAACGTAAATAATCTCTTATCGTATGTAAATCCTGTGCCAGTGCATCAACATTAACATCTGTGCCAAACACATCACTCATGCTATTCCCCTTTTACTTTTTGGCGATGACAATATTTTCGCCCATGATGGCGCATTGCGTAGGGGCGTATTGCATACGCCTTTGCAAAAATGGGTGGAAATTTTGTCTAAGCCTACTTTTTTATCCTCTTTTCCACACAGTGCCTGTTGGGGTATCCTCCAACAGAATCCCTGCTTTAGCTAACTCTTCACGAATAGCATCAGCCGTGCGATAATCTTTGTTTTTTTTCGCAGCCACTCGCTGTGCAATTAACTTATCAATTTCATCATTCGCCAAAGTCCTGTCGCCACTGTTCTTAAAATACTCCTCTACAGGACAATGTAAAAGTCCCAACACCCCCGAAAGCATCAATAAAAGCCTGGCATAGCTCGCCGCTTGATTCATGTCATCGTGACGGTGTTTATTAATTTCCCGAGCCAAAGCGAATAAAACAGGCAAAGCTTCTGGCGTATTAAAGTCATTATTCATCGCAGCTTTAAACTCATCGATATACTTTTCCCTATCCTCTGGCAAAGTAGTTGTTTCATCAATCTCAATGCCCCGAACTGCCGTATACAGACGCTCTAATGCCGACCTTGCCTGGGATAAATTCTCTTTTGAATAGTTGATCTCACTACGATATTGCCCTGAGATTAGAAAGAATCTCACGACTTCAGGATGGTACTCTGCGAGCACTTCTTTGATAGTAAAAAAGTTATTTAGTGACTTTGACATTTTCTCTTCATTGACCTGCACCATTCCCGAATGCAGCCAGTAATTGGCAAAAGTGCAGCTATTAGCCGCCTCTGATTGCGCAACTTCATTTTCATGATGGGGGAATTTTAGATCCGACCCTCCTGCATGAATGTCAAAATGATCCCCCAGTAATTTCTTAGACATCGCTGAGCATTCAATATGCCAGCCAGGGCGTCCCTTGCCCCAGGGAGACTCCCAGCTTGGTTCATGGGGTTTTGAAGCTTTCCAGAGCACAAAGTCCAATGGATTTTGTTTATCTTCATTACTTTCGATTCGTGCACCAATGTGTAAATGTTCCAGGCTTTGCTTACTGAGCTTACCGTAACCCTCAAATTTTTCCACACGATAATAGACATCACCATTACCACCGGCATATGCAAAGCCTTTGTTAATCAATACTTCAATCATTTTGCACATCTCAGGAATAGTTTCAGTTGCTCGAGGATCGAAATCAGGTCGCAAAATATTTAATCGGTCCAAATCGTCATACATGCTCTTGATCGTACGCTCAACTAAAGCATCCGTTGATTCGCCATTGTCGTTGGCACGCTTAATGATTTTGTCATCAATATCGGTAATATTGCGTACGTAAGTGACATCAAATCCACAAAAGCGAAAATAACGCACGATCACATCAAAAGCGATCTGTGTACGCGCATGCCCGATATGGCAGTCGTCATATACTGTCATACCACAGACATACATTTTTAATTTTTTTGGTGTGATAGGGGTAAATAATTCCTTTTTACCCGATAAAGAATTATGTAAGTAAATACTCATAGGATAGCTTTGGCTTGGAAACTCAACATGGCGCCATGTTACCATTGCTACTGCAAGGTTAAAATCATTTTACATATTTAGCTGCAAACACTTGCCACGTTTTATATTTTTATAAGCATTGTTAAAACTAGAATGATATTACATACAA
Organism: Caedibacter taeniospiralis; assembly: GCF_002803295.2. Lineage (GTDB taxonomy): Bacteria > Pseudomonadota > Gammaproteobacteria > Francisellales > Francisellaceae > Caedibacter > Caedibacter taeniospiralis. Next base: position 71,526 of record NZ_PGGB02000006.1, on the reverse strand, counting down.
TATTGAAACAAACGGAAAACTTATCTATAATGCCCATTAAAACCCAACAGGAGCCTGCTGAAATAATGAAAGTAGTCTTAGATACAAATGTTGTCTACAGTGCACTCTACTCGAAAAATGGGGCATCCTATAAAATACTGACCACTATTCTTGCACAAGAGACCGTAATAACGTGCATATCTGTCAGTCTAATATGCGAATATGAAGCGGTTTTAAAAAGACAGTTTGATCATTATTTTATTGATCAATTTTTGCGATCATACATAGACTGTTCTGAAAAAATACTCATTGCATACAGATACCGCCCCACTGGCTGTGATGACAAAGATGAGATGGTCTTAGAAGCCGCCATAAACGCACCAGCGGACTATCTTATCACACACAACGTGAAGGACTTCAAGGGTGCAAAAAGTTTCAATCTTGAAGTTGTCACACCCCAGCAATTTTTAAACGTGTTAAAGGAGATCAACCATGGCTAATTTTGCGTTACGATTACCTAATTCAATTTATGATGATCTAAAACAGATCGCTGCATCCGAGGGTGTTTCAATGAATCAGTTTATTATGAGTGCTGTTTCTGAGCGAGTAGCACTTGCTAAAGTCACCTACAGGCTAAACAAAAATACAACAAGGCTTTCAACTGCAGACTTCATTAATTTTCTCGAAAAAAACGTAAAAAACAACCCTCCTTTGGACCAGGATAAATTATAACTCCCTGCTCTTTAGACCTGCAAACACGCCCTAACGAAGCCTTCAAATAACGGATGCCCATCGCGCGGTGTTGATGTAAACTCAGGATGAAACTGACAGGCAATAAACCACGAGTGCGTTGGAATTTCAATCACTTCAACCAGCTTATGATCCTGAGATTTTCCACTCACCACAAGCCCCGCTTTTTCCAACGCGTCAACATAGTGATTATTCAATTCATAGCGATGCCTGTGACGTTCTTTAATTCTACTACTACCATAGACTTTACGTGCCAAGCTCCCTTCTTTCAAATGACACAACTGCGCACCTAAGCGCATGGTGCCACCCAAATCAGAAGCTTGTGAACGCTTCTCCTTGCTGCCATGTTCTGTTTGCCACTCAGTAATAAGGCCAATTAGAATGTCCTTGGCATCCGCTTGAAACTCGGTGCTGTTGGCACCCCTTAAACCAAGCACATTACGCGCATATTCAATCACTGCCACCTGCATGCCAAGACAGATCCCCAAAAATGGAATGTTATTTTCTCTGGCATATTGTACGGCTTTGATTTTCCCTTCAACACCTCGCGCTCCAAAGCCGCCAGGCACTAAGATGCCATCAACCTTGCCAATGATTTTTTCAACTTCATTCTTCTCGATTTCCTCGGAGTCAACGAACTTGATATTGACCTTAGTATGATTGTGGATACCTGCATGAAATAGTGCTTCATTTAAAGACTTATAGGCTTCAGTCAAGCTCACATATTTACCAACCATGGCAATCGTGATTTCATGTTTTGGATTTTTAATGGCATAAACCACTTTATCCCACTCAGACAAGTCTGCCGAGCGCACATGGAGTCCTAGCTGGCTTACCACACAAATATCCAGCCCCTGATCATGGTAAAGGCGTGGAATTTCATAGATGCTTGAGACATCTTCAGCACTAAATACAGCGGATTCCTGGACATTGGTAAACAGGGCAATTTTGCGGCGCTCATCGCTATCGAAGCTTCGTTCACAACGACAAACCAAAATATCAGGCTGAATACCGATAGATCGTAATTCTTTAACTGAATGCTGCGTCGGCTTCGTTTTCAACTCCCCAGCAGCCTTAATATAAGGTAAAAGCGTCAGGTGTAAAAATAAACTTCGTGCTTTTCCAAGCTCTTGAGCTAATTGGCGAATTGCCTCAAGAAAAGGGAGAGATTCAATATCACCAACCGTTCCACCAATTTCAACGATCGCAATATCGGTTCCATGATCAACCCCTTGTAAAATCTTAAGTTTGATTTCATCAGTGATATGGGGAATGACTTGAATGGTTCCTCCTAAATAGTCGCCACGGCGCTCTTTTTTAATTACATCCTGATATACACGCCCCGTGGTAAAATTGTTGCGCCTAGTCATCTTGGTGCGAATAAAACGTTCATAATGCCCCAAGTCTAAATCTGTCTCAGCCCCATCTTCGGTAACAAATACCTCTCCATGCTGTAACGGACTCATCGTACCAGGATCAATGTTAATATAGGGATCAAGTTTCATTAATGTAACGCTTAGACCACGACACTCTAAAAGTGTTGCTAAAGAAGCGGCAGTGATTCCTTTACCCAGTGATGAGACAACACCACCAGTAACAAAGATAAATTTAGTATGTTGATTTTCAATACGAGTTGACATAAGAGCGAAAACATTAAGCGTAGTTAATGTTGGCAGAGCATAACAAAAAGCCTTTTTGTAAGCTAGCAGAATCGCATATCAACCTCTTTTATTTCATTGCTCACTTGCTGGAGTTCCGCACTTTGCGATTTTTTAAAGACTACTCTAGTTTCTTTATCAAAACTTCATTCACTTGTTTGGGGTTGGCTTTGCCTTTACTGTTTTTCATCACCTGACCAACAAAGAAACTCAGAAGTTTAACGTTACCAGCTTGGTAATTCTGAACCTGCGTTGGATTTTGAACCATAACCTCATCAACCAGAGCTTCAACTAATTTTGCATCATTGTGTTGACGCACCCCAAGCTGATCGATAATCCACTGGATAGACTGAGAGTTATCAAAATAGCTTTGCAATACCGCTTTAGCCGATTTTAGAGAAATTTCATCCTTTTCGATACTTTGAATAATCTCATGGACGATTGCCACGGGCACACTATCTGGATTAAAGGCTGTTTGCGCTTTATTAAATAATGCCTGGAGTTCAACGGCTACCCAGTTATAAGCAACTCTGGGAGCCAGGCTTGCGGCAAGCCTGTCGTAGTAATCAGCCACGTCTGGATTATCCATTAAAAAGCTTACTTCATCGTCATTTAAGACTTTGGCATAGGCCTCCTCACGCACCTTTGGCAGCACTGGCATATCTGCCTTGATCGCCTCTATTTCCTCTGTTGAAATCATCATAGGCAATAAGTCAGGATCAGGAAAATAGCGGTAGTCAAATGCATTTTCCTTGCTGCGCATGCTGCGAGTTTCATTTTTATCCGCATCATAAAGCCTCGTTTCCTGGGTGATTTTTTCGCCTTTTTCCAGGAGCTTAACCTGGCGCTGGTACTCGTAGTGAATCGCACTTTCGATAAAGCGAAATGAGTTGATATTTTTTAACTCTGCTCTTGTGCCTAAGGACTCATTTTCTTTGCGTACCGAGAGATTAACATCACAGCGAAACGATCCTTCCTGCATATTACCATCGCAAATCCCCAAGTGCTGGACGACTTGATGCAGGTCCTTCAAATAACAAACAACTTCTTCGGCACTACGAAAATCAGGATGTGTCACGATTTCTAAAAGAGGGGTGCCCGCACGGTTATAATCCAGACCTGTTTGCTCACCGATAAAGTCATGCACGGACTTACCAGCATCTTCCTCAAGATGCGCCCTTTCAATACGAATGATTTTTGCCCCTTTACTTGTCTGAATATTGAGTTTGCCATTTTGCACAATAGGGTTATGTGATTGACTGATTTGATAGCCTTTTGGCAGATCAGGATAAAAATAGTTTTTACGCGCAAAAAAACTGTTTTTTGAAATCATCGCATCAACCGCGACGCCAAACTTTATCGCCATTTCAATCGCTTTTTTATTAACCACAGGTAAAGTCCCTGGTAGTGCAACATCCACAAAGCTTACTTGCGTGTTTGGAGGCTGCCCATAAAGGCTTGCGGCATTAGAAAAAATTTTTGCTTTGGTCTTTAGCTGCACATGAACTTCAAGCCCAATGACCATCTCATAACTCATGCCCAGCCCCCCTGTAATAATTGTCTTGGCTGGTGGAAATTTGTCTTACGCTGAAACTCGCTAACCGCCTGTAACAAGACGTGGTCCTTAAAGTTTTTGGACATTAATTGCGCTCCAAAGGGTAAATGGTCGATCATCCCAATTGGAAAAGAAATCGCAGGAGCTCCAGTTAAATTAGCAATCAGGGTATACATATCTGATAAATAGGTACTCACTGGATCGGTTTGAGCACCAAGCTTAGGTGCGGTTGTCGCTGCTGTCGGCAACAAAATCATATCCACTTCCCGATAGATTTGATCTAAATCCTGCTTTAACTTGCTGCGCACCTGCTGCGCCTTGTGATAATACGCCTCATACTGGCTTGCCGCTAATACATAATTACCAATCACAATGCGCCGTTTGACTTCTCTTCCAAAACCCTCGGTACGGCTATTAATGTACAGCTCATCGAGAGTATTCGCTTTTTTACTTCGATAGCCGTAACGCACACCGTCAAAGCGTGCCAGGTTTGTTGCTGCCTCAGCAGGAGCCAGAATATAATAACTTGACACGGCAGGTTTCAAATCAGGTAGCTTGATACTCTTAACTCTGACGCCCTGTTTTTTATAGATCTCAAGACAATCTTGCAATAAGCTTTGCGCTTTTGCGGATAAATCGGCAATGAGTGCTTCATCAATCCCAATCGATAAGCCTGACAAGTCTTGCTGTATCGTCCTGGTGAAAAAATCTGCACTCGTGCCAACGCTTGTACCATCTTTCTCATCTTGACCTGCCATGGCTTGTAATAAATAAGCGCAATCTATCGCATAGTGCGCCAGCACCCCAACTTGATCAAATGACGAGCCATAGGCCACCAAACCGTAGCGCGATAAGCTCCCATAACTTGGCTTCATGCCAGTGATCCCACAAAAGCTTGCAGGTTGCCTGACCGACCCCCCTGTATCACTTCCTGTAGCAAAAGGGCTCAACCCCGCGGCAACGGCTGCCGCTGATCCGCCTGAGGACCCTCCTGGAACACAGCTTAAATCATAGGGATTTTTAACACTGCCAAAATAGCTGTTTTCGCTGCTTGAACCCATGCCAAATTCATCCATATTAGTTTTGCCCAACAAAATCATGTCTTGGCTGGCAAGTTTTTCGACAACCGTGGCGTTGAACGGGGACTTATAATCGCTTAATATTCTGGAAGCACAGGTTGTTGTTAAAACATCCGTACATAGATTATCTTTGTGCACGATAGGCAGTCCCGTTAAAAGTGCCTGTTTCTTATCGCTGATGATTTTATCGGCGCGTTTAGCAATGCTTAACGCCTGAGCTTCATTAACGGAAATAAACGCATTTAAAGCCTGGTTTTTGTACTTTATTTCCTTTAAATAAGATTGTGTCAGCTCGAGTGCGCTTAACTCTCTATTGTCGAGCTTGTTACGCAGCTGCTGTAAAATACTCATATGGTTAAAATCCCTTACTCAATCACTTTAGGAACGATAAAATAGTGCGCCTGATATTCAGGTGCAATTGCCTGAAACTCATGCTCATGTTGCTGAGAGCACGACGTGTCATCGCGCATGATACCGTGGTTCGTTAATGGTGAGATCATAGGCTTTACATCTTCTGTATCAACAGATTGTATATTACTAAACAGAGTCAAAATGCGATTAAGATCTTCTTCAAACCGCACCAGCTCTTGCTGATTTGCACTTAATTTGGAAAGCGCCAAGATATGTTCTAATTCCTGCCGTGAGATAGCCATGTTACACTTCCTGTTCTTTAAATTGATGTAAGACATAATCACAGCCTACACTCAAGTGGCGTATTGACTACAGATTATTTTCAGATGGTAGCGCCGCTTCAACCCTCTCATATACCCTATGGGGTTCAGGCTAATGTTTCGTCCTATTACCAGCTTCGTATTTTAATTTCAGCACGATATCCATATCAAGACCCGTCGCTTTTGCCACCTGTTCATCCGATAAACTCATGCTAAATAAATTACGCGCTGTTTCTTGTGCCTTTAACATGGCTCCTTGCTGCTGCGCCTTTTCTTCCCATTGTTGTCTTAACGTCATAATATCAACCCCTGTTAARTCATCTAATTTCTTCAACGTCTCACTTGCTACATGCTCTGAGTCTAAATCCAAACTCATCAGCAAATTAACGAATGCTTTCTTAAAATCTTTGCCCTCAAAATAATGYGCAAGTTCTGGGTGTGATTCCAATAAACCGACTAATCGCTCGGCAAGCTCTTTATCCCTTGCGTATTTTAGCACCAACTCAAAGAAAAACCTAAARCCTTGTTGGGCAATTTCATCATCACTCATCACRGTTAGGTCAATSAGCCTKATATCRTTAAAAGCATATTTCTGYGCCAGTGYTTTRWYTTCAAAGCAATCAAAAATACTGACACTATGCGGGTATTTTTCCTTGGTGCCATGATAAAGCAAGATCGGTATTACGATAGGAAGCTTCTCATTACCCTTGGCTAAATGCTTTTCCATAATCCTAATCACATACTTATGAAATCTAAAGGGCAAAAGATCATGTTCTTTGAGTCCACTCTCATGCTCGACGAGAAAATATATATAAGCACGTTTGCCTTTAATCGGCACACTCCAAAGCACATCACTGATTAATTTTCTAAGCTCAGGATCAATATGCTCACTTGGCTCCAGCTGCATTTTATCAAACTCAGCAAGATTAGCTAACTCTTGCGGTAAAAGGCGCCTTATTAATTCCTCGGCAATATCTCTTTGCTCAAGGTTGAATTTGGCAAATTCATCGTATTTTGGTCTGTTTAGGTCTTTCTTCTTACTCATTCTAACTGCTATCCAATATTTTCCTGACTACTTCAAAGCCCTACGCTTACTGGGCTGGGCTAGGCGTGCACCCCCACCTAAGGTCTAAAGCCATTTAGGTCAACAGAAACATTAAATCGCTAACAATCCAGACGCTAATAGAGCCAACACAAAAATTGGAAAACTTGAAAATAAACTATCCATTCTATCCAGTATGCCACCGTGCCCTGGTAGAATCGTGCCGCTATCCTTAACACCACACTCGCGTTTGATCATACTTTCAAACAGGTCGCCCAAAAGCGCCACCATCACGATAGCGAAAGATAAAATAATCAGCACAGTCTGCTCGAAACGACTATGGCTGATCACCAAAGCACAGACGACACCCGCCAGACCTCCAAATATCGCACCGCCAACCAAACCTTCAATGGTTTTCTTGGGACTGATGATGGGAGCCAGCTTTTTCTTGCCATATTGCCGCCCAACAAAATAAGCACCACTGTCTGCAAGTGTTACTACTAACATCATCAATAACAGCAGTGATGGCTTTTGCTGATGCAGCAATGCTACTGATACCCATAATGGAACAATTACAAGAAAACCCATGATGTAGCGCGCACTAGCTGACATCGCTTTAAAGCGCACATTGGGGTATCGCAGCACAAGATAAAAAGCAAACAGCCAGAATAATAGTGACACAATCAATGTCATTAATTGGAAATACTGCGACAGGTAAATGAGTAACATTGTCACCAGCAAATAAATGACTCGCGCTATCAGATTTTTTGCATTGGCAAGTGCAGCCCACTCCCAAGCCGCAAATAGCAAAATAATCGCAACAGCACCGTCAAATATTACATCACTTAGCCTAAATATCGCCCATAAAACAACAAGACCTAAAATAACCCCTGTGATAATTCGTTCCTTCACGTTCTACCCTCTAATTGCTCATCCGTTTTGCCAAATCGCCTGATTCGCTTTTGATACTCATCCAAAGCCAGCTGAAAATCTTTTTTAGAAAAATCTGGCCAGTATTTTTGGCAGAAGTATAACTCAGCATAAGATAGCTGCCAAATCATAAAGTTACTTATTCGCTTTTCACCACTGGTGCGGATTAATAAATCCACTGGTGTTTGAATTTCCTTAATTAAATATTGTTGAAACTGTTCCTCTGTTAAATCATCTAATTCAATCTGCTTGTTTTGAATAGCCTCTGCTATTCTTTTTGCTGCTGCCACGACTTCCCATTGCCCACTGTAGTCAATTGCCACGTTTAACTGCAACCCTGTACAATGCGCGGTTTGGCTCTCAGCCTGATGAATATTACTTTTCACTTGAGTGGGCAGTCTACTGCGGTCTCCTACTATACTAAGTTTGACATTATTGTTTTGCATCATAGAGATCTCACTGACCAGGACTTCCGAAAACAGCCCCATCAATGTCTCAACTTCCTCTTGAGGACGCTGCCAATTTTCACGTCCAAAGGCAAAAAGTGTTAATATATCAACCCCTTTCTCAACAGCAAACTCAATCGCTGCGCGCACACTTTTTACTGCCGCTTTATGCCCCGAAGTCCGAGGGAAGAGTCGTTTTTTTGCCCAGCGTCCATTCCCATCCATGATAATAGCAACATGCTTAGGCAAGCGATGAGTTGACATAAAGCTTTAGATTTCCATTAAATCTTGTTCTTTTTCCTGCACTGCTGCGTCGGCTTTAGCAATCATATCATTGGTTATTTTTTGAATACTGTCTTCTGCTTTTTTAGCATCATCCTCAGAAATTTCTTTCTCTTTTAACAAATCTTTAATATCTGAGTTGGCATCTCGACGAATATTACGAATAGCAACACGCCCCTTTTCTGCTTCATTCCGCACTAATTTGACCAGTTCTCTGCGGCGCTCTTCATTAAGTGCTGGCATGGGAATACGTAAACTATCTCCAAGATTAGCGGGATTTAGTCCCAAATCAGACATCAAAATTGCTTTTTCGATTTTTGCTGCCAAACCTTTCTCCCATGGCGTAATACCCAAAGTACGTGCATCCAATACGTTGATATTCGCCGCCTGTGAAATAGGGGTTTCTATACCATAGTAGTCAATATTGATATGCGCTAATAGATCAGGGTGTGCGCGTCCCGTTCTAATTTTTGCCAAATCATGGCGCAAGCTTTCCAGGCTCTTTTCCATGCGATCTTTGGCATCGGCTAAAATTGTTTTAATCATTTTTAACTCCTAATTTCTAACCCAGGTCCCTGTTGATTCCCCATCGAGCACACGTTTGAGCGCACCTGTATGACTCAAATTAAATACGCAAATAGGAATATTAAAATCGCGCGCCTGCACAAATGCACCCAGATCCATCACGGCTAACTCTCTTGATAAAGCATCGTTAAAGCTTAAAACATCAAACTTGGTAGCATCACTATGCTTATTGGGGTCCTTGTCATAAACGCCATCCACCGTGGTGACTTTCAAAATAGCATCAGCCTCTATTTCCGCAGCTCTCAAAGTTGCGGTAGTATCTGTAGTGACAAAAGGATTACCTGTGCCTCCCGCAAAAATGACAACCTTTCCCTCGGTCAAATAACGCTTGGCTAGTTTTGGATTTGATACTGTAAACACCCCATCAATACCACGCGCCGAAAGCACCTCATTATCCATGCCTGCATGACTTAGTATATCTGATAATGCCAGCGCATTAATCATCGTCGCAAGCATACCCATGGTATCGGCTGTACTTCTTTTAACTTGATCTTGAAAATTTGCACGCCCACCCCTTAGAATATTGCCACCGCCAATGACTATCGCTACTTGCACACCCTGTTTAAGCACCTCTTTTAGATCGTCAACCACTGCTTTAATTGCGTCAACCTGGATACCAAAGCCATCGGTTGACAGCGACTCTCCGCTGAGTTTAATCAAAATTCGCTTAAGTTTTGGGTGTGACATCAGCATCATGCTCCTTGAACCTGACTCATTACTTCAGCAGCAAAATCAGTTTCTACTTTTTCAATGCCCTCGCCCACTCCGAAACGAATGAACCCAGTGACACTTGCATTGTTTGCCTTAAGTAACTGCTCAACCTTCTGGTCAGGATTTTTCACAAATGGCTGACCAACCAGGCTTTGTTCATCTAAAAACTTACGAATGCGCCCTGCGATCATTTTTTCGATAATTTCATCAGGCTTCCCACTTTCACGTGCTTGCGCGATAAAGATTTCTTTTTCTTTCTCAACGATTTCACCTGGCACTTGATCCTGCGATACCACAATCGGATTAGAGGCAGCAATGTGCATAGCCACATCTTTTGCCAGCGTCTCATCACCGCCCTTCATCGAAACGATTACGCCAATGCGACCACCGTGGCTATAGACACCCACAGTTTCACCCTCAAGCACGCCAACACGGCGGACATTGATGTTCTCGCCGATTTTAGCAATCAAATTCCTACGTGCATCATCGATCGTTTCACCTGAAGCTAAATTAAGCGCGAGCACTTCTTCCAGTGTCTTTGCATTTGAACGCGCTACCGCAGCAACAACCGCATCCGCGAATTCTTTAAAGTTTTCATCACGTGCAACAAAGTCAGTTTCAGAGTTGATTTCAACAATCACCGCTCTATGAGCAGATTGCGCCATCACCACAACCCCTTCAGCGGCAACGCGAGAGGCTTTTTTATCCGCTTTGGCAGCACCTGATTTACGCATTTCTTCAACCGCTTTTTCGATGTCGCCATTGGTTTGAGTCAACGCTTTTTTGCACTCCATCATGCCCGCACCTGTGCGCTCACGAAGCTCTTTTACTAATTGAGCACTAATAGTAGCTGTCATTAATAAGATTCCTTATTGTTAATTCATTAAAATCTAGAGGATTAAGCTTCTTCCTCAGAAGCATCAATTGTCTTTTCTTCGGCAACATGTGACGTCTTTTTCGCATCAATAATGGCATTCGCAAACTGACTCAAGTAGAAACGAATCGCCTTGACCGCATCATCATTACCAGGAATGACGTAGTCAATATCATCGGGACTTGAGTTACTGTCAACCACAGCCACTACAGGAATACCCAGACGTTTTGCTTCTTCAATGGCGATATGCTCTTCTTTGCTATCAATAATAACGAGCACATCAGGCAAACCGCCCATGTCTTTGATTCCGCCCAAGGCTTTTTCTAACTTTTCAATCTCACGCGCATTTTGTAGCGCTTCTTTCTTTGTCACACGTTCAAAAACACCTTCTTCCTGCATTTTTTCAAGATCACGCAAACGTTTGATCGATTGACGAATCGTTTTGTAATTTGTCAACATACCACCTAGCCAACGGTGATTAACGTAAGGCATACCACAACGGGATGCTTCTTCAGCCACGATTTCCTGTGCTTGACGCTTAGTACCAACAAATAAAATTTTACCGTTCTTAGCAGCAGATTTTCCAACAAAGTTAATCGCGTCCTGAAATAAAGGCACCGTCTTTTCCAGGTTGATAATGTGTATTCCATGATTAATTCCAAAAATGAATTCGCTCATTTTTGGATTCCAGAATCTCTTTTGGTGACCGTAGTGAACACCCGCTTGTAACATTTCTTTCATTAAAGACATCATTTTTCTCCAAAATATTGGGTTGAGCCGCCATCACTCCCACCTTTAAACCTTGAATTCTAAGGCACCCTAAAAGTGTGTCGAGCAACGTGTGGTTTTTACATTTAACATAACCTTCTGCATACCTTATATCTCAAAACTAGAGAAATATGACTACCTGCAAAAGGCGAGGCGGATTCTAGCATAAATCATTTTTATCTACCAGATTGAAACTTAACAATTGCCAAAAATAAAAAAGGATATATTATAACATTTTGCCAAATACAACTTCAGTCACCAAAGGATTATCTTTATGTTTAATAAATTCGCACGCCTTACTTTAGCCAGTACTTTAATGCTTTCACTGACAAATGTTCATGCGGGAATCAAAGTGGTCGCTGCAGAAAACTTCTACGCCAATGTCGCTAGTTTAATTGGTGGGGACTACGTGACCACTAACAGTATTATCAATAATCCCGATGCAGATCCTCATCTTTTTACCACTTCAGCAGGCACTGCAATTGCCATCAATGATGCTCAAGTAATTATCTACAATGGTGCTGATTATGACCCTTGGGTGATGCAACTTCTCAACGCACAAGCCAATAATAACAAAGTTGCCATCATTGAGGTTGCCAGGCTTATGGATGCCAAAAGTGGAGACAACCCTCACTTGTGGTATAACCCAAACACTTTTCCTGCTTTAGCCAAAAAACTGACCGCGGTTTTTAGTCAAATTGAGCCTCAACACAAAAAAACTTTTGAATTAAACAACCAGACCTTTAGTGAGCGCTACCAGAGTATTTATAGCAAAATCAACGATATTAAGGCACGTTTTGCGGGAACTCCAGTTACGGCAACCGAACCTGTTTTTGGTTATATGGCAGATGCTTTAAGCTTAAAGATGCTAGGGCAAAAGTTCCAATGGACGGTGATGAACGGTGCCGAGGCAAGCCCCAAAATGCTGGTAGATTATCAAAATTTGTTCAAACAACATAAAGTCAATGTACTATTTTACAATCAACAGGTGCACAATAACGTGACCGAAAGCATCATCAATCTTGCCAAAAACAACCAGATTCCAACTGTTGGGGTTTCAGAAACCATGCCACAAAAAGATAATGTCATCACCTGGCTTAAGTCTAACCTTGATGATACCCAAAAGGCTTTGGAGGTGGCAAGCGCCCCAAAACCCAAGACAGCAACGCCATTACAAGACCAAAACGCCAAAAAAAAGTACTGATGAAACCATCATAAATAATTAGCGGGTCTGTATTAACATGACAAACCAATGGATCATACAGTGCCAATCCTTAGTGATCGGTCACTCAGAACATAAAGCTCTTTGTAAACCTTTTGAGTTAAACATAAAAGAGCATCAATGGCTTGGCGTTGTTGGAGAAAACGGCATAGGGAAGTCGACACTCCTAAAAAATATTCTTGGGTTCATTCCCCCAGTTTCTGGAAAGTTGAGTGTCTTTGGACACCCCCCTGGCAAAAAAAATCAGTGGATCAGCTATATTCCGCAGGAGCGTGAACTCAACTTAAATCCAAATATTTCAGCCATAACGCTTGTGAAGGCCAGCTTTAATGCTAACAGACTCGGACTTCCAGCATTTGGGCGACACATTGACATCTGTATCAAAGAGATCTTTAACCTGGTTGGTGCCGAAGCTTATGCACATAAACCCTTTGAAACCCTCTCAGGAGGACAGAAAAAACGCGTGTATCTCGCCCAGGCACTAATCAATAAACCCAGGCTTCTGCTGCTTGATGAACCCTTATCTGATCTTGATCCCCAAGCAAAGCAGGACTTTATCCATGCGCTTAAGAAAATCCATATTCAGCACAATGTAACACTATTAATCATCTCTCACGACATGCACGAGATAGCGCATGAGCTGGATAATTTTATCCATTTCAAAAATCAACATATCCATTTATGCCAGAAAATGCCGTGCCTGAAGGAGGATCGCAGTGTTATCTTATAACTTTATGCAAAACGCTTTTATCGCCGGCAGTTTAATCGCTATTATCTCTGGCATCGTAAGCTTCTTTGTGGTGCTTCGCAAGGCAGCCTTCGCGGCCCACGGCTTAAGTCACATCAGTCTAACAGGGGCGTCAGGTGCCGTGCTTCTTGGTTTATCCGCCATGAGTGGTCAGCTCATTGCCAACATTATTGCAGCAAGCATTATGGGTGCCATGGGAGATAAAATCAAAAAAAATGATTTAGCCGTAGGTATTGTCCTGACCTTCTTTTTAGGACTTGGGGCTTATTTCTTGTACCTGTACCAAACAGGTTACTCTGGTTCAATTATGTCAATCTTATTTGGCAATATCTTAACCGTATCATACACACAGATTATGACGCTTATCCTATTGGCAGTAATTATCATCAGCATATTAGCCTTAATCGCCAGAGCGCTGTTTTTCACCTCCATCGACCCTGTTATTGCACGTGCTCAAAATATCCCAAACAAACTGCTGTCCATGCTTTTTTTTATTACACTGGCATTGACAGTCACGATGGCTTGTCAGATCGTGGGTGTGTTATTGGTTTTCGCGTTACTTATTGGTCCTGCGGCATGCGCATTTCAGTGGTGTGATGGCTTCTATCAGAGCATGTTACTGAGTATTTTAATCTCGCTTTTCAGTGTCTGGGGTGCTTTGTGTTTAGCCTTTTATGCAAACTTGCCCGCAAGTTTTTGTATTACCATGCTCATCTGTGGGATATATTTAATCGGACTCATTAAGAATTTGCTTATGAACTAACTGATTATGAAGGCACATCTAGCACATATCGAAGCATTTTGTTTAGCACAAAATATCAAACTAACCAGCTTGCGTTGGCGCGTCATTGACATGCTGGCACAACAAGTACAACCTGTTAGCGCCTACGATTTACAGGATAAGCTTAACAAAGCAGAAGAAAGCAATAAGCACTACAATATTATGTCTCTTTACCGCGTGTTGGATTTTTTGCAGAAAAATGAACTGATTCACAAGATCTATTCTAATAACACTTACAGTTTGTGCTGCCACCCCGAAAAAAAGATATGCCAGCTGTTTATTTGCAACACTTGTGGCAATAAAAAGGAACGCCACGATGTGTCACTTGAAGAGCGATTACAGGTATTGACTAAAGAAGATGGTTTCACAATCACCGATCACGCCATTGAAATCAAAGGTTTATGCCGAGATTGCCTGATCACGCATAGCTAAAGCTTCCTTTGGGGCAACATAGGTCATATTAAGGGCGTCAGCAACAGGCAATGAAGTCAGCATCCCGCGATGTACACTCAAACCATGCTCCAAGTGAACATTATCATGAATTGCCTGGTGATACCCCTTATCGGCTAACTCCAAAGCAAAAGGTAAGGTCGCATTATTAAGTGCTACTGTTGATGTTCTTGCCACTGCTCCTGGCATATTGGCAACACAGTAATGCACCACCCCATCCACTACATAGGTCGGATTTTGATGCGTCGTTGGTTTTGAGGTTTCAAAACAGCCACCTTGATCGATGGCAACATCAACGACAACCGAGCCCTTTTTCATCGCCTTAATCATCTCTTTAGTCACAAGCTTTGGAGCTGCTGCTCCTGGAACCAGCACCGCACCGATCACCAAATCTGCTTCCTGAACATATTTCTCAAGATTATCTTTTGTCGCATATATGCAATTGAGTTTAGGTCCAAAGTAATCATCGAGTTCACGTAAACGATCTAAAGACTTATCCAAAACCGTTACATGTGCTTCCATGCCAATCGCCATACGAATGGCATTTAATCCAACCACACCGCCACCAATCACGACAACTTTGGCAGACTTCACACCTGGAACACCACCTAGCAATACCCCACTGCCACCTTGTGCTTTTTCCAAACAATGCGCTCCTGCCTGAACAGACAGGCGTCCTGCGACCTCGCTCATCGGGGTTAATAATGGCAAGCGACCCTTTTTGTCGGTTACCATTTCATAGGCAATGGCAGTGCAGCCAGATTCAAGGAGAAGTCTGGTCTGCTGTGGATCTGGTGCCAGATGCAGGTAGGTAAACAACAGCTGCCCTTTACGCAGCATTTTACATTCATTCGGCTGAGGTTCTTTAACCTTGATGATCATATCCGCCTTGGCAAACATTTCTTCAGCTGCTGACACAATCTTAGCCCCTGCTGTGATGTAATCCTCATTGGTAAATCCAATCGCATCTCCTGCATTATTCTCGACCAATACCGTGTGTCCATGCTGAATAAATTCGGCGACATTTCCAGGAGTTAATCCAACGCGATACTCATGGTTTTTAATCTCTTTAGGAATCCCAACAATCATTTATTACTCTCTCCACAATTAATCTTTAAACTGATACCACTCATAAACCATTTTACCTGACTACTCCAGTGTAGTCAGGTTTACAGAATGGTATATACTTCTGTTTAAAATCAACAAAAAGCCAATTTCCTCGCGGAATATAACAAGCAAAAGGCTAAAAACCAAATGTAAATTAGCAGATTTATACCCATCGTAAATCATTTTACGGGGTTTCTGGGGAAGAAGTTCATGGACGCCTGAGCTTATCTGGAGGCACTCCCATAACCCGTAAGACATGTTGAGTAATTTGGGCAAAAATAGGGGCTGCTGCCGAACCACCACCATAGGCCTCCCCTTTGGGATCATCGATCACCACGACCGTCACAATCTCAGGGTTTGACGAAGGCGCAATTCCTACAAAGGTTGCTATGTAACTATCAGAAGCATACCCTCCTGCGATCGCCTTACGCACCGTTCCAGTTTTACCCGCAACATGGTATTGAGGCACCTGAGCCTTTGATGCTGTCCCCCCCAAACCTTCAACCACCGAAGTTAGCATGTCGATTGTTTTCTCAGCAATCTCGCTATTAATGACCTGATAACCCTGAATTGTTTCATTTTCATTACGCTTCAGCAAAGTCGGTGGAATCAATTTTCCTCTGTTTGCAATGGCGCTATAAGCGGTAGCAATTTGCAAGGCAGTTGCATTCATACCATAACCAAAGGATAGGGTGGCTAAGGGAAAATCCCCCCATTTACGCGGACTTGGCACATAACCTGATCGCTCTCCTGGAAAGTTGATTTTCGTGATCTGCCCAAAGCCAAACTTTCTTAGGGTATCCGCTAACGCATTGGCGTCAATCGACAAAACAATCCTTGAAATACCCACATTGGATGACTTCATGAGAATATGGCGCAGATCCATTTCACCATAATTACGAAAGTCCCTTACCGTTCGCCCATTGAGTTTATAAAACCCTGGCGAGGTGTCTACAAGGGTATCAACATCATATTTTCCTGACTCCATGCCAGCAATGGCAGCAAATGGTTTCATCACCGACCCAGGCTCATATACGTCTGTCAGTACCCTGTTTCTGCGTTTTTGAGGAATGGCATCACTCATATTGTTGGGATTATACGAAGGATAATTCACCATCGCCAAAATTTCCCCTGTTTTAACATCAATGATCACGGCATAGCCTGCTTCAGCATGGTTATTAATAACTCCTTCTTTAATATATTTATAGGCGATATATTGAAGCTTACGATCTATGCTAAGACTGATGTCCTGCCCATGCCTAGCTTCAAGATCATCGGCATTTTTACGCGCAACCCCCCCCTTTAAATCTCTCTGGATTGAGCGCCTACCATCTTCACCTGTCAAATAATTATCATATTGCAGCTCGATGCCTTCTTGTCCTTTATCATCGATATTGGTAAAACCCACCACGTGCGCCATCACCTCGGCATCTGGATAGAAGCGTTTAAATTCACGTTCAACCTTTACTCCTTTAAGCATCATGGCTTCAACTTCCTGAGCAACAAACGGGGAAACCTGACGCTTTAAGTACACAAACCCACTGCGTCCTTCACGTGCCTTGATGCGCAAAATAATGTTCTCTTTCTGCGCGTCAGATAGTTCAAGCATACTGAGAATTTTAAGCAATTTTAGATCATCACTTTTGATAAAAAATGGATCTACCCAAATCGAATCCACAGGAGTGCTAATTGCTAAAGGCTTACAATTTCGATCACTGATCATGCCACGATAAGCTGTGGTTGTTAGCGTGCGTTCGGAGCGGTTATCACCTTCCTTTTTAAGCTTGTTATATTCAACAGTTTGCATATGACTAAGCCTATAAAGCAAAAGTCCAATGACGGTTATAATCAACATAACAATGAAGTAGTAACGCCAACTTGATTTTATCTTAGCCATTGCTTTGAATCACTCTAATCTCTTTGATCGTTGGCAAGTGCATATGATTTTCCTTTGCCACCTCATCTACATGCGATGGTGACGCTAAAGTACTGTGCTCAATCAAAATTTGTGTCCATTGATCGCGTAAGTCTTCCTGGCTGTATAAAAGCTTTTGCTCTTTATCCAGCGCCACTTTATGCTGATACTTCACCGCAACCACCATAAAAGCAGAAATAAGCAACAACACGCACAGCATAAAAGCTGACAACACCTTGAGATTCATGGTGCTTTTGACAAAGGATTCAAATAGCTTGACTCGCACTTCAGCTCGCGTCATATCACACCTTTTCAATGACTCTTAAAATAGCACTGCGTGAGCGCGTGTTCTCATTGAGCTCCTTTGCCCCTGATTTACCTTGCTTCACAATCCACCGTGCCTTTGGTTTAAAAACCTCAAGTATTGGCATACCACGAGGTACATGCTGTTGTTTCCCCTTAATCAATTCGGTCATAAACTGCTTCACTATTCTGTCTTCAAGTGAGTGAAAGCTAATTACTGCTAAACGTCCTGATACGCATAAAATTTGAAATGCGTTCATAAGCGCTTTTGACAGTTCCTCTAACTCCTCATTCACGCAAATCCTAAGCGCTTGGAAACAGCGTGTTGCGGGATGTTTTTTTTCCTTTTTGCCGATGGTTTTCTCAATCAGCTGAGCAAGTTTTAAGGTACTATCCAATACCTGCCCCTCAGAAAGTGCCCTTTTAATCGTTTGGGCGATCCTCCAGGCATGCTTTTCCTCAGCATAATCGCGAAAGATTTTTGCCAAATCTTCATCGCTATAACTACTGATGACATCGTAGGCTGACAAACCTTTGGTTTGATCCATGCGCATATCCAAAGGACCATCCTTCATAAAACTAAATCCACGAGAAGCTTCATCTAATTGTGGCGACGACACGCCAAGATCGAGTAAAATTCCATCAACTTTCCCAGTCAAACCAAGTGACTCTACGTGTTGCGCCATGGTCGAAAATGGTGCATGCACTAAGCTTAGTTGGTTGCTTTGAAGCGCTTGAGCGAAATGTACTTTTGCATAATCAATGGCAGCAAGATCTCGATCAAAAGCAATCAGATGCCCAGCTGTTAAGCCTGTTAAAATTCGACGTGAATGCCCACCTCGACCAAAAGTGCCATCAATATAAATACCACCACCCCTGATTGCAAGCGATTTGATTGATTCATCTAATAGTACAGAATAATGCATAAGCCCAATATCCATTTACATTCTAAACTGCTCGCCCAAATAAACCTTTCTGACTTGCTCGTTTCTTAAAATGTCACTTGGTTTTCCCGAAGCAATCATTTTGCCTGCATTAACAATATAGGCGCGTTCACAAATATCGAGTGTTTCACGCACATTATGATCCGTAATCAAAACACCAATGCCTCTATTTTTTAGGTGCATAATAATTTTTTTGATATCGATCACTGAAATAGGATCTACCCCTGCAAAAGGCTCATCCAACAAAATAAATCGTGGTGACATTGCCAAAGCTCTTGCGATTTCCACACGCCTGCGCTCCCCCCCCGATAGACTCATCCCAAGACTATTACGAATATGTTGAATACTAAATTCATCCAATAGGGACTCGAGCTCATCCTGGCGATGTTCTTTGGACAACTCTTTGCGCGTTTCTAAAATCGCCAGAATGTTCTTCTCGACACTTAATTTTCTAAAAACGGAAGCCTCTTGTGGCAAATAACCAATTCCTTGACGCGCACGCCAGTGAATTGGTAATTTTGTAACATCTTTTCCGTCCAAAAAAACATTACCTCGATTGGGACGAACTAAACCCACAATCATGTAAAAAGAGGTGGTTTTCCCCGCACCATTAGGACCTAATAACCCAACAATCTCTCCTGTATTGACTTCCATCGACACATCGACAACAACCCAGCGAGAGCGATAGGATTTACCTAAATGAGTTGCGATGAGCTTATGTTTGTGTTCTGTCATTTCAATTTCTTAATCTAAAACCGCTTCTATCTAGCCTAATACTGCCCGGACATCCTAATTCATAAACCCACTTATATTCAAGCAGTTTCACCGCTATTTGAGGGATAAATGCTGACCGCTTAGGCAATTTAAAGACCGTGGACATTCAAACCATTTTTCTATATGATGCGCATCAGTCTATTTTGCGATCTGATTTACTTATGATTTTTTATCCACAACCTTTCGATGTCATCGTTGTTGGTGGCGGACATGCTGGCACCGAAGCCGCTGCCGCCGCTGCTCGCATGGGTGCCAGCACTTTACTGCTTACTCACAACATGGACACATTCGGGCAGATGTCATGCAACCCAGCCATTGGCGGAATCGGTAAAGGTCACTTAGTCAAAGAAATTGATGCACTAGGTGGCATCATGGCAAAAGCAATTGATAAGGCAGGCATCCAATTTCGCACGCTTAATGCCAGAAAAGGGCCTGCAGTGCGCGCTACACGCGCTCAGGCTGATCGCACACTTTATAAAATTGCCGTGCGTCACGCTTTGGAAAACCAACCTAATCTATCAATCTTCCAGCAAGCGGTTGATGATCTCATGATTGAAAACGATCAGGTCACAGGTGTGGTCACCCAAATGGGGCTTGCCTTTAAAGCAAAAACCGTCATTTTAACCGTTGGTACATTTTTAGCGGGGAAAATTCATATTGGCTTTAATAATTACCAAGGGGGACGCGCGGGAGATCAACCAGCAAATGCCTTGGCCCAAAAACTCAGAACACTGCCCTTTGATGTTGCCCGCCTAAAGACAGGTACGCCACCGCGCATTGATAAGCGCACAGTCAACTTCTCATTAATGGGCACGCAGCCTGGGGATGAAGACATCACCTATTTTTCCTTTTTTAGTCAGGGACAGAAACATCCTAAGCAGGTTCCATGCCACATTACCTATACCAACTTAAAAACGCATGAAATCATTCTTAAGAACCTGGATCGCTCAGCGATGTATGGCGGAATGATTGAAGGCATTGGTCCACGCTATTGTCCCTCCATTGAAGATAAAGTCGTACGTTTTGCGGATAAAGAACGTCATCAGATATTTGTTGAACCCGAAGGCTTAGACAGCATTGAGTTATATCCCAATGGCATGTCAACCTCCCTCCCCTTTGATGTCCAATTGCAATTTATTCGTAGCATTGAGGGATTTGAAAATGCCCATATTACGCGTCCTGGTTACGCAATTGAATATGATTTTTTTGATCCGCGAGGCTTATTGCCAAGCCTGGAAACAAAACATGTGGAAAATCTATTTTTCGCAGGTCAAATCAATGGAACTACAGGATATGAGGAAGCAGGGGCTCAAGGACTTATCGCAGGTCTAAATGCCGCACTTAAAGTGCAGAATAAACCGAGCTGGTCGCCAAAGCGCAATGAAGCTTATATTGGGGTGTTGATCGATGATCTTATCACCAAGGGAGCTCAAGAACCCTATCGCATGTTCACCTCACGTGCTGAATATCGTTTAATTCTAAGGGAAGATAACGCCGACACCCGCCTTTGCCCCAAAGCCATTGAGCTTGGTCTTTTAAGTGATGAAGACAAAAATATTTATTTAGCAAAAGCAAACACTATTCTCGCTGAAACCATGCGGTTACAATCAACCTGGGTTACACCAAAGACAATAAGAGCTGAAAAACTGGAAGCACTTCTTGGCAAAGCTATGAGCAAAGAAAGCAGCCTTTTTGATTTGCTTAAGCGTCCTGAAGTTGATTACCAAAGTCTTGCTGATATTGCTGAACTTGGCGAGTTTATTGATCACACGCAAGCGATTGAGCAAATCGAAATATCAGCAAAATACGCTGGCTATATCGACAGACAGAATGAGGAAATCATTGCACATCAGGCATTGGAAAATGCGCAGATCCCTAAAGATTTTGACTACACAAAGGTCTCAGGTTTATCCAACGAAGTGCGCCAAAAACTTGGCACGCAAAAGCCTTCGAGCTTAGGAGAGGCATCGCGTATAGAGGGGGTGACGCCTGCGGCGATTTCGCTGTTGACTATTTACATGAAGAAGTTAGGTTTTCTAAAAAAGAAAGTGCTAACCGTTGAATAAGGAAAGTAAGCCATGAGCAAAAAATTTGCCAAATATTTAGCTAACATCATGGTATTTGCTTGCCTAAGCGCTTTTCTTATGGGCTGCGCAACAACAGCAAAATATCGCGCCATCCTGGATCAGTGGCAAGGACAATCGATCGATACCTTCATCAAGATGTGGGGCTACCCCAATAGCACCTTGAAATTAGACGATGATCAGACTGCTTATGTATATAGCGATCGGCAAATCATCAGCACCCCAATCACGCAAATGCCGACGAATATTACCACCGTACAAAGTGGTAACAACACCACCATTGTGTCAACCCCAGGAGCCATTGTGGGTGGACAGACCTATTCCCTATCGTGCACCACCTGGATTGTTTTTGACAATAAAACCAAGAAAATCGTTGATACAACGTTCCGTGGGAATAACTGCGTTTCTTATTAACCCAGGTAAATATTGAGAAAAAACCAAATTCAGGAGACTCGCCTATGACAACCATATTTTGCACAAAACTACAAAAGCAGGGCGTCGCCATGCAATACGCTCCAATTCCAGGAGAGCTTGGGCAGCGAATTTTACGCAGTATTTCA
Organism: Caedibacter taeniospiralis; assembly: GCF_002803295.2. GTDB lineage: Bacteria > Pseudomonadota > Gammaproteobacteria > Francisellales > Francisellaceae > Caedibacter > Caedibacter taeniospiralis. The sequence continues at coordinate 49,308 of NZ_PGGB02000006.1, read as the reverse complement.
CAAGAAGCATGGTCGAAGTGGCTTGATCATCAAACAATATTAATCAATGAATATCGTTTGAACTTGCTTGAAGCAGAAGCAAAAAAATTTCTACTCAAAGAGATGGAAAATTTTCTATTTGGTGAAGGTTCTGCTCCCAACCTTACGGATTGAACACCCTTTCATAAATAAAGGTGAGTAAACAGCTACCTTTCATCGATATGGTAAGGCTATTACTGTTACTTTACATCCATGCTACTGATTATGCTGAGCAATCTTTTTTTCGCATCTTCCTTTGCACGCAAACTTGCAAAGCACTTTTTCTTTTTGTCATCACTTATGTGATCCGAAAAAACAATAACCCTACCCGCCTTTTCAATCCAGCCTATGAACCAGCCATGCTGGATTTCAAGCTTTTTGGTTTTATCTGCGCTGAGTAAAGCACCATTTCCTGTTTTGCCATAAAGCTTCCAGCCATTTGGCAAGTTCTCTACAAACAAAATTCTTCTTGTCATTTCGTGCGCATATTGGCTTGTGGGTAACTTACCCTTTGAGAGCTTTTCTAAAAATGCGATTTGCTCTACGCTTGAGATTTCAAGAGAACTGGATAGCCACGCACGAGTAAGTCCATTATTTTTTCCCTTATCCCCTGAGAGATCTTCATTCCCATAGTTAAATTGTGTGACATAGGATTGAAGCTTTTTCATACCCAGTTTTTGGGTCAACACCTGCGAGTACCAAACACAACTATATTTCATCCAACTTTCTGGCGTTTGATCCTGTCTCCACTGTGGTAAGAAATCTGAATATCCTTTTTCAAATGACCACCGAGGATGCGTTTCATCGACAAGAATATTCGAATCGTAACCGATTAAACTCAAGGCAATTTTAAACGTGCTGCAAGGCGAATAGCGCTGATTACAATCCCCTTTCTGATAGATCAGATTACCTTCTTCTTTCACCATAAAACATTGCTGTGCGTGAGTGCAAGAGGCAATCAACATGCACAAAAATAAAAGAAATTTTTTCATGATTTACCTGATTTTATTATCAAACCAACTAACCTTACCGACACCTCTGTGCCATCCTTTATTTTAACGGCACCATAACAAAGGCACCCAGCTGCGGCTATACTCATCCTCGTTTCCTTGCAACCGTCAGAACACTAAGACTCTTATCCGCAACAAAATCCTTGCCGTTCATATCGCATTGATAGACGGTTTCAAAACCATTTTGCATCAGCAAATCTTTTAATTCCTGGGCAGTATAGATTTGAAGATGAAAGGTATTTGTGCGTATTTCAGGTTTCTCACTTTCCTTAAAAATGGTGTAATGATCATGTGAGGTCAGCAGGTTATTTTCTCTGTCAACCTCGGAGTGTTGAGTATGCTTCATTTTTACGCCATTCACAGTACTCTCAATCTCCATATCAAAATCCTGGATGACCTTATCGCTGACTGCCTCCAGGTTAAAAATATCAAATATATAAATGCCTCCATCCTTTAAGTTCGAGCGAATATTTTGTAAGGCTTTTGCAAAATCCCATTTGCTCAAATGTCCAATGGCGTTAAATATCGAAATGACTGCATCAAATTTCCCAACTTCCAGTTCCCGCATATCCCCCTCAAGAAACCTAATATCCACTCCTCTGGAGCGCACTTTTTCACGAGCTTGCCTTATGAGAGGTGAACTAAAATCGCTACCGATTATTTCATAACCGCGTTGATGAAGATAAAACACCTGTGACCCTGTGCCGCAAGTCATATCCAGTACGCTTTTAACATTATGTGCATTAAGCAAGCGTTCTATCAGAGCATTGTTGACTTCCGTTTCCACATTGACGTTTTGTGCATCGAAATACTCAGGCATCTGCTGGTATTCCAATGGCAATCCAAGGTTCTGTTGATTATTCATTTTGTGTATTTATTTAGAACAATTTTAAAGTTGCACAAATCATACCCTTAAAGACACTTAAACTCAAGAGCCGTCTGCACTTATGCCATACATTTCCTACTCAGTATTCTATTTTTTCCTTTAGGATACAAAACTTTCTCAAAGCGTGTTATTCAATATTTCCTGTATTACTTCCTCAGCGCCCAACAAAGGCAATAATCGCAAAAGAACCGCTTTAAAAACTTCTTCCTCTGCTTTAGCAATAAATTTGCATTTTCGCTCTTTCCAAGACAGCGTTTGCACAATAGATGCAGCAATAACGGATGGAGATTCAAGGCTGTTAATTGAAACTTCTGTTGCTCCCCCTCTTATAGAAGTGCTCACAGGGCAACAAATTAGCGTATTCGTCTTTTGATTGTATGCTTTGGACGATAACACAAATGCAGGGCGATATTTACCAATTTCTTTGCCTTTAGTAGGCTCAAAGTCAAGCCAGATGAGATCATTACGTTCAGGGATGTATAATTTAGTCATGCCACTCACTGCCTTGGGGTTTTACTAACAAGTGCATGTGACTCTTTTTATTTAAATCACTTATTAAAGCAGTTTCCGAGAATGGCAGAATCGTTTTTTTCTCAAGTTTTCGAATAAATAATCCCTCTTTTTTAATTTCCACATCAAGCTCTGTGCCTACTTTGAAATCAGTCAGCTCTTTCAAGACCCCCGATAGACGAATGCCCAGGCTATTGCCCCATTTTAAAACTTTAGCGTTGATGTGCACCATAATTCTCCCGTGTTTTAAGTTATACATAGTATAACTTGGCAAAGAAGCATGAGCAACGCGTTTAAAAAATTATTTTCCGCAGATTATATGTTCTATCAATTGGCAAATATCTTTGCATCGATTTAGCTGAGTTTTGAAGTCTGATCTTTTGAGACAGTCTAATAGTGATAACAAGTTCAATAGCTTTACTGTAGCCTGCCAATTTGAAGGCAACCTTACACCACAAGATCTCAGACCATCCAAGAAGGCTAAGTGGAACTCAAAAGGTAACTTGTGGGCGTATCTTAGCAAAGTCGCCACATCCCACAAAACAGAGCCAGCAAAAGAGAATTCCCAATCCAAAACGGCACTGATTTTCCACCTCCCATCAACTTTATGCACAAGGATATTAGCTGGATCGAAATCGCCATGAACAAGATGCTTTTCGTTTTCATCGGGAAATAAGTGACCATAGTGATCAAGAACCTGACTGATTTTGGCAATTGTATCTGATGCAAGCACAGACAATACAGTCTCGTGTTTCAAACAGTCTTTAGCAAAAATCATGAAATCATCAGATGGTGAGCCAGGAATAATGTTCAGTTTTGAATCAAAAAAGCCTGCTTTTGGAAACTCATGCGCTGTGATTTTTGCAAGAATCGTGCCTACTTCGTGCATGATTGCATTAAGATCATGCGACACATCGCTCAGTAGAAGGTCTCGAAGTGGTATGCCAGGCATAAATTCTGTAATGGCAAAATGATGCTCCTCAAGCTCGCCGATGTAATGCGTTAGCGGTACAGGCACGGTTTCTCTTATTAATGCCGCCAGTTTTTGTTCGCGGTAAGCAGCATTTTTGTCGCGCAAATAAACACGCAAAATGAGTGGGTACTTTTCATCTTCTAGCTGAATTTTAATGTTGAGATTAGCACACCCACCAGCAATCAATTCATGCGAAATAAGTTTTGTATTGGGATAAGCAAGATGTGCCATTTTCTCTACCATCCCTTTTGGCAGCTGGTATGTGGCGCTTGTTTTTCCCCAATAGATTTTAAACATTATTCAGTTCAACTGAAGTTTTATTAAGCTCCAAAAGATCCCATAAGTTACCGTATAAGTCCTTAAAAACTGCGACAGTGCCATAAGTTTCAATCGAAGGTTCTCTAACAAACTCAATGCCACCAGACTTCATTTTTTGATAGTCATCCCAAAACCGATTGGTGTGCAAAAACAGAAAAACTCGCCCACCCGTTTGATTACCAATAAAGCTCAATTGCTCTGGTTTTGAGGCTCTTGCTAAAACCAGTGCACAGCCATTTGCTCCCCTTGGTGCCACTAAAACCCATCGTTTATTTTGTTCGGGCTGATAAATGTCATCGAGTAAATCAAAATGAAGCTTCTTGGTATAAAACGCTATAGCCTCATCGTAGTCTCTAACGACAAGCGACACGTGCACAACCGCGCGCTTTTCCTCGCTTTGGCTGGACTTTTTCACTTCGGAGTTACAGCCATTGCGATTTGTGCAAGGTTTAAGGATGTTTCTCATTAACTTTCGAATGCTTTGTGTGAGGGATTGTGTCATATAAGCGTTCCTGTCAGAATTTTATCTAATGTTCGAATGGCGTTTTCAAAGGGCATAACGTTTATCTCGTTCTCCCAATAGCTTTGATCCCCGCCGTAGAGCATGATACATTTTGCCATAGGATAGTCCTCTTGAAAAAGGCGTAAGCCTTTAAAGTCGTGTGGAATGAGCTTAGATTTACGCTTTATCTCAATTGCATATAAACCCCGTTCACCGTACAAAATAAAATCGACCTCGTGCTTTGCCTGTGTTCGCCAGTAATAGAATTCATACCCCAAAAAATAATAATCATTGAGTGCTTTAGCCTGCTGAAAAAACAAACTTTCCAATGCTGCTCCTGAAAGCTCTTCTTCCGAGTCCAGAGGACCTTTGGGACGAATCGCGCGATATACGCCAGCATCAAAGTAGTAAAACTTGGTTTGGGTAACGACTTCGCGTTTTGCTCGACGCGTAAATACAGGCAAGCGATAGGCAATTAACAAATCTTCCAGGATGTCAAAAAAATTGCGCACACTTTGGTGATTACTGCCAATCTCCCTGGCAATATTACTGTAATTAATGGTCTCACCCTGGGAAAAGCTTGCTGTTTGTAGAAACTTGGTGAATACCGCTAAGTTCCTTGTGAGTGCCTCTTGCTGAACTTCTTCCTTCAAATAAGTTTGGATATAGCTTTTAAGGAAATGCTCTGGATTGTCCGCCGAATAGACCATAGGCAAGTTTCCATACTTAAGAGAAAAGGCTAAGTCAAAATCATCCTGAAGTTCGCTTGCCGTTAATGGGTGCATATGATAAGTCAAAGCGCGACCTGCCAAGAGATTTACGCCTTTTTTTCGTAATGCCCGCGCACTTGAGCCCGTGAGAACAAAGCGACATTTTTGATGCTCAATCAGTCGATGCACTTCGTTTAAGAGGCTTGGAATCTTTTGGACTTCATCGATAATAATCCAATCTTCATAGGTCTTAGGTATTTTCCGCGATAATGCCTTGGCGTCCCCCAGAAATTCCGTGTAGATGGCGTCGTCCAAAAGGTCAAAATAGAGCGCGGATGGGAAAGTGTTTTTAAGCCAATGTGTTTTCCCTGTGCCACGCGGTCCAAATAAAAACACACTGCTTGTCATCTTAGTATCTATTGCCAGTAATCGCTTGTACATTGATGTTTTCCAGATAATCCATACCAGTCGGTATTATGACTGGACATCTTAGAATTGCAAACTAAGTTTGCAATTTCTGTTGTAAATTAAAAATACTGTTTGCATTTTTGAATTTGCTATTTTTGAGCAAGACACTATCCCTACCCAATTGGCGTGAGTGCATCTACCATTTACTGGATCAGGTCGAGTTGGGTGCTTCAAAAGAACATGTGAAGAAGTGGCTTCAATACTTGTTCTACCAATACCGCCGCGCTGAAAAATCCCAGCTTGGCGATCTTAAGCCAGCAGATAACCAGCTTCAACACAGAAGAGGGATAGGGTGGTTTTAAGTCTCTCAAACTGTTATACTCCGAGCATCTTAAATGGCTTGATTGAATCCCATGAAAAAACTTCCGATTGGTATTTCGGGTTTAGAGAAAATCATCACAGGTGACTATATTTACGTCGATAAAACCAGACATGTTGCTGAGCTTGTTCATGGCGGAGGGGGATATTATTTTCTCTCGCGTCCCAGACGCTTTGGYAAATCKCTYYTRATCGAYACGATWAAACAGGCATTTCTGGGSAATAAAGACCTGTTTAAGGRYYTGTATCTGGAAAAYAACTGGGACTGGGATGTAAAATATCCTGTGCTCCATTTTACCTTTGGGGAAGGCAATGCCAGARACCCCGACATCTTAGAGGCTAACATACACAGTTTTTTGGATGAGTATTATGCGCTTTATCAAATTGAAAATGTTTATGATCAAATCAGCACGCGGTTTTCCTAYTTGATCAAACAACTGGCGAGCAMCCATAATAAGGTGGTGATTTTAGTCGATGAATATGACAAGCCGATTTTGGATAATATCGATAATACCGAGATTGCCAAGGCAATGCGTCAGCGGCTTAGAAACTTTTATAGCGTGATTAAATCTCAGGATGTGAATGTCAAATTTGCGATGCTTACAGGTGTATCAAGATTCAGTAAAATCAGTATTTTCAGCGAGTTGAATAATYTKGATGATATTAGTCTGGATCAGAAATATGCTGACATTTGCGGCTATAACCAGGTCGAGTTGGAGCAGTCATTTGGGATGTATTTAACCGAAGGACAAGTTGATTTGAAGCAACTCAAAAAATGGTATAACGGCTATAACTTTACAGGGACGGAAAGCCAGAAAGTCTATAATCCGTTTGATATTTTGCTATTTATCAATAAAGGCTATCGCTATCAGAATTACTGGTTTGAAACGGCAACACCGACTTTTTTGGTCAAGATGATCGAAAAGAACCGTTATTTTATTCCTGATYTRGAGGATATTGTTGTTGGAGAAGATATSTTAAAAACTTTTGATATCGACAATATGCCGATTGAAACCTTGCTCTTTCAAACRGGCTATTTGACGATTAAAGGAGTCACAACGATAGGTATGCAATACGCTTATATGCTGACTTATCCCAATTTAGAGGTCAAAGCGAGCTTAAATGGGGCACTGGCAACGATTGCATCCAATCAGATGGTTAAAAATCAGCATTTACGTTTGATTGCACAGAGCTTACAAGATGACGACTTTCAGCGTTTGCAAACAATCCTAAGCAGCCACTTCGCCTCTATCCCTAATGACTGGTATCGCAAYAATCARATTGAWMAKTAYGARGGATTYTAYGCSAGCATCGTTTATAGCTTTCTCACTGCCTTGGGATATGACACYATCCCTGAGGATGTGACCAATCACGGCAAGATTGATTTGACGRTGATCATGCACGATAAGGTGGTRATTATTGAATTTAAACTYGCYAARCTGGGGGATGCCAAGAATGCTATTCAGCAGATTAAAGATAAAAACTATGCGGAAAAATATCTTAGTATCAATAAGCCTGTTTATCTGATTGGCATGAGTTTTGATCCGATTGAGCGTAATGTAATAGACCTGGTATCAGAGTGTCTTGACGCGTAGGGGAGAAAAATATTTCGCCCCTACTTGAATTTACCTGTCTTTAAAGATAAACTCCGTGTAAATATAAAATTGTTTTAGATAAATACACAGAATGAACATTCAACGCCTTGTGAGTGAACCCATAAAAAAGATGGCACAGCAGTATCCTATAGTTACTTTGGTGGGACCAAGGCAAGTCGGTAAAACAACGATAGCAAGAGAATTGTTCCCAGATAAACCTTACACAAATCTAGAAGATCCTGATGTTCGCGAATTTGCAATGCTTGATGGGAGAGGCTTTATTGATCAATTTCCAGATGGCGCGATCATAGATGAAATTCAGCGAGTCCCAAAGCTCTTATCATATTTGCAGGTTATGGTGGATCAAAAGCAGCAAAATGGATTATATATCCTGACGGGAAGTCAGCAACTTGATTTGCATGAAGCAATTAGCCAGTCTTTAGCGGGACGCACGGCCCTTATCTCTCTACTTCCTTTAAGCATCGGCGAACTCAAAACACAGCAAATAGAACTGGATTTAGATGAGTACCTTCTCAATGGTTTTATGCCTGCAATCTACGCCAAAAGCCAGGATGCGCAAACATTCTATAGAAGTTATGTGGGTACTTATATTGAGCGTGATATTCGCCATATGAGCAAGGTTCATGATTTATTATTATTTCAAAAATTCTTTAGACTGTGTGCCAGTCGTGTAGGACAGATATTTAGCCAGACAAATCTTGCCAATGAAGTGGGCGTATCCGCAGCAACGATTGGGAATTGGTTATCTATTTTGGAAGCTTCGTATGTTATTTTTCGGATTGCACCCTATTACGAAAACTTTGGCAAGCGCTTAATTAAATCTCCTAAGCTTTATTTTTTTGATGTGGGACTTGTGAGCTATCTCCTTGGCATAGAGAATATTAATCAGATCTCCAGAGATCCTTTAAGAGGTAGTATTGTAGAAAATCTGGTTGTTTTAGAGCTCATAAAAGCTCGCTTTAATCGGGGCTTAGAGCCAAATTTATATTTCTTTCGTGACAATCACGGTAACGAAGTTGATCTTGTGTATAAACGTGCAAATGATTTAATTCCTATCGAGATCAAATCAGCAAAAAGTTTTGATCCGAGCTTCCTAAAAGGATTAGAATACTTCGGCTCTCTTGTGGGGGAGCGCATGAGTAAAGCTTTCCTCGTCTATGCAGGTAAACAGCATTACAAGATAGAGGGGAAGTTTTCCTTGGTCAACTATAAGGACATTGCAACGGCAATAAGCTAGGCAAGCAATGAAATTGATTGCTTGGGTTTGTATGAGGAAAGAGGGTGTTGATGTGTGGAGCTAAAATTCTATGGATAAAAAAGAAGTATCACAGTGGTCCCCTATGATTCAAACTGGTCACAGATGTGATGATCTGGTATGGTTTACGAAGAAATTGATGTGAGATGTTTGATGACTTTCCCCTACAAACTTATTGATCTAACCCACGCACTTGATGACACTATCCCTACCTGGAGTGGTGAGTGCGGGTTTAATCATGAGCTCCACATAGATTACTCTGATTGTGACGACGAGGATAAATTCCGTGTCATGAAAATCAAAATGCATTCGGGAATCGGTACTCATATGGACGCGCCAAGCCATTGTATTGCTGGGGGTAAGTGTATTCATGATTTTGATGTAAATGATTTGATCATGCCTTGTTTGGTCGTTGATGTATCGGATAAATGCCATAAACGCTATTCCTTGAGTGCCCAAGATGTGGCGGATTTTGAAAGCAAGTATGGCAAGATCACAGGTGGTTCATGTGTAATGGTCAAAACTGGTTGGAACAAATTCTGGAACACACCTTCAAAATACCATAATAACCATGTGTTTCCATCTATATCCCCCGAAGCTGCAGAACTCCTGCTTGAACGAGGCGTGAGCGCCATTGGCATTGATACACTTTCACCTGATCGCCCGGAAGATGGCTTTAAAGTTCACAAAACCTTTTTAGGCACTGGAAAGATAATCATAGAAAATGTAGCAAATTTGGATAGTATGCCGCCTACCTGCGGCTTTGTTATGGTCCTGCCCATCAAAATCAAAGCTGGTACAGAAGCGCCGGTAAGATTAGTTGGCTTGATTGAAATGGATGTTGGCTTATGAATAATTTAAATCAAGTTAAACGTTTCATCTTTACAGGCACTCCAGGCAGTGGAAAAACCTCTGTGATCATAGAGTTAGAAAAATTAGGGTATGCTGTTATTCATGAAGCTGCAACGGACGTAATTAGCATAGAGCAAATTAAAGGCATAGAAAAGCCATGGGAAGAGTCTGATTTTGTAGATCAAATTACACGTATGCAAAAAGAGAGGCAGATGAATGCCATCGGAGATCTGCAGTTTTATGATCGTTCACCTTTTTGTACCTATGCTCTTGGTAAATATTTATCTCATTGGAAAAATGTCGCATTTACACCTTCTCCTGTGTTACTTGATGAAATTAATCGTTGTCTCAAAACCAGCGTTTACCAGAGTAAGGTATTCTTTTTCGAAAATCTGGGCTTTATCAAACATACTGATGCTCGCAAAATCAGCTATGAAGACGCGTTGATTTTTGAGCAAATTCACTTGGACGTATATAAAGAATTTGGCTTTGAAATCATTATGGTGCCAAAAGAGCTGACGGTTACACAGAGATGTGAATTTATTAGAGAAACACCTTATGGCACGTAGCTCGGATGAAGCATATCAGAAGTTAAATATCAAAGGTCTGACAATACTTTCCGACGATGAAATTGCTGAGCTTTCGTATAAAGAGCCAAAGCTTGTACAGCGCCCTATTTTAGAAAGCAGTACAAAAGCTGTGATTGCGCGCCCACCTCAGGAGATGATTGCTATTTTAGAATGAATTGTCTACCATGATGCCCTTTGTTTCTGATGATGGTGAATAAAATGAAATTTACTTTACTAAAGACAAGCAGTAAGGCTCGTCGAGGTAAGTTATATTTTGAGCGTGGTGTCGTTGAAACTCCTGCTTTTATGCCAGTAGGAACATATGGTGCAGTAAAATCATTGTCCCCTGAGGATATTAAAGTAACAGGTGCTGAGATTCTGCTTGGAAACACGTTCCATTTATGGTTAAGACCTGGGACTGAAATCATTAAAATGCACGGAGATCTGCATGATTTTATGCGATGGCAAGGTCCGATCTTAACAGACTCTGGCGGCTTTCAGGTGTTTAGCCTCGGCGCGCTTAGAAAATTAACTGAAGAAGGGGTGACCTTTCGCTCGCCACTTGACGGTGCCAAAGTATTTCTTGATCCAGAAACTTCAATGCAAATTCAGCGTGATTTAGGCTCTGATATTGTCATGTGTTTTGATGAATGCACCCCATACCCTGCTACGGAATCAGAAGCAAGAAAATCGATGGAGCTTTCCATGCGCTGGGCATTAAGAAGCAAAGTTGCACATGGCAATAATCCTGCTGCTTTATTTGGCATTATTCAAGGCGGAATGTATGAGCATTTGCGTGATGCATCATTGGTAGCGTTGACAGAAATTGGATTTGATGGCTATGCAATTGGAGGACTGTCCGTAGGTGAACCAAAATCGGAAATGATCCGTATTTTAAATCATCTGGCGCATCAGATGCCAAACGATAAACCGCGCTACCTAATGGGGGTGGGGAAACCACAAGATCTTATCGAAGGCGTGCGCCGTGGAATTGATATGTTCGACTGTGTGATGCCGTCAAGAAATGCCAGAAACGGACATTTATTTGTTAAGAATGGTGTGATTAGAATTCGAAATAGTCAGTATAAAACTGATACCTCTCCCTTGGATGATAGTTGTGATTGTTATACATGTAGAAATTTTTCCCGCAGTTATTTGCATCATTTAGACAAAACAAAAGAAAGCCTGGGTGCGCGCCTTAACACCATCCATAATATCACGTACTACCAGCGTTTAATGAAGGACATTCGTAACACCTTAGATAAAGATAGATTTGAGTGCTTTGTAGAAGAGTTTTATCGTAATATTGGTCAGGAAGTTCCTAAGCTTAAACTTTAGCAAACCGTTTGCTGAAAGTGACCAAAATAGTGTTTGACATCATTATGCTTTTAGCTAGAATGGCACCTGTTCTTGCGGCTGCAAGGAAGTTCATTTTACTAAATTGCACAAGTTTTGTGCCAGAGTGGCGAAATTGGTAGACGCAGTGGATTCAAAATCCACCGGTGGCGACACTGTGCCGGTTCGAGTCCGGCCTCTGGTACCAAAAGATAGGATATATCCCTGTTTAGTTGATTGTTTCACATACGGCAGAGACAAAAAAGGATACAATACCCAATACTCAAAAGATTATCCAAGCCGATGTAATCAGGTGTTTGAAATCAGCGTTAACCCCAGCTACTTTGATCAGCATGTATCACTCTAGTTATAACAGATATTTCTCTTTAATGACTTTTATCTGATCTCGGACTTGTCCTGCCTCTTCAAACTCAAGATTTCTGGCGTGATCCTTCATGGTTTTTTCGAGTTTTTTTATCAGGTTAATGGCTTCTTTGACGCCCAAAATCTCATCGACCTGAATATCAGTAACTTTTTTCCTGGCGTTATTTTTCGCGCTTTTTTTACTCAATTCGGGAGATAGCTCAAATAAGTCGCCGACCTTCTTTTTAATGGAGGCTGGGGTGATACCGTGCTTGGTGTTAAACACTTGTTGCTTGTTGCGTCGGCGCAACGTTTCATCCATGGCTCGTTGCATTGATCCTGTGATGACCTCAGCATAAAGAATAGCTTTGCCCTTGATGTGGCGAGCAGCTCGCCCAATAGTTTGAATCAAAGAGCGCTCTGAGCGCAAAAATCCTTCTTTGTCCGCATCAAAGATGAGTACCGTGCTGACCTCAGGCATATCTAAACCTTCGCGTAATAGATTGATTCCGACAAGCACATCAAAAACGCCCAAACGCAAATCGCGAATGATTTCCACGCGTTCGACCGTATCAACATCAGCATGCAGATAACGGACATTGACGCCATGTTCAGCTAAGTAATCGGTTAAATCTTCAGCCATGCGCTTGGTGAGGGTAGTGATGAGTATACGTTCATCTTTGCTCACAGCTTTGTTGATCTCCGATAATGCATCATCAACTTGAATAGTTACGGGTCTTACTTCAACAATTGGATCTAATAATCCCGTTGGACGCACCACTTGTTCAGCCACGTTTTGTTGATGTTTCGCCTCATACTCGGCAGGGGTTGCTGAGACATAAATTGCCTGTGAGATAAGCGCCTCAAATTCATGGAATTTTAAAGGGCGATTATCCAAGGCAGATGGCAGACGAAAACCATAATTGACCAGGTTTTCTTTGCGTGAGCGATCTCCTTTGTACATTCCGCCAAACTGCGGAATGGTCACATGCGACTCATCGATCACGATAAAAGCATTTTCAGGCAAATAATCTAATAAAGTCGGTGGTGGTTCGCCAGGGGCGCGTGCAGAAAGCAGCCGTGAATAGTTCTCGATTCCTGTGCAATAACCTAGCTCATTAATCATCTCGATATCATAGAGTGTGCGTTGTTCAATGCGCTGGGCTTCTAGTAGACGATTTTCTTTTTGAAAGTAACGGATGCGCTCTCGCAGTTCATCTTTGATTTCTTCAACCATGCTTTGCTGACGTTCTTTGGAGCTGACATAATGTGTGCTTGGGAAAATGGTGGCACGATAAGTGCTTGAGGTCATTTTACCCGTGAGTGGGTCAATGAGCTTAATGCTTTCAATTTCGTCATCAAATAACTCAACTCTCACGGCATCCTTGTCTGAATCAGCAGGAAATATGTCGATAACTTCGCCGCGCACGCGATAAGTGCCTCGTGAGAAATCCATGTCGTTGCGCTGGTATTGCATGTCACTTAGCCTACGCAAAATGCTTCGTTGATCCATTTTCTCTCCAACTTTTAAATGCAGGAGCATTTGCATGTATTGTTCAGGGTCCCCCAATCCGTAAATGGCAGAAACTGTGGCAACAATGATGACATCCTCTCGTTCCAAAATGGCTTTGGTCGCAGAAAGACGCATTTGTTCAACATGTTCATTAATGGAAGAATCTTTTTCAATATAAGTGTCAGAGGCGGCAACATAGGCTTCAGGTTGATAGTAGTCATAATAGGATACGAAGTATTCAACAGCATTATTGGGGAAAAACTGCTTCATCTCGGCGTAAAGTTGCGCGGCCAGCGTTTTGTTGTGCGCCAAAATCAAGGTGGGGCGCTGAACATTTTGGATAACGTTGGCAATCGTATAGGTTTTGCCAGAGCCTGTAACACCAAGAAGTGTCTGATGCCTGAGACCGTCATGTAGTCCTTTTGTCAACGAAGCAATAGCATCAGGCTGATCCCCTGCTGGTGCGTAATTTGTCGCCAGCTGAAATGGGTTATTTTGTCTATCAAGTCGCATAGTTCAATTCAAAGTTACTCATGATGCCTCTGCGTCTATGATAACAGAGTCACAAAAACATGGCGATTTGATTACAAATATTTCAGCAATAGCCACAGACTTGAGTTGCTTATTTCCTTATGCTCAGGTTAAAACAGCTTCTATGCTTAAGGTACAAGAACAAGCATATAAGGAAATTAATCATGAGTAGCAATATAGAAAGATTCATTTATGCCATTGCTGAAATGCGCTATGAGGAAGCAAGAAAAAATCCACAAGATGAGCCGCGTTTTATGATGAGCTTGGTAACGGAGGAAATCGAACGAGGGTTGATTGAAGCTACGCTGGCTTACACGGGTTTTCATCTTAACAATACCGCTGAAGTATTGGGGATAAGCCCTGCGACATTGAGGTCAAAGATTAAAAAATATGGTATTTATGTGCTTGATTTTTCAAGCTAAATACAGTGGCTTAAGCAATTCCTTCGCGCACGAGGTCGTGCATATGAATTATCCCAGAGATTTCACTGTGTTCGTTCAAGACGGCAAGCGTGGTAATTTTTAGCTGGTTCATGATGGTTAATGCGTCAATTGCCATGGACTGAGCGGAGATGGTTTTTGGTTTTTTGCCCATGACTTCAGCGATAGGCATGCCTTTGTGATACAAGGATTGTTGAAATACTCTGCGCAAGTCACCATCCGTAAAAATACCGTTTAACGTTTTGTGATCATCGGAAACAAGGCACATTCCTAAGCCCTTGGAGCTAATTTCTAAAATAGCCTCTTCCAACGAGCTTTTTGAGCTTACAATCGGGAGTGCATGACCTGTTTTCATTAAATCAGACACCTTGAGGAGTAACCGTTTGCCAAGCGCGCCACTAGGGTGTGAGCTTGCGAAATCCTCTGCGCTAAAATTCTTGGCGTTAAGAAGGGCGATGGCAAGTGCATCCCCCAGCACGAGTGTTGTCGTTGTACTTGAAGTGGGGGCAAGATTGTGCGGACAAGCTTCTTTAGTGACACCCAGATTCAACGAAATATCGGCCGCTTGTGCCAGTGCCGATTCTGGTTTGCTGGATATTGAAATCAAAGGAATATTAAGGCGTTTGATCATAGGGATCAATGCCGTTAATTCAGGGGTTGATCCTGAGTTAGAAATAGCGATGACAATATCTTGGCGCGTAATCATGCCAAAGTCGCCATGTCCTGCTTCCGCTGGATGCACGAAAAATGCAGGCGTCCCCGTGCTTGCAAGCGTGGCAGCAATCTTAGAGGCAATATGCCCTGATTTACCCATGCCAATAATAATGACTCGCCCTTGGCATTTGAGAATCAACTCGCAGGCAGCAATAAAACTTTGATCAATATAGTTTTTAAGATTTTCCAGGCTTTCGATTTCTAAGTTAATGGTTTTTATTGCATCACTAATAAATGGGCTGATCATAGACATAGATAAAACACTCTCCTTTCAATGGGGGCATTGTATACCACTTGCAAACGGTTTTGCAGTATTTCTATACCACTCGTAAATCATTTTGCGGTGCTTAGTTGCAAAGCAGTTTGTGAAGATTTTGGTAAGGTGAATTGCAGGGAATAGTGGGGACTATTGTCAAAGTTCAACTTACCAAAATCACGCAAAATGCAAAGCAAGAAACTCTGTAAAATGGTTTATGAGTGGTATATGTAGGTATGACTCTTTAGTTTCCCCGACTAGCTTTCATTCCAGTTTCTGATTGACTGGAGTTACGCACTGTAGTTTAGAAAACACCACGTCAGCCCCACACCCAGAGCTTGTGAGGCAGGGTGTTGAAAAACGCAAAGGTGCATAACTACGCTGATCAATAAAGTGACAACTTGCTGATAAAAAGATTTGCTTTTTATGCAGTCTTGCTATACTGGCGCCGACTTTTATGGTCTTTGAATGATTTTGTTTGCATAGGTGTGTGATTTGGTCACCACAGATGTGTTGGCAAGCGCGTTTAGAGCACATGGAGTCGACGGAGTTTAATTCAAATAAAGTAAGAGAGTAGAGAGTATGTCGCAGCAAACAGGTGCCGTAAAATTTTTTAATGAAACAAAAGGCTTTGGCTTTATCAAACCTGATAATGGTGGTTCAGAGGTTTTTGTTCACGTAACTGCATTAAATGGGTTACAAACACTGGCAAACGATCAACGTGTTTCATTTGAGGTTGAAGAACGTCGCCGTGGCCCGCAGGCCATTAATGTTCGCATCGCCTGATAATAAAATGGTCCAAGATCAATCCTGGGAGTGATACCTTCGTTGCTTCAACCGTGTTCTTCTTTGAGGGTTTGCTCCGTAAAGAGGAGAAATTTTTAGTTGCAGGCATGACAAAATAAAGGTAAATTTTTTATCATTTACGGGGCGTAGCGCAGTCTGGTAGCGCGTTAGCATGGGGTGCTAAAGGTCGTGGGTTCGAGTCCCGCCGTCCCGACCATACGGTTTATCGTCACGACTAGAAGGAGAAAATGATGAAGAAGAAGCTATGTCTTATGTTGTCAGGAATATTTATTTTAACAGGCTGTGCACAGTTTAACGAACCTAAACCAGCAGTGGAGTCAGATACGCAAGCGCAAAATATTTCTGCGTTTGATGTGCAAAAGAGGGAGAATAATGGAAGCATGGATGAAAACAAGGTCAAGGTGCCTTTGGTAGAAACGCCAGACGCAGTAGTCACGGAAGCTCAGCGTGCAATACCCGCAGAAGGGATGACTGGAGACAATGACGTTTTACCTGCACAAACAGAAAATACATCAACAAACAACACCAATGAAGTGGTAACCTACAAAATTGAGATTGGTGATAGCCTTTATAGCATTGCGCGAAAAAACAGGATCAGCATCGTATGTCTTGCAAAAGCCAATAAAATTACTGATCCAAATCGCCTGGCAGCAGGACAGACGTTAGTTATTCCCAAGGTGCGTGATTGCTAGTTTATATGCCTTCGCGCAAGAATCGCGTTTCTAAAGTCAGCGGCATCAAATGTATCGCAAAAGCTTGTAGTGCCATTAGTTTGTAATTCCAGCACCGTAAGCATGCTGATTAGATTAGATTTGCTTTGTGTTGAGCTCCTTGACATTATCAAACTCAATCGACATCTGATTGCCTTGCGTTTCATTCACCAGAATGCGTGAGGCGTATTTTTCTCCCGTCATTTCAATGCTTTGAATTGCTTTGTCAAGTGGTGAACCTCGCGGCTTAAGAGCAATATGCCAGGAGTCATTGTTTTGCGTAAAATAGATGTAAAAATATTGTTTTAAAGCTTCGGCATTACCTTTAAAGATTGATAGAAATACCGTGGTAAACGAAAAGACAATGGGTTGTTCTTTTTTGGTAATGGTAATCGCTGGTTTACCCTCTATCGATTGCTCAATTTTATCTGAGGTGACGATTAGAGTTGACTGGAAAGGTTTTTCTTGTAGCCACTTTAGTCCATTTTTTTTCGATAGTTCAAATGTTCCACTGGATTTCAAGGGTTTCGATAGTAGTTTCATATGACGTATTTGAATAAATTGCCCGCACACGTGATCAATTTTAGCCTGTTTTTGTTGAACTTTATCGAAAGCGAGCTGATTTTTTGCCGACAATGGGTGGTTAAAAATGTCATCAGAGGCTTCTGCGTGAGCCAGATTCAACGTTACATAGATGCTTAAAAAGCAGATGAATAGTAATTTTTGAATGGTTTTAATCATGGCTAAAGGTCTCAATTTTATGAATTAATATCGATGGAGAAACAAACTGCAGCTCTTGAGTATTTCGGGCAATAGCAAGTTGTGTCGTATGTCCCTTGGTGAGTTTTTGCCTTGTGAGTTTGTCATAGATCACATAACTGATCTTAAGGCGATTCTGGTATTCAATAATCAAACTCTGAATCTCAATCAACTGCCCAAATCTCGCAGGTTGAATGTATTTAATGTGCAGATCTACCACAGGCCAGATGTAGCCGCTTTCTGCCATGGCAGAATAGTCGTAGCCAATTTTATCTAAAAGCTCACAGCGAGCAATTTCAAAGTATTTGACATAATGACCATGCCATGCGATCTGCAGGCTATCTACATCATAAAATGGAATCGTAATTTCACTGACATGTGAAACGGTCTTGCTATTCATCAGATTTGCGCCAGAAATCAAAAAAATTAAACCACTGGGTTGGATATTGTAAACAATACTCGGCGAGAAAGTCACTGTATTGTTGGGCATACTGGGTCAGTTCCTGTTCACGCTGTTGTCTTGAAAGGTGCAGTTGGGTAGCAAATAGACGGAAAATCACGTCATATTTTTGCTTATTTTTAAGGCATAACATCGTGTAAACAGGAGCTTTTAAAAGGTGAGCAAGTAGGAATCCGCCCTGTGGAAATTGCGCTTTTTTGCCTAAAAAGCTAGCTGAAACCAAGTGTTGCTTTCGACTGGTGGGGGTGCGATCGCAGGCAATAATGACGATCTCACCCTGATCAATTTTATGTTGTAATTGCATTGCAATGCTTAGGTCAAAATTCACTACAGGAATGAGATTAAGCTGAGAGTCTGGGTTAAGTGTAGTTAGGAGCTCGTTAAATTTCTGGGCGTGTTGATTGAAAATAAGTGCGTTGATTTTACAGGTTTGAGAAGACGAAGCAATGGCGCGCATAATTTCGATATTGCCAAGGTGAGCGCTAAAGATAACAAAGCCTTGTTTGCTATTGATTAAGTGCAGGAGTTCATGGCGATTTGGGAAATTAAGATGCTCTCGTGTTATCTGGTGATTCCACACGGCGACTTTATCGACCAGGTTATGACCGAAAGCAACAAACTGCTGAAATGCCATAGCCTTGATATGAATATTCTGGTGCCTGGCATAAGTTGCAAGATTCAAAAAATATTGCTGTGATGCCAGGCGTGCTGTTTTGTTAAAACAATAAAAGTACACCATGACAGGGTAAGCCAAACAGTAAGTAATGCGTCTACCAATTAATTTAACAGCTGCCAGCATAATCTTAAGTGCCAAGAGATTTCCCTTCTCGGGTAATTTGGACCAATGAGTCTTGGAAGTGTCTTTGTAATGATTATTCGCCTGTGGCATGGACTTTAGATGAGCGTGTTAAATGGGGTCAAGGCATATAATAAAACATCGACCGAAAAAGTCGAGTGTAAATATTTTCCACTTGAGACTCTTTCATCGCTGACATAACGCCTCCCACTCAGCGTCATTTAGTGCTTTAAGTGGTAATGCTTGCCAGAAATTTTCACGTAAAAGTTTAGACATAATGGCTAATGCGTTCTCTCAACAGCGATATGTGCAAGTGAAATCAGGGCATCCTTATATACTGAATCGGATAAAACAATGAGTGCCTCAATGGCAAGTTTCGCGGATTGCTGTGCTTTTTGGGTGGCATATTCAATCGCACCACTTTGGTTGATAATTTGAATGATTTTATCCATTTCAGGGTGATGTCCCTGTTCTATTGCCTCACGGATTAGCGCTTTCTCTTTGTCAAGTGAACCTTGTAAAGCATAGATGACTGGTAGTGTAACCTTACCCTCAGCCAAGTCATCCCCGATGTTTTTACCTAGAGTGTTGCTATCCGCGGTATAATCCAGCACATCATCAGCAATCTGAAAGGCATTGCCAAGGTGAATGCCATATTGCCGTAAAGCATGTTGAGTTGAAGTTGGCGCATCAGCAATGATGCTTGCAACATCACATGCTGCCTCGAATAGTTTGGCGGTTTTGCAATAGATAACCTCCATATATTGCGTTTCGGTGATGTCGGGGTTATTACAATTAAGTAACTGCAAAACTTCACCCTCAGCAATTTTATTCGTGGCATTTGCCAGGATCTGCATGATTTTCATTTGATCAAGCTCGACCATCATTTGAAACGCACGTGAATAAAGAAAATCACCCGTTAATACAGAGGCGGCATTACCAAAGACATTATTGGCTGTGTCTTTGCCGCGGCGTAATGCTGATTCATCCACAACATCATCATGCAAAAGTGTTGCCGTGTGAATAAACTCAATAATAGCCGCAGCTTTAGTGTGCGCTTGCCCTTTATAAGCCAAAGCACGCGCAACCAGCATTAACAAAAGTGGGCGCAGGCGTTTGCCACCACTATGAATAATATAGTGGCTAATCTGGTTAATCAGTACGACATCAGAGCTTAATTGGTTAATGATGACCTGATGATTCTGCTCAATGTCATGATTTAATAATTGCTGGATTTGTTTAAGGCTTAGCATTATTTTTGTGTACAACTTACATGAAGGGTTGAGAATAATCTGAGCATAGCTTCACGTCAAGGACATTACTGGAATCTACGATGTAAAAAACTCCCAAGTATCACAGTGAAAATAAGTGACACCAGAAATATGCCAGCCATCGTTATCCAATGAACGCCTAACCAAATGCTTAATATTTTTTGGATAAATGCAGTTAAAATGGCGCCAGGAGCAATTAAGCGCAAGCTTAAGTTGTAAATGGCAGAAAGTTTTATGTTTGTGGCTTTATGAAACTGGTAGCTTAATTTTTGTGCATCACAGATCCAGCCAAATGCAAGTATCTCAATGTAGGCAATCACGAAAATTAAATTGAAAATGAGTTCGCTTTGGATGATTTGCTGTGCGGTCTTTGCCAAAACATGTTGATATAGTATTACTGCTGCCAAAAGAAGAATAAAAAGTGGCAGATAAACATACCATTTATGCGTAGATGCTGAAGCGCCCAAGCCTTTGAACGTTTGGCACAATAATATGGCTGCCGTCAATAAACAGAAGAAAAACACGCCAAAAGACAATAGATTTAATGTGTAAGCATACTGAAAACCTAAGGCTTCTGAAGTAGATCCACCACCGCTAACATACAAGCTTTGCACAAGCATAATAACGATCACGGCAAGAATGCTGCCAATCGCAAACATCGAGCTAAAGCGGCGAATCGGGCATTGAGCATTTAAATGCGTCCCTAAAACGGAGTTAATTCCAAGCCCAATTAAACCTGAGAAAAGGGCTAAACTTAGGGCGCTTCCCCAGACATCTATCAATGAGAGTAAATGGAAATTTGGCGTAAAAAAATGACTGGTTGCACTCCCTATGTTAAGGGTATTCACAATAAACAGCCCAACCAAAGAGGCAAGCCCCAAAGTGGAAAAAGCACAAGCCAAGTTCAGAAAACGCTGACGGGTTTGGGCAAGCCAAATGACCAAAACGATCAGCGAGCTTAAGATTAGGCTAATGACAAGGGTGAAATGATCAATAAGGAAAAGGGTTTCTTCAGGAGATTGGCTTATGTACCAGAGACTTGTATAGACAAGGCTTGTGCTTATTGTTGACATTCGTGTACTCACAAGGATAAGCAGTAAAGCAGCCAGTGTCAGCGATAACAGACCAATAAAGCGCAAACGCCGAGAGCGTGAAACATAGTGTAAGCTGCCTGTAAGTGTTTTTTTGCTTAAGAACCCTGAGATGGTCTCTGAAAGGAAAAGTGGCATACTGACAAATATAAGCATAAGTGCGTAGGCAAATACAAAAACGATATTGTTAAACTCTTTTGGGTAACTGCTGATTTGCCAGTAAACAAAAGCGCCGATGCTTGCGGCAACGATGATCAGCGAATAGAAAGCTAAGCGCACGGTAGAAATCGGTTTCATATAAATTCCTGTCACTAAAAAGCTAAAAAAACAGGCTTATAATAGCAACACCATTTTGCTTGTCATCTAAAACCGTGCACTATTTGGCGCTATACTGACGCTGGTAGAAATGACAGGAGATTTATCGTGATCACCAGTATGCTTTACAGTAAAAGATATTCGCTAATCAACGCGCTAAAAGCAGTCTTGGCAAGTGCGATTGCCTATGCCGTTGGACATCTTCTTGGCAAATGGTTGGATATTGAGCAGATGTATGATTGGATTGTCATTACTGTTTTGGTCGTGATGTCAAGCCAACCCAATCTAGGGGGTACGCTTGAGAAAGCCAAGATGCGTTTTTTAGGGACTTTACTAGGGGCAGGGTCTTCAATTATTGTTATCTTAATTTTCCCAACACTTTGGGTGATGCAACTTGTTTTGGGATTTTGTCTGATTGCCGTGGCTGTCTTTACAGCAACAAGCTCAAACAAATATACGTATGCGGGGGTTTTAGGCGCTGTGACCGTGGCGATTATTTTATTTAGCAGCAATGTGAGCCTTGAAACCGCATGTTATCGTACATTGGAAGTTTTAGTTGGAATAATCATAGCGATTATTGTCAATCGCTACTTCTTTCCTATTCACGCGCACAAGCGCATTTATCAATCCTTTGCTGATACGATAAATTGTATCCATAAACTTAATCAGAGGTTATTTGCAGGTGGGGATTACGGCGATATATTAGTCGAAATCTTTGGTCATTTCTCAAGACAAATCGTGCTGCACAAAGAAATCATGCACGAGAGTACGCACATTGATATCGATGCGCTTAAAGCTACCACGCGCCATTTGCGTCAATTTTATCGCTATACCTGTGTGATTTATGATTATGTCGAAGCTTATCCGCAAAAACGGCAAAAATTCGCGGAAAACCCTGCGTTTGTTTCGATGTACAATAAAATCAATGAAGTTTCCATGAAACTAAGCTTAAACCTGAAAAGTCAGACCTTTGACCATGCTGAATACGTCACGGATTATGGTCAGTTAAATGACTTTTTGAAAGAATTTAGTCAATCGATGAATATTCAAAGTGATCTTAGACACGCCAGTTTGCTGATGTTTTCATTTAAGAAATTAATAGATACGTTACAACTAATCGAAGCGGCGCAAAGGTGAATGTTTATGCCCGATGGATGTAACATTAAGAACTCACCAAATGATGGTCTAAAACCGTTTGTGACTTTAGGCGCTTAATCGTCATTCCGCGCCCACAAATTTGAAATGCGCCCTAGCAGTTCGCAGAAACTATTGTTACACTGGGTTCGTGGAATTTTCACTCATGGCTAAACACAATAGGGAGTTTAATGATGACATACAAAAAAGCACTGGTTGCCATCAATATTTACGAGAACACTGAGCATGTAATTGCCTCTGCAGTGGCAGTTGCTCAGAAATTAAAGTTAAAACTTGATGTGATCACGGTTATTGATAATGCGGCGGAGTTTGTCCCCGCGGCAATGGATTTTCAAAAAAGTTTGCAGGAAAACGCCAGACAAAAGCTGCGAGAAATAAAGCCGAAATTTGATGGCATCAGTACTGAATTTCACATTGCCCAAGGCAATCCAAATTATGAAATCACTCACTATGCAGAAGAACATGACTGCGACTTAATTATCATTGGCTCTCATGCACGCCATGGGTTAAACCTTTTGCTAGGATCGACGGCTAACAGCGTATTACATAAGTCTAAATGTGATGTTTTAACGGTTCGTATCCGTGGAAATGTCCCTAACCAGGTCACCCACTACAATAAGATTCTCCTTGCTACTGATCTGGAAGATGATAGTGCAGAAGTTGCCCAGTTAGCGCAGGAAGTTGCACATGCTTTCTCAGCTTCTGTCTCTACGATTTGCGTTGAGGGTGACCCCACCGTCGTGACTGGAATCTACGGGATTGTCCCTGAGGTGCAAACACAGCTGACTGAAGATATGCAACAAACGCTTGAAACCTGGTCTAATAAACATCAATTCAAGGGGCAGCGTTATCTGCAATCTGGCAGTGCCGCGGATGAAATTACTGAAACTGCAAACTCTCATGGCTATGGCTTAATCATCATGGGAAGCCACCAGCGTGGTGCCTTTGGTCGATTTTTCCTGGGATCCACCGCAAACGCAGTATTACATCACGCAAAACAGGATGTTTTGGTTAAAAGGTTAAAATTATAGTCAATCTCCTGTTCTCTCTCCCCATAGGAATTTTGGGAAGCTCTTCCACTTTGAACACTCAAATTAATGTCTTCGCTCTTGATATTGGTCTTTGAGTAATATTATCTTAAATTGCTATGATGACAAAGAAACCTGGCATTGTTTCGTTCATGCAAACTGAACACTACAAGCAAAACTTAAGCTATACTCGCAAGGTGTTTATTTTTAATTAATGGAGTAACCAATATGCCTGGAATCTTATTCACCTTTTTGCTGCTCTTAATCAGCGTACTAACGGCCTGGTTTAATCGCAAGGCGGGAATTACCCTTTTTTTCCTGTTTTTAATTGTGATGGGGTTGGTGTTTTTACATCACGCTACTGATCACCTTGGTTTACACTTCTAAGGAGAATTGAGCATGCAAGCTTCACAAATCAACAACCTGGTCAAATGATTTAATGCGATTGAAATCCTCGCCATCACACTCGTTATTTTGATGGCATTTTTATTTCAATTTATATTGGATGAGCTCCCTTGCCCTCTGTGTTTGCTACAGCGCCTGGGCTTATTAGGGATCGCCTTTGGCTTCTTATTAAACATCCGTTATCATGTGCGCCCTGCGCATTATAGTTTATCACTGCTTTCGGCTGTTTTAACGTCTTTCGTTGCCATGCGCCAAATGGCGTTACACATCAATGATCCTCTTGGATACGGCTCTGCTATTTTTGGAC
The DNA here is from genome assembly GCF_002803295.2 of Caedibacter taeniospiralis. Lineage (GTDB taxonomy): Bacteria > Pseudomonadota > Gammaproteobacteria > Francisellales > Francisellaceae > Caedibacter > Caedibacter taeniospiralis. The sequence goes on along the minus strand of NZ_PGGB02000006.1, from coordinate 25,047 downwards.
TACACATGTACACCTGGGTATTCATACTGTGTGTTGTCGCGATTATCTACATTGCACTTGTCCTTGGCATAACCCAGCAGTATGAAACCCAACAAAATAAAGCTGAAATTGCTGAGGCAAAAGCGGAGAAAATTCGCATGTTTAGCCACATGGTATTTCTGATCCTTGTGATCATGATCGCTGCCAATATCATTTCAACCTTTGCTGAATGCGGTTTTAGCGAGTGCCCTGATAATCCTGTGAGTTATATTGAATTGGCGCATCACCCCTAACCCAACTCTCTGTTAAGTCACCTTTTTGCCTTTTCCAGCAAGGACAGGCTTTCGCTAACATCCTCAAAAAAACCGTTATCTATCGCTGGCAAAACTGCCAGATAATACCAGTTACCCTTTGCAAACGACTGACACTTAACCGCATCCTTATGAGTCATGACTACAGGCATATTTGCATGCGTAACAAAGTCAAAGTCCTTGTGATTATACGCATAATGGTCGGCAAATGGATGTGCCTTTAATTCGTTAAAACCCAATCTGCGTAAGCTTTCAAAAAAACGATCGGGATTACCAATGCCTGCAATCGCATAGCAAGCCTTGCCGTATTTCATGATAAAAGCAGCAATTGAATGTGGTTCTCCAGTGGCGATATTAACCAAAGCATCTGCTTTTAACTCCATCCCAAATGCAGTGATTCCCTCGCAATCGCGTTTATTAGCACCACCATTAATGATTACAAAATCCACTTTTTTCAAGCGTCTGACAGGCTCACGCAAGCGACCTGCTGGCAAACACAAACCATTACCAAACATACGCTGTCCGTCAACGACGGCTATTTCAATATCACGCGCCATAGCATAATGCTGTAACCCATCATCACTGATAATGACATTAACCTTTGGCAATCGACTTTCGATCCACTTAACTGAATCAACTCGTTTTGGTGAAACAACGATTGGAATGCCTTGAAGTAACTTGCTTAGCATATATGGCTCATCACCACACTCTTTAGGAGAGCACTGCTCATTAATGGCAAATGGGTAATGCTTAGCCTTGCCACCAAATCCTCGCGTGATTATCGCAGGATAATAGCCTTTTTTTTGCAAATACTGACACAGAACCTGTACAACAGGAGTTTTGCCCGTGCCGCCAACAGCGATGTTACCAACCACAATAATGGGAAGCATGCTTTTATAAGCGTGCCGTTGCAATACAAGTTTACGTTCGTGTGCGCTAAACGAAAACACCCATGACAATGGCATAAGCAAAATGGCACGCCAGGTTTTATGTGTTTGATACCAATCTTTCTGCATCGAAATGACTTAAGTTCTAGTGAAGTGATTGATGATATAGCTGGTAATACAAGCCGTTTTCATTTTCTAAAAGCGATTGATGATTGCCGATCTCAACAATTTCGCCACCGTCCATGACCACAATTTGATCCGCATGTTCAACTGTTGATAATCTGTGCGCTACCACAAAAGTCGTGCGGTTTTTCATGAGTCTCTCAAGTGCTTGCTGCACAATACGTTCTGACTCATTATCAAGCGCACTCGTTGCTTCATCTAAAATTAACACAGGCGCATTTTTCAACAGTGCTCTGGCGATGGCAACACGCTGACGCTGCCCACCTGAAAGGCTTAAGCCGTTTTGCCCGACCTCGGTATATAAGCCTTTTGGAAGCTTTTCGATAAACTCCCACGCATTTGCCGCTTTCGCTGCTTGAATGACTTCCTCCTCGGAAACCTCACCCTCGCGACCATAAGCAATATTATGAAAAAGCGTATCATCAAATAAATTAACATGTTGCGATACTAACGAAATATGACTACGCAAGTTTGCCAAAGTTAATGACTGCGTATTTTCGCCATCCAGCAGGATCCGCCCCCTGGTTGGTTGATAGAAACGTGCCAATAAATTCACTATCGTCGTTTTACCCCCTCCTGAGCGCCCAACCAACGCAACGGTTTGCCCAGCTTCAGCCGTGAGATTAATCTCTTTTAGCACCATCTGTTTACTTTCGGGGTACTGAAAATGAACGCCTTTAAATTCAACGTGACCCTTCACTTTTTCCAGTGTTTTTATCCCAGTATCCTCTTCGGATTGTGCATCCAGAATTTCAAAAATATCTTCAGTTGCCGCAATTGCCTTTTGGATGGTTGAGTTCACATTCGTTAAATTTTTAATCGGCTTTAAAATCGCCATCATCGACGCAAAAAACGCCACAAAGCCACCAGCATCAAGCCATCCACCTTCCTTTAAACCATAGGTTGCGACGATAAATAAAATTACTGCAATTACAATTGCACCAATAAACTGGATGATCGGTGATGATAAACCATCAAGCATAAGAGTCTTAATTTGCTGGCGATAAGTGTAAGTCAGGTTTTGATCAAATTTCTGTAGTTGATATTTCTGTCCACCAAAAATGCGAATCTCCTTATAATTAATCAATGCTTCTTCGGCAAAGTGCGTCACTGAGCCCATGGCAGCTTGGGTGTTGCGACTGTAGTGGCGAAATTTCTTACTGATCCATGTAATAAAAATGGCTAAAAATGGCGCCACCACAATCACGGTAATCGATAACTGCCAGCTGGTTACAACCATCACAATGATAAGACCAATCACAAAGGTGCCATCTTGCACCACAGTAATAATTGCGTTACCCGTTGCACTGGTTACCTGGTCAACGTTGTACAAAAGCTTGGACAAAAGCTTACCCGAAGACGTTTTATCATAATAGTGTGCGGGAAGATCCAAAAACTTGCCAAACATTCTTTTACGAAAGCGATACACCACCTGCGCACCGAGCTTCCCCATAAAAAATGATGACAGAAAAGATCCCACGCCACGCAAGGTAAAAAGCACAAGAAACAATAACGCAATGCCTTTTAAGAATTCCCCCCCTGTCGGGGTGAATCCTTTATTTAATAAGGGCTTAATCAAATACATGGCATAGGCATCACAAGCGGAATATATAATGCTGCCAATCACCGAAATGAGTAATAATGGCCACAGCGCGCGCACTTCCCAGAGCAGTCTTTTGTACAAACTATAGGTTTTCTTGTGCGCATTAGCAGAAATTTGCATGTTGTTTTTATCTTGGAAATCACAAATTAAACAGAGTTTACCGAAATTTGTTGGTAACATAAAGAATAAGCTCAGGTAACGTGGTACAAACATGGAAATCTATCTTGTCGGCGGCGCTGTACGCGACAAACTGCTTGGTTTAAACATCGAGGATAAAGACTGGCTTGTGATCAATGGCAGTGAACAGGAAATGCTTGAAAAGGGCTTTATTCAAGTCGGTAAAAAATTCCCCGTATTCTTACATCCTAAAACCTATGAAGAGTACGCACTTGCAAGAACTGAAGACAAAATTGATAAAGGATATAAAGGGTTTCAATTCAACACTGACGATGTCAGTCTTGTCGCTGATTTAAAACGCCGTGATTTAACGATTAATGCCATGGCAATAGACGAAAATGGCATACTCCACGATCCTTTTAACGGACAAAAAGACATCATTGCTAGAAAACTTCGCCATGTGAGTGATGCTTTTTCTGAAGATCCCTTGCGTGTATTAAGGGTGGCTCGTTTTGCTGCTAAATACCATTACCTGGGGTTTACTATTGCCACAGAGACTTTGAAACTCATGCAGAAAATCGTTGAAAATAAAGAGCTTGAAAGCCTTTCAAGTGAACGCATTTTCCAAGAGCTTGTTAAATCTCTGGCAACACCAAATCCTGAGGTTTTTATTTTCACTTTGCAGCAAGTTAATGCCTGTCAACATATCCTTAAAGCGTTAAACTCACTCAATAAAGACGATCTTCGGGCACTTGTCTACGCAAAACAGGGTGGCTGTCAAGACGTTAATGTTTTATCAGCACTTATCCTTAACCATCTTTTAACAGAGCAAGCCCTATCAAACACCCTGGATGAACTTAAGGTTCCTCGCGCCATGCAAACACTATGTTTAAATGTTTATCGCTACCGCCATTTCTTTGCTAGCATCAGGACCCAACCAGAAAAAGACACCCTAAGTGCGTTAAAAGCAATCAATGCTCTACGCGACAATGGGGCGTTTGAGCAATTTATTACCGCCCTGCAATATATCTATCATGAAAATACTGCATCTTTATCATCGCTTAAGTGCGCTAAAAACATTCAATACAGGCTTATAACCTACGACTATGCCTTGTTGATTAATGATGTTCGTAATAAAAAAACCATTGCAAACAAGATTGAACAGCAACAGCTTATGATCATAAAAAATACTATCGCAGAAAACCTAAGCTAGATGACTTGCTAAGCAAGTTTAAAAACGTATACACTATCGCTTGTAATTTGCTAATGGTTTGTGTTTTGCTTCACTGACTTTGATGGTGATTTCAGCCCTAATGGTGTGTTCAATACGCCCCTGCGTTTGTTCAAATAAAAATGGGCTGAAATCCGTCAGATTTGTTGGCTTAGACAAGATTTTCATCCCACTGTCATTCCCGCTTGACCACTCTAGAGGGTCAAGCGCGCGAAGGCGGGAATCCAGTTTCCAAATGACCCCTGCGGCTTCGTGCAGGGTGATGGTGGACGGAAAGATGGTCAGAGCTGATATGTTTTACTCAAAATGCAACGCAAGAGGGAATCTGGTGTAAATCCAGAGCTGGTCCGCAGCGGTAATTGGAAACGAACGATACACTTGAGCTTAATGATATTTAGCCAAGAAACGCACTGATTGACAAACAATTGGGAAGCAGTATCCAGTAGGTGTTAAATGTGTCCATAAGCCCGAATATCTGCCATTAGTTGACTGTGTGAAAAGCTTTCGTGGAACAAAGCGAGCACATGAGTCAATGTATGTTCATTGACTAACAGCGTTTTGTTTGCTGGATCTATGCACTTTTGCTGGCTTTAAAGACTACCCCGTCTGCTTCACGCGCAGAGCTTGTGGCGTTCAAAGCTAAAGAAGCAAAACTGTTTGCTTCTTTCGGGCGCTTTTCACCCCCCTTCGCTAACGAAGGGGAATTTTCGGAAAGCCAGCAAAAGTGCATAGATCCAGTAAATGAAGCTGTGCCTTAAATTTTCCACGCTGCTTTTGTTTTACTCACCACCTACCAAAGGGAAAACGAAAGAATGCACGTTAATGTCATGAAAAGATCAGGCAAGCTAGAGCCTGTCAACCTGGATAAAATTCACCGCGTGATCACCTGGGCTGCTGAAGGTTTAGAAAATGTTTCGGTTTCACAAGTTGAACTTCAATCTCACATTCAGCTATATGAGGGCATGAAAACATCCGACATTCAAGCCATTATTATTAAAACCGCGGCTGATTTAATTTCTGAGGAAACACCAGATTATCAATATATGGCAGCACGTTTGGCGATTTTTCATTTGCGAAAACTGGCTTATGGTCAATTTGAGTCCCCTCATTTATATGATCAGGTTAAAAAGCTTGTTGAGCTTAACAAGTATGATGCCAAGTTACTTGAAGATTATACGCATGAAGAGTTTGATTTAATGAATAAGCATATCGATCATTGGCGCGATATGAACTTCACTTACGCCGCGGTGAATCAAATGCAAGGCAAATATCTGGTGCAAAATCGTGTCACGGGTCAAATTTATGAAACACCACAGATGCTTTATATGCTGGTGAGTGCCTGCCTTTTTAGCAAGCATGAGAGATCAACTCGCCTGCAATATGTACTTGATTTTTATGATGCTATTAGTCAGTTCAAAATTTCACTGCCCACCCCGATTATGGCAGGGGTCAGGACTCCTACCAGACAATTTAGCTCATGTGTGTTAATTGATACCGATGATAGCCTGGACTCGATTAATGCCTCGGCATCTGCCATTGTCAAATACGTCTCACAACGCGCAGGCATTGGGATTAATGCAGGCAAAATCCGCGCGTTGGGAAGTGAAATCAGAGGTGGAGAAGCTCTACACACGGGTTGCATCCCATTTTATAAATATTTCCAAACCGCTGTTAAGTCCTGCTCTCAAGGAGGTGTGCGTGGAGGAGCGGCGACACTTTTTTATCCACTTTGGCATTTGGAAGTGGAGTCCCTTTTGGTGCTTAAGAATAATCGTGGCGTTGAGGACAATCGTATCCGCCATTTGGATTATGGCGTCCAAATCAATAAACTGATGTATCAGCGCTTGATTGAACAAAAAGAGATCACATTGTTTAGTCCTTCTGATGTTCCTGGACTTTACGATGCGTTTTTTGCTGATCAAGCGGAATTTGAAAGACTTTATATTGCTGGTGAAGCCAATCCGCGGATTCGCAAGAAGAAGATTAAAGCGACTGAGCTTTTTTCTTTACTTATGCAAGAGCGTGCGCAAACGGGGCGAATCTATATTCAAAACGTTGACCATTGTAACACCCACTCCGCGTTTAACCCAAAACTTGCCCCCATTAAGCAGTCTAATCTGTGCATGGAAATAACACTTCCCACCAAGCCACTTCAGCATATTTTTGATGAAGAAGGCGAGATTGCCTTGTGTACGCTTTCGGCTTTTAATCTTGGGGCGATTGATTCTTTGGATGAGCTTAAGCATCTTACGTTTTTAATTGTGAGCGCACTTGATCACTTGTTGGATTATCAGAACTATCCACTAAAAGCGGCTGAAATCCCTGCTAAAGCCAGACGTAGTCTCGGCGTTGGTGTCATTAACTTCGCTTACTATTTGGCAAAAAACAAGGTCAGATACAGTGATGGCAGCGCCAATAAACTCACACACCAGACCTTTGAAGCAATTCAGTATTATTTATTAAACGCGTCCAATCGCCTTGCCAAAGAGAAATCAGCTTGTGCATATTTTCATGAGACTAATTACGCACAAGGTCTGTTACCGATTGATCACTATAAGAAGAATATCGATGAATTTGCCCATTTCCCTTTGCAACATGACTGGGAAACTCTACGCAAGGATATTCAACAATATGGTCTTAGAAACTCAACTTTAAGTGCCATTATGCCCTCTGAAACCTCCTCGCAAATTGCTAATGCAACCAATGGGATTGAGCCACCCCGCGGACTGGTGTCTATCAAACAAAGTAAAGATGGGGTATTAAAGCAAGTCGTTCCTGAAATTACGCGCTTAGGCAATCAGTATGAGCTTTTATGGCAAATGCCCGATAATCGTGGTTACTTAGAAATTTGTGCGATTATCCAAAAATTCATCGATCAATCCATCTCAGCGAACACCAACTATGATCCTGTGCGTTTTAGCGAGCAAAAGGTTCCGATGCAAACCTTGATGGCTGATCTTCTTATCGCTTATAAATATGGCTTAAAAACCCTTTATTATCACAATACACGCGACCATTCTGAACAAAAAGCATCTCACGCCATGGAAGCTGATGAATGCGAATCTGGCGCATGTAAAATTTAAGGTATTATCATGACAAACTATTATACTTATTCAACTTTTCAAACGAAGTCCAATCATCAACTCTATGAACCCATGTTCTTTGGCGCCTCAGTTAATGTGTCGCGCTTTGATCAGCAAAAACATCCCATTTTTGAGCGCTTAATTGAAAAGCAGTTGTCTTTCTTTTGGCGTCCAGAGGAAGTAGATTTAAGTCGAGATCGTATTGATTTTCAAAAATTCAGCGAAATTGAACGTCATATTTTTTTATCCAACCTGCAATACCAGACTTTGCTGGACTCGGTCCAGGGTCGAAGTCCCAATATTGCTTTTCTACCCTTGGTGTCTTTGCCTGAACTTGAAACCTGGATTGAAACCTGGAGTTTTTTTGAGACGATTCATAGCCGTTCGTATACGCATATGGTGAGATCGTTGATGGATGATCCAACTCCCGTTTTTGATGCTATTGTTGATAATACCGAAATTCGTAAACGTGCACAGAATATTACTTACTATTATGATCAGCTGATTGTGCAAACGCAGCTTCTACAAACGCAAGGGGTAGGGAACTACGTCATTCACGGAAAATCGATTGAGATAAGTGAACAAACCGTTAAAAAAGGACTGTATCTTGCACTCCATGCCGTAAATGCACTTGAGGCTATTCGCTTTTATGTCAGTTTTGCCTGCACCTTTGCTTTTTCTGAGCAAAAAAAACTGGAAGGCTGTGGCAAAATCATGAAGCTTATTGCCCGTGATGAATCCATCCACCTAACCAGCACCCAGCATATGATTAATATTATCTTGTCGGGTAAAGATGGTGATACAGAATTAAGTGAAATCGCCTGCCATTCACAAGTTGAAGCAGAAGCCATTTTTAAAGAGACCATATTGCAGGAAAAAGCCTGGGCGAAATACCTCTTTGCTCATGGTTCAATCCTGGGACTTAATGAACAGATCCTTTGCCAATACATCGACTATTTAGCCAAAGAGCGCATGCAGGCTGTAGGTCTTGAGACCCATGATATTAATGCACCCAAAAATAATCCCATTCCCTGGATTAATCACTATCTTAACTCAGACAATGTCCAGGTCGCGCCACAAGAAACCGAAATCAGCTCCTATCTTGTCGGTCAAATTGACAGTAACGTTTCAGACAATGCTTTTAGTGGTTTTGAGCTGTAGGGGAGCTCAAATTTAAAAATCCTGGCTTTGACAGAATTTCAGCCCATTTTTCGTTTAAACAATCGTAGGGGCGTATTGAATACGCCCTTGTGGGAAGAAATATGGTCAACCCCAAGATTCTGTTTTGTTATGAAAGTAGTAGGGTGGATAAGCGAAAGCGCATCCACGCGGAAAAACAAACAGGTTGAGTATTGGTGGACGCGCTTTCGTTTATCCACCCTACACCAAGTGCGTTAATAAGTTGGAGATCACTAACAATGCTTGCCATTTACCTTAATGACCAAATCATTCAGGTTGAGGATACAGATTTAACAATATTAGAAGCCTTGGAAAATGAAGGCATTGCCGCAAACTTTCAGTGTCGCAATGGGGTTTGTGGTACTTGCCGTTGCCAGCTTATCTCTGGCAAGGTCAAATATGTCAAAGAACCACTGGCTTCTATTCAATCCGACGAAGTGCTTATTTGCATTGCAGTAGAAGCATAGCTCGGTGTTACGCGCCACTATTTCACGCCTAAAGCAAACCAGTAGGTTTTAAAGGACTCCTCCACAATGGCGCACAACAAGTCAATAAAATCATCATAATCATTTGTCATATGTGCTTTATCCAGCGCATGATAATATTCCAGTCTTTTCTCAACAGGCAGCACAACCGCAGGATAACCGTTTTGCATCAAAACCAGATTCATCAAAAGCCTGCTCGTTCTTCCATTACCATCTACAAAGGGATGAATTTTAACAAACTCACCATGCAATCTTGCTGCTCTTTCTATAGGATGCAAACTACACCATGATTCATGGCTTGCAATTAACTCTTGCATTAATTGTGGCAAATGAATGTACTCAGGGGGAATGTGTTTAGCGCCCATAATTTTGACATTGATTGTGCGATATTTTCCTGCATTACTATCATCGATGTTTTTTAATATCAATTGATGTATCGATTTAATCACCCATTCGGTAATGGGTTCAACTTGAGACACCAAGCCTTCAACATATAAAATGGCATCTTTATGATTTATTGCTTCAAAATGCTCTCTCAAGGTTTTGCCACCAACCGTAATACCTTCAAGAGCAATTCTCGTCTCTTTTAGCGTTAGCGTATTGCCCTCAATAGCATTAGAGTGATACGTCCAGTCTAAAATCAAATTTTCATGCAAATTATGGAGCAATTCATAAGATAAAGGTCGATAGCTATCAAGCTTTTCTTTCATTTGATCATATTTTGCAAAATACATATCGTTAAACCTCTTAGAAAATCAAGCCCGCTAGATTATACAGCATCCTGGATGTGTGTAGTGAATAAGTACTGCAAAATCATTCTTAACTGATATAATGCCCAGCAGTTTCAATCACCCCCCAAAAAATATTAGGGGTAATAAGCAGGCATACCACACACATGCAACTGTTACGACTTGCAGATTTAAACCATATTAAACATCACAACACCCCAAGCATCGTCACCATTGGAAATTTTGATGGCATGCACCTGGGACATCGCCAGATTATCCATCATATGCAGCGATTAGCACAGACGCAAAGAGCGCGAACCTGTGTCGTGTGCTTTGAGCCGCAACCCAAAGAGTTTTTTTTAAAAGATCAAGCACCCCTGCGTATCACACCCTTTCGCGATAAAATCCAGGCGCTTAAGATACTCGATGTCGACCAGGTTTTATGCCTTCAGTTCAATCAAAAACTAGCGAGCTTAAGCCCAGAAGCCTTTGTTAAACAAATCCTTGTTGATGGGCTTAATGCAATCCATGTTATTATTGGTGATGATTTTCGCTTTGGTTATAAGCGTGAGGGTGATTTTACGCTTTTGCAGGCACTGGGTAAGCAACATGGGTTCAGTGTTGAGAGTTTGCCTTCTTACACGCTTTTGGGAACGCGCATTAGTAGCAGCTATATTCGTGAATTAATTGGCAGAGGAAAATTTAACGAAGTCAAAGCGTTTCTTGGTCGAGCGTATACCTTAAGTGGGCGCGTTCATCACGGTGATCAAAATGGTCGTAAAATTGGCTTTCCAACCATCAACATCCCGATGCCAACACAGGTTGCTGCGTCAGGGGTTTATGTTGTCAACGTCCATATTAAAGACAAAGTTTATCGTGGCGTTGCCAATATTGGCGTGCGTCCCACCGTATGCGGCAAAATAAGGCTCTTAGAAATACATATTTTCAGTTTTGCGCATGACTTATATGGGCAATATGTTACGATTGAGTTCTTGCATTTTGTACGCAGTGAACAGAAGTTTTCAAGCTTGGATGCACTAAAAGAGCAGATTGTGAAAGACAAACAGGTCGCACTTGACTGGCTGGAACAACACAGGTTAGCAATCAATGAAAAGGTTTAGATATGGCAGACTATAAAAGCACTTTAAACTTGCCTAAAACATCCTTCGCAATGAAGGCAAATTTAGCGCAAAGGGAACCACTACGCTTAAAACAGTGGGAAGATGAAGGGGTTTATCAAAAAATTCGTCAGCATTTCTCAGGACGTGAAAAATTCATTCTGCATGATGGACCTCCTTATGCCAATGGAGATATTCACGTAGGGCATGCGGTCAACAAGATTTTAAAAGACATGGTCGTGCGCTCAAAAACGCTTTCAGGGTTTGATGCCCCCTATGTGCCAGGTTGGGATTGTCATGGTCTGCCAATCGAACATCAAGTGGAAAAAAAGGTGGGTAAAGCGGGGGTCAAAATTGATGCCAATGCCTTTCGTAAAGAATGTCGTCACTATGCTAAGAAGCAGGTTGAACGCCAAGCAGTTGACTTCAAACGCCTAGGCGTGCTGGGCGATTGGGATAAGCCTTACTTAACCATGAACTTCGATTATGAAGCTAATATTGTTAGAACGCTTGGCAGCATTATTAAAAATGGACACTTAACCAAGGGTTTCAAACCAGTGCACTGGTGCCCTGAGTGTGGCTCAGCATTGGCTGAGGCTGAAGTAGAATACAAAGATAAAGTTTCCCCTGCGATTGATGTCAAGTTCCCCATTGTCGAACCTGAAAAATGGGCAGAAGCTTTTGGTCTGGATCATTTATCTGATAACACTGCTGCAGTTATCTGGACAACGACACCATGGACACTACCTGCCAACCAGGCGATTGCCGTGCATAACGAAATAAGCTATGCCGTTGTCAATTTTCACAAGGATCAATATATTATTGTTGCCACCGAGCTAGTGGAAGCCCTGATGAAGCGCGCGAACATTGATGAATATCATATTCTTGCCAGCGTTTCTGGTGATGAGCTGACACAATTGCAAGTGCATCACCCATTTTACAATCGCATCGTGCCAGTGTTGCATGGTGATCATGTGACGGTTGACTCGGGTACGGGATTGGTACACACCGCACCTGCGCACGGGGTTGAGGATTTTGCTCTAGGTAAATTGCATGCTTTACCCATTGATAACCCAGTTAACAATCAGGGTTGCTACCACGATAATACCGAACTATTTGCAGGTGAATTTGTCTTTAAGGCAAATGACCACGTCGTTGAAGTGCTTAAAGAAAAGAATGCCCTGCTTAATCTACATAAACTAGAACATAGTTATCCACACTGCTGGCGCCATAAAACCCCTCTTATTTTTCGTGCAACACCGCAGTGGTTTATCAGCATGGAAAACAATCATTTGCGTACGCGTGCCGAGGAAACCATCAAAGAGGTTAAATGGGTGCCAAGCTGGGGGCAAAATCGCATTGAAGCGATGATGCAGGGTCGCCCTGATTGGTGTATCTCGCGTCAGCGTACCTGGGGGGTGCCAATTCCATTGTTTATCCATAAGGAAACAGAGGAATTACATCCTAAGACCGAGGCTATTATCGAGAAAGTGGCCCTTGCAATTGAAAAGGGTGGAGTTGAAGCCTGGTTTGATGCTGATGATAGTCAGTTTATTAGTGAAACACCTGAGTATCAGCGCGTTACCGATACCTTAGATGTATGGTTTGACTCAGGCACATCCAATGCCTGTGTACTCGAGCATAACAAAGATCTACGCTTTCCCGCTGATTTATATTTAGAAGGCTCAGATCAGCATCGTGGCTGGTTTCAAACTTCACTGCTTACGAGTCTTGCGCGTTGCGATCAAGCCCCTTTTAAGCAGGTATTAACCCATGGGTTTACGGTTGATGCGCATGGCAAAAAAATGTCTAAATCCTTAGGGAATGTCGTCTCTCCACAAGATGTCGTTAATACTTTGGGTGCGGATATTCTAAGATTGTGGGTAGCCGCGACTGACTATCGCACCGAAATGACGGTTTCTGATGAGATTCTAAAACGTAATGCCGATACGTACAGGAGATTACGTAATACCGCGCGTTTTCTGTTAGCAAACCTTGACGGCTTTGATCCAGAAACAGATTCGCTGGCATTTGATCAATTAGTGGCACTGGATCAATGGGCAATTGCTAACGCATATGAAGTCCAACAAAAAGTTATCGCTGCCTATGATGAGTATAATTTCCACGTTGTTGCGCAACAGATTCATCATTTTTGCTCCATTGATATGGGTAGTTTTTATCTGGATGTTATTAAAGATCGTCAATATACTGCCAAGGCTAATGGTCTTGCACGAAAATCTGCGCAAACGGCAATGTATCATATTATCCATGCGCTGGTGCGCTGGATGTCCCCGATTCTTTGCTTTACCGCGGATGAAATTTATGCAGCCATTCCTGGCAACAAACCTCAATTTGTAACTTGTGAGTGGTATCAAGGGTTATCTCAATTGAGAGACTCCAATCCCCTTAATCTTGCTTACTGGCAAATGATTCAAGATGTGCGCACTGAGTGCAACAAACTCCTTGAGCTTAGGCGCGCTGAAGGTGTTTTAGGAGCATCGTTAGAGGCAAATGTCAGCGTATTTGCCGATGAGAAACTTTATGCGCAACTAGCCAAACTCAAAGATGAACTGCGCTTTGCTTTGATCGTTTCAAACGTCAATCTTTGTCCGCTGTCACAAAAAACCACGGCTGCTATAGACACTGAAATCAAAGGCTTAAGCATTGTGGTTGAAAAATCCGAAGCCGCCAAATGTGAACGCTGCTGGCACCGCCGTGAAGATATTGGCTCAAATAGTGAATACCCTGATATTTGTGAGCGCTGCGTTGAAAATATCACCACTGAACAAGGAGAACATCGTGAGTTTGCATAATAATCAATTGCGGTGGGTGCTCTTGAGTATCGTTGTCATAATCATTGATCTTGGCAGCAAATATTTTGCCTCTGCCTCATTAAACTATGCCAAACCTGTTGAAATATTGCCGTTTTTTAATTTAACCCTTTTGCATAATTATGGTGCGGCATTTAGCTTTTTAAGCAATGCTGATACGACATGGCAGGTCGTGTTACTCTCAGGTATTGCCATCGTTGTCGCCGTGGTCATTTTAATCTGGCTTACTAAACTACCGAAAAACAAGAACCTGACTGCCTGTGCTTTGGCACTTATTTTAGGTGGCGCGCTGGGTAATGTATATGACCGCATGCTTCATGGCTACGTCATCGACTTCCTGGATTTTCATCTCAATAATTATCACTGGCCAGCGTTTAATATCGCTGACTCTGCCATTTGCATTGGTGCTATAATTTTGATTGTGATAAGCATGGGGGCGAAAAATATTTCACCTAAAAAATGATTCTTCAGAGCCTAAATACACAATAGAGAGCGGGAAATTTGCCTAAACCTTAAAAAATTGATGAAATAAATATCTGTAAACAAATGAGCACGATCAACACCAGCATCGGTGAGAAATCAATCCCGCTTTGCGTTGGCGGAATAATTTTTTGCGCTTTACGCAGCAAAGGGTCAGTTAGTTGGTTTAATGCAATCAAGGTGGGATTGTATGAGCCTTGGCTAAACCAGCTTGCGATGGATCGAATAAAGATCAAAATAATATACATCCAGATAATATTGAGAATAAGTTTAATTAAAGAAATAAACCAAATCACTCCCCAAGGAACATACATGCTTTTTACACCCAGGATTTGCACTAATATAATCTGTAGCAGCACGACGGCATATGCCAACACTAAAGCCGCAAAATCCAAACCAAAAAATCCAGGAATGACGCGTCGCAATGGCTTTAACAAGGGGTTTGTAATGCGCATAATCAGCTGACAAAACGGATTATAAAAGTCTGCCTTCACCCATTGTAAAAAAAAGCGCAGTAGCAGCGCATAAGCAAATAGACTGAAAATAATTTCAATCAAAAAAAGTCCGACGTTGTTAAATGCGTTAATCATACTTTATCCTTTTGTCCATCATGAGTAAGTACACTGCCAAACTGCTGGGCAAGCTCGTGCGAGCGCAACAGATTTTGTTCGATCGCCTGTTGAATACTTTCTTTAAAGCCCGTTTCGGCAAATGCTTTTAATGCTGCCGCAGTAACCCCGCCTTTTGAAGTCACCTTTTGCCTCAAGCTTGAAAGAGTGTGTACACTTTCTAATGCCATTTTACTTGCGCCAAAAGCTGTTTGTGTCACCAGCAAGATCGCCTGTTTTTCGGTCAATCCAAGGTTGATTGCTGCATCAATCATATGTTCCATCATCAAAAAGAAATACGCAGGACCTGAACCTGAAATAGCAGTTGCCACATCGATTAAAGACTCCTCCTGAACCCAAGTCACTACGCCTACTTTACGCATAATTTGCTCTGCCATTTCTTTTTGCTGGCGCGATACATGCTCATTGGCAAAGAGCGCACTAGCGCCGCAACCAATAAGACTTGGGGTGTTTGGCATCGCTCTGACAAGGGCATAATCACTCACTAGCCAATTTTTAATTTGCGCGAGCGTAATGCCTGCCACGATCGAGACAAATAAGGGCTTGCTTTGCCTGTTTAGTTCACTCTTGATCGACAAAATAAGCTCTTTTAGCGACTGAGGCTTAACGCAAAGTATGAGAATATCTGCAGCTTTAACCGCACTTGTCAGATCTACAGTTGTTTTCACGTGAAAAAGTTGATTTAAACTCTCTAACTTTTCCTGATGTCTATCAACCACAGTGATTGATTTTGGCGAAACACCATCACTCACTAAACCTGCAATAATGCTCATTGCCATATTGCCGCCACCCAAAAAACAAATTTGCGCGTTAACCATTCTTAAGTCCCTTATTTTTCTTGAATTGAAGATTTAAATATTTCACATAAATCTGATCGTAAATATAATTAAAAACAAGCGCATAGCACAAGTAAAAGAATATAAAACCCAGGTTCACCGTAAACGCCGCCAAAAAGGGCAAATGTAACAACATGATCACAAATGGCACGCTTACCAAACAAAGGCTTAACTCAAACAACAAAGCATGTACGGTCCTAAGCCAAAGGTTACGCTTGAAACGTATACCTCCTAACTTGTTTTCAACTATATCAAACAGCCAGTTATAGATAAAATTCCACAGCATAGCCGCAATGGCGAGAATAACCGCGAGAATACCTAAGGATACAGAATTTTTATTGAGTACAAAGTATGACAGGGGGATAACGATCACAAGTGCCACAAATTCAAATAAAAGCATATGCAGAATCCGTCCTTTTAACCCCATTTTCTGCTGCATCATCGTCGTAAGCTATCGTTTAACTGTCCACTCATGCGGGCTATTGTTCCAAATCATCATTTTAAACACAAGGATTTGCACCTGATTCATTGATTTTTTCGCGGCACACAAACCCCGTAACGACTAATCACAAGGGAGCCTATTACAGCAATGATCCCACCGATAACCGCCCCCACATTGGGGATTTCTGCTAAAAAAACAGCTGCCAATATCAGGGTGAAAATAGGCACCATATACAAAGCGCTTGAGGCGGCTGTTGCTTTGATGTATTTAAACGCATAGCCCCATAATAAATAAGCAATTGCACCAGGAAAAATACCCATATAGATAATCACTAATAAATGCGACCAGTCCGCTATGGTGATTTTGCTTAGAGCTTCAGGTAAATAAAGCATCAGCGCGAGTGTCCCAAACCATATACAGTAGCTTACTACCTCAATTGGATGGTAACGTGATAACAGTTTTTTCTGCATACATGAATATGTAGCGTTTGCAAATGTCGCTCCATACACCAAAAGAATTCCAGTGTGCTGTGCGTCGTGCTCACTTGATAACAAAATCACAAGAATGCCTGACAGACTAACAATAAAGCCCAGCACCCCATAACGATTAATCCGCTCCTTAAAAAAGACTATTGCCAAAATAGCGACGATAATGGGCAGCTGAGCTACAATGAAGTTCGCCAAGCCAGCGCTCACCGTCTTCTCGCCCTCATTAAGCAGCACGTTATAGCTGAAAAACCCAAAGAAACCCAATATGGCAAATAGGATTAGATCCTTTATTTGAGGCATTTTTTTATTTTTTACCAGCACAAATGGCACAATGACTGCGACAGATGCCACAAAATAACGTGATAATGCCAACCCTCCTGCAGTAAACACCTCCATCACATAGCGTATGCCAACAAAAGCAGACGCCCACAAAATCACGGTGATCAGTAATGCTATTAGTGCTTTTTTCTCATTTTTCATCGCTGAAATAGAACTTAGATAAAACTGCTAATCATCCTACCTAAAGCCTAAATGACTTACTAGAAAATTGCGCATATTTCTATTTATCGCTATACCCATCGTAAATCATTTTACAGGTTTTATGGGGAAGAAGTTCGTGGGGATTTTGAAAGATTGAACTGCGGTAATAGCAGCCCTTGGCGGAGTCTGCTGGCGCTCATTTTGCTGTGATTTTTTTATATTTAATGCGATGAGGATCGACAGAATCATCGCCTAGACGTTTTTTCTTATCTTCAATGTAAGCTTCGTAGTTACCCTCAAACCATACAACATTACTTTCCCCCTCAAAGGCAAGAATATGTGTTGCAACGCGATCCAGGAACCAGCGATCATGTGAGATGATCATAATGGAACCAGGGAAAGTCAAGATGGCTTCTTCAAGTGCGCGTAATGTCTCAACATCGAGATCATTGGTAGGTTCATCAAGTAAAATCACATTGCCACCCTTACGTAAGAGCTTGGCTAAATGCACGCGATTGCGTTCCCCTCCTGATAACTGATGAATAAATTTCTGCTGATCGGTTCCCTTGAAGTTAAAGCGTCCAACATATTGACGCGATGGAATGGTATATTTGCCGACTGTAATGACGTCAAGACCATCAGAGATTTCTTCCCACACGGTTTTATTGCCATCTAAGGCATCACGTGACTGATTGACGTAAGCAAGTTCAACGGTTTCACCAAACTCGATATCGCCAGCGTCAGGCGTTTCAATACCAGAAATCATCTTAAAAAAGGTGGACTTACCTGCGCCATTTGGACCAATAATCCCGACAATAGAACCCACGGGTACTTCAAAATCTAAGCCGTTAATGAGCAATCTATCGCCAAATCCCTTGCTGATTTTTTGAATATTGATGACTTTATTGCCCAAGCGCGGTCCTGGCGGGATGTATAAATCTTGGGTGGCATTGCGCTCCTGGAATTCTTGTGAACTTAACTCATCAAAGCGTGCCAGACGTGCTTTTGACTTGGCTTGACGACCCTTGGCGTTTTGACGCACCCATTCAAGCTCTTGTTGTAGCGCTTTTCGGTGAGCAGTTTGTTTTTTCTCTTCTTGAGCAAGACGTGCTTCTTTTTGCTCTAGCCAGCTTGAGTAATTCCCCTTAAACGGAATACCTTCACCGCGATCAAGTTCAAGTATCCACTCGGCTACGTTATCTAAGAAATAACGATCATGGGTGATCGCAACGACAGTTCCCTTGTATTCCTGTAAGAAGCGCTCAAGCCAGGCAACACTTTCAGCATCCAAGTGGTTGGTGGGCTCATCCAAAAGTAGAATATCGGGAGAAGATAAGAGCAATTTGCATAAAGCAACACGACGCACCTCGCCTCCTGAAAGCTTTGACACGTCAGCATCCCATGGGGGTAAGCGCAAAGCGTCAGCCGCAATCTCAAGTTTGCGATCAATCTCCCAGGCACCAGCGGTATCAATTTTATTCTGTAACTCACCCTGCTCAGCTAGGAGTTTATTCATCTCATCATCAGACATGGGCTCGCAGAATTTCATGCTGATCTCGTCAAAACGGACCACCAATGCCTTTAGATCAGCCACGGCTTCTTCAACATTGCCCTTGACATCTTTGCTTGGGTCAAGCTGTGGCTCCTGTGGCAAATAAGCGATTTTAATTCCTTTGCGTGGTGCTGCTTCACCAATAATCTCGGTATCAAGTCCCGCCATAATGCGCAAAAGTGTCGACTTACCAGAGCCATTTAAACCTAACACGCCAATTTTTGCACCATCAAAAAATGACAGTGAAATATCTTTTAGAATATAGCGATTAGGCGGCACTACTTTGCCGACTCGGTGCATCGAATAAATATATTGTTCAGACATTGTAAGAGGTCCTTAGTGTTTTTTTAAGTTACTGGAGTTACGCACTTTCTGTAACGCAGGCGATTGTAGCAAAAAATGAATGGGCTTGGCTAGAAATCTGTAAAATAACTTAGGTTGAGATCAGGAGGACGAAATTTTGTCTAAGCCTTAATTTTTAATAAAATTTCCTTGAACTTAATCCTGCTCGCTGTGATAAAATGCGACCTTCACTTTCGATTTGGCTATTTAAGGATAAGGCGTTTTACATGTCAGAAATGCAAAGAAATTATGATCCTAAGTTACTTGAACAGCAATGTTATGAGCAGTGGGAGAAAAAAGGCTTATTTAGATGCGGGCAAACCACTGTCACTCCTTACACGATTATGTTGCCGCCACCCAATATCACGGGTACTTTGCATATGGGACATGGTTTTCAACATACTCTAATGGATCTATTAACGAGATACCATCGCATGATGGGTCGTGATGCCCTATGGCAACCAGGGACAGATCACGCAGGCATTGCGACACAAATGGTCGTTGAGAGAAATTTACATGCCGAAGGTATTACACGCCACGATTTGGGACGTGAAAAATTTGTTGAGAAAATCTGGCAGTGGAAGGAATATTCTGGTGGCTCAATTGGCAAACAAATGCGCCGCTTGGGTGTGTCTTGTGATTGGTCACGCGAGCGCTTCACCATGGACGATGGTCTATCGCAAGCAGTGAAAACCTGTTTTATTAAACTTTATGAAGATGGGTTAATCTATCGCGGTGAACGTCTGGTCAACTGGGATCCTGTGCTACTGACTGCCGTGTCGGATTTAGAGGTTGTGCAAGAAGAAGAGAAAGGTTTTTTATGGCATTTTGCCTATCCACTTGTCGATGGCAATGGGCAGATTGAGATTGCGACAACGAGACCCGAAACGATGCTGGGAGACGTTGCTGTTGCCGTTAATCCTGACGATGAGCGTTATAAAGACCTGATTGGTAAAATGGTAAAACTGCCATTAACGGAACGCGAAATTCCGATTATTGCCGATGATTATGTGGATATGTTATTTGGTACAGGGTGCGTGAAAATCACGCCCGCGCATGACTTTAATGACTATGAAATTGGTAAACGCCATAATCTAGCCATGATTAATATTTTAACGGATGAAGCGAAAATGAATCACAATGCCCCTCAAAACTACCAGGGGTTAGATCGTTTTGAGGCGCGTAAGCAAGTCGTTCTTGATATGGAGCAACAAGGTTTATTGATTAAGGTGGAGCCGCATACGTTAAAAGTGCCCAGGGGAGATAGAACAGGGGTTATTCTTGAGCCCTACTTAACCAAACAATGGTTTGTTAAGGCAAGTGAACTGGGAAAGGCTGCGCTTGAAGTCGTGGAAAATGGTGCGGTCCGTTTTGTTCCCGATAACTGGAAAAATACGTATTATTCATGGATGCGTGATTTACAGGACTGGTGCATTTCCCGTCAGTTGTGGTGGGGGCATCGCATTCCCGCCTGGTATGATGATAATGGAAATATCTATGTCGGGGAATCAGAAGTCGATGTGCGCGCGAAATATGGGCTATCTTTGGGACTAAAACTGCATCAGGATGAAGATGTTTTTGACACCTGGTTTTCTGCGGCACTTTGGCCATTTTCAACCTTAGGCTGGCCGCATAAAACGGCAGAACTTAAAAAATATTATCCCACGAGTGTGCTTGTTACCGGGTTTGATATTATCTTTTTCTGGGTTGCCCGCATGATGATGTTTGGGCTTTATTTTATGAAAGAAATCCCCTTTAAAGACATTTATATTACGGGACTTATTCGTGATGCAGAAGGACAAAAAATGTCTAAGTCCAAGGGAAATGTACTTGATCCTGTGGATTTGATCGATGGTATCACACTTCAGGATTTGGTGGCTAAAAGAACACAAAGTTTAATGCAGCCGCAAATGAAGACCAGAGTGGAAAAACAAACGCGCAAACATTTCCCTGAAGGCATTGAAGCTTATGGGACGGATGCACTACGTTTTACCTTTACTGCATTGGCTTCCACTTCTCGCGATATTTGTTTTGATGTATCGCGCATGGAAGGTTATCGCAATTTTTGTAATAAACTATGGAATGCCTCACGCTTTGTGATGATGAATCTAGATGGCTACCATCGAGAAAGTAATCAATATGAAATGGGGGCAGCGGAGCAGTGGATCTGGCATGAACTAAATAATATAGTGGCTGAAGTGCATAAACATATTGCCAATTATCGTTTTGATTTGTTGGCGCAAAGCATTTATGAATTTGTCTGGAATCAATATTGTGACTGGTATCTTGAGTTTGCCAAGGCAACACTTGGTGATGCTGACATTACCCTGGCACGCAGGCATGCTGTGCAATATACCCTGGTCAGTGTGCTGGATAGAATACTGCGCATAGCGCATCCGATTATTCCGTTTATTACCGAGGAAATATTTACTCAGGTCAAAGGGTTCACTCTAGATGAGTCAACCTCGATTATGGTGAGTTCATTTCCGTTATTTGATGAAAATCTTGTCAATGAAAAGGCAGCAAGCGAAGTTGAGTGGCTCAAAAAAGTCATTGTTACCATCCGTACAATACGATCTGAGATGAATATCAAGCCAGGTTTAAGTATTCCGCTTTATATTAAAAATGCAACTACCGATGAGTTGATAAAACTCGAAGCGACAAAATCACTTATAGAGTCTATGGCAAAAGTTTCTGACATTATGGTGAGCGATGAGGTACCGATGTCAGCGACAAGTCTGGTTGACAGCATGGAGTTGCATATTCCTTTAGCTGGACTCATCGATGTATCAGCCGAACAGGCGCGCCTTAAAAAAGAGCAGGAAAAGCTAGAGAAAGAAATTTCACGTTTGATGAGTAAGTTGACGAATGAAAAATTTGTCGCTAATGCGCCAGAAGATGTGGTGCTTAAAGAAAAGGAAAAGCTTCAGGAGTACCAGATGGTACAAAGCAAACTAATGGCGCAGTTTGAGAAATTGGAAGCATTGCTTGCATAAATTTCAAGGGTCCTACTCAGATCATCGATCCTGAGAGATCGGTCATTACTGTTGATCAGAACTATATCAAAAGTGATGACAATGGCTTTTATCTGTTCATCAGCAAAGGTAATAAAGTGGATAAGCGTCATATCGTGATTGATGCCATCAGTAAGGAGGGGCTTGCTATTATTCGTTCTGGCGTAGAGCCAGGGGAATTATTGATTATCTGGTTGCATAATTTACCCTTTACAATTAAACTCGACTTTAGCTGTTTTTGATTAATCCTGGCTGAAATCTGTTGAGGTAATCTTTGGTTAAGGTCAGGAATTACAGCTATTTTAGCCATATTGTCATCTGAATTTTTATCAACTCTTCTGCGTTTCTTATCGATGGTGTTGGGTAATCTGGTTGATCAATCCATGAAAGAAATATTAAGTAGTGATAAAGCCAAAATGTTTATGAATCATGCCGCGGATAATTTTGGACATTGTAAAATACGGGCATACTTCAATGGAGACAAAGCAGAAAGTGCAACGTTTAAAAAAATGGATCCACTTTATGCTTGATGGTAGATCACTTCATTCAGTTTAAGTTGTAAGCCATGCTTGTCCAATAAAGGTAGAATCATTTGCTGCAATGCGTCTCGATGTGGCTGAAGTTTAGCTTGTTTATATAACCCCTGTATTTCTGGTGTACTGTCGGCAAGCTGTGGATTCACGCGTTTAAGAATATAGGATTTTAAATTCATGTGTTCTACGTAGACGGCTTTGACGCCTGTATCAGCCAACGCGCTTATAAATTCACCCAGACTTTTTGCGTCATATCGAAAGTGAGGCAAGAGTGGTCCGATGAAGGCGTAAGTCTGAATGCCTTGCTCATTCAGTTTGGCTAAGGTATCAAATCGCCGTTTTGCACTAGGCGCGTGTATTTCTAAAAAGCGACTGATTTTATCTTCTGTCGATGTGACCGTGAGACCCACTTCAACATTAGGCAGATTTTTCAAAATATCCACATCACGAAGTACCAATGGTGATTTGGTCAATATACTAATCAAACCAGAAAATTGCTGTTCATTGCAGTGAGCTAAGATACCACGCGTCAATTCATATTGTTTTTCAGCTCCTTGATAACAATCTGTCACGGAACTTAACATAAGCCTTGGTGGGTGGTTATCAATCGATTTAAGTTGTTTGTATTCTGACCTAAATAATTCCACTGCATTAATTTTGACGTAAAGATAATTCCCCCAATTTTCCAGAGGTTCATTGACAAAGCGCCCCATAAAACTGGCATAACAATAGGTGCAGGCAAATTGACAGCCTACGTAAGGATTGATGACGTAATCAGCGCCTGGCAATTTGGATTTTGTGACAATCGATTTAGCCCGAATTTCTTTAATGTCCATAGGCGTAATTTGGTGCATTTGTTTTCTTTTGATTGGCGGCTACTACTGTATAGTAAGTCCTAAATGTATCTGCCACGGTGTTTGCATTTACTAACTGTTGACCAATGAAAGTAGGCGTGGCTTGATTAATTATCTGTTTTGCATACTCTTTATTCATAGTTTCCAGTATTCCATGTAAACATGGTCAATATTGATAACTTAACTTTCCCAAATTTTATAAGCATTTGCTACTGATGAGCTGCAAACCGCAGACTATCCCTGCATCTTAGGGCTGCAAAAATCAACTCAGTGGCGGCTTATCAATGGATACCTTACAACCTTTACTCATGCACTTGCAAGCATTTTTTAAAATAGAAGTTGCACAAAAGGGGGTTCTCCCGCAATAAATGTGGTGTTGAAAAAGAGTGTTTAAGCCAGTAAAATGAAGGAATTGAATATTTTTATGTGCTTACTAAAATGCATCAATTTTTGAATGATTTACTCAACCTTCCTGACACTCAAGTTACTGGTTATAAAATAGTTGGTAATAAAATTTATATTGATGTTGAAAGTACAACTGATGAGGTAAAGTGTCGGATATGCAACGGACCTACTACCTCAAATGGGTGTGCAGAGATGCGTGAGATTCGTCATTTGCCAATGAATGGATATGAGTGTTATTTGCGCATAAAAGCCAAACGAGGTATATGCGAAAGTTGTGATGAACACCCAACTACAAACCAGCGTCTAAGCTGGTATGACTATAAAAGCAGATACACCAAGGCTTATTTAGATTATCTGATGCTATTGTTGGTCAATACTACATTGGAGGATGTAGCTATCAAAGAAAATATAAGTGCCGACACCATTGGTCGCATCCTTGAAGCCAATGTATCCAAAAAAGCTGACTGGAGCAACTACACAAGACTTGGATTAATTGGCATTGATGAAGTTGCAATTAGAAAAGGATACAGTGATTACCTAACTATTATTACCTCTCGCTTCAATGATAAAGTGCGCATTATTGCTGTGCTCAAAAGTCGAGAAAAAGCGACAGTTAAAGCATTCTTGAAGCAAATTCCATCGAGATTGAAACCTACAATTGAAGGTACTTGTTGTGATATGAACGAAAGTTATATTAATGCTTCTCTGGAGGCTTTAAGGAGAGTTCCAGTAATAGTTGATCGATTTCATGTTGCTAAAAAGTATAGACAATGCCTTGTTGATATACGCAAATCAGAGCTTGCTAGGTTGCGTAAAAAATTAAGTGATGAGCGTTATAAAGAGCTAAAACTTGCCATATTAATCCTACGTAGAAATATAGAATTAGTATCCAAAGAAGATCGCCAAGAACTAGAAAAGTTGTTTAGATATTCATCTAAATTAAGGGTTGGTTATCGCTTATGTCGTCAACCACACTACATGACACCTAAATATCGCCTTTCCTCAGCCTGAGAAATATTTCGCCTAAATATCAGCCGCAATGAAGCGATGATTTTCTTTGGC
>NZ_PGGB02000006.1:0-99 GCF_002803295.2 Caedibacter taeniospiralis | reverse complement strand
AGAAGTTTTTTCGTGAGCGCGATATCCCCCTGGCGATAAGCCCAAATAAAGGCAATGCTGGTCAGAAAAAACAAAGCAGATAGTCTGTCGTGGTCGTTA
>NZ_PGGB02000005.1 GCF_002803295.2 Caedibacter taeniospiralis | reverse complement strand
CTTCTACACAGTGTTTTAAAACATTGCTCAATGGCATCAGCTGCCGACCTTTTGGGTCGAAACCCATAGGCATTCTTATCTACCATCGTTTCTGATACAGGCTCTAAGGCAAGCAGATGTAATGCCTGTTGTGCCCGATCAATCATACAGGGAATGCCTAAAGGTCTTTGTTTGCCGTTTTTCTTGGGGATGTATATCCTCCTTAACGGTTGTGGTTGGTAACCACGTCGCTTCAGTCGAATCACCGCGATTGTCTTTTGTTTATCTGATTTCCACAACTCTTTATCTACCCCTGCTGTCTCGCTTCCTTTATTGCTAGTGACTCGTTTGATTGCCAGTAATTTGGCATAAAACGAGTGAGTCAGAATCCACTGCAAAGCTTTAACCTTACCGTGTTTTCCTTCTSTGGTAGCCTTTGCAATACGCATTTGCAGCCTGTTGACATGACGCTCTATAACCTTCCAGTCGATAAAGTTCCATGCTAAGGATGCACCAGTTAAATCAGATTTAGCCGTCATTTGCTTTTCCTTATATTCAGGTTCTACAAACTCTCTTGCAACGAGAGACCCGCTGGACGTGGGCACACTTTCGTGTTGGGTGACGTTTAAACCCCTATCCTGATCATTACAACCAGACCTTCGCTTTTTCCAGCATCCCAATCCCGCACTGCTCACAGTGAACCTCACAGCTCACCTCCCTGATAACAGGAGCAGTACGAGGTTCCCACGTTCCGCATATTGTGCATGTTAGCTTAGGCGCCTACTGTAAAGCGGAAGGATATATTGACCACGAAAGGGAAGAATACGACCCCCTTACCATCCTTCAGTGCCGTTTTGGCTAGAGCGTCTCAACCACTTACGCTCTTTGCGGATGACSCTTTCTACGTAGATTCACCTATATTCGCCATACTAACTGCCTAGCACTCACCCGATCTATGGTTATCAGGAGGGTTGTCCTCTTGCGATTCTCACCCCGCGCATTACTGCGCTTCATTACATTGTTCCGATCGCTCTTTATTCAGATCGGTAGGCTCATCTGGTGGCACAGATGGCTTCCTCTTAACGTGGGAAGCAGCACTAATATGCGACTTCGTGTCGCACCTCTGCGACAGAACCGTACATTATTGATGCTAGTCCTGTGATTGACAGTTATGCTGTTATCACAGCAGAGGGTCAATAAAAATTAAAGACAACTTTCAGCTAAGGCTTGCGAAACCGATTCAATGTCTTGATCAAAGACCCACCCCATGTGACCAACACGAATTACTTCACTTTCCCAAGACCCTACACCCACACCTACAAAAATTTGATGTTTTTCTTCCAGATATTTTTGTAGTGCATGAGAAGAGGTGGAGGCAGGCACGCGAAAAGAGGTAATGCCAGGAGCACGAAAATCTTTCTCTGCAAAAAGTGTAAAACCAGCAGCAAGAACACCATTTTGACAGCATAATGATAATCGCTTGTGCCTAGCAAAAACCTGCTGAGAACCCTCAGCTTCGATCAAATCTAAAGTTGCATCAATCCCCCAAACAGAAAACATTGCAGGGGTAAAGGCAGGTTGATTCTTTAATGTAGCCTCATAAGCACGTTTAAAATCAAAATAAAAAGAACCTAGAGCGCAGCCACTGTTCACAATATCCATAGCTCGGTCACTTATCGCGATCATGGATAAGCCTGGCGGGGCCATTAGACCCTTTTGTGGGACAGTAACAATGACATCCACACCCCATTTTTCCATATTAATTTCAGTTGTGCCTACACTGCTAATCGCATCCACCAGAATTAAAGCATTCGAGTATTGCCGAATCAACTCAGCTAATTCTGGCACGGGATTTGAAACTCCAGTTGAGCTTTCACTATGTGTTAGCAAGACCGCATCAAAATCTTGCTCCTGAAGAATCTCCTTCACTTTCTCAGGACTAATTGCTGTGCCTGGCGTAACTTGATGGGTCATCACATGCTCACCTAAGTGCTTTTTTGCTATTTGAGCAAATAAATCCCCGTAATATCCTGCACTCAGCACAAGCACTCGGTTTCCTTTCTGCAGGGTATTTAAAATTGCAGCCTCTAATCCACCTGTACCTGAGCAGCTTAAAAACAAAGGGATATTTTTGGAATGCAGAAGCGTTTGAAGTTTCTTAGAAGCTCTGGCAAAAACACTTTTGAATTCGTCACTGCGATGACTGATCATCTGTTGATTGATTGCATTTCTTACCTCAGGGGGCAAATCAGTGGGACCTGTAATACGGTTATTTTTCATTTTGTAAAAGTACCTGTTTAATCGCAGAAACTAATCTCTCGATATCTCTCGCATCAAGTTCGCCAATGCACCCGACCCGAAAGCTTTTTTCTGCCAGAAAACTGCTAGGATAAATCACTAATCCTTGCTCAAACAAGGCAGTGTACAGATCATTAAAATTGATTTTGATGTTCTTGAGCAAAAAGGTCGTAATCATCGGGACACGGTATGATTCTGGAATAGCGGGATAGATGCCAAGCTGCTCTAATCCCGCTATCAATTGCTCATTGAGTGCTTGATATTTTTTGAGGCGAGCCTGCATGCCACCTGCCTGCTTAAACTCCAATAAAGCTTGTTGAAAAGCAAGCAAACAATGCGTGGGTGGAGTAAAACGCCATTGATGCTGATCTTCAAAAGATTTCCACTGAGCCTTTAAATCTAAACTTAATGAGCGGGTTACGCGAGAACGCAATAGGCTTTCCAAGCGGACTAGGACAAATGCTAACCCAGGCACTCCATGTAGGCATTTATTCGCCGAAGATACTACCGCAACCAAAGCAGTACTTTGATAGGGCAATGGTAATGCTCCAAAGGAACTCATTGCATCCACCAAAACTTTGCAAGCATGCTGCTCAGCTAAAACTAGTAAAGCGTCGATATTATTCAATATCCCTACAGCAGTCTCAAATTGAACCACCCCAATGTGTGTGATGCATGGCTCATTTTTGAGAAATTTCTCAACCTCATCAAGCTGAATCGGAGCCGCTGGGTCCTGCTGCAAGACAAAAAAAGGCAGTCCATGTATCTGGCATATTTTAGCCATCCGGTCACCATATACACCATTAGATATGACCAATACACAATCATCTGCCTGAATCAACGTACTTAGCATTGCCTCCACAGCAAAAGTGCCGCTTCCCTGCAACAGAACAGAGGTACACTCTTTCCCGCATTCAGCAATAGACTCAAGCTCATTCCGAATATTCTGAGTCAAATCGGCAAGTGTCTCGGTACGGCTTCCAAGGTCAATCTGCATCGATGCCTTAACCTGTTGTGAAGTATTTAAAGGTCCTGGGGTAAATAAACGTGCCTGTTTACTCATTTACTTGCCTCGATGCTGCGTTGGGGTCGAAACATGAAACATCGGATTATTAAAGTCCAGCTTTTTTGCAGCATAATAATGCTCATACCAGTTGCCTTCTCGAGCCACATTAAAAGTAAAAAAGAAATTCCGTCGACTCTTTTGCGAAGTATTCTTTGCTGATCGATGTGGCACAAAGGAATTAAAAAGCACTACATCACCAGGCGCCGCTGGAATAGACCTCCAATCAAATTGCTGACTAATCTCATCCTTAATGTCTCCATTGCGAGGACCTCCCTCATAAAAATCCAGAATGCCTAATGCTTGAGTCCCAAGACTTTGGTGATAATTACTTGCCATTTCCAAACAACCATTTTCTACGGTTGAGTCATCCAGCATGACTGCCGCAGTAATATGGAACTTTGGCTTGAAATGGCGATATGCAGTAATATCCTGGTGTGGAGGAAAAGCACCGCCTCCTGGATTTTTAAGATTGCACTTATCTTTAAACAGTACAAATGACTCGCCAGTTAGCGTTTCAATTAAATCTTTCACATACTGAACAACCTCATCATTTAAACGCTTTGAACAATGCGCAATATATTCAAAACGGCAAGGCTCGGTCGGTTGCTCCGCTTCAGGTACAACAATAATTTCGCCATCATGCTGCTGGTAATAATCTCCCAAACTGATATTTTCTTTCTTAGTGTGAGCTATAATTTCTCGCGCTCTTACAACCAGACGTTCATATTCCTCACTCAAAGCAGAAAATGCAGAAGGATGCAGCGCGTTTTTAAAATGAGCAAATCCTTGTTCGATCAAGGAATTTTTTTCAGTTTTCATGATTGACGCCCTTAAGCTTGAAGGCGGTCAAGCGCAAGATCAAACTCTTTATCAGTTGTACACAATACCAGGCGTACATGCTCACTGCTTTCCGAACCGTACACTGAACCAGGCACGACAGCCACTTTTTTCTCTTTCATCAAATATTGTGCTACAGCATCCCCTACAACTACACCTTTTGACCGATAGGCTTCAGGCATTTTATCATACAAAGCACGCACATTCGGGAAAAGAAACATTGCGCCAAGAGGCAGACGAGGCCAGGAAAACCCTTGCTGTTCACCCAGAACGTGCATTGCTTTTTCTGCGCGTTGCTTTATTTTCTGAGTAATGCCTGCCAGCCATTCCATATTTCTTTGGTCAGACAGTAAGCGAGTTGCAATTTTTTCATACTGAATATTGACCCCAAGATACATATAGTCATGAATCTTGCTCGCTAAATTAATTACCTCTTCATTTGCGACTATCCAGCCAATACGTAAGCCTGGAATACCAAATTTTTTAGAAAAGCTGTTGATCATAATTGAATAGGGTGGCAAAGAACAACTAGCTCGAAATGGAATGTGCTTTCGCTCGAACGCCATTGTATCGTAAACCTCATCATGAATGACCCATAGCCCCATTTTTTTGGAGTAATCGGCAATCATTTCCCATTCAGTAGGATCAACCACATACCCAGAAGGATTTTCTGGTGAATTAATAATGATCGTTTTTGCTTTGGCAAAGTCTGACTGCAGAATAGCTTTATCTTCCAGAATTTTCTTATATTCATACCCGCCTACTGGACGATGAATCGTATGGCACTTACGCTCTAGGGTTGTAATCGTTCGAGAATAAAGCATGTAAGAGGGGTCCGTCACCGCAATGATATCACCCACTTCACTGGTAGACAAAATGGCTAGGGTAATGGCCTCAACCCCTCCGTGTGTCACCATAATTTCTTTCTCAGGGTTCACATCTAAATTGTAACGCTGCTTATACCAAGCAGCGATAGCCTGCCTAAGCTCTAATGATCCTTTCGGGTCCTCATAGCGCTTTACCGCGTTTAAAAAGTTGCCGATAGAAAGGTCTTTATCTTCAATGTCTTTTAGGGCATAAGGGGGGGGACCAAACTCTGGCTCACCAAAGCTTAGCCCCACTATGTCAGGGTTCTTTTTGACCTCTAAGGAAATAGCTTTAGAAGCGTAAATTTGTAGGTTTAACAAGCTTGGATTGAGCTTGGCTTTTTTAATCATTTCTGGCATAAACTATTCCCCTTGTTCCATTTTCTGAATGTGTTGACGTAACCGACGAGCAATTTCATGCGGCTTAACCGCTGGACGCCCTAAATTTTTCATTGAACCGCTTTTTATTTTCAAATGAATTAATGCAGGTCCACCAGAATCTACGGTTTTCAAAGCATTTGAAAAATCCCTTAGCGAAGAGCAGCGAAATTGTTTTTTATAGCCCAAACTTTTGGCTAATGCTGCAAAATCGACGTACTCCGAAACGGTAGCTTGAGCCCCTGTAGAATCATACGTTCCATTATCTAAAATAACATGTACTAAATTACTCGGCGCACTGGCACCAATACTGGTGAGATTTCCAAGATGCATAATCGCTGCTCCATCACCATCAATCACAAACACTGGTTTTTTGCTATTTAAGGCCACTCCATGAGCTAAAGCATTAGCATAGCCCATTGAGCCTACGCAGTAGAAATGCTTTGAATGATCTTGCAACGTGTATAGCTCCCGTCCTGTTTTTCCTGTGGTTGCAATCACAGAGACCTCATCGGGCAAAGATTTTAAGAAAGTGCTCAATACTTCCTCACGAGTTGGCAAGTGCGCATCTTCAACCACTTTAGGCGCTGGCTTTCCTGTTTTGAAACTGTCCTTTTGTAAAATGAGGGCATAAGGACAATGGGCATTGCCCATGACTGACATGGCTTTATCCAAGGATGCCAAAACCTCGGCTTCAGTCTCGGGAAAATAGCTCCATTGAATCCCCATTAAATCTAAAAGACCTGTTGTAATTTTCCCCATTACCTCATGCTGAGGCTCATCGGGCTCACCAGGCTTGCCTCTCCACGTGATCAATAGCAAAACGGGAATGTTAAAAGGGGCATTTAATGATGTTAAAGGATTAATCATGTTGCCAAGTCCTGAATTTTGACACATCACCAATCCTAATTTGCCAGCGAGCCATGCTCCTGAAGCCATAGCAAGGGCATCTCCTTCGCTTGAAGCAATCACGTAATCCGTGACCTCGGTAGCGATGACCTCATTGATCAATGGGGTTAAATAGGAGCAAGGCACCCCTGTGAAAAATTGCACGCCACGATCAATGAGAGCATTGGTAAAATATTCTGGACAAATCATGATGGCATACCGTATTTTCTTTCAGCTTCCTGCACTTCAAATTCATTTGTTAATGAGAACACATCGTGAAGAGAGGCAATTTCATGCTCAATACCAGAAACAGCTTCTTCTTTTTTAATTCAGAGAAGTTACACGCTTCATCGCTGCAATAGACGCACGCAAGCTATGGTTAGCCCAAATTACAGTTGACACGCCAGCTTCCCGATAAGTGGTGGTGGGAGTTTTGTAGTATTTTGTCGGCACGATCACGACAGGGCAACGATTCTCCCACCGTTTACAAAATTCTAGCACCTCGTCTCCCGTATCTTTTTTAGAATGAATCAAGATGGCATCTGCACCAGCAGCATGAAAACGATCTGCACGCTTCAAAGCTTCGTCCATGCCATGACCTGCAACAAGCGCTTCAGTACGTGCTACCACACAAAAATCATCATGCAGTTGGCTATCTTTGGCAGCTTTAATTTTTCCACTGAACTCTTCAATATCTGCTAATTCCTGACCATCCCCTAAGAAAGAATTAAGCTTTGGAAATAGCTTATCTTCCAGGCATACCCCAGCCACTCCTTTTTGGGAGAGCTTTTTCACTAAACGGCGCACATTATTGAAGTTGCCAAAGCCAGTGTCGCCATCCATTAAAATAGGAACTTTAGTATGGTCAGCCATAAACTCAACTACCTCTAGAACCTGTGTCCAAGAGGCTTCGTTTCTATCACTTAACCCCATTGAAGCAGAAATGGAGAGACGTGAGGCCCATAAAGCCTCAAATCCTGCATCCTCTGCAATTTTGGCACTTAATGCACTATGAGACTCCATAAAAAATTTTAATTCCGAGCTGTAAAGCAGTTCCTTTAATTTTTTAGATGGTTCTTTTGGTGTTTCAGGGAGGTGATGGTCATGCTTTCTCCAATGTTGGTTTTCTACATAAAAAAGCCTCTAAAGAGTGGTCAGGTAAGACCTTTCTCTTTTTTCTTGCATTATACACAAACTTCTTTGCAATCTGCTCATTGGATAACTTTAAACCCATAAAATAAAGGCGTAAAATCCACACCCTCAGGGGTTGATGGCACGCTGTGAAAATGCTATTAGTTAAGTCATCAAAGTCCTGATGACATCGTTCGCAACGATAACGTGGACAGAACATGCTTTTCCCCACTCTCCTTCTCTTCATAATCTCTTCTGACAGGGCTTGGCAATATGGGCACAGATCACGCCCTTTGACCAACGTAATTTACGCACATTTTCACAGCATTGTGCTTCCCTAATTAAGTTGAATCTTAATCACTTCGTTATCTCTTTACCTGAGCTATGCCAAGTTTGTGCGAACTGCCATAAAATTACAATATTTACAGGAATTAAACAACACCTTCATCACTTTTTCTTACACTTCCCTGAAATAGCAAAAACCTAATTTTTGTTTTGTATTGCCTTACGTTTTACGCTAGAATTCGCTCCTAAGTTTCATTTCCATTTGATTGCTTTTTTGCAAAAAATCATAATAAATTTGAAAACTGGGCTCAAATGAAACTCCCTGCCGCAAGCAGCGGGAAATATATCCCGAAGAGATTAAAATCTTGTGGTTACTTACCTGTGCTTGCTTGAGGTAGTGCCATTGATTTATTAAATCACGACACCATAGAATATAAATTAGCTAGGGGGCGATCTTGAGTTTTGAAGTTTCTGTTTTTGAAGGTCTTAAGAGCATTGAACACGCTCCATACGAAAAATTTCAAAAATCTGTGGGGGCATCTGTATTTTATAGCTGGGAACTTTTAAATGCTGTTGAGCAATTTCCGTTGCTTCCTACCTTAAAAACATTCTACATCGTTGTTAAACACAAGGATGATATTGTTGGCTTTCTCCCTTTATACCTACAAAAAAATGTAGACACCTTCAAAGTGCTAAGCCAAAGCACTAACTATGATTTTTCTGCTGATACCAAAGCGCTCTTCTCTCATATTATGCACGTTAGCGATTCAAGAATTTTGGCGGCCAAAGGCCATGAAAACATCGTAATTGAAAAAATCTTGAGCTCTTTGAAAGCAATCCGCCAAAAAGAACAAATAGAATGCTGCGGTGTTTTAAATATTGATACTCATTCCTTAAGCTATCCCTTGGATATTTTTAGCAAGCATGAGTACAAAATCAATCCTATGTGGAATCGTTTTAGGACAGAGATAGCTCCACACTCCAGTTTAGATGAAATTATTGCAAAGCTACCTAGACATGGGCGACAAGAAGTAAATAGGCAAATACGAAAATACAATGCAACCGACTCCTCTGCAAAGTGGTACAACATTCGGGATGCTGATTTAGAAGCGGTTGTCGATTTGATTCATCAGACCACTGACAAATATGGGACAGGGGCTTACTATCCGAAAGGCCCGATGTACAATTTTCTAAAAAGCTGCGATGCCATTGCAACGGTACTTGAGATCAAGCATGGCGAGCAGCGAGTCGCTGCTGGTATCGTATTTTTAGACCATGACACGCTGCATTTTTGGGCGCTTGGGGTGGATTACTCCTTAACTGAATACAGCCCTTACACCATGTTGTATGTCAATTTGTATCAATATGCCCTACAACATAATTACAAGATCATTGAGGCAGGACGCACAACACAGGCTATAAAAGAACGCCTTGGCTTTTCCCCAGTACCTTTACAATCTATCATTAACTTCAACTCAGCAACGGAGAACGCTAAAAATGTTTAACAAGGAACTACTCAATTATCTTGTTTGCCCAACCACCAGGCAACCTCTAATTTATGATGAGGCAAATAACCGCTTAATCTCAAAAGAGATCGGTGTCGCCTATCTCATCAAGGATGGCATACCCAATTTAATCAGCAGTGAAGCAATCAAAATCAGCGACAAGGAGTTAAGCAAATGAGTAAGTATGAGCGCTATGACGAAACCAGCAAAAATTATGATAAAACCAGAAGCGCAGTCGGTATTGAAATTGTCCTTGGCTACATTCTAACGATACAGGAGAAACTGGAAAATATTAAGGTTCTGGATGCAGGGTGTGGTACAGGTAACTATGCAGTCCCTTTAAAAAAATTCATTCCAAATGTGATTTCCGCAGATTTTAGCCAGGGAATGCTTGCCAAAGCAAAAGAAAAATATACAGAAAAAGACCTGAAAAATGATGACCTAATTCGATGTGATATTTCTGAGCTTCCATTTAAAGAAAATACATTCGATGCTATTATGTGCAACCAGTCGCTTCATCACATAGATGAAGTAGACACAAACTTTAAAAATCACAGACGCTTTTTTGAATATGCGCTTAAGGCTTTAAAACCCAATGGGAGATTGATCATCAACACCATCACTCACGAACAATTGGATGATGGCGTGTGGTGGGGTGAATTGATTAAGCCTGCCGTAGATAGAATGAAAAAACGCTTTTTATCTGATGATCAATTGGTAGAAATACTCAATACGTTTGGCTATGCCACCCCAGAAAAAATCGTACCCACTTCTACCATCATCCAACACAATGGATATTTCGATGCTGACTCTCTTTATAAGAAAGAATTCAGGGATGGCGACTCGCATTTTTCCTTATTAACCCCAGATGAGCTCAATGGGGTACTGAATAAATTAACCTCTTTAAAAGAAAGTGGGAAAATTCATGACTATATTCAGTCCAGGGATAAACTCAGACAAAAAATAGGCCAGTTCTGCTATATCATTGCCAGAAAACCTAGAAATTAAGAGAGGGAAAAATGAAGGGATCAATCAGTAAGAATAGCGCTTTTTTCAGAAGCCTCTTAAATGCTCTTTTTTTAACTTATGCAGGCTGGGACAGGCGCCCGCCTTTTTTGGATTCAAAAAAGGTTTTTCCAGACTCAAAAATATTAGAAGACCACTTTGATGAAATTAAAGAAGAAATTGATCAGCTAGTCTCAACCAGAAATTTGACTGCCTACAAAGATATTGATCCCATTCGAGCCAAAGAGGTTTCTGAAAACTGGAAACTCTACTATGTGTCTTTCATGTGGCAAATCAACCCCCATGCCCAAAAAGATTGCCCTAAACTACTTGAGCTTATCAAAGGCATGCCCGATCCGATTAATGTAACGATCGCTGTGCTGGAGCCTGGCGTCTGCCTTGCAGCACATCAGGGCCCTTATGCAGGCATACTGAGGTATCACCTTGGAATTACGATCCCCAAAAACAACCCTCCTTTTATTAGGGTATCTGACAAGACCTATACTTGGAAAATGGGTGAAAGCATTATCATTGATGATCGCTATGACCATGAAGTCACGAATCACAGCGACAGCATTCGCGTTATCTTGATGGTTGATATTATGCGCCCCATGCCCTTTCCGTTAAACTACCTCAACAAAAAATGCCTGCTGCTCAAGAAAAAATGGAGTACGCACATTATCAGTAAGTCCAATATTGACTAGAATAATGAGGTGCCAGACCGAGAAAGGACTACCACATGCAAAAAGTAATGTTGATCACAGGTGCAAGCCGTGGAATTGGTGCTGAAACTGCATTAAAAGCGGTAGCACAAGGTTACGCTGTATGTATTAACTACCTTCGTAAGCAACAGTCAGCTCAGAATTTGGTTGCTCAAATCCAAAAAACTGGCGGGATAGCAATTGCTATTGAAGGGGATGTTAGCCAAGAATCCGTTGTTGAAAAGCTCTTTAAAACGGTAGACAAAGAACTAGGTCTCCTAACAGCCTTAGTCAACAATGTGGGAATCCTAGAGCAAAAAATGCGTGTTGATCAAATGGATATGGCCCGACTCAACCGAATTTTCACGACCAACATCACAAGCCATTTCTTATGCGCACGTGAGGCTGTGAAACGCATGTCTACGAAACAAGGGGGAAGTGGAGGTGCGATTGTTAATGTTTCCTCTGCCGCATCACGCTTAGGTTCCTCTGGAGAATATGTGGACTATGCCGCCTCAAAAGGAGCAATCGATACTTTAACCATAGGCCTATCACGAGAAGTGGCAAATGAGGGAATTCGTGTGAACTGTGTCAGACCTGGATTCATTTATACTGATATCCATGCCAGCGGTGGTGAGCCTAATCGGGTTGATCGCATCAAAGATTCCTTACCGATGCAAAGAGGTGGTGAGCCAGGTGAAGTAGCAAATGCCATTCTTTGGTTGTTGTCCGATGAAGCCTCGTATGTCACAGGAAGTTTTATTGACGTTGCTGGCGGGCGCTAAATGCCCGTCCCCATTGATCTACATTCAGGGTCAGCGTAGCACAAAGACAAGCAACAAGCATTTGAATATGCCAAGTATGATTAAAAATGGCATCCAAAAAGAAGGTTAAAGCAGGGATGAGCGTGTTTAAAAAAGTAAACTTACTGACACCGATAGCATGCAAAGAGGTTTGCGACAAATAAGCGGGCATTACCATGTTCACCAATGCAAATAAGACAATTACCGCGATTTCATCAATCGAAATTTTTAGATGAATGAGCTCGCCTGAAGCCACAATGTAAAGCACTGCAAAAAGCAAAACCAGATAAAATCGAATGGAGAGAATTGCCAACGCACTCATTTTTGTTTCTTGGCTAAATTGATAAGAACTTCGGTAATAGGCATAAGTTGCTGCCCCTGCAAGCATGGCGGTCCCTAAAGTGATAGGCGAATCGATAGAAGAATAAAAATAAACCAACCCCAAAGAGAACACACAAGCCAAGGTTTTAAAATATTTCTTGGCAAGCCCTGAAGAAATAAATGCTGCCGTCAAAAACGCTGTCGCAATGAAAAATTCAGCAGAACTGTGAATTGTTGCATAGTAGGTAAAATACCAGACGAAGATTAGGCAAATTGACATATAAAGCCAATTTTTCTTGGAACTCAAAATTAGCGCATGGTTTTGCTTAAACCGATTAATATTCACCAAATTGAAAATCAATATTGAGGTCAGCGAGGTATAAAATAAAAGGATAGGAATGGTTATGCCTTGACCCAGACTGTTTAGCCAAATGGTCGAAGCAGCGACAAGAAAAACATAGAGAAAACCAAAACCATACCCTTTTATCATCCTCTTTCCTTTTCTAAATTCTTATTTTTGTCAAAGCGCGATTTTCAAATTAGTTATTGGAGTTAGCTAATCCCCGCGCGAATCAGTCCGCCTAAGTCATTCTCAACGAGAAAATTCTCTAAATAAGTGTGCACCTCTTCAGTGGTTGCTAGTTTGAGTACGTGTTTTAAGACATTCCGACACTGTTTGTAGGAAACATTTCTTAAAACATGTTTCACCTTAAGAAGTACAGCGGCATTCATGCTTAAGCTATCAAAGCCCATGCCAACAAGCAAAGCAGTTGCCAGAGGATTGCCACCAAGCTCACCACATAAAGAAATTTCTGCGTTGTGTTTTTTTGTGGTTTTAACTAAGTGATAAAGTACTCTAATCATCGCAGGATGTAGCTGGTCGTACAACGAAGCAACTTTTTCGTTAGTGCGATCAACTGCTAAAATATATTGCGCTAAATCGTTTGAACCGATGGAGACAAAATCAACTAAACCGATGATGCGATCAATAAGAATGGCTGCTGCTGGCACTTCAATCATGACACCAATCGCAGGAAGCTCAATGTCAAAACCCTCTTCAACGACTTCTTTGTAGGCCTGGCGAATCAGTTTCTTTGCTTCTTTAACCTCTTCAATCGTGGTGATCATTGGTAGTAAAATGCGCAGGTTATTATGGTGCAGGCTTGCCTTGAGCATTGCTCTGATTTGCATTAAAAACAAATTGGATTGATCCAGCATCATGCGGATACCGCGCCAGCCCAATGCAGGGTTTTGCTCCTCTTCATAAAAATAAGGTAAGGTCTTATCAGCACCCACATCTAAAATACGCAGTACAACGGGTTTGTTGGGAAATGTGGATAAAATTTGCTGGTAGATAATCCGCTGTTCATCCTCGCTGGGAAAACGCTCACGGATCATAAATGGGATTTCAGAGCGGTAAAGACCAACGCTTTCAGCCCCTTGGGTGACAGCTCTATCCAGATCTGCAATCAAGCCAACATTTGCCTTAAGCTCAATAGCATGCCCATCCAGTGTTTCGCTAGGGAGTTCTTTTATCGCTTGCAGCTCAACCGCTTTTTGGCTTTCATGCTTGATTAATCTCTCATAAGCAGTTTTAAGCCCTTTCGTGGGTTGAATATAAATGCGTCCAACATAGGCATCGACAATCACCTCTTTGCCATCAATAAAACTAACAGGTAAGGCTTTAATGCCAGTGACAAAGGGAATGGATAATGCTTTGGCTAAGATAGCCGCATGAGAGTACGAGGAGCCATGTTCGGAGATAATTGCTTTTAGGCGCCCCTTGGGAACTTCAGCAATCATCGATGCCGTTACTTCACTGGCAACAAGCACGGTGTCAACCGCATAGTGACTCTTTTTCAAAATCTTATTTTCAAGCACCAGTAAAACACGCTTGCCTAAATCACGAATGTCACTCGCGCGCTCAGCAAAATACGTCTCATCCATCTGTTCAAAAATAGCAACCTGCTCTAATACCACGCGTTTAATCGCACTTTGCAGCCAGATTCCCTGGCGAATGTAATGAATAATGGCATCATAAAAACGACTGCTGTCAATCATTTGCAAATAAGCTTCAAATAAAGAAGCCTCGCTATTACCAACCAGCAAGTTTATGCGTTGTAGCATTTCTTTTAGCGAAGCTTTGACTTCTTTTACTGCAGCAATAAATAAGTTTTCTTCATCCTCAGACTGAGTTAATTTATCGGGAATTTCCTCAATATCAGTGATGTTATAGCGACCAACAGCAACCCCCTTTTGCACGCCTTCATTAGCACTGATCCCATCAAAGAACAACGGGCTTTGAGGCTGGTCTTCAATCTGCTCAGAAATATCCTCAATGTGAATCGCACGATTAAGTGGCAACGAAAGGTTAGCGCAAAGGGTCGCGACATCGGTCTGTAAGTTCTCGGTAATTTTGTCTTTGTCACTCAACTGAAAAGCGATTATGGCGATCACTTCTCCCTTATGAACAACGGGAGCTGCCAAGAGTGACTGAAGTTTGTTACGCGACAGCGTTTGCAGGACACTATAGCTTGGCGCTTTAGACATATCAGCAACCACAAGTGCTTCTTCACGCAAGGCGACTTTGCCAAGTAAGTCGTCCCTGGCGTTAATATAGATCATCCCCGATCTTAGTGTCGGCACTAAGGTGGAGGCGCTTAACGTGTAGATGTGTTCAGTGTCATCCAGGATAAATACACTGCACGCATCAATATTCAAAAGCTTGCATGTATCTTTAGCAAACATTGACAGAACAACATCAAGATCCTGCTTAAGTTCGATGATTTTTACTAGTGCCTGCCAAAACATCTTAGCTTACTCTTGCTCTTGTGAAAAATTTTTAAGCACTGGGAAAAAATGCTCCAGCGCCTTTTGGTAGACATGACGCTTAAAAGCGACAACTTTGCCTGTTGGATACCAATAGTTTACCCAACGCCACTCATCAAACTCGGGTTTGATGTTTGCATTAAGATTAATAGCACTCTCGGGTGATTTAAGTCTGAGCAGAAACCATTTCTGTTTTTGACCAATACACAAAGGACAATTTCTTCTAATTAAAAATCTGGGAAGTCGATATCGCAACCATGTTCTTGTTGCAGCAATGACCTCGACATCATAAGGCATCAAACCAACCTCCTCTTTGAGTTCGCGATACATTGCTTCAATTGGCGTTTCGCCGGAGTTCAATCCTCCTTGTGGAAATTGCCATGAACTTTGGTTTACACGACGACCCCAGAACACTTTGTTTTGATCATTTAGAATGATGATCGCCACATTTGCTCTGAAACCTTCTTGATCTATCACGATCATTTCCAAACCTAGTACCATTCTGCCGTTTAGCATACCGTAAAGGAGATAACTTTTCCTTGAAAATCTTGCTAAATTTTGCAAAAAAACTCTGATAGAATAGAACGCGGCAAAACCATTAACCAAAATCTCAAGGAGCGTTATCAGTATGTCTGACTTTACACATTATCAAGCCATGGTGAGTGAATATGGAATCGAGTTTGTCGATCTTCGATTCACAGATACTAAAGGTAAGGAACAACACGTCACCATTCCCGTGCATGCTGTGGATGACGATTTTTTCAATGATGGCAAAATGTTTGATGGCTCATCAATTGAAGGCTGGAAAGGGATAAATGAGTCGGATATGATTTTAATGCCTGATGCTTCAGCGATGCTTGTCGATCCATTTTTTGACGCGCCGACTTTGATCATTCGCTGCAACATTCTGGAGCCCGCAACGATGCAGGCTTATGATCGCGATCCGCGTTCGATTGCAAAAAGATGTGAAACCTATATTAAATCAACAGGGATTGCCGACACGGCATTTTTTGGTCCAGAGCCTGAGTTTTTCATTTTTGACAATGTCACTTATAAATCAGATATGGAAGGCTCTGAATACAAAATCAGGAGTCATGAAGCTGCATGGAGCACAAATGATTTTGCCAATGGTCTTAACAATGGACATAAACCAGGTGTTAAAGGCGGTTATTTCCCCGTGCCGCCAGTGGATTCATTGCAAGATATTCGCTCAGAAATGTGCTCAGTTTTAGAAGAGCTTGGACAGAAGGTTGAGGTTCACCATCATGAAGTAGCGACAGCGGGGCAGTGTGAAATTGGAACCAAGTTTTCAACGCTGGTCGATAAAGCAGATCAGACGCAGGTATTCAAATACGTAGTGCACAATGTGGCTAATGCTTACGGCAAGAGTGCAACTTTTATGCCAAAACCTATTCCAGGAGATAACGGCTCTGGGATGCACGTGCACCAATCCTTATCAAAAAATGGCAAGAATCTGTTTGCAGGTAATGGTTACGCTGGACTCTCAGAAGAAGCACTTTACTACATAGGCGGTATTATCAAACACGCAAAGGCATTAAACGCATTCTGTAATCCATCGACCAATAGTTACAAGCGCCTGGTT
Source organism: Caedibacter taeniospiralis (assembly GCF_002803295.2). GTDB lineage: Bacteria > Pseudomonadota > Gammaproteobacteria > Francisellales > Francisellaceae > Caedibacter > Caedibacter taeniospiralis. Next base: position 78,349 of record NZ_PGGB02000005.1, on the reverse strand, counting down.
CCTGGATTTGAAGCACCTGTATTACTTGCTTATTCCGCACGCAATCGCTCGGCATCTATTCGTATCCCTTTTGTTAATAGTGAAAAAGCGCGTCGTATAGAAGTGCGTTTCGTCGATCCAATGGCAAACCCATACTTAGCGTTTTCAGCCATGGTGATGGCAGGGCTTGATGGGATCAAAAATAAAATTCATCCAGGCGAGGCAATGGATAAAAACTTATACAACTTGCCACCTGAGGAGTTGTATGATATTCCAACCGTAGCAGGCTCCCTTGAGGAAGCGCTAACTGCGCTTGATCAGGATCGTGAATTTTTAACGGCAAGTGGCGTGTTTTCTGATGATATTATTGATGCTTATATAGATCTTAAAATGGAGGAAGTCCAGAAGTTAAATATGGCGCCGCATCCAATTGAGTTTCAGATGTATTATAGCCTGTAACGGACCCATTCCAAATTCGTGGGCGCTAAATTCCCCTTCACTTGTGAAGGGGGCGAAGCCTGTCTTGGAGAGCATAAACTGCTCATGTACTCGCCACTTGAAATTTCAGGCATGGGACAATATCTTCGCTGATGATGGTAGATGGCGTAGGGGCGTATTGCAATACGCCCTTGTAAAAGTAGGCGGTAACTTATTTCCTGATGATTGAATCTGCAAAATGGCACACTGATGGTATACTCTTGCCAGCTTAAAACATTGGTCGTAGATATGATGGAAAAAAAGATGAGTCGCCTTCGTTGGCAAATGGATCGAATATTTTGGTGTGATTTATTAATAGTGACTATTATCATGGCAATTGCTTTATGCCTTTATGGCGTACCCGTGCTGTTTACCCCGGATGAAGGGCGTTATGCTGAAATCGCACGTGAGATGCTTGTCAATCACGAATACATCGTGCCGCACCTGGATGGGGTTATTTATTTTGAAAAACCGCCAATGATCTACTGGTTGACGGCGTTGTCCTTAAAAATTTTTGGTTTTAATATCTGGGCAGCAAGACTGCCAAATCCTGTGTTATCGATTATTGGGGTGTGGTTTGTTTATATTGTTTGCCGCATCGTCTACCAAAAAAGGCGTGTGTCATTCTGGGCGGCTTTGATTACGGGAACCTCAATTTTATATTTAGGTGGTGGTCGCTATCTCAATCTGGATGCCGGCATTGCATTTTTTCTGACGATCACAATGCTGTCCTTCTGGGCATCAAGACAATATGCTCAAAAGAGCTGGCAAGCACATCTTTGGTTATTGAATGCCTTTATTTTTTCTGGGCTTGCAGTAATGACCAAAGGTCTTATTGGTATTGTATTTCCAATGATGATTATTGGGCTATGGGCAATCGTTGTTGGAAAATATAGGCTGTTACTTGATTACCGTCTTTACCTTGGTTTGGTTATTGTTACAATAATTTCAGCACCATGGGTTATTGCAGTGAATAACCAGCATCCTGAGTTTTTCTATTACTACGTGATCGTGCAACAGATTTTGCGCTATGCCACCGATGAGCAGGGGCGACAGATGAGTAAGTTTGTCTATGCTGGAATTTTTATCATCGGCTTTTTCCCTTGGTTTGGCTTTTTACCACAGGCATTCACATCGGTGTTACTGAAATGGGAAAACCGTAAAAAACATGAAAATGAATGGTTTTTATTTATTTGGGGTATGGCGATTTTATTGTTTTTTGCTTTCTCAAAATCAATACTCATGGGTTATTTAATTCCAATCATTACGCCATTTGCCATCTTGATCGCACGCCGCGTTGATAAGCTTCTCAATGAACCTGAAATGCGCAAATCGACGAAGGCAAGTGTTGCAATCACACTGTTTTTTTTCCTGATCATTGCCATTGCCTTTGTGGTGTTGCCATTTATTTCAAACTTTTCCATGTTCTTTAGTGAAATTGCAGCATTCTATTGGCCAGGGGCAATAGTGGCTCTGGTCACAACGATTGTTGGATTTGGTTACTTAAGAAAAAACAACCTCAAAGCAATGATGTTGTGCTTTGTGTTTGCGATGATGATTATTTTAAATTTAGGCTGGTCTGGCTCGCAGTATTTTGCCCAAAAAACGGTAAAGCCATTAACAAACATTGTTGCGTTATTGTTAAAAACCTATCCAAATGCCATCGTTGCCAACTATGGTGGTTATTATTATGACGCTCAGTTTTATTTAAATCGTTTAACCTGGATTGTTGCCAATGAGGGAGAGCTGGCCAATACAGCGAAAATGCCAGACTCAGGGGCGGATAAAACTTTAAGAACCGCTGCGCAATTTTGGCCTATCTGGCAAAGTGATCAGCGTGTGTTTGTAATGACCGATGACGATAACTATGATACGTATTTTAAACAGGGTAAACCTTACCAAGGATATCTATTAGCACAAACGCCTAAACGCTACTTATTGACAAATCACTCTGTGGCAGAAGCAGCACTTACTCAATAGCTCGAGTTACATCCTTTTGCTGATTTCTGAGAGATACTACCCCAAGTTGCCAAGAAAGTTTTTTTAAGAACTCTTATTCCTATTCACCTTACGCCACCTGCAATGCTTTTTGCACCTGGTTTTTAACTCCGATAGTACCTTCTTTGGTAACTACCTAGCAGCATGATAAATGCTCATGAAATAGAGTGTTTTAAAGTCAATCATGTTCACAAATAAGTCAATTCTCTTTTGTGAAGCTGCTTTTCAAACAAAGTTATTCAGATTTAAATCCGATTTTCTGCTTATTTTTAGACCTGCTGGGTAGCTACGTTTTGTCTATACCCACGGGGCTTAGCTTCCATATTTCATCATTGTATTGACGTATCGTGCGATCTGATGAAAAACGACCGCTTCGCGCACAGTTTATGATGCTCATTTTTATCCAACCCGCCTTATTTTGAAAGGTATTCGCTGCCCGCTGTTGTGCCTGTAGATAGTCTGCAAAATCTGCTAAAGTCATCCAGGGATCATACGGGCTTTTTAATGAACCTATGATGCTGTCAAAAATATTCGGTTCTTCTTCATTAAAAAATCCAGACTCAAGCCTATCCATCACTTGTTTAAGGTCGTTATTATTTTGGATAAAGTGCTCAGGGTTGTAATGTTTGCGCAGCGCAGAAACCTCAGCTGTTTTTAATCCAAAGAGAAAAAAATTCTCGTTACCCACTTCCTCTAATATTTCAACATTAGCACCATCGAGCGTGCCAATGGTGATCGCACCATTCATCATAAACTTCATATTACCCGTGCCTGAAGCTTCTTTGCCTGCTGTAGAAATTTGCTCGGATAAATCTGTTCCTGCACAAATCACTTCCATTGCTGAAACGCTGTAATTTGGCAGAAAAACAACCTTAAGCTTATCCCCAACTTCTAAATCATGGTTAATCCTATCTGCCACATTATTGATCAACTTAATAATAAGCTTTGCCATGTAATAACCTGGCGCTGCTTTGCCGCCAATAATCACACAGCGATTAGTCCAATGTTGAGTTTGCCCTCTTTTAATCCTGTTATAAAGATGAATAACATGCAGAATATTTAACAGCTGGCGCTTATATTCGTGAATCCGTTTTACCTGAACATCAAATAACGCACTGGGATCAAACTCCACTCCGGTTTCTTTTTTAATGTAATTAGCTAAACGTTTTTTATTAGCAAGTCTGACTTTCTCCCAGCGCTCGCAAAATGCACTCTCCTCTGCAAATGCTTCTATTTTTTTTAACTCATCAAGATTTACAATCCAATCCCCTCCAATTTTATCCTCCAATAACTGTTTAAGCTCAGGATTACAAACCGCCAGCCAGCGCCTTTGGGTCACGCCATTGGTTTTGTTATTAAATTTTTGTGGCCATAAATCATAAAACGTTTTAAACAAACTCTCTTTTAACAGCTGAGAATGTAGCTCTGCGACACCATTTACCGAATAACTGCCTACGATGGCTAAATGTGCCATGCGCACCATATTATCTTCGTCAATGATAGATAGCTCGCGCTGTTTACTGATATCGTCTGACCATTTCTGCTCAATGACATTTAAAAACCGCTTATTGATCTCATAAATAACTTCCAACAGGCGTGGCAATAGGCGCTCAAAGAGTGAAACATGCCACTTTTCTAATGCTTCAGGCAATAAAGTATGGTTAGTATACGCCATGGTTTTGCTCGTTATCTCCCAGGCATCCTGCCATTCTAACTCATACTCATCCATTAAAAGTCGCATTAACTCTGCAATTGCAAGACTTGGGTGGGTATCATTTAGTTGAAAGGTATTGTTTTCAGCAAATTGAGTAAAATCATTATTATTTTTCTCTGCCCATTGCACAACAATATCCTGAAGACTTGCTGACACCAGGAAATACTGCTGTTTAAGACGTAATTCCTTACCATTTTCACTTGCATCATTTGGATAAAGTACCATTGTGATACTTTCTGCATTATTTTTTTCTGCCACCGAAGAGGCATATGAGCCTGCGTTAAACGCATTGAGATTAAACGCTTCAACGGCTGCCGCTGACCATAATCTTAAGGTATTGACAACATTATTGCTAAATCCAGGTACAGGAACATCAAATGGCACAGCCAATACGGGGCAAGTATCTTCCCATTTCACCATGAGCCGTCCTGTGTCAGGGTGAACTGATTTAACGGTTCTACCTCCAAACTTAACCACCCTGGTATATTCTCTACGCATTAATCCCCAGGGGTAGTAACCATGGCGCAACCACTGATCAGGCTCTTCTACCTGGTAACCATTTTTTATATGCTGCCTAAACATTCCATATTCGTAGCGCAATCCGTACCCCATAACCGGCAAAGCCAATGTGGCACAACTATCCATAAAGCAGGCGGCCAATCTTCCTAAACCGCCATTGCCTAACCCTGCATCATGCTCAGCCTCTTCAATTTCTTCAAAGTTGAGACCCAAATCATATAAGGCGGCAAGCGTAATATCTTTCAATCCTAGATTGATCAGACTATTGGTCAAAGAACGTCCTATCAGAAACTCCATGGAAAGATAGTATCCTTTCCTCAAATTTTTGATAGCGTATCTTTGTTCTGTTTTTTTCCAATTAATCATCAGTCGATCGCGAATGGTATAAACAAGCGCATGCTCCAGATAATGTGCCTTAGAATCGATTTCTCGACCCAGTGAATTGTATAAGTAATGGATAAAGCTTTTTGCAATTTGCTCTTTATTACTATCAACTTCGCTCTCAACCTGTGCCATGATCTGAGAAGCTTTTTCTGTATTTTTTACCATATTTTTTACCTCTAATAAAAACTCCATTAACCTTAGTGACTATTGAAAAATAAGTCAGGTTTACCTGACTACTCTGGAATAGTCAGGTTTACAAACAATATAAATCCAAATACGCTTTAGCACTGTTTTCCCAGCTCAAATTTTGAGCCATTGCCGTTCTTTGTATCCCCTTCCATCGTTCTTTCTGAGCAAAAAGGCTGATAGCATAATACATGGTTTCTTTGAGTGCATACGCGGTAGGCTCATAAAAAACAAAACCAGTTGCGGTACCTCTTGCTATATTTTCTGTGCTTGCATTTACAACCGTATCTGCCAAGCCGCCTGTGTGGTGAACGATCGGTAGCGTGCCATAAGCCAAACTATAGAGCTGGTTGAGTCCACAGGGTTCAAAACGAGATGGCATCAAAAACAGATCAGCCCCTGCTTCAATCATATGTGCCAACTTTTCAGCGTAGCCAATGCGTACTAAAACCCTATCAGGGTAATGCTCTGCAAATAACTTAATAGCGTGCTCGAAATGATGATCACCTGATCCAAGAAACACAAAATTTGCATTGCTGTAGGTCAGTAAATCAGGCACAACACTCAGAATTAAATCGATGCCCTTTTGCTCAATTAACCTGCCAACTAACCCAAATAGTGGCGCTTCAAGGTTTACAATACCACCACCGACACCTAGTGCTGACAGTAAAGCCTGTTTATTTTTAAATTTATTTGCCATCAATCGATAGCTTGCAGAATACCGATAGGGAATGAGTGTATCCTTTTGCGGATTCCAATGGGCTTGATCTATTCCATTTAAAATCCCAAATAGTTTACCTTCAAGCTGACACCGACGCATTACCCCTTCAAGACCATAAGCAAACCTGGGCGTACATATTTCTTTTGCATAGGTTGGACTGACCGTTGTGACAATATCTGAAAATAAAATTCCTGCTTTGAGCATGGAAAAATTACCATAAAATTCCAATCCATCCTTATGCCACCAGTGCTCTGGCAGGTTCATGGCTTTAAATACTTCATACGGAAAACTGCCTTGATATGCCATGTTATGAATCGTAAAGACGGTTTTAGCGCAATTTTTTTCTAGTTTAAGAAAAACTGATATTACTCCCGTTTGCCAGTCGTTACTATGCACAACATCTGCTTTCCAATCCAGCTTGACTCTATTCATGGCGACTTCAGTAACCGCTTTAGAAAATATGGCAAAACGTTCGCCATTATCCCACCAGTCTTTACCATCCTCTGCTAAGTAGATACCATGGGGACGATCAAATAGCTCTGGGATATCAATAAACCAGAATGTAAGCGACGTGCTTGGAATTGGAACTCGTGCTTCAATCAGTTTGACGTAATAGATTTTGCCAAACCCAAAAACGCTAAATTGACTCACCACTTTTGCATCAACCACACTTGCTAATACCTCGCGATACGCAGGAATAATAACAGATACCGCGAGACCCAAGTGACTTAACGCTTTTGGCAAACTACCGCTTACATCTGCCAAGCCCCCCGTTTTTATAAAAGGCACCGCTTCAGATGAAGCAAACAGAATATTTAAACACTTAGGCATGTTGATGGTTGATCGATAATTCAATGATCCGCATTATATACTCATCGTAAACTATTTTGCAGACTTTTTGGCATTGGGACAATATCCTCGCTCACAATGACGTAAAGCCCATAAGTTTAGGGATCTCCACCCTACTACTACCGTCAAATGGGTATCTTATTAAACTTGATATCCCTTATCACTCAGCCATTTTCTTTAATACGATAAATGCTAATGGAGGGATCACAATCTCAACAGAATCTTGGCAACCCATACAAGGAATGTTTACTGAATGGACTTGCCCAAAACAACCAATATTTGAGCCTCCATAGTAAGTGGAGTCCGAATTGAGTAATTCTTTGTAAAGACCAGGCTCAGGCAAACCAATTCGATAGGAAGCGCGTTTAACTGGCGTAAAATTAAACACACAAACTAATTGTGCATTTTCTGTTTGGCGTATGAAACTTAGAATAGACTGGCTGTGATCATTACAGTCTATCCACCTAAATCCCCGTTGTTCAAAATCATACTGATGCAATGCTTTCTCCTGTCGATATAAGTGATTTAGATCGCGAACCAAACGCATAATTCCTCGGTGAGAGGGATGTTCACATAAATACCAGTCAAGGGCTTTTTTTTCACTCCATTCATTCCATTGTGCAAACTCAGCGCCCATGAACAATAGCTTCTTACCAGGTGTCAGCTGTTGATATCCAAACAACAAACGAAGATTTGCCATTTTTTGCCAGTCATCACCTGGCATTTTATTGATCAGGGCATGCTTTAGATGAACGACCTCGTCATGAGAAAGCGGTAAAACGAAATTTTCGCTATAGGCATAGGTTTGAGAAAACGTTAATTCATTGTGGTGAAACTGGCGATAAATGGGATCATATTGGAAATACTTCAATGTATCATTCATCCAGCCCATATTCCATTTCATCGAAAAACCAATACCTCCCATACTCGTTGGTTTAGAGACCATAGGCCACGAGGTCGATTCCTCTGCCATCATCACCACACCTGGATGCTGAGAGTGAACTTCAATATTTAAAGTTTTTAAAAACTCAATGGCTTCAAGGTTTTCATGCCCACCAAATTCATTGGGAATCCACTGACCTTCTTTGCGCGAGTAATTTAAATAAAGCATTGAGGCTACCGCATCAACACGCAGCCCATCTATGTGGAACTCATCAATCCAATATAAGGCATTTGCAATCAGAAAATTACGGACTTCATTGCGATTATAATTAAAAATATAGGTCCCCCAATCCTGGTGCTCACCTTGACGGGGATCGGCGTGCTCATATAACGCCGTGCCATCAAATCTGCCTAAGGCAAATATATCTTTTGGGAAATGGGCAGGCACCCAGTCTAAAAATACCCCAATATTATTTTGATGACAATAATCGACAAAATAGCGAAAATCATCAGGAGTTCCGAAACGACTGGTGGGAGCATAGTATCCTGAGACCTGATATCCCCAGGATTCATCAAGAGGATGTTCCATAATTGGCAGCAATTCAATGTGGGTGTACGCCATCCATTTAAGGTACTCAACCAATTTATGTGCTAACACTTTATAATTTAAAAACCGACCATCACTCTCACGTTGCCAGGAGCCTAAATGCACCTCATAGATATTGATCGGCTCATGTTGCCACTGAAATTGTTTGCGAGCACGTAGCCAATGCTTATCTTTCCATAAATACCCAGACGTGCTGACAATAGAATTGCTCGAGGGTCTAAGCTCCATAGACATTGCATACGGGTCAGTTTTGATCAGACACTGATCTTTTTGCGTTAAAATTTCGTACTTATACGCATCTCCCGCTTGCACTTCGGGGATAAATATTTCCCAGACACCAGAGTTGCCAAGACCACGCATTAAATGCCGCAGACCATTCCAGTTATTAAAGCTTCCAACCACAGAAACTCTTTTTGCTGAGGGAGCCCACACACAAAAGTACACTCCTTCTATTGCATTGATGCTCATGCAATGAGCACCCATCTTACGATAAATACGCCAATGTTTCCCTTCACCAAATAAGTGCAGATCTAAATCACCTAAAACAGGGGGGGGGAGTATAATCATGATAACTGCCATTTTGTAACTGCTGTATACATTGCTCCATTTTATCCATGAGGAAACCCTTCATTACCTGCATTAGCCATCACACTTTCTGATCTTTGTGTCTTTTCAACTAATGCCTTTATTTTATTGCTTAATTGTTCGGGTACATCATGCCATTGAAACCGCCAACTCCAATTATTTGAAATCGTTCCTGGCGTATTCATTCTGGTCGAAGTTCCAAAGCCAAGCCAGTCTTGCATAGGGATAATCGATAACCTAGCAGGTGAAGCCAGTGCTGCATCAATCAAAGGCCAAGGCATAGGTGTTTCTTTTGCTGATAGCTGATCAAGCACTATTTTTTGGGTTGGTTCATCTAAACTATTAAACCAGCCAAGGGAGGTGTCATTATCATGTGTTCCTGTATATACCACCGCATTTGCACTCTGATTATACAGGGCATGAGGGTTGTTCGCATGTCCATTAAACCCAAACTGCAAAACAGACATTCCCAGCAAGTCATATTTGTTTTTTAACGCCACAACCTCTGGTGTAATAAACCCAAGATCCTCTGCGATAAACGGCATTTCCGGGAATTTTTGCTGGAGTTTATCTAATAGCGCACTGCCAGGCACCTTATGCCACTGTCCATTTCTTGCAGTATGAGAATCTGCTGGAATTTCCCATACCGCCTGAAGCCCCCTAAAGTGATCAATACGCAACAGGTCAAAATATTTGAATGCCTCTTCAATTCGGCTCACCCACCATCTAAAGCCATTTTCTTCCATCCTGCCCCAGTCGTAGTGAGGATTTCCCCATAACTGCCCTTCTTCAGAAAAATAATCAGGAGGGACTCCTGTGACCACCAGTGGCTGAAGATTCTGATCGAGCTTAAATTGAGATAAATTTGCCCACACATCGACGCTATTGTAGGTAATAAATATGGGAATATCACCAAAAAGCTGAATACCCTTCTGGTTTGCATAGCGCTTAACTTTTTGCCATACGTCAAAGATCGCAAATTGCTGCTTTTTATGCTGCAATATTTCGGCTGCAAATGTCATGTTTAAACTTAGCAGCGCTTTTGAGTCTCTAAAGCAATATTCATGGGGCCACTTTGACCAAGGTGTATGGTATTTATTTTTTAATATCTGAAAAAGTACATAATCCTCTAGCCATTCTGGGGGATTTTGAAGATATTGCTGAAATTTTTTATGATCAAAATGCACCTGCCAGTCGTCTGGTAACAACGCCGTATTCAATGCAAAGGCTGAGTCGCTGTGATAAGGAGAGATACCATCAACAGGTGGCGTCAGAGGTAACATTTGCCATATACCCAAATCAGACTCACTCAACCAGTCTATAAATTTATAAGCATGTTGATCCAATACACCATTTGGTAACGAGGTAGGGTGTAACAAAACCCCCGCTTTTCGTTGTTGATTCATCCTTTGTCCCTGTTTATTGATGGGCGTTACGCATTTTTGCTGCACTACCTCGCCTCGCAGGTCTGACCATATATGGACTTTCTCCCTTTTGCAAGGGATTTTAATTGTTATACGAAAACTTTTGACGCGAGCAGCTGACTCCACAAGCAAGCAAGGCTGCTCGCCGCCAAAAAGGTTTTCATAATGGCACACAAAAAGCATAGTTGCTGTCATATACTACCCCAAACTGTCTTGACAGTTTGGGGTAGTATATGACCCTGGAAGATAGCAGTGAAATCTCTGCAAAATAGTTCATAGCTGATATATAATCCCAAAACTTTATAACAGAGCGATTCGAGTCTTAATTGCAATACTTCCCACTCATTTTACTTTTATTTGTTCTCATAGGCGCTTCGATGCGAAAAATTGGGCAGTTCTCATTACCTATCTGGCTTGTGATGTCTGCCTGTGCATTAGCGGTTTTGATCAGTGGAAACATTACACTGAAGCAGGCTTTTAATGCCATTAATTTTGCAACGATTTTCTATCTATTGGCTGTATTTTTTATAGGTAGCGCTCTTCACGACAGCAAACTACTTGAAACCCTGCTGTTTAACTATTTATCCCATCAAATATCACAACAGAAACTCCTTTTTGTCCTCTGCTTTAGCAGTGGTCTACTCTCTGCATTACTCCTTAACGATACCATTGCCATCATCGGCATTGGGACGGTGATTAGTCTTATCAGACGGTTTAATCTCACGCCTCAACCCTATTTGTACACACTGGCTTTTAGCATGACAATCGGCAGCGCATTTAGCCCAGTTGGCAACCCACAGAATTTATTAATTGCACAATATCTTGACTCGCCTTTTATCAGCTTTTTTACCCATTTGATTATTCCCAGTCTTATCAGCCTATATGCCTGCTATAAAATTATCACTTTTATCTACCACAAGCAGTTGCAAAACCCCATAGCTATCGAAAAATCAGCCATTGAAACACCCAAGTTTGAAACACGAAAAATTGTCCCTATCTATTTAGCCATGACAATCTTTATTTCTTTAATCATTTTAAAAATACTGTTTGCCGTGCTTGATCTACATTTTTTCCTGTCGCTTAGCATGATTGCCTTGCTGGCTTGTCTGCCTATTTTGTTATTCTACCCTAGGCGCTTTAGGGTCATCAAAGGTGTTGACTGGTATAGTTTACTCTTCTTTATTGCGATGTTTATTTTTATGCACGCTGTGTGGCTCACGGGGATAACCCAGGCGTTTTTGGATATACACCAACACTGGCTTATTCATCCACTAAGCCTTGTGATTATTGGTTTTGTGCTTAGCCAGATTTTATCCAACGTTCCTGCGGTAATGCTTCTTTTGCCTGTCCTTAATCAGTACAATAGCCACTCAACGGAGCTACTCATTGCTTTGAGTATTGGCAGTACGCTGGCAGGAAATTTAAGTATGCTTGGAGCTGCAAGTAATGTCATTATCTTCCAATACGCTGAAAAAATGAAGATTTTTGCCTTTCGCTTTTGCTCATTCTTCCTGATAGGATCGCTGCTTAGCCTTATTTTCCTGCTCTGCTATTTTCTATTAGCCACTGTTTTGCATTGACCAGCTTTTGATGCAAGCCGTCAAAAGAGCCATTACTCATCAACACATAATGCGTAAATACGTCTTCTTTTGAATGCTTAGTAAAGTATGCAACAATGTCATCAACACAATCAAAGACTAAAAAATGTTCTTTTTGGTGGATCTTTGCCTGCCACTGCATCGTACCATTTTGATAAAACCACACCTCATCTGCGATGCCAAGCGCCTTGATGAGCTCACTTTCTTGCGCCCCCATTTTCATGGTGTTTGATCGAGGTTCCAGGATCGCCACGACTTTTTCTTGAGTTTGAGCTTTTGCTTTCATCGCCATTAAGGTTTCTCTTACCGCCGTTGGATGATGCGCAAAATCATCATAAATGGCACAATTATCATGGTGAAAAATACACTCTAAACGCCGCTTTACTCCTTTAAAATGGGTGAAACCTGGCACCACATCAGTCAGCGACAATCCAAGCACTTTGGCAACCGCATAGGCAGATAACGCATTTCTCGCATTATACTCCCCCAGCATTGACCATTGTACAAGCTCCGTTTTATCTTCATCAATGAGGAAAAACTCGCTAAAATCTGCTTTGGCGGAGGAAATGTCGAGTGACTTTGTCCTAACTGTAATACGCTTTGACCAGCACCCCATATTCAAGAGATGCAGGATATTCTGGTCGTCTTCTGGATAAATAACCATCGATTTTCCAGGCATCGTTCTTAGTAAATGATGAAATTGACGATAAATGTCATCCATGCTGTTAAAGATATCGGCATGATCAAACTCTAAATTATTAATCACTAAAATCCATGGGTGATAGTGCATGAATTTCGATCTTTTATCAAAAAACGCCGTATCATACTCATCCGCTTCAATAACAAAATAGGGGGAATCCGTTAAGCGAGAAGAAATGCCAAAATCCTGGCTGATTCCGCCCACTAAAAAACCTGGATTTAGACTTGCATCTTCTAATAGCTTAATCACCAATGAGGTCGTTGTAGTTTTGCCATGAGTTCCAGCAATGGCAATCACCCTTTTATCTTTTAGAACTTCTTCATAAAGCCAGTGAGGTGCTGAAAAATACACTTGATCACTATTTAATAAATCCTCAATGATCGGCATGCCACGACGCATGGTATTACCAACAACAACCTGGTCAGGCTTAAGCGCTAAAAGGTCATAGTCATAACCCTCAATTAATTCAATCCCCTGGTTATTTAGGTACGTACTCATAGGTGGATAAACATTCTGGTCACTTCCTGTGACTTTATAGCCCTTTTCACGCGCCAAAATAGCAAGCGCACCCATAAATGTGCCGCAAATACCCAGTATATGAACATGCTTCATATCGTTTAATACCCTTTATAAAACTTGTGTAAATGTCAGTTTATTGTTGTCTTAATTTTTTCAATAATTGATGTGCTGGAGTGATCTGGTTTTAAGGTGATGGTTTTAACCTCTCCCCCTGCTGCCATGACCTCCCTGGCACCCGCAATCTGATCGATCTCATAGTCAGCACCCTTGACTAAAATATCGGGTAAAATCTCAGATATAATCCGTTTAGGGGTGTCTTCATCAAATGCGACCACCCAATCAACGCAAGATAGCGCCGCTAAAACCTCCATCCTTGACTGTAAACCCACATAAGGACGTGTATTCCCTTTAATGCGCTTTACTGATTCATCCGTATTGACAGCAACGATAAGCCGATCTCCCAGTGCACGTGCTTTTTGTAAATATTCCACGTGTCCTGCATGCAAAATATCAAAACATCCATTGGTCATTACCACCTTTTCACCTTGAAGACGCACTTCATTCATGGCTTTTTTTAGTGCACTCTCACTTAAAATTCCTTTATCAACCCTTGTTTGCGCATGAAGTGCATCGTGCAGTTCCTGAGCATTAAGCGTCGCAGTTCCCACTTTACCCACGACAACGCCCGCAGCAGCATTAGCTAAGCGCATCGCTGAAATTAGATCATAACCACAAGAGATAGCCATCGCCATCACGGCAATCACGGTATCTCCCGCACCAGTTACATCAAACACTTCTTTGGCAACAGTGGGGATCGTTGTGAGCTCACCTGTGTTTAACACAAGTGTCATCCCCTCTTCACTGCGTGTAATCAATAAGCCACCCAATTGACATGCTCTAATGAGCCCTCTGGCTTTCTCAACGAGCTCTTTTTCATCATGGCATTTACCCACAACTGCTTCAAATTCTTTGCGATTGGGAGTAATTAAGCTCGCTCCCTGATAAATACTAAAATCATTGCCTTTAGGATCAACAAGTACGGCTATATCACGTGACTTTGCCAAGGCAATTAAGCTTCTAGCATCCTGTAATGTACCTTTGCCGTAATCCGATAAAATCATCACATTATACTGCCCGATAACTTTACTCACATTCTTTGCCAATAAAGCACCATCAATCTGGCTAAATCCTTCTTCAAAATCCAAACGCAAAAGTTGTTGCTTTTGTGATAACACCCTTAATTTAGTGATCGTTGGTAAATGTGTTCCCATTAAATGTGCTTGAATCGATTGCTCAGCGAAAAATTTTTCTAAGATTTGAGCAGGTTCATCTTGACCCACCATCGCACAAATACCCGCCTTACCCTCAAGTGAAGCAATATTCAGTGCGACGTTACCTGCCCCTCCTGCTCGATCCTGAATCGTTTTAACATGTACCACAGGCACGGGTGCCTCAGGAGAAATACGTTCAGTGGCACCATAGTAATAACGATCCAGCATTAAGTCGCCCACGACTAAGACACGCGCTTTTTGTAAATTGCTTTGCATTGTTCTGTTTACCCTCTTTGCAATGCGCCAAATACTACACCAAACACTACCAAAATTGTAGCGGATACCACCACTGGTCAATGGATTACACAATTGACCTGAATTAATGATTTTCATAGACGGGATCCTTGTTATACTAAACACGCGTTATTGAATAAACAAAGCACTAAAAACACTAAATGAGTTATCAAAACTATTACATCATCGCAGATTTGCATTTAAGTGAAGCCCGCCCTGAAGCGACTTCCTTATTTGCAGAGTTTCTATCACAAATCAGCATCACGGATAATACACTGTTTATATTAGGAGACTTCTTTGACTATTGGGTAGGTGATGATGTTATCAGTGATTTCCAGCAACATATTATTAAACTGCTGTCCAACGCGCATGATCAAGGATTACAGGTCTACTTTATGCACGGCAATCGCGACTTTCTCATTGGAAAAACATTTGCCAGGAAGGCTAAGCTCGAACTTATTCCTGATCCCTATGTATTAAACCTTGAGCATAAAGCCATTTTGCTTATGCACGGCGATCTGCTTTGCACCGATGACAAAAGCTACCAGATTTTTCGTCAATTTGTCAGAAGCAGACTCATTCAAAAGCTTTACCTGGCATTACCTCGCCCATTAAGGCAAAAAATTGCGCAGAAAATTCGCAGACAAAGCAAACACAAAAATGCTCAATATAAAGTCATTGATGTCACCGAAAAAGGCATTCAAAAATACCTGAATCAGTATCAAACCCTTATTCATGGGCACACACACATGTTGAATGTACATTATGAAAAAGGGTATACCCGTTATGTGCTGGGGGACTGGTTTAACAGCGGAAGTTATATTCATATTGACACGAATGAAAATATTTCCCTGGTAAGCTTAACTGTTTAATCTCATTTGGTCGTTATCATAGTTTTAAAATCAGCAGGATTTTGCCATACTTAGCACACATTTATTGAGGTTAAAATAAGGAGCCTAAACCCATGAATCAGGAAACCGTCACCAACATCAGCATCCAAAGCACGACAACTTCAACTGATCCCTATTCCATCATGGGTGTTGGAATTGCACTTTTAATAATGATCGTTGTTTTTTATCTCTTCTCCATTCTATTTTCATGGAGCGTTTACAAACTCTTAAAAGTCATCGACAATGATAAGCAAATCAGTAAACCATGGTTTGCCTGGTTATTTCTTGTACCTGTTGTTGGCTATGTTTTTCAGTGGATTGTCTTACCATTTGGCGTTGGCAATGCCCTTAAAAAATATCAGGATATGGCGATTAAACTTCGCGGTGACACCCTGTTTATTCTGGGTCTTGCCCTGGTAATTTTACCTATTGTCACCTTTGTTCCCATTATTTCACCGTTTGCTTCTATCGCGTGTATTGTCATCTACATTATCTACTGGATTAAAGTCGTGAAAGTGCGCAAGCTTCTGGAAAGTAGTGAAAATAAAGCCTAAGCCCGTGGATGGTGAATTTTATATAACTGCAACAAACGCACTTGGGAAACATGCGTGTAAATCGTTGTCGTTGAGACACTGCTGTGCCCTAATAACATTTGTACAGAACGCAAATCTGCACCGTGATTAAGCAAATGTGTCGCAAAGGCATGACGCAAGGTGTGTGGCGAAATCTCTTTATTGATCCCTGCCAGTTCAGCATAATACTTGATTCTATGCCAAAAGGTTTGTCGAGTAATACCTTTTCGATGATGTGACACAAACAGCTTATCAAGCTTCAACCCTTGCAACCATTCTTCACGCACTTCGTTGATATATTTGTTTAAATAATCTAGGGCATATTCACCCGTTGGCACCAGGCGCTCTTTTGAACCTTTTCCCATCACACGCACCACCCCTTGGCGCAGATTAACATCATCCAAAGTTAAACCGACAAGTTCGCTGACACGTAAACCTGTTGCATAGATAAGCTCCAATAACGCTTTGTCCCTTATGCCAAGGTCACTATTTAAATCTGGTGCGGCAAGCAGTTTTTCGACGTCCTCCTCAGATAAATCCTGAGGCAAATATTTAGGTAATTTTGGCAGAGTCAATTTTTGTGTTGGATCTATGCTGATTTTCTCTTGTGCATAACACCACTGATAAAACTTATGTAGCGTTGAAATCATACGCGCATTAGAGCGCGCACTTAATCCCAAGCTTAAGCGCCTGGTCAGGAAGGTTTGTAAATCCTGCAAGGAAAGCTTGACTAAATCTCTCTTTGGATAGGCTTTTGCCAAATGATTTAAATCCGTTTTATAGGCGGACAAAGTATTTTGGCTTAAGCCTTCGGAAAGCCAAATATCATCAATAAACTGGTCAATAATTTCACAAAAATTAGACATTTATTGACTTAAACCCAGCAACTTTCATTCGGGTTAAACCACCTCGCTTAACTTCCATCACAATCCTTATATTTCATTGTATTTTTAGCTATAAAGTGCTCAACCGCAAGACCCATAACATTGCGTTCAATCGGATCAAAACTCATACCGATGAGATAAATAGGCTTATTGATACTGAGATATTTTTCCGCATATTTTTTGTCTTTAATCTGCTGAATAGCACTTTTAGCATCCCCCAACTTAGCGAGTTTAAATTCGATAATCACGATCTTATCGTGCATTATAATCGTCAAATCAATCTTACCGTGATTGGTCACATCCTCAGGAATCGTGTCGTATCCCAAAGCAGTTAGAAAACTATACACAACGCTCGCATAAAACCCTTCGTACTGGTCAATTTGATTATTGCGATACCAGTCATGTGGAATGGAGGCGAAGTGGCTACTTAGCAGCAGCTCAAGACGCTTAAAATCATCCCCTTCCAATACATTAAGCATGCGATCAATCAGCATGTTTTTAACGCTTTGATTAGAAGCGATAACCGCTAATGCATTATTTAGACTGTATTTGACTTCATAATTAGGGTAGCTTAAGCGATAGGCTATTGTCTGACCACGGCTCGTGATTTCTTTAATCGTTAAATAGCCTGTCTGAAACAGTAAGGTTTCAATCGGCATGGTTTCAATATCAAAAGTTTTTAAGATCTCCTCACCGACAACAATATCTTCAAGATCTGGGATAAAATAACGACTCTTTTCGATCATTTTGACCAAAAAAGTCGGTGTCGCCGTTTCAAACCAATAGGACTGGTACTGATAATCGCCATCGATAAATAACAAAATATCAAATGGGTTATAGACCTTTTGGCTTTCTATGCCTGTGAAGTTGTAGCCGTTATACCATTTTTTAAGTTGCTTAAGATCAACTTGTCCTTCAGTCAAATAAGCGTTAAATGAATGCTCTAGCTCACTCTGGTTATAGCCGCAAATATCCGCATAGCGTTTATCCAGCGTAATATCTTTTAAATTATTCAATTCACTAAAAATACTGATTTTACTAAATCTTGACACACCTGTGAGCATCGCAAATTTTACATTCACATCCTGGGATTTAATCACGCTATAAAAATTTCTAAGACGCCCGCGCATTGCCTTGGCAATCTCGGTGTTGTCAACATTGTCTAAAATGGGTTTGTCATACTCATCGACTAAAATCACGACCTTATTACTTTTACGAGCAAGTTGTTCGATCAAATAAGCAAAGCGACTACTGATTTCATCGTAGATATTTTGAATCTGATAGCTTTCATAATAAGCATCCAAAAATTTGGTGATTTTTGCATCTAGTGCTTCAGGGTCAGCGGCATTGCCCTCACCAAAGGTGAAATGCAGCACAGGATAGCTCACATCCCAGTCCCAGTTATTTTCCAGGTACAAGCCATTAAACAGATCTTTATTGCCTAGAAACGCTTGTTTAATCGTATCGATCAAAAGGGATTTGCCAAAGCGTCGTGGTCGAGAGAGAAAATAATACCCTCCTCCACCGTGAGCAAGCTCAGCAATATGTCTAGTTTTATCGACATAAACGTAATTGCCGGTGATAATTTTCTCTAAACCAGAAATACCAATGGGAAGTTTTTTCATGCTATTCAACCAAGAAATTCAAGAGAGGGAAAGTATAACAGTTTGCACTGTTCAAAACTACTTTATCACCCCCATATTCAGTAAAGTACCAAGCAAGCTGAATGTATTTTGGATAACCGCATCCCTAAGGATTAAAACAAAAAAGGCTGGCAATACCAGCCCCTAAAATTATACTTTTTCTTTGATTCTTGCAGCTTTACCAGTAAGTCCACGCATGTAGTAAAGCTTGGCACGACGCACCTTAGCACGCCTTTCTACAACGACGCTATCGATAATTGGGCTGTGCGTTTGGAAAGTGCGTTCAACACCTTCACCTGATGACATTTTACGCACGGTAAAGGCTGAGTTAATGCCACGATTTTTAATCGCAAGCACAAAACCTTTAAACGCCTGAATACGCGCTTTATCGCCCTCTTTCACCCATACATTTACAGTGACTGAGTCACCAGGGTAAATAACGGGTAAATCAGTGCGTAACTGCGTTTTTTCAACTAATTCCAAGTATTTACTTTTCATTCTTCTTTTCTCCTAATTGTGCATTCTCTATCACGATTTGTTGTTTTTTCTGTTGCGCAAGCTGCGCAATGTATTGTTTATCTTCATTCGATAGACATAGGCACTCAATCAATTCTTTACGTCGTAAAAAAGTACGTTTAAGCTTTTCTTGATGTCGCCACTGCTGAATGTTCTGATGATCTCCAGATAAAAGCACCACTGGCACATCACCTGCTTCGATATGCGTCGCAGGTCTTGTGTAATGTGGGCAATCCAGTAAACCATCGTAAAAAGAATCTTCAACAGCTGAATTCTGATCGTTTAGCACACCTGGCAACAGCCGCACAATGCTATCAATCAAAGTCATGGCAGGTAATTCACCGCCACTTAAAACATAATCACCAACTGAAACTTCTTCATCAACATGACGTTCAATCAAGCGCTCATCGATACCTTCATAACGACCACAAAGCAAGATTAAAGCATCTTCGCAAGCAAACTCTTTAACACGCTTTTGCGTCAACGGTTTTCCTTGCGGCGACAAGTATATAACTTTAGCGGGCTTATTCAATCTTTTTTTGGCTGCAAAAATGGCTTTTTGCAACGGCTCATACATCATTACCATCCCAGGTCCCCCACCAAAAGGTCGATCATCTATCGTTTGATAGTGATTCGTTGCAAACTGCCTGGGATTAATAGTATGGAGGCTCGCCTTGCCCAGATTAAATGCCCGCGCGGAAACGCCAAACTGCGAAATGGCAGCGAACATTTCTGGGAAAATGGTAATGGCAGCAAAATCCATCTTAAACCCAAGCTTTAATAATCATACTGCCAATCAACGGTAATGACTTTACTACCCCGATTAACCTCATGGACATACTCATTGATAAAGGGAATCAAATAAGTTTTATCCTGATGCTTGCAGCATAAAACTTCATTAGCCCCTGTTTCTAAAATGTCAACCACCTGACCAAATGTCTGCCCTTCATGGTTGATCACTTGCATACCAATTAGATCCACCCAATAGTACTCATCTTCAGCTGTCTCTTTTAACACCGAACGAGGTACCGCAATTAACGCATTGGTGTATTTAGCAGCAATTTCTTTCACGTTTGCATCTGTAAATTGAATAATCAATTTATCACCAACTCTACTGACCGTTTCTCCCTTCAATGGCTGCCAGGTTCGATCGTTTGCTTTTTTGATAAACCATTGCCCATAAGCCAGCGCTGTTTCAATTGAGTCACTTAAAACGTGAAGCTTCAGCTCACCCTTTAAGCGGTAAGGAGCTCCAACCTTAGCGATTACGATCATATTGTCATTAGTCTGTTGTGGCATCATAAAACCTTCTATATTTAGGCTTTGACAGAATTTCAGCCCATTTTTCATTTGAACAATCGTAGGGGCGTATTGAATACGCCCTTGTGGGCAGAAAGATAGTCCAACCCCTATTATTTAAGCCCACCAAACGAAAACGCCAATCTCGACGAGCGTAGATTGGCGTTTTAAGCGTTAAGCACTTAAGTGCTTAGACCTGAATTAAGCTTGTGGCAGTGCTGCTTTACGTGCTTCTTTGACTAAATAAGTCACACGATCAGACATTTTCGCTCCAGTGCCAACCCAGTAATCAACGCGCGCAAGATCAACGCGTACTTTCTCTTCATGTTCTTTGGCTAAGGGATTAAAGAAACCAACACGCTCAAGATGACGACCATCACGCGCAGCGCGGCTGTCAGTCACAACGATTCTATAAAAAGGACGTTTCTTAGCGCCACCTCTAGCCATACGAATTACGACCATAATACTTCTCCAGATTCTATTTAGTTATTGTTGCTCTAGAATTTGCCTTTCGACCTTGTCAAAGGACAAAAACGCGTGCATTCTAACGTATTTTTGTGACATGAACCAGAGTTTTCTTGGGTTTGACTTAAAAATTAGCGAGCCTCTTTTCGTCCACTTCAATTAGGATTGTAACCACTCTCAAGCTCGCGTATTGCATTACGCACTTTTTCGTAAACAGTATACGGCGGATTAACGATAACCATCCCCGAGCCGTACATACCCACTGCCTGAGCAGGATGTTGAAATTGCCATTCATCTATCTGCATATTCAGTTGCGCATTGAGTAGGATATTCTTCAACTCCTCATGCCGCCTTTGAGGCAATAGCGGATACCAGAGCATATAAACACCTGTTGACCATTTTTTTGTTGCTTCTATCAAGAGCTTTGCCTGAATCTCATACTCAGTTTTAATCTCAAAACTTGGGTCTATCAACATGCCACCTCGACGCTCTTTTGGCGGCAAAAATGACGACCATAATTTTAACATATCACCATGCTTTACTGCCACCTGTTTCAATCCACGCATAGCAACTTTGAGGTATTCAACTTCCTGAGGATGCAACTCCAGCGCGCACATCCTGTCAGATTCTCTTAACAGACTTGCCGCTAGGCGGCATGAGCCAGGATAAAACTGAAGACCATGTTCATTTAAACCATCAATCAAACCCTTGTATTGAATGAGCAGCGGATCATTACTGACGCTCATGGTACCAAGTAGTCTGCCAATGCCATTTATCGCCTCTTTGGTCTTTCGCGCCTCTATGCTATTTAAATCATAAACTCCACGCCCTGCATGTGTATCCAACCAGAAAAACGGTTTCTCTTTTTTCCCTAGATAATCCACAATAGCAATCAGCCATAAATGCTTATGCACATCGGCAAGGTTGCCCGCGTGATAAATGTGCTGATAACTTAATGACATAAAACTAAAAGACTTGCCTTAGACTGGAGGATTGCAACAAATGTCGCAATCATACAATATTCAACACCAGACAGATAGTAGTGGCATTGGCAAAGTTTAGAAATCACACAAAACCAAGGGAAATAAGGTATCAGCTTCTGATGCTGATTTCAGGGATGATTGATCACGACGACTCAACTTAAAATATATCATTCTGACTCTTGGCTTAAACACTCAACAGTGTCAGGCATATGCCTTACATAATAAAAGCATTGTAAGCTATTGCTTCACACCCACAATGACTTTAGGAATATTCCCTGCACTGGGTTTTGTACCCAGATTTGGGACACTCCAATCTGAAACACTGGGCAGACTTAAGGCACTTGCCGATACCATGGTAGATTGTAAGGCATTGATACATGCCGTTTTTTCAGCTCCTGCTGAGAGTGGGATCAGGTTTTGTGACACATCCAGCTGTTTGACAAAATACGCATTGGTGTCACTGCTATCAAGAGAGGTTAATTGCGTGCCATTGGGTATGGTAAAATCAGGTTCCCAGATAATATCACGTCCTTCTCCACAACGCGTTGGTTCGTGTGTCGCTCTGGTGTAGCATTGCCCTGGAATGTGCAGTTGGCGGAAGCCTTGATATTCTATGTAATGCTCACCACCGTCATCATTATAAACCAGTTGTAATGGCGGAGAAAATGTTGCAATGACGCCAGCACTATCTTTAAAGCTAATATATTTATCCCAGGGATTGTCACTTGAGCGCCATGAGTATTTGGTGGCAATCGTGCCATCGAATAACTGATGTATATCCCCTTGGGTAATGGCACTATCAAACAACTCATGAATGCCTAAATTCTGACCTTGAGTTGCCTTATAAGCAACGCTTGGTGTTTGGGAGTCAAACGACTGTGGTGCAAGTAAAGTGTAGCCGTTTGCTGTATTAATATTTTTATTGATTCTATATACAGCAGCAGCTGGGGAAGGATTCATACGGACCCATGCTGAGCCATTCCACATGGGACAGTCAAAGTAACAGCGCAATGTTAGTATTTCATCTGTCGAGGTTGGAGCTACCATGCTCTCAGTCCAGATATTTAAACCGCTTTCATTGGTTGGTGTTATGGTAGCGCCATTATCTGCCTTAATTTGCAGTTGCGTAAAACCACCCCCTGACATGCCAGGCAGAATAATATCGACAAAGCCAGGCTCATTACCTTGACCTTGCCAGCCTCTATAGGTGCTTCTGATTTGGTCCGCTGTCAGCTCGACAGCAGGAGAAACATTGGTTCTTTGACAACCTGACCCTGGCGAACAGCTTTCTTCAGCGACTTTAGAGAATGTCTCGGTGTTGCTATTCCAACGTAGGATGTCTTTGACTTCCTGCCCTTCTTGTGGCGGGGTAATATAGAAAAACATCAAATCAATGCCATTTAAATTCGCCAAGGTTTTTCTTTGTACTGTTCTTTGCATCAAACGTCCACTGGAAACCACGAGTGTGCCTGATTCGCGAGTGTCCGTTTGGATGTTAATTTTCTCGATGGCATCGCCATGAGCAAAGCTCACCCCACCTAACCATAAGCCATGGAAGCCAAGCCAGCCGTGGAATTCTTCACCATTTTTGGTATAGATAACGGGGAAACCTGAGTCTCGTCTGCCAACGCGCGATCCATCCGCATTATATAGTCCATAACCATACACATGACTGTTATAATCGGTTCTATCATAACAAAGCTCATTTTCTCCCTGAGCATTAGTGACTAGATTCTCCAAATAGGTGGCATTAAAAGCGACGGTGCCTAACATAGCATCACTAAACTGACCTTCTCCAACATTCATATCAAACCTGCCATAACCCGTGTCATTTCCCGTATCGACAAAGTTTATTTTGATCACATCATTGGTTCCATCGTTACCAAACTGATCATAATATTTTAGCGATGCTACTTTGGTAGCAGGAT
Source organism: Caedibacter taeniospiralis (assembly GCF_002803295.2). Taxonomy (GTDB): domain Bacteria; phylum Pseudomonadota; class Gammaproteobacteria; order Francisellales; family Francisellaceae; genus Caedibacter; species Caedibacter taeniospiralis. The sequence goes on along the minus strand of NZ_PGGB02000005.1, from coordinate 54,462 downwards.
CTACGCTACTTGAAATCGTTCCTTTCATTAGGGTTTGATTGGCATTAATTACCCCATCATTCACGGGATGACCTATGTAATTGAACGTAAATTCTCCGTAAGGGTTGGTAGTTGTAGGCGTTGCAGTAATCACCATTTTAGCCTCAATAAAGGCTTTCTGACCATTCTCTCCTGCTGGCACGCCATCAAACCACATTTTAACGGTTTGGATGTTATTAGTGTTAGCTGAGTCTACCACCACATTCATGAGCATTGGTGTTGTGCTATCTTCCCCTTCACCCATACCACAGACATTCATATCCACTTGCGCAAGATACGCGGGTTGTCCTGTGAATTGATCATATAGCGTTTGTTTGCCAATACACAAAATCCCATTGATGTCTTTGATAATGCGCTGCACAAAATTATTGGTAAATGTTCTTGTTTTATCATTCACATAATCACCTGAAGCTGGAGCTGCATTTACCATTCCAACCGATGAAATCAGTAGTGTACTACCGATTACTTGAGCTATTGTTTTTAATCTCATTTGACTGTCTCCTTGATCTTTGGGTAACTACTTACTTGGCACCATGCTAACCTGGCTTGGCGCGCATACTGAACCAGCTGCACAATCTTCAGTTGTCTCTGCTGCAGCGGCAGTTGTGCTTGAAGTTCCGCCACCGCCGCCTCCACCACAGGCGCTAAGTAAAATACTGAAACCCGCTAAAATGACTAAAAAAAATCTTCTTGTTTTCATTACTATGTTCCTTAATTTGTGCGTTGGTTAATCATCCTACTCTTTGCATAAAGCCTGGTAACTCCGATAATGTACGGGGTCAACAGATAGCTTTACGCTCCTAACTCTCATACCAAGGAACACGCATAAATAACCGTTATTTAAAGAATAACTTTGGGTCATGCGTAAAATAATCTCAACTGAGAAAACCAGGTCAGTTATTTGATACACGTTCCTTCGTGTCATGAGTATAGGTCAAAATCTAAACTTATGTTCAGAAACTAATTTTTTAGCATTTTTTGCTTTGATAATGAATCTTGAAATTATTCTGTAGTAAACCTTGCACTTTACTTAGGGATTTCTTTTGCAGACGGGTGAGCTCGTTGACTTCTGCTTGAGTCTTGCTGGCATGTGTCTTTGCAAGCATCTTTTCCTGCTGATTTAATTGCCCTGGTAAGGCAAATAACTGCCACAAGGCAAACCAGATTTCTTGGGTTTGAGCGGTATCTTTCGAAGTTTCCACACCCGCTTCAAAACACTGAGGTGCTGCCAAATACTCAGCCAATGCCAGATATAACTTTCTTTTCTCCGCATCCCTATGCTGCTGTGCAAGCTCATGGCTAAACTTACTCATTTCTTCAAAGGCTAAAAAACGAAACATTGGACTCGCTGAGATGTACTGCCCTAATAAGTTAGCGATTAGCCCAAAATCCTTAAAGCGCATAAAAGCCTGGTCGAAATAAAGAGCATTTGTGTGATGAATGCTATTTTTAGCAGCAAAAAAAAGTCCACTTGAAAGGGTATTTAGAATAGGAGACAGCCAAAGAGGAGGTGTCAGATGACTGATAAAACCACCTTCAACACTAGCCAGATTAGCAATATTCATCTTAAGATCAGCCCTTAATAATTGATTTGCCTGTAAGTAAGCGGTAAATTTAATTTGGGTCTGATAGCTTATTTTCTCATTTGTCTGAAGTGGCGTATAAATGGGAAGCTGGAGCATTTGTAATAGTGTTTTACCATCAAGTTCAGTGACAACATCCAGGTGGACCTCGGCGCTATCGATAATTGCATCGATCAAACTCTCCTCAAGCGCGTGATGAATCAAAGAAAACAGGGGCATTTTTTGGTTGAGAGCTTCGGCTAAATCAATTAACTTGGCGTGATTTATCCAGCTCAAATAAATATTGATAGTAATAATTACTTGCTCGTTTTGTCGTACAATATACGAAAATTCCACTAAATCCCCACTGGTTTTAAGCGCTATATATTCTTGTGCCCTGGCATATTGAAGAAGTAGCTGTTTAGCTGGAAGCAGCTGAAACCAATAGCAGTAAATTTGTTGATTTTTTGTGTTGTTTTCGCCGCAATAATCGTTAAATTTACTCATTGACTGTGCCAATGGCTGTTGCATTTCCCATAGTATTTTGCTCGATGGATTCAAGTCAGCTGCATAAATCAAGGATAGACTGAAAAGCATTAGCAATAAAATAATTCTTATAGATGCCTTAATTGTTTTATGTAAAATGATACACAGGTTATAGATGCAATTTTTCATAGCCTTGTCAAACTTACTCAAACTCCATTTAGTGCTAAAGATAGTTGAAAATAACTAAGAATTAAAAGTGGACTCATCTGAATCATCATCGGTGTATTCGTCATACGCTTCATCGTCAAAATCATCATCGACGTAATCACCTGTAAAGTCGAAGCATTCGTCATCAAAATCATCATCGTATGAATATAAGCCTTCAGCATCCTCACGCAGGACTTGAATCAGGTGCTGCATATCTTCAGGTGGCTTAGCACTAAATTCGATCCTTTCACCACTGGCAGGGTGAATAAAGCCAAGTTTATAAGCGTGCAATGCCTGGCGTTGAAAGTTTTTTAACACCTCTTGAGCTTCATCGGACAAGCCGCGAGCGAGTTTCAATCTGGGGTTGTAAATGGAATCCCCCACTAAAGGGGCTTTAACGTGCGCCATATGGACACGAATCTGATGTGTGCGCCCCGTTTCCAGTTTGCAGCGAATGCGCGTATGGTCGCGATAACGCTCAATGACAACAAAGTGAGTGATTGCCTCTTTCCCTGTAGGGGTTACTGCCATTTTTAAGCGATTATGAGGACTTCGTCCGATTTTGGTCTTGATCGTGCTGCCAACGGTAATATAGCCTGTAACAATGGCTTCATATTCACGTTTTACTTGACGCTTAGATAATTGAGCAACCAATGAAGTATGCGCTTTTAAACTTTTAGCAGCCATCATTAATCCAGAGGTATCTTTATCTAAACGGTGGACAATGCCTGCGCGAGGCACAGTTGCAAAGATGGGATCATGGGCTAAAAGGGCATTAGATAAGGTACCTGAGAAATTCCCTGCCCCTGGGTGAACAATAAGTCCTGCTGCCTTGTTGATGACAATAATGTCCTCATCCTCAAATATCACCTCAAGAGGAATATGCTCAGCCTGCCAGCCGCTATGCTCATAAAGTTCAGCGTCCAGCATGATGTGTTCACCGCCAATGATTCTGTCTTTGGCCTTTTTAACCTCCCGATTAACAAGGATGCTGCCCTGCTTCAACCATTTTTGCAGTTGTGAACGAGAATAATCACTAAACAGGATACATAAACACTGATCTAGTCTTTTGCCTGCCAGCGTTTCAGGTGCAATAACATTTTGCTGAATATTTTTAAATACGGTATGATGTGGCACAAATAGAGTCCTATCAAGACGCCTGTTAAATTGTGCAGCATTGTAAACAATAAATGACAAAGGCGGTAATAAATTAAAGGGAAATCAATGAAAAAAATATTATGGGCAATAAGTGGCTTAGGGGCACTTTTGCTCTTTTCAGGTTGTTCGACGACAACGAATAAACCATTGCCTTATCAAGGTGAAAGTCCAGAGTATATTTACGCCAAGGGTCACGAGCAGGTCAAAAACAGGGATTACTACAAAGCTATTGACACGTTTAGATCATTAAATTCTCAGTATCCATTTCAAAAATATACTGAAATGGGTAACTTGGAGCTTATTTACACTTACTATGAAGATGGGCAGCCTGAGATGGCATTAGGGCTTGCGCGCCAGTTTTTGCGTGCTTATCCGACTTCAACACATCTTGGGTATGTCTACTACATGATGGGGGTAATGAACTATGACAATGGGCGTGGTTTTTTACAGCGCAGACTTCCTTATGACATGGCACAACATGATCCTGCTGCATATAGACAAGCATTTAGTGACTTAAAACGCGCCGTGTTGATAGAACCTAAAGGCGCATTTGTTGAGGACGCAAGACGTAGAATGATTCACATCAATAATGTGGTTGGCGAATATGAATGTAATATTGCGCAATTCTATTTTGATCATGAAGCCTATGTTGCAGCAATTAATCGCGCTAAGATCGTAGTTGAGTCTTATCCGCAAAGCACTTCGATTGAAAACGCGCTGGTTGTTATGATTCGCTCGTATGACATTTTGAAGTTACCCGTGTTGGCTGAGAAATCCATGGAAGTGTTAAAAACAAATTATCCCAATAATGTGTACTTAAAATCTTTAGAGGATGCAGCAAAGCGTCCGACGGTAGTATTTAAATAACTGGAGTGATACACTTTTGCTGCACTACCCCGCCTCGCGGTCTGACCACTTTGGAGTGGTCAGACCGCGAGGCACCCCTTCACAAGTGAAGGGGAATTTTCGGAAAGTTTATTACTTAATTCCCCTTCGTTAGCGAAGGGGTGGCTGCGAAGCAGACGGGGTAGTCTTTAAGGTCAGCAAAAGTACGTAACTCCTCTAAAAATTAAGAAGGTAAAAAATGTGGTTTAAAAATTTAGCGTTATTTCAATTGACAGAAAAATTTACCCTTACGGTTGAGGAAGTGGAAAAATATTTAAATGAACACGCCTTTGTTCCTTGTTCAACAAGCACTCCTGTATCTATGGGCTGGGTATCTCCTTTGGGAAATAATGCGCCCATCGTGCATGCCGCTAGTGGCTTTATGCTGATGGCATTTAAGGTGCAGGAAAAAATAGTGCCTGCTGGCGTGATAAAAGAACTTGTGGATGAAAAAGTGGCAGAGATTGAATTACAGGAATCTCGCACAGTTAAAAAGAAAGAAAGAGACACGCTTAAAGAGGAAATTTATCAAACGCTTTTACCTCGCGCATTTACTCGTAACAGTGTGATAAACGCTTATATCGATACGCAAAACGGTTGGCTTGTGGTCAATGCTTCTTCAGCAAAGAAAGCCGAGCTTTTAACCGTGAATTTGCGCAAAGCCCTGGGGAGCTTGAAGATCCGCATTCCAGAGGTGCTTCCTGTTTCCATGCTCTTGACGCAATGGCTTAAAACCAATGAATATCCAGCAGCACTTACCATTGAGGATCAATGTATCTTGCAGGATGATAAAGATGCGTCGGGAATTATTCGCTGTCAGCGCCAGAATTTATTTACCGATGACATTTTGTCATTAATAGAATCAGGTCGTGAGACGATCCAGTTGGGATTATCCTGGCAGGATCAGCTGAGTTTTATCATCAATGATGAGTTTATGATTAAATCGGTAAAGTTCCTGGAAATGGTGCAGGACAAAGCCAACGATATTGTTTCCGAAACCAAACAAGAGCGCTTTGATGCTGACTTCATTATCATGGCAGAGACATTGCGTGAGTTTATTGATTTTCTTATGCAGGTTTTTGCCAAGGAAGACACTGCAGGTTTGGATCTAACTGAGCAAAATACAAAGCTCACTGGTAAATCTAATCCTAAAGAAGATAAGGCGCCATGGGAAGAAGTTGATGAGATGGAAAATGCCACAGCGCAAACAGACAAAAAGGTAGATACTTTGCTGCAGCAAGATAAGTAACAGGCGTGATTATGCACCCAAATGAAGTGATATCTTTAAATACTCAGCTTGAAAGCATTAAACGCCCACCCTCTTCAATTGATGCTGAGCGGTCAGTTATTGGTGGGCTTATATTGGATAATGAAGCATGGTTTAAAATCGAAGAAATTCTTAAACCCGAAGATTTTTATAGTTCTCAACATCGCATCATTTTTAGGCAAATGCAGAAGCTTATCCAAGATGAATCTCCCTTTGATATTATTACATTGAGTGATTCATTATCTAATGAAAAGCTATTGGAGCAGGCAGGCGGATTGCATTATTTAGCAGAGATTGCCAAAAATACGCCAACGGCGGCGAATGTCGTAGCCTATGCTGAGATTGTCAAAGAGCGTTCAAAGTTAAGGGTACTCTTAAATACAGCGACGGATATTGCCAATATGGTTTACGTTCCAGAAGGCAGAAAAGCGGAAGATATTTTAGATGTTGCAGAACAAAAGATTTTAGCGATCGCGGAAACGGACACCCAAAGAGGTGATGGTCCAAGAGCAGTTCGTGATATTATCCCAAGCGTCATTGATCGCATTGATGCAATGATGGAGTCCAGTGATGGCATTACAGGAACACCCAGCGGTTTTGCTGATTTGGATGAATTAACCTCAGGGCTTCATCCTGCCAATCTCGTCATTGTTGCGGGGCGCCCTTCAATGGGAAAAACCACTTTTGCGATGAACCTGGCAGAGAATGTGGCAAGAGGTGCTGATAAGCCCGTTTTGGTGTTTAGTCTTGAGATGCCTGCTGAAGATATTGTCCTTAGAATGATTTCATCCTTGGGACGTGTTGAGCAAAATGCCCTTAGAAAGGGTCGTTTGGAAGATGAGCATTGGGCGAAAATAACGACAGCGATGGAAGTTTTAGCCAAAGATTTTAACATGCACATTGATGACAGTGCTGGGCTTTCGCCATCTGAGATGCGCTCAAGAGCGCGTAAACTGTACAAAGAGCACAATGGTTTAAGCATGATTGTAGTCGACTATTTGCAACTGATGAAAGTCCCAGGTTATGAAAATAACCGCACACAGGAGGTTTCTGAAATTTCGCGCGCGCTGAAATCGCTGGCTAAAGAGTTGCACGTGCCTGTTATTGCATTATCACAGCTTAATCGTGGCGTGGATGATCGCGCGGATAAGCGTCCAATGATGTCTGATCTGCGTGAATCTGGCGCAATTGAGCAGGATGCCGATGTGATCATGTTTGTCTATCGTGATGAGGTTTATCACAAAGATAAAGAAGACAATAAAGGCTTAGGTGAAATTATCATTGGCAAACAGCGTAACGGTCCTATTGGCAGTATCAAAGTACATTTTGAAGGAAGATTCTGCCGCTTTGCCGATTTAACTTTCGAGCAAAGCGTACCAATAGGCGTGTATTAAAGTGTATATTTTATGACATGCTTAAACGTACCCTTTCGATATGACAAGGTGAGGGTCACAAATTTTTTAACGCTTTTAAAACAGTGCTACGCGCTCATCTGTTTTAAAAACCAAAATTTATTGTGGCACTTTAGTACTCACAGCCCCTGGTTTATTCCAAAAACTCTGAGCTCACCCATACGCCTCAAGTTCTCAGTGCGCATGGAAAGTTTTAGAAGCTTCAGACGTAATCAGGTTTTTAACTGTTCGAGCGCAGTTTCTCCAAGTAACGCAATGACAACGCATGATATACGGGCTCTTTGCATATCACTCTTGAAGCTGCTGTGCCTAACAGTGCCGCGAGCATAATGGGTAGCAGCATGCCTGTTGAGACATTTTGGGTCATTTCAGACACAATGATAAAGCAGGTAATTGGACTTTGAACAACGCCTGAAAAATAGGCAACTGTACCAACCAAAACCACCGCACTGGCATATTGATCTTCAAAGAAAAAACTCATCATATGACCAAATCCCGCACCTGCAGATAACGACGGGGCGAAGATCCCACCTGGAATGCCACTGATAAACGATAGCAGGGTTGCTATCATTTTCCATAAACCAAAGAAAACAGAAACCTCCACCTCATGCCCATTTAACAGTGCTACAGCAGTCTCTTTACCACTGCCATAAATAATCCCGCCGGTAAGCACACCAATTACAGCAATCACAAAACCAATACCACCCGCAAAGAGCACAGGGTGTTTGCCAATAATCCTGGCAACCGCAGCAGAGATTACCAATAACAAACGACTGAATACTCCCCCTAAAAATCCGCACGCAATGGCAACGACAATTAACACAAACCCACCCCAACCTAAAATATCTAAAGTGGCAGAGCTTGCACCAAAGTAGGCATAATTTCCCATAATCTCTAATGACACAAATCCGCACAATACTACTGTGGTAATCATTGTCCCTGTAATGCCTTTATCAAACGAGCCCGCTAATTCCTCAATTGCAAATACCACCCCCGCCAACGGTGCATTAAAAGCTGCGGCAATCCCTGCAGCCCCCCCTGCCAAGAGCAGACCTTTTTCGGTGTCCTCGCGATTAAACTTCTCCATGCGCCCTAAAAAGTGCATGACTGAGGCGCTTAGCTGAATGGTAGGACCCTCGCGCCCAATGGATGCACCACTTAAGAAACCCAAAGCCGTTAGCATAAATTTGCCTAGGGCAATACGCATTGAAACCAGTTTGCTGCGCCTGTGCATATTCTTGACTTTCAAAGCAGCCATCACCTGTGGTATCCCACTGCCTTCAGCGCCATCAAAGTAGGTTTTAAGCAAATATATGATGACCATAAAGCCAATGGGCATAATGAACAATGGCCAATGAGGATGCTTCTGGCTTAATTCGCTAAAGCTGTCATTCAAATTATCGCAAAGATAGGCAAATAACACACAAATAAGCCCAACTAAAATAGCACCTCCCCAGAAAAGTAAGCGCCTTCGCCACAGTGAAAAAGACATAAGCTTACGGGATTCAGTGAAAATTTTATCTTTTTTTAGCGCTTTCAAATCAAAATACTTCATGAATGTTATCTTCACCACAGTTTCGCAAAATTGCTGAGTCCATTCTACGCAGGAAAATCTTGAAAAAAAAGTACAAACAGCCTGTAAGCTATGACAAAATTAGCCTCACAACCACTTAGTACAAGGCAAACGAATGAAACCAACGCATATTATTACTATCAGCTACACCGCAAGCTCAGAAATGATTGATCTGATTCGACCTAAACATCGCGAGTTTCTTGATCGCGGGTACGCCCAAGGGCTATTTATTGCATCAGGTCCCAATAGTGCACGCAATGGTGGTGTTATTTTAGCCTCAGGTGAGTTGGATGTAATCAAAGCTTTACTTCAGGAAGATCCCTTTTTAGTGGAAAATGTTGCTACCTATAGTTATCACAGTTTTTCCCCTGTGAAGCATGCAGAAGCATATGCTGCGTTTATTTAGCCTTTGCTCAGCATACAGGGTGGATATGGTATTGTTTGAATTTTGGCGTTAAATTTTTTGACGGTTCATCAGTACCCTTTTTTTCAAAATCATGCTGACAAATACAACCAGCATGATAAGCACAAGACCTGCGCCAAACCATGGTGAATGATCCCCGATAAAGCTAACAACACCTTCTATGTCACGTTCGATCAGCCCAAGTAGTTGAATCAGCCCCACCGCGAAGGACGCTGTAATCACAATCAATAATATTGCAATATTATAACGCCTAAACAGCTGATCATTGACGTTTTGACTACTAATGAGTCTCGTCATCAACAGCGCATCTAAGGAATCAACCCAGGTCATGCCCAGTGCAAATGCAATTGGTAATGAGAGAATAAGCCAGATAGACTCTCCACTTAATGATGCTGTGGCCGCAAGTCCCAAAAGAGCAATTTCAGTCGCAGTGTCAAATCCAAGTCCAAACAAAAAGCCCACAGGATACATCTTATAAGGCTTATCAACGAGCGTAAAAAGTGGCTTAAACCAACGTGTTAAGGGCGAGTGGGCATGTTTGTTTTGCTGATATTTCACTAAGCGATACAGTGAGATAAGATTCATGCCCCCTGTCAGCCACAAAAATACGATCGACACGATGCTGCCAATCATTGCACCTATGCCTATGATTCCTAAATCTTCCGCTTTAGTGAGACTTACGCCCAAAATCACCAATAGAGTCAATAAAAATACAATACTTGAATGACCCAAGGCAAAAAACAATCCCGTGGTGACACTTGGTTTACCGCTTGCTGCAAGTTGCCTTGTTACATTATCAATGGCAACGATATGATCAACATCAAAGCCATGGCGAAGTCCCAGCATAAAAGCAATAAATACGATGGCTAACAGATTTAAATGCTGGTAAAAAAGTAGCGCAAAAATTGTCCATACGATCAGGCTTATAGCGATAAAATGACGAAAAAACTTTTGATACATTGATATTTCCTCCTTACTTTCGTTCCACACTTTTGCTGGACTACCCCAGTTTTAATGTCGTTTAAGGTTTAAAGTTAAAAAGTGCGCTGAGCAGGAAATACATGGATCATAATTACGGATCACCATTTCCGCGTGCTGCCTTAATTCATCATCTGATTTATCTAAACCAAACTTTGTCAATGACTGCTTAAGGTCCGCCTCCATACACGCGAGATTCTGCGCCGTTGGTGGCGTGATGCGAATTTTTGTCGCAAGCCCTTTATCATCAAACTCAAAGTAATCAATCTGAATACCGCGAGGGGCTTCTGTTGCACCCCAGGCTTTACCTGCTTTAAAGCTCACATCAACATAAGGCTTATCAGAATATTCATAGTTTTCCAGGATGCGTAAGATCTCACCAAACGCATAATAGCACTCAATCGATCGCGCCAAAATGCTATGGAAAATATTATTACTTGGGAATAAAATTCCCGTGCTGTTTGCCAGATCCCTCACGTTTTTTGGCAGCTTATCAAAGTTTAAATTAAGTCGTGTTAAAGGGGTTGTGATATAAGGTTTACCATCACACGTTGAATGTAGGGCTGTCGATTGTGGCGCATGAAACTCATAAAAATAGTGATCCCATTCTTCAATGGGGAAGCACTCTCCTCTATTGGTAACCACATGTTCCGCAATCACGGGATATTGCCCTGATTTATCCATGAGCGAAACCTGTAAAATCTCATCAAAATACACATCAGGATAAGGCAGCTTGGCAAACCACATCACCACCTCTTTGGCATCGTTTAATGCCTCTTGTAAACGCGGAATCAATGACTTAATTTCCTTGGGTTTTGGCGCACGATAAAAACCTCCGACTTTAATTGCGCCAGGGTGAACCGATCTGCCCCCAAAAAGGGATAGAATATCATTGCCCAAATGCTGCAACTTCACCCCACGCTTGACTTCAGTGGGAAAATCTTTCGCCATTTCAATAGCTGAATGATATTTCAAAAAGTCAGGCGCTGCCAAAATATGAGTATGTAAATAATGGGATTCAATCCACTCGCCTAAATACATTACCCGACGCATCTGATGCACCCAAGGGGTGACGGTAACGCCAAAGGCTTTCTCCATTAAGGTTACCACACTCATCTGATACGCCATGGGACAAATACCACAAATGCGTGCCACGGCATCGATAATCTCATTGGGTTCACGCCCCTCTAAGAACTTCTCAAAATAGCGAGGCGGTTCATAGATACGCACGTGACACCTGGTAATCTTATGATCAGTAATTTCTAAATCGAGCGCGCCTTCTCCCTCAACACGAGCCAAAATAGGGACTTCTATTCTGGTTGTTTTCACATTATCACTCATGCCTTATCTCCTGCTTCTTTGAAACCTTTTTGCTGATTATTAATAAAATGATACTTGCGCGCGATTTCTTTCTCACTTAATCCCATTGATTTTAATTTTTCAGTCATTGCATCAAAATTGGCATAGCTTGATGCGCCATAACATCCGTAACAGCCACGGTTAATATGTGGACAGAGTGCATCACATCCGTTTGCCGTAACAGGACCCAGACAAGGTTCATTAAAAGCCACCATGACACAGGTGATGCCTCGGTGTTTACAGGAGGTACACACGGGATCTGCAATTTTTTCAGGTTCTACTTTAAACAGCAATTGGCGCACTGCGTGATACACTTGATCAGAACTGACGGGACAGCCTCTTATTTCAAAATCAACCTCAACATAGTCTCCAATCGACTTCGCGGTGTCTAGCTCCATTTGATCAATCACATCAGTATGCTGTGGATATACATCTTTCATCCAGTCTTCAAATTGCTGACGATTGATGTTATTTCTTAAGCCTTGAATACCTCCAGTTGTCGCACATGCCCCCATGGCAATTAAGTATTTGCTGTTTTGGCGAATTTTCTCTATCCGACGAGCGTCATGCTTTGTGTTAATACTCCCCTCAATAATCGCAACATCGACTTTACAATCCTCCTCCACAGGACCTGCTTCGGCGAAATGTTTAATATCGACGAGTGTAGAAAGTTTAAGAAGTCTTACACCGTCATTGATAAACGCAAGCTGGCAGCCATCACACGAACTAAATTTGTGAACGGCTAATGTTGGCTTATTTGGCAGTTTTTTTAAGCTTTTTAATTTGGCTACAGACGACATCTTACACCCCCTTAATGTCTAACAATTTTTCAACTTGAGGATAGGCGTAGACGGCGCCATCTTTACAGATAAACTCTTTACCCATTTGACAATGTCCACAATGCCCAATAGCACACTTCATGCTGCGCTCAAGGGACACAAAAATCTGATGCTCAGGCACGCCAATATCAATAAAGCGACGAGCCACATTTTTCATCATAATTTCAGGACCCACACTCATCACATAGGTATTCTGATAATCAAGCACTAAATCTTTTACCGCTTCAGTAACAAAACCCTGATACCACTTCCACGGACCAAAGGACTCACCTTCTGTCGCCGTAATAATTACTTTGGTATCTGGCACATTGTTCCAACGGGTATATTTATCCTGATAAATAAGACCCCTGCTGTGACGCACGCCTTGCACAACATAGATTCGCCCATACGCTTCACGATTTTTAAGCATGGTCTCAGTTGCCGCAACCAAGGGCGCATTACCCAGACCTCCTGTCATAATAACGACATCTTTGCCGCGAGCTTCTTCAACTGGCCAGCTGCTGCCAAAAGGTCCACGAATACCCACTGTCTGCCCTTTTTTTAATTGGTGCATGCCTTTTGTCACGCGTCCTACCACCTGAATAGTATGCTCAAACACCTCCTCGTCAAACTTGCGATCATTGACAATTGAAATCGCTACCTCACCAACACCATAAAGATAAATCATATTAAATTGACCTGGTTGAAAACGATAAGCTTTACGCAATATTTCATCGGTTAAGCGTAAGCGTATGGTGAAAATATCAGGCGCATCTTCAATAAACTCAACAATCTCCGCCTCATGAGGCAGATAAGGATCTTGTGGATAAATCATGCTTTTTTCTCCTGACAAATTATATTGATCTCGTCAGTCACATCAATGCCGACAGGACACCAGGTAATACAGCGACCACAGCCAACACAACCTTTTGTTCTAAACTGCTCACGCCAGGTTGAAAACTTGTGTGTCAGCCATTGTCGATAGCGATACTTGGGCTTATCGCGATAAAGCTCACCATGGGTGTAACTATGATCCAGGCTAAAACAGGAATCCCATTCACGCGTATGCGTGCTCTTATCACCTTCCAAATCGGGGTTTTCTCTTTCCGTGTGACAAAAACAGGTAGGACAAGCCTGCGTGCAGCTGCCACAGGATAGGCAACGCTTTGCTACATCGTCCCACTGTGGGTGATCAGGTTGAGAAAATAAGGCTTTTTCAACCTTGGCTAAAGGCGGAATTTTTTTCTTTTGTACCACATACACGCTTTTTACCGCACTTTCAGCACTATGCGTTTTTGCCCCCGTAGCAGGCTCTAACTGCAAGGATTCGATCAGCCCTCTTCCTTTATCACTTCCTGATTCGACAACAAAGCCTCCATCAATCTCTGTGATTGCCCAGTCATAGCCTTTATCCGCATATGGACCATCGCCCATACTGATACAAAAACAGTTGCTATGACAAGTGGTGCAATTTGCCGCGATAATAAACATCTGTTCGCGTCTCGCCTTATAGCGTACGTCTTGATAGGCATTTTCAATAAACACGCGATCCTGAATCTCGATCGCACGTAAATCGCAGGGTCTTACACCCAATACCGCATATTTTTGCGTGTTTAAACATTGCTCAAACTTGAGCTTGCCATTTTGATCGCGTGTAACCTGCCACAGAGCTTCTTTCTCTTCAAACAGCATCGGCTTTATCGACTGCACAGGAAGACTCCAGGCAAACGCCTTGTTCTCTTTTGTTTTTGCCACGCGGTAATGCGCAGGTTTTTGCTCATCAACATACCCCCAAGGTAATTCAGATGCACTGTCAATATCGTCGTACACGATCGCATTTTCACTGACCATGGGTGCTTTCACCGTATAACCATCACGCTTTAGATGACGGATTAAATCATCCAATCGAGCATGAGGTAAAAAATAAAACTGACTCATTTTTCCTCCTATGTTGAGGTACGTGGTTTTACCTAACTACCCCGCCTCGCAGGCAGCAAAGCTGACGGGCTTAATTCCCCTTCACAAGTGAAGGGGGTGAAAAGCGCCCGAAAGAAGCAAACAGTTTTGCTTCTTTAGCTTTGAACGCCACAAGCTCTGCGCGTGAGGCTGACGGGGTAGTTTTTAAAAAGTTTATATCTCCAGTTATTTTTAACAAATTCGGGGTAATTGTTCGCCACTTAACCAATCCACTCGACGAACACCGCCAAAAGTGGTTTGCATATTGACATAAGCCTCACCTTCCTTTTTCACTGTTGCAATTATGCTCGCATTTTTACCTGACTCATCTTGCGTCAGACAAGCTAAAACTTTCTGGGCTTCTGGAGCCTCACAAACGATCAACACCTTTCCTTCATTGGCAATAAATAAAGGATCAAGCCCTAACAACTCACACGCAGATTGAACCTCTTCACCGATAACTAAAGCACTTTCATCAATTTCAATCCCCACCTGGTACTGCTTAGCCCATTCGTTTAAGGTTGCAGCAACACCACCGCGTGTTGGATCGCGCATGGTTTTAAGCCTGCATCCTGATTGATAAAGCTGATCAATCAAGCCATTTAAGGGAGCAACGTCACTTTTGACGTCACAATCAAAGCTTAATCCCACACGCTTTGACATCACTGCCACACCATGCTCGGCGATAGCGCCATTGATGATAATGCAATCCCCTACCGTCAAGACCTCTCTTGTCACAAAGTTTTCCCTGACAACGCCAATGCCTGTGGTGTTAATGAAAATACCATCGCCCTTGCCTTTTTCGACGACTTTGGTGTCTCCTGCCACCAGCATCACATCGGCTTTTGCCGCGGTATCTGCCATCGAATACACGATTTGTTTTAAATCACTCAACGCAAGGCCCTCCTCTAAAATAAAGCCAACGGAAAGATAGCGAGGAGTGGCACCGCCCACTGCCAGATCATTTACCGTGCCACAGATAGCTAAGCTGCCAATATCACCTCCAGGAAAGAAGTAAGGCGTAATCACGTAACTATCGGTGGTCATAGCTATTCTGCCATCAATATGCGGCAAAACTGCCTGATCTTCTCCCTGCAACAGGTATTCATTGGTAAACGCTTTTTTCATCAGCTGGTCAATCAGGCGATTCATCGCTTTGCCACCTGCGCCCATTGAAAGATCGACAACGCCGTGATTAAAGTTAAGTTTAACACTCATGCACGTTCTCCTTGCGATTGGTATTGATAGTGCGCCGCACAAGCACCTTCTGAGGATACCATACACGCCCCCATCGGCTGTTCAGGAGTACATGCCACACCAAACAATTTGCAGTCTCTAGGCTCTTTAACGCCACGCAAAATATCAGGACATGCGCAGGATTTATGCTCCTCACCTTTAATCTTTGGAATATCAAAAACCACTTCGGCATCAAATGACGCATATTGTGCTTTAATTTTTAGGGCACTTTGGGGAATAAAACCTAAGCCACGCCATTCAAACGTATCGCGCAACTCCAAATATTTGCCAATGAGCGCTTGTGCCAGGGTATTACCTTTCTGGGTTACCGCTCGAGTATACTGGTTTTTAACGCCAACCTCGTTGTTATTAATCATCTGTATCAACATTAAAATGGATTGTAATACATCCAAAGGTTCAAACCCTGCGATCACCACAGGTTTGTGAAAGCGCGTTGCTACATCGTGGTAGGCGTTACTGCCTATAATGATGCTGACATGCGAGGGACCAACAAAACCGTCAATTTTAACTTCATCGGATAAAATAGCCTCCATGGCAATCGGTGTTAGCACGTGATTGCAAAAGACATAAAAATTCTTTAACCCGAGTTTAACAGCCTGATCCAGTGCAACTGCTGTCGGGGGAGTGGTTGTTTCAAATCCAATGGCAAAGAAAATCACTCTTTTCTCTGGATTCATTGTCGCAAGCTTTAACGCATCTTCACTTGAATACACCATACGCACATCGGCACCTCGGGCTTTTGCTTTAAGTAGGCTATCCTGGTTTGTGCCAGGAACGCGTAACATATCGGCATAGCTGCAAAATATTACCTCTTTTTGAGCAGCCAGATAAATTGCCTGATCGACTCGTGCCACTGGCAAGACACACACAGGACAACCTGGACCATGAATCATTTTGACGTTTTTTGGCAAAAGCCCCGTAATACCATAGCGATAAATGGCATGGGTATGCCCACCACAAAACTCCATAAGGTGATAGTTTCGATCACTTCGAGCTACTCTATTTATTTCAGTAATCAGTTTTTTTGCGACCTTAGGATCACGAAAAACTTCGATATAATTCATTTTTCCTCCTTAGCTTGCAGCATGGTTGCAAAATCTGCCAAGGTTTGCCTTGCCTTTGCTTCATCTAGTTTACTTAAGGCAAAACCGACATGAACGATGACATAATCGTCGATATTCACGTCTTCTTTTAATAGCGCCAGTGAAATCTCTTTACGCACTCCACCTATATTAACAAGCGCTTGCTTGCCCTCATTAAACGCTATAATCTGCGCTGGAATAGCTAAACACATGCTTTTATTCCTCTGTTTGTAATTGAACTTTTGCTGATTTTAAAGACTACCCCGTCCGCTTCGCATTGTCCTCCAGCTGCGCGCGGAGCTTACAGCGCTCAAAGCTAAGGAAGCAAAACTGTTTGCTTCCTTTAAGGCGCTTTTCGCCCCCTTGGCTAACGAAGGGGAATTAGGGGATATACTTTTCAAACATTCCCCTTCACTTGTGAAGGGGTGCCGAGCCTGCCTGACCACTCTGGAGTGGTCAGGTCTGCGAGGCGGGGTAGTACAGCAAAAGTGTGTAGCTCCAGCTTCCTGGCAGCAATCCACGCTTGCCCAAAACTAATACCTCCATCATTAGCAGGGATTTGCTCTGGGATAAAACTTTCTAAACCAAAT
Source organism: Caedibacter taeniospiralis (assembly GCF_002803295.2). Taxonomy (GTDB): domain Bacteria; phylum Pseudomonadota; class Gammaproteobacteria; order Francisellales; family Francisellaceae; genus Caedibacter; species Caedibacter taeniospiralis. Next base: position 37,409 of record NZ_PGGB02000005.1, on the reverse strand, counting down.
GCTGCCAAATACTTCAGTATCCATGTTAATAAAATCTTATTTTGAAAACAGCCACCACTTAAGATAATCTTCTTTACGTCTTTTTCTTTTGCAACATGATTGACCCAAAAAGCTAAGGCATACGCTAGCGTTCCATGAAACAGGTCACTCGCCCTGTTTGCTGGCATCGCGATAATACAGGCTATCAGTGCTGATAAGTCTAATTGCCCATTGTTAATGTCAAACAGGCTTTCATCGCATTGCGGATCTTTGGCTAAAGCTTCAAACTTCATGGCAGCCTCAGCTTCATAGCTATTGTAATGACAAACATTAATAAGACTTGAAACTGCATCAAACAAACGCCCCATACTGGTTGTGACTGGAATCTCAGCCTGATTCTTACGCAATAAAGTCAATAAATCTTTTGCATGTTTATCTTTAAGTAGATACAGAGGCACAGGCAATTTCAACTGTACACACAAGGCAAGTGCCATTCTCCAAGGCTCTTTTTGAACCCTGTCTCCACCCAGATACCACATTGGCACAAGCTCACCACAACGGACAAAATCCAATCGATCCATATCGCAATAATAGAGTTCGCCCCCTCGAGCCACACCATCTTCACCTAAACCAAAACCATCAAGGATAAGCGCTAAAGCCTCGCCCTTTAAGTTATGCTCAGCAATAACTGCTCCAGCATGCGCTTCATGATGCTGGATTTGATAAAGCGGCAATTGAAAGTCCTCGGCAAAATGCGTGGTGTATAAATCAGGGTGAAAATCACACGCAAGGGCATCAAAGCTCACCCCAAATAAACGTTGATAATGGACAAACGCCTTGTTGAAATACGCGATACTCTCAGCACTATCCATATCCCCTATATATTGCGATAAATAGGCTTTTTTATTCCCGATAAAACAAAACGTGTTTTTAAGCAAAGCGCCTGTCGCCAATACATTTGGCAATGGCTCTGGAAGCTCGATGGACAGGGGTGCAAAACCACGAGATCGGCGAATCATCATTTCTTTACCCGCCACCACGCGCATCACACTATCATCGCTTTGCATGGCAATTTTTCGGTTATCGGTGACGATTAAATCGGCGATGTTATGGAGTTTTTCCCTGGCTTGTTCATTATCTGCAATAATGCTGCCTCCTGAAAAATTGGCACTGGTCACCACAAGAAGCCAATCATTAGGAGCTTCCAGCCAATCTAAGCCTTTTGGTTCGTTTAACAAGTAATAAAAGAGCAAATAATCAAGCCCGGTTGCGGGCAACATCAATCCAAGCTCGTTTAAGCCAGGGGCTACGGCATCGGGCAGTAAATGGTTTTGTTTTTTGTTCAAAAGCACAATGGGACGCGCATTTGTATTTAAAAGCGCTTCTTCTTTGGCATTAAGCTCCACATATTGCTTAATGCTCGCACTATTCAATGCCATGAGTGCAAAGGGTTTATATGGTCTTTTTTTACGCTCACGCAATAACCCAACTGCCGCTTTATTCTTAGCGTTCACAATGAGTCTAAAACCATTATGGCTTTTAAGTGCCAAGACTTTTCCATTTTGTAAAACCTGTAACATCGCTTTAAAAGTATTTGAGAAAACTGGACCACACTTTTCACACACGGTCGTTTGCGCATGATAGCGTCGATTCAGAGGATTCTGATAAACCGCTAAACAGGCATCACACAAGGGAAAATCGACAAACGTCGTGGCGTCCCTGTCATAGGGTAAGGATGTAATCACGCTAAAACGTGGACCGCAAGAGGTGCAGCTTGTAAAAGGATAAAGATAATAACGACTATCTGGCGAAAATATCTCTGCGATACATGCCACACAAATTGCTGTATCCGCAGGAATTTCAGTTGCACTTTCTCCAGGGACACTCGGAAGAATTTTGAATGTTTGATCACTGGATAAGCACTTAACTTCAACCCATGCCAATGATTTAATTTTAGCCAATGGCGGCAATTGACCACACATCACATCAATAAAATCCCTGGCTATTTCAGGGCTTGAAAATAGAATAATCTCAGCACCCAAAGGCGTGTTTTGTACGCTTCCTGATAAATGAAACTGTGCTGCCAAACGATAGATAAATGGTCTAAAGCCCACACCTTGGACTATCCCAGTTACTATGATTTTTACTGCGCTTTGCATCATATCACCTAAGCTTGCTGAAGTTGTGCCACCCCTTCTAAAAGAAGAACGTTCCTTTGTGTAGTCTTTCGCGCTCTTCTTTTAGAAGGGGTGACAAATTTAATCACTGGAATTCGATGCTTTTGCTGCACTACCCCGCCTCGCAAACCTGACCACTCCAGAGTGGTCAGGCAGACTCGGCACCCCTTCACCAGTGAAGGGGAATTTTCGATAGCTTGTCGTCAGATTCCCCTTCGTTAGCGAAGGGGGTGAAAAGCGCCCGAAAGAAGTAAACAGTTTTGCTTCTTCAGCTTTGAACGCCACAAGCTCTGCGCGTGAGGCTGACGGGGTAGTCTTAAAAATCAGCAAAAGTACATAACTCCACTTAGTTATTGTGCTTTTGCTGCTAAAAGCGATTTTAGCCACGCACACCAGTCACCTAAACCTTCTTCAGTTTTCACCGACAGCGTAAAAATGCGGATGTCCGAGCGAATTTTACGCAGGTTATTGATACAACGCGCGACATCAAAGTCAACATAGGGCAAAAGATCAACTTTATTGATCACAACGGTATCGGCGTGATAAAACATGTCTGGATATTTCAACGGCTTGTCATCCCCTTCAGTGACTGAAATCATAGCAACACGATGCTTCTCCCCTAAATCAAACATCGCAGGACATATCAGGTTACCGACGTTTTCAATAAAGACGAGGCTATCATTGTGGATCTGTAAGTGTTCATACGCATGACCGACCATATGCGCATCCAGGTGACATGCTTTGCCTGTGTTGATCTGATAAGCGTGAGCCCCCGCCTTACGAATGCGCGCTGCATCAATCTCGGTCTGTTGATCTCCCTCGACTACCACAATGGGATATTCGCCTTTAAGCCTGGCGATTGTTTTCTCCAATAACGAAGTTTTACCTGAACCAGGACTTGAAACAAAGTTAAACGCGATCGCATTCCTGCGTTTAAGATATTCACGATTGGCTTTAGCATATTGATCATTCGTCGCTAAAATAGCTTCTTCTAACTTCACACGATTAACTTCATGCTCATGTGTGTGGTGATGATGATAGTGCTGATCGTGCTTATGGAGCATATCAGCCTGGCAACCACATGTGGTACACATATTTACTCCTATTACTTCACTTCAAACTCAGGCAGTCACAATGTCTTCGCCCATCTCTTTTTAGTAGTAGGGTGGATAAGCCAAACGCGCATCCACCAACACGCAGCCAATCTGCCTCCCCGCGTGGATGCGCTACGCTTATCCACCCTACTCACTCCTTTAACCGATTATTTTTTCATTTCAAATTCAATATGATCAACCAACATTTCCTGACCACAGATTATATCTTTTTCGTAGCTTTGGCACTGTGGGCATGCCGCATAAAACTGCGCCACTTCATACTCGTTATTACACGTCACACAGCGCGCACGCGCAGACTCAATCAGTATTTTTAAGCCTACGCCAGAAAGAGAGGTGTTTTTTGCTGCCACAGGAAACCAAAACTGCATCGATTCGACATCAACACCTGCCAATTGCCCAATGCAGAGCGTAATGGCGCTAAGCTTTTTTGCATCCTGATCCATTTCTCGTACTTTGTTTAACACAATGCCAATAACACGCTGACATAACGAAAATTCGTGCATTTTAAATCGATGCCCAGGCTGCTTTATGCTGATAAGCGTACCACTGCCCATTATAAGAAGCTAATATGAAGCAGCTTTATTTTTGTACTTTATGACATAGCTCAAGTTTTTGTTCACTTTGACTTTCCAAACGACTAATTCCAGCGCTATATTGACAGCCCGTATCCGTTTTGAGTTTTTGTCTTTCATGGCTTGTGGCACATATTATCTGGTTTTTAACTGTGGCAGTTCATCAATTAAGTTCGCTGTATTCGAACGTGGGAAAACCACAGCCACTTTATCTGGCATAGCGGATAAAATTAACCAGTCTGGTGGCAATTTTTCTTTTAAGATCAATGCCAAACAACAGCAGGCTCATGTGAAATTAAGTTATCAATCTGCCTTTCTACTGATTATTGCAACACTAAAGGAACACCAGTTTCTTGAATGTATCAGCTGCATTGGTCACCGCGTGGTTCATGGAGGGCACTATTTCAATAAAGCTGTAATGATTGATCAGGATGTTCTTGATAAGATTCGCGCCCTGATTCCACTGGCACCTTTACATAACCCTGCCAATCTTCAGGGAATTGAATTTTGTAATCAGCATTTTGGTAATATCCAACAGGTTGCCGTATTTGATACGGCTTTTCATCAAAGCATACCTGAGCACATATACCGCTATGCTATTCCGCAAAACCTTTATGAGGAGCTTAAGCTTAGAAAATACGGCTTTCATGGCATTAGTCACCAGTACATAGCACAAACTGCAGCACATTATCTTAGACTTGCTCAGGGTAATTTCATCTGTGCTCATTTGGGCAATGGCTGCAGTATCACTGCAATTAAAGAGGGCAAAAGCATTGACACCAGCATGGGGTTTACCCCGCTTGACGGCCTGGTTATGGGCACGCGCTCTGGTGCTATTGACCCTGGCGTTTTTGGCTATCTTAAACAAACCATAGATATGGACATTGACCAAATCAATCAGCTATTAAACAAACAAAGCGGTCTTTTGGGAATATGCGGCTTAAGTGATATGCGTGATATTGAACACGCCATCAGCCAGAATAATGCCAAAGCCATTTTAGCTCTGGAGATATTTAGCCATCGTATTGCCCAGTATATCGCAAGTTATATGATGTACTTTGCACATTTTGATGGACTGATATTTACCGCAGGCATCGGTGAACATAGCGCTATGGTGCGCCAGAAAGTGATTGATAAGCTTGAAGCTCTCAGCTTTATGATCGATGATACGCGTAATAGTAATGCAAAGCAGTATATCGAAATTCACAAACCAGGCAGCAAACGCATTATGGTTCTACCAACTGATGAGGAGCTGATGATCGCTCAAAGCTGCCATGAATTATTAAATAAATAACTGGAGTTACGTACTTTTGCTGATTTTAAGACTACCCCGTCCGCTTCGCGTCCACCCCTTCGCTAACGAAGGGGAATCTAGCAACAAGCTATCGAAAATTCCCCTTTACTTGTGAAGGGGTGCCGAGCCTGCCTGACCACTTTAAAGTGGTCAGGTCTGCGAGGCGGGGTAGTTCAGCAAAAGTATCTAACTCAGGTAAACAAGGAGTCCATATGAGTCTACCAATTGTTTTACTGCCCACAGGGCAGGGAGTTGGGCTGTTTTCTTTAAAACAGGGTCTAAAGTATGCACTGGAACAGCAGGGTTATACCGTCAAACTATTTAATCCTTTGTTTGATGCCGAACTTCCTGCTGCTGAGATGGAACAATATTTTCGCCAAAACAAAGTCAAAGACTTTTTTGAACATCTATTAACCATTTATGATCGACTTAGCCAAAGCGCTGACATCACCCTTATTGACGGCATCTTTATCAAAGAGCACAACCATAATGCTTTTGACTGGTCAAATGCCTACATCAATCTCTTTAATAAAACGCTTATTCACACGTTTAATGCCAATGTTATTTTAATTGCCCGCCAGGGCTATAAGAATCTCAAAGATCTCGAAATTCAGCTTAAGCTGCATCAGCAGCAGATCCCACAAGATGTGCTGCTTGGGACCATTATTACCAAAATCAACGCGCCCCTTGATACCAATGGCAATAACCGCTTTAGTCTTTTGGATGAAACTTTACATGAGCAGGCACCCCATATTTCGATTGAGGATATTGCCAGCTTATCCTTGTTTCAAACAAAACAATTATCCTTATTAGGCGTTACCCACTGGCAAAATGAGCTAACCTATCCCCGCATTGTCGATGTTGCTGACAGACTTAATCTTAAGCCACTTTATCCAGACTTTGACCGTAGTCGACGCATAAAAGTGGTCACCATGTGCTCAAGAACGATTGATCACGTTGCCGATGAATTTCAAGCAGGGACCTTGATTATTACTGCAGCTGATCGCAGTGATATTATTTTAGGCGCAACCCTTGCCGCCAAAAAAGGCATTAAAGTTGGAGGACTCATCTTAACCGCTTATTCTCTGGCAAATGAACGCCTTATTGATTTCTGCATGGATGCTGCCAAACAGATGGCATTGCCCATTTTTACTACCGAAAATAAAAGCATGAGCACCATTCTAAAACTTGCTGATATTGACTACAGCAGCATCCCCAAAGACGATATTACTCGCCTTAACTTATTAAAATCATCAATCGCTGAATGTATTGATATCCATAAAATAGAAGCCAGACTGACAAAAATGCCCGTGCATAAAAAAATGTCACCGCCTGCGTTTCGCCATTATTTGATTAAGCGTGCCATGGAAGTGAAGAAACGTATTGTTTTGCCTGAAGGTTTAGAACCTCGAACCATCGAGGCAGCGATTTTCTGCACCAGGCGCAATATTGCTGAATGTATCTTACTGGCCAAGCGCAATCAGGTTCTAGAGATCGCACAAAAACATGGTTTGAGCATTCCTGATGGTCTTAGCATTATTGATCCTGAGGATGTTAAAAGCCAATATATTAAGCCGCTGGTAGAGATTCGTAAGCATAAAGGGATGACTGAGATGATGGCCACTGATGCACTTGAAGATAATATCACGCTTGGGACCATGATGTTGCAAATGAATGACGTCGATGGGCTTGTGGCAGGTGCACTTAACACCACAGCACACACCCTTTCTCCCGCGCTTAAAATCATTAAAACGAGACCCGAATGTTCCATCGTCTCCTCTGTCTTTTTCATGTGTCTTGAGGATCAGGTGCTTGTTTATGGTGATTGCGCGGTGAACCCAGATCCAAATGCCGAGCAATTAGCTGAAATTGCCATACAAAGTGCGAAGTCTGCCAAAGCTTTCGGTATTGAACCCAAAATTGCCATGATCAGCTATAGCACAGGCGACTCAGGTCATGGCGTCGATGTTGATAAAGTGAAATCGGCAACAGCACTCGTCAGACAAAACAAGCCTGAACTTATGATTGATGGACCACTGCAATACGATGCCGCAACCACATTATCGGTTGCCAGAAAAAAAGCCCCTGGTAGTTCCGTGGCGGGTAAAGCAACTGTCCTCATTTTCCCTGATTTAAACACAGGAAACACAACTTATAAAGCGGTGCAAAGAAGTGCCGATGTTTTAAGCATTGGACCCGTTCTTCAAGGTCTTAACAAACCCGTGAACGACCTATCCAGAGGAGCCACAGTTGACGATATTATTTACACCATTGCGATTACCGCGATTCAGGCAGCCCAGACTCAGCACTAAGAATATTATGGGCAACCTTAATCACTGCTTCTTCAACTACCTGTGATACCACATTATCTTTTACAAATAACCGCTCACCTTGCACGCCGTAAAATACAATATGCTTAATCGGCATATCAAGGGCAAAAGCAAGCGCCAAAGAAGGTGCGACACCAATATTATGTGAGGATAAAAAACCTGTAAATTCTATGATTTCATCAGCTTTTAAATAAAACTGCCTCCCTGGCTCAACGTTGGCATTGACGGCATCAATTAAAATAATTTTGGCATAATTTATTTCTAAAAAACGTAAAAGATTAAGCCCAGGGCGATCGACAATTTCCATATCAATGTTTCTTTTAACATCAGCCGTCAGCATCTCCTTGACCTTTCTTACTGTCAGCCAGCCAAACTGATCATCACCAAAGGGTGAGCCGATTCCAAGAATCAGTATTTTTTGTTGTGCCATTACCCTATAGTCTTAAAGTGCAAACTGATAAATTTTATTAAAACTGCCCATATTGACAACCCAAAGCAACGTCGTTTTATTACTGTGTATTTCAACAGGGGTTTGTTTAAGTCCAATATCCACGCTATATTTTCCCGCATTATATTGATTTTCAAACAACTGAATATTATTCGGCAATAGCAACCAGCTACGCTCATCTGCCTGCGCGGTCATAAAGCTGTAGATGGAACCTGCCAACAACCCCCATCCACCTGCCTGATCAGTCGCTTCATAGGTTGCCAAGGCTTTGACCACCAAACGAATGACTTCACGGGTAATAATCACAGGATATTCTTCGGTTAAAGACTTCATCGCCATCTGTGTCGTATTGACCAATAGCGATGTTTGTCCTTTGTCGATGATTTTGTCATGTTGAGTTACATATAAATCTTTTGGCGGCAACAAAGTATACTGCGATGGATAATAGGTCACCGCCACTTCTTGTAACCCAAGTTTTCCTAAAAATAGCGGCAGCTTAAACGCCACTTTTGGGGTGACAGATCCTTGTTCATAAATCACCACCAGACGTCCTTTGCCATCTTCATAGGCACTTCCACCATTAAAGCCACGCTCCATCTCCTGATACGTGCGTAGCACATGAGGGTTATCTGGCAATAACCGCTTTGCATCTTTGATTGACACAAAAGCATTATTGTAATTATCGTCAAAAGCCTCATACAAAATGCTCGCCAGATAATAGCCAAAACCATTTTCATAGGCATTACTGGCATCTTTAACCGCACTAAACATCTTCGTTATTTCTTTGGATTTTTGAAGCCCAAATTTGCCTTCATCGATTCCGACTTTACTCGTATCCTTTTGATATTTGCTTTGCAAATCTCCCGCCATAAGCTTCTGTTGATATGTCCAGTATTGTGCATTACTTAACTGGCGAATCGCCACCAAAGCGCCACTTAAATCGTTCTCAGATAAGTAATTTAAAGCTTGATAAGGATATAAAAATGTCATCGCATAATCAGGGGTTGAGAAAGGCAGCTCGCGATCATTCGTCAATACCGCGCCCATATTCTCAAGCATTTTCGATACTTGCACTTTCGCTGCCATTTGGCTTGTTACTACGGTTTGAATCACCGCTTCATAGGCTTTTTTAGACTCTGCCACATCACCACTTAATTGTGCTAAACGCCCTTGCTCCAGCAAATACAAATTATCATTATCTGGCTTATCTCCAAACTCCTCAGTAAATGCTTTTTGCGCGGCGCTCAAATTGCCCTCCTCAGCATCTGCCTTAACGGCTTTCATTTTACTGGGATAGGATGCCGAAAAAGTAGCACAACCTGATAGCATTAATGCACTCGCACTTAAAAGCCACAGTACACTATTTTTTGATAGTAGCTTCATGTTCTTTTAAATCCGTTAATTGGAGTAAAGCTAATCACTTCTCTTTTAGATAATTGGAGTTAGATAAACAGAAAGATGCAAAACTACCAGCCAAAAGAGCTGCGCTTTTGTACCTTGCGAATTTGCTGTTGATCTTGCCAGATGATTATGCCTGTCTTTAAATCAATCATTTTTAAGGTAATCAAGAAGAATAAGGATTGTTGATCCTTATTCATGGATTGCATATCGGCAATGCTGCCATAAATCATATATTGCGCCCCAATCTGCTGCCCCATTTTTGTCGCTGTTACCTGATCAACCATCCCAGACTCAGATTGATAGTCCATCTGCGCTTTCATCTCTTTAACCTGTGACATATCCGTAAACTGGAACTTGCCACTGTTAATAATCTCTGTTGAAACCGTATTAGCCAACATGCCTGTATTGATGTGCTCAGCCGTTTCGTTTTTGATCGTGCTAAAGAACACAACAGGTTGTTTGTCACCCGCGCTCACGCGTGCAATCGCAGGAGATGCTAACATGCCACCAACCATTTTTTGCGTGGTTGTCTGCAAGTCGGTTGAGCTGAAATTAATAGAATTGGTATCGACACCTTGCGGGTCAACGTAACTTACATTACCAGAACTTGCACAGCCCGCTAACAAGCCAAGCGATAATAATGCGGGTAATACGCAGGCTGATTTACGTTTTAACGTCTTTTTCATAGGGTTCACTCCGTGGTTTCTTAAGATCTAAAACTCAAAAGCGATTCTATTCAAAAACAAAGGCTTTTCAAAGTTTATTCTTCAAAATTGTATCACAAGTGCAATATATGGAATTTAAAACATATGTCTATGCTTCAAAATCACACAGGCTACCTGCCGTTATAGTAATGCTCGAGCATTGTTGCCACAGTTTTTCATTAATGATTTTTCCCGTTTTATCGGCATAAGCATAATGTCCTTCAGTTGTGATTCCACAAGCTTTGACACAGCGTAATGCCTCCTGTTGATCGATGCGATACCAGTACTGTGTGCGCCCAAACAGTGAAAAACCAATATAGCCACGCACATATAGCTTCTTGCCATTTTCCTGAGTCTGGATCTTACAGCTATAGACCTTGCCACTCGATGGATCGAGGATTGAGCCATTCCCATATAATGCACCATCAGATCCATCCCTCTTACCGTCTTGAGTAAAACTCCACATCATTTTTAAGCCTTGCACCTGATTATCAGGATAACTGGAATAATCAAATGTATAACCGTTTTCATCACCCTTGCCACACTTTTTACACGATACATCAGGTACTTGTTTTTTATCATCTGTCATATTAACAAAAGGCACGACGATCCTGCCTTCAAGCCTACCATCTTTGCCTGCATAAACTTCCAGAATTGACTGCGCTTGTTTGCCATCATCGCTATATTGCAACCAGTACCCCACGGGAGAGTTGGAACTTTGCGCCATCTGCCCATCGCCAATAGTTTGATCATTAGCCAACTTTAATGCGTTTTGATTTAAATCTTCAGCCGCATGCAACAACGCTAAACCGCTCATTGCCAATACAACTGTTATCATTGGTAAATATTTTCCCTTCATCACATTTCCTTAAGATTTACGTTACGCCATACCATTCATCATCAGCCACAGGATCAGTAGGTCCTTCAAATTTGATCACGATGACCATGCTTATTGACTGTAGCTGCAGTATAACTTTAAGCTTCAAACTTCCATAAATCAATCCCTGCTATTGAGCAATTCGACGATGATTAGACTTAACTGTTTACCTTACAACATAAATCCTGTTGCCCCTAGTCGTTGCTTAAAAATTTCGCTAACATACTCTCCAAATTAATACTTTTACCCGCGTCCTGAAACTTAACATGTTGGATAAAACAATGCAGCAAACCTATGACTTCACTCAACTAGAGAAACAAATTCAACGCTTTTGGCAAGAAAATCAATCCTTTAAAGCCATCAAAGATGATTCAAAAGAGAAATTTTACAGCCTGTCAATGCTGCCTTATCCCAGTGGCACATTACATATGGGGCATGTACGCAACTACACCTTAGGTGATGTGGTCAGTCGCTATCAGCGCATGCTGGGTAAAAATGTGTTACAACCCATGGGCTGGGACGCCTTTGGATTACCCGCTGAAAATGCGGCAATCAAACACCAGAAAGCACCAGCGGATTGGACCTATAGCAATATTGCCTATATGAAAAAACAACTACAGTCCTTAGGATTTGCCTATGATTGGGATCGTGAGATTGCGACGTGTGACGATAGCTACTATAAATGGGAGCAGTGGTTTTTTATCGAACTTTATAACAAAGGACTCGTCTATCGCAAAAACTCGGTGGTCAATTGGGATCCTGTGGATCAAACGGTGCTTGCTAACGAACAGGTGATCGATGGGCGTGGCTGGCGTTCAGGCGCTTTGGTTGAGAAAAAGGAAATCCCACAATGGTTTATTAAAATCACCGATTATGCGAATGAACTACTGCAGGATCTTAATAAACTTCAAGGCTGGCCCGAAGCAGTTAAAATCATGCAAACCAACTGGATTGGCAAATCCAAAGGTGTCACGGTTTCATTTACTGCCAATGCCACAAAGCTTGATGTATTTACCACACGCCCAGACACCCTAATGGGGGTTACCTATTTAGCCATTGCAGCTGAGCATCCACTGGCATTGGCAGCGGCTAAAGATAATACTAAGATTGCTGAATTCATTAAAAAATGCCAACAGACTTCGACCATGGAAGCCGATCTTGCCACTCAGGAAAAACTCGGGATCAAAACACCATTTTATGCAATACACCCCATTACTGGGAATGAAGTTGAAGTATGGATCGCGAATTTTGTACTGATGAGCTATGGCACGGGGGCTGTTATGTCTGTGCCAGCACATGATCAGCGTGATTGGGAATTTGCCCATAAATACGACATCCCTTTAAAGCAAGTCATTCAAACCACTGAAGGTAATACTGATTTAAACCAGGGAGCAATTACCGAAAAAGGCGTATTGATTCATTCTGGCGAGTTTAACGGTCTTAACTTTGATCAGGCTTTTGATAAGATCAGTGAGTTTCTGATAGCACATAACAAAGGTGAAATCACCACGAACTTTAGGATTCGGGATTGGGGGGTGTCACGCCAACGCTATTGGGGCTGCCCGATTCCAATGATCCATTGCGAACATTGCGGAATCGTCCATGAAAAACAGGAAAACCTTCCCGTCAGACTGCCTAAGCAGGTCACTTTGAACGGTACAACTTCCCCTTTAAAGCTTATGCCAGAGTTCTATGAAACAACCTGTCCGCACTGCGGCGATAAAGCCACACGTGAAACGGATACCTTTGATACTTTTATGGAGTCATCCTGGTACTACGCACGTTACACTTGCCCAAGTACGGATAAAATGCTTGATGATGAAGCGAATTACTGGCTGCCAGTGGACCAATATATCGGTGGGATTGAGCATGCAATTATGCACCTTTTATACGCACGTTTTTTCCATAAACTAATGCGTGATGCTGGACTTGTTGAAAGTGACGAACCATTTACCAATCTACTTACTCAGGGCATGGTATTAAAAGACGGTGCCAAAATGTCAAAATCCAAAGGTAATACCGTTGACCCGCAAGCGCTTATTGAACAATATGGCGCCGATACGGTGCGTTTATTTAGCATGTTCGCCGCCCCTCCTGAGCAGTCACTGGAATGGTCTGATTCAGGCGTTGAAGGCGCCCACCGATTTTTGAAAAAAATATGGAGCTATGTACATCTTCACCAGGCTCAAATCAAACCCAATGAGCTTATCGACATCGAAGTCTTAAGTGCTGAAGATAAAGTGGTGCGCCTTGAGATCCATAGTGTTCTGAAACAGGCATTATTTGATTTCGATAAAATGCAGTTTAATACCGTGGTATCAGCGTGCATGAAGATTTTTAACAGCTTGCAAAGTGCACACAACAGTGCCGTAATTACTGAGGGGATAAGCATTTTGCTACGATTATTAGCACCTTTTACCCCCCATATTACTCAGTTTCTGTGGGAACGCCTTCGCTTTGGGGAGAATATCTTAAAGACAAACTTCCCGCTTATTGATGAAAAAGCGCTTGTGAGTGACAGTTTTACCCTTATTGTTCAAGTCAATGGCAAACTTCGTGCCAAGCTTGACATCTCAAGCAAGCTTAGTCCAAAAGAAATTGAGGATAGGGTGATCGCACATGAAATCGTTAGCAAATGTCTAGCAGGCAAGACCGTTAAACAAGCGATTTATGTCCCTAAAAAATTAATGAATATCGTCATTGGAGCCTAAACTGACATGAATATATTATCTCTTACCAAGCGTTTTAATCTTCAGCTTTTATTTATTCTGCTCTTTACTGGCATACTTTATGGCTGCGGCTTTCATTTGCGTGGCTGGAATGAGGGCATGCCTAAGTTTATGCAAAAAATTTATGTCAGTTACTCAGGCAGTGAGTTTGGCTTTATCAACCTCTTAAACTCGATCATTACCTCAACGGGCGCCAAGTTGGTAGACTCTTCTCAAAATGCGGATATCATTATACACATCAAATCTGCCACACAAAGTCGCCGTCTTGTGGGCATCACAGGGGGCGCATCCTCGAATGATTATATTTTAAGCTACAACGTCGGCTATGATATTTTGAACAACAAAAATCAAGTCATTCTAAAAGATCAAAGTAACTCCGAGCAGCAAGCCTACACAACCAATGCAACCCAGCAGCTAAGCAACAACAGCCAGCAGCAGCTGATTTATAACAACCTGCAATCACAGGTAGCCAACAACATTATTATGCAAATCCAAAGCATTAGTGAAACAAGTTACAACAATCCTCAGAGAAATGAGGTGTCGCTTTAGTGCGAATGTGGTGTAACTCCCGTAACTAAAGTGCACAAGAATTTTAAGCAATCCAGAATAAACCTTTTGAAGATTGGCATAAAATTCACTAGGATGATCCCATTTTTAGCGTAACAACCTCATTTTAGGAGTAGCTTAAATGATAAAGACTGCCATTGTTTTCCCAGGTCAAGGTTCACAAAAACTGGGTATGTTGAGCGATTATTACGCTCGTTTTAGTGAAGTGAAAGAAACCTTTGATGAAGCCAATGATGCACTTGATTTTGATCTATGGCATATTATCCAGCACGATGAAGATAAGCTGAACCAGACAGAATATACACAACCCGCACTTTTAGCTGCAAGTATCGCTATCTGGCGTGTACTACGTGCTTATAGCAACATTAACCCTGATATATTAGCAGGACACAGCCTGGGTGAATATTCTGCGTTGTGTGCGGCAGAGAGCATTCGCTTTGACGATGCACTAAGATTAGTCAAACTGAGAGGTCAGCTTATGCAATCGGCTGTTACCGATAAAGACTGTGCCATGAGTGCTATTTTGGCACTGACAAATGAAGAGGTAATCGAATGCTGCAATGCAGCAAAATGGATAGGTATTGTTGAACCAGCTAATTTTAATTCCCATGGTCAAGTCGTCATTTCAGGTGAGCTAAAAGCCGTTGAAAAAGCCAATGAGATTGCCAAAGCAATGGGAGCAAAGCGCGCACAATTACTCCCTGTTAGCGTGCCATCGCATTGCTCACTCATGAAAGATGCTGCTGAAAAGTTTGCCAGCGCATTAGATAAAATCACGATTAAATCTCCAAGCCTTAGCGTTATTCATAATTGTGATGTTGCTATACACACTGATGCTATTGGCATCAAAGATCCTTTAACCAAGCAGCTTTACTCCCCCGTTAAATGGACGCAAACGATTGAAAAAATGGCTGAATCAGGAATCCAGGAAGTCATTGAGTGTGGTGCTAACAAAGTATTAACGGGCTTGAATAAACGCATTGTGAAAGAGCTTAACTATCAAGATACCGCGACGGTTGAATCATTTGATAAATTAATTGAACAAGTCAAAGCATAATATATACTGTGCCCGATCATAATCCGAGGTTTTTGTTTTTGCCTTTTGAGCACCTTTGGTGTATCGCTTTTTGATAATAGGGCATGCTATTGCCTGCAAATCAATACACCAAATCTGCAACAAAATGCTTCAACATATTCCCGCAGATTATGATCGCACGCAGTATAGCAACTAAGGATAAAAAATGAGTTTTGAAAATAAGGTTGTTTTTGTAACTGGAGCAAGCCGCGGTATTGGTGCGGCAATCGCCAAAGATTTCGCCCAAAAAGGCGCCACTGTCATTGGCACAGCCACATCAGAATCTGGTGCCAAGAATATTACCAACACCTTAAAGCAATATGGCAAAGGCTATGGTATTAAGCTTAATGTAACTGAAATTTCTGACATTGAGTCGGTTTTTACCTGGATGAAAGATAATACAGGACATCCTGATATTCTCATCAATAATGCAGGAATCACTAAAGATAACTTGATGATGCGTCTAAGCGAACAGGATTGGCTTGATGTAATCCACACCAACCTGGACTCTGTATTTAACCTCTCTAAATTGGCAATTCGCCACATGATGAAAAAACGCTGGGGTCGCATTATCACCATTGGCTCGGTAGTTGGCACATCGGGCAATCCAGGGCAAGCGAATTATTGTGCCAGTAAAGCAGGTGTCATCGGCTTTTCTAAGTCTCTTGCGCAAGAAATTGCCTCCCGCAATATCACCGTCAACGTTGTTGCCCCAGGGTTTATTCAAACAGACATGACCGATAAATTAACCGATGAGCAAAAACAAGCGATCATCAATCAAGTGCCCGCACAGAGTTTAGGGCAACCAGAGGATGTCGCAGCAGCAGTAACCTTCTTAGCATCAGAGGGTGCGCGTTACATCACAGGTCAGACAATACACGTCAATGGCGGAATGTATATGGCGTAACATCCAGCATAATCTTGTGTTTACCTTTCACATGACAAGTTATAATCTAGCGCAACCCTCTATCAAGATACAAACTCACCTTTGGCAAAACGTAACCTAAGTAAACAGCAGCTTCGCAACATCAAAGCACATAAATCATTGCACGATGATTTTTCATCCGCCACAACAGGGCTTGTCATCTCACATCGCGGGAAACTCATTGAACTGGAAACTTATGATAGCAAGACCGTTTTTTGTCAGTATCGTCAAAATCTAGGAGCCATCGTTGCTGGCGATAAAGTACTGTACTTACCCCAGGACAACAGTGAATATGGCATTATTTGTCAAATCCTGCCACGCATCAATGCGCTTGTTCGCCCTAGTAAGCTTAGGGCTGATGATAGGACGATGGCAGCAAATATTGATCAGATCATTATTATGCTTGCGGTAAATCCTACACCTATTGAGCATTATATAGATCGCTATTTAGTAGCAGCGCACCATATGCAAGTTCAGCCTGTCATCGTTCTCAATAAAATGGACTTGTTTTTGACATCCGATAATCAATGCCAACTTCATAACATCATTGAGCTGTACCAGCGTCTTGGTTATCAGGTCATTACCTGTTCTGCCTTAAACCACGATAACCTGCAAAACCTGAAAGGTCTATTGCAGCATAAAACCTCGATTATTGTTGGACAATCGGGTGTTGGCAAATCAGAAACACTTAATTCACTGTTTGGTCATGTTGTAACGCTTACAGGTGAAGTTTCTGAGCAAAACAGTCGCGGCAAACATACCACCACAAGTGCGAGACTATTTCACCTGGATAAAGACACGCATATTATCGACTCCCCTGGTATTCGTGAGTTTGGTATCTGGCACTTAGATAAAGCCGAGATTTTTTCAGGCTTCCAGGAATTTTCTGAACTTGATAACGAATGTAGATTTAGAAATTGTGACCACTCAGAAAATACCAAGGGTTGCGCAATCAATCAAGCCGTCAAGGATGGCAAGGTCAATAAGCAGCGTTTGATAAATTATCACAGATTGATATACGAATATTTTGAAAACAATAAATAGCGACATCGAACTCACGTTATTTCACTCTAAAGCCGTAACGCGAGCTCCGTCGCTTCTTTAATCGCGCGTTTTGCATCTACTTCTGCAGCAATATGCGCGCCACCAATAATATGAACATTGCTGATACCCTTTGCCATCGAAGCATGATACAAAGCTTTATCAGACTCTTGTCCTGCACAAATGACCACCTGATCAACCTTGAGAATTTCTTTTTTACCTTTGATGGTAATATGCAATCCTTCATCATCGATTTGATTATAATTTACCCCGCTGAGCATTTTAACCTTCTGATGTTTTAAGGTTGTGCGATGTATCCAACCCGTGGTTTTTCCTAATCTTTTACCAAGTTTTTCATCCTTTCGCTGCAGTAAAAAAACTTCACACTCAGGTCTTGGTTCTATTGTTTGCTTTAACCCACCACGATGCTGAAGAGTCGTATCAATTCCCCATTCCTGGTAGTACCCTTGAGCATTTTCTCCCATTTTTTTACCGCCAAACACTAAAAATACCGACACATCAAAGCCAATACCACCAGCACCAATCACCGCCACTTTACTACCTGGCTCTACCTCGCCGTTTAATAGCTGCATATAGTTCACCACCATAGGATGATTGACTCCTTCAATATCAGGAATACGTGGCATAACGCCCGAGGCAATCACAATATCATCATAGCGTTTAGCAATTAAATCATCAGTGCTTACTTTGGTGTTTAATATGCAATTAACCTTATGCTTATTAAGCTGATTTTCAAAATAACGCAATGTCTCATTAAACTCTTCTTTGCCCGGAATTTTGGCACTTAACTTAAATTGCCCACCTATTCTGTCTGATGCCTCATACAAATCGACTTTATGCCCTCTTTTGGCAAGCTCAATTGCCGCAGTGCATCCAGCAGGACCTGCCCCAACCACGACTATCTGCTTTGGTTTTGTCACGGGCAACGACTGCATCATTGTCTCGTTACAAGCATATGGATTGACCAGACAGGATGCCTGTTTGCCAACAAATACATGATCTAAGCACGCCTGATTGCAGGCAATACAGCTATTGATTTCCTGTGCTTTATTATTTTGCGCTTTTTTGACAAAGTCAGGATCGGCTAATAAGGGTCGCGCCATGGAAATTAAATCTGCTTTATCCTGCTGTAAAATAGCTTCCGCGACACCAGGGGTATTGATTCGATTTACACAAACCACAGGAATACTAACGTGCTTACGGATTAACTCCGTCACTGGGACAAATGCAGCTCGTGGCACCTGCGTGCTGATCGTTGGAATACGCGCCTCATGCCAGCCAATGCCTGAGTTAATAATGGTAACACCTGCTTGTTCTAGCGCCTTAGCTAATATGACCACTTCATCAAAACTACTACCTTTCTCAACTAAATCAAGCATTGATAAACGGAACATAATAATAAATTTTTCGCCCACCTTTTGGCGAATCGCCTTAACAATTTCAAGTGCAAAACGCATTCTATTGTCAAAGCTGCCACCCCATTGATCTTGACGATTATTGGTATGCTCAACTAAAAACTGATTAATCAAATATCCCTCAGAACCCATGACTTCTACACCATCATAACCCGCCTCTTTTGCAAGTACTGCCGCACGCATAAAGTGCTTTATGGTGCGTTTAATTCCCCAATTACTAAGTTTTCTTGGTTTAAACTTATTCGTGGGGGACTTAATGTTAGACGCTCCCACACATAAAGGATGGTAACCATAGCGTCCTGCATGCAAAATTTGCATGAGTATCTTGCCTTCCGCCTTATGTACAGCCTCTGTGATCAGTTTATGCTTACGGACTTCTTTTTGATTGGTAAGTTTAATGGCAAACGGATATAGCCACCCTGAAATATTGGGAGCTACACCTCCTGTAACAATAAGACCAACACCCCCTTTGGCACGTTTTTGGTAAAAATAAGCCAGGCGCTCAAAACCGCTCTTTTGCTCTTCAAGCCCCGTGTGCATCGATC
This sequence comes from Caedibacter taeniospiralis, assembly GCF_002803295.2. Classification (GTDB taxonomy): domain Bacteria; phylum Pseudomonadota; class Gammaproteobacteria; order Francisellales; family Francisellaceae; genus Caedibacter; species Caedibacter taeniospiralis. The sequence continues at coordinate 18,194 of NZ_PGGB02000005.1, read as the reverse complement.
CCATAACAATACGGTTTTTCAATGTGGTAAATCCCAAATCTAAAGTTTGCGATAATAATGGGTAAGGATTTTTCTGATCCGTCATAGCACGGTAAACTCCTCTTTATATTTTTAAATCAGCATATACACAATTTCCCGCTTGTAGAATCATGGAGTTATAATTGCTCCTCAAGTTTTTCCATGTCAGCTTCAATTTCCTCCACTGTTGGGAGTGACCCTTTTAATTCATCAGGAAGTATTTCTGTTAACGTAAACTCACTCACGCCCATAGGTTTATTAATATCACGCAATGCAAACTCTGTTTCAATTGTATTTTTATCTCGGCAAACCAAAATCCCAATCGTTGGATTATCCGTGTCTGACTTCAGCAGACTATCTACTGCTGAAAGATAAAAATTTAACTTTCCAGCGTATTCTGGGATAAATTTAGTGTTCTTTAACTCAATCACTACATAACATTTTAATTTGACATGATAAAACAACAAATCCAGATAGTAATCACTTTCTCCAACTTCCAAATGATATTGCCTACCAACAAATGCAAAACCTTTGCCGAGCTCCAATAGAAACTTAGTAATATGATCCACGAGCTGTTTTTCAATATCTCTTTCATTGTAAGGTTTAGTCATTGTTAAAAAATCAAAAGTATAAGGATCTTTCATGGTCTGCCGTGCAAGATCAGATTGAGGTTCAGGTAATGTTTGCTGAAAATTATTAATTGCCTTACCCTGCCTTACATAAAGGTTTGACTTTATTTGCAGGGCTAAAGTATCTCGGCTCCAGCCATTCTCAATGGTTTGATTAATATAGAATAAAATCTCTTTATCGCTTTTAACCTTGCTAATCAGCATTTTGATATGCCCCCATGGCAGTCGCCTAATTAAAGGATAAGTCTGCTCACCTACACCTAAGCCCAAATTTAATTCGTCCTCAGTCTGGGGACGAATTGAGATATATTTAAAAAACAAGCGGCAGTACTTCAAATTTGTTATAGAGAATCCTTGTATATCAGGAAACTCCCTTCTTAAATCTTTTGCAAGTTGTTCAAGAAATTTACTCCCCCAAACACTATCTTTTTCAGATATCATCCGTCCTAAATCAAAATAAAAGTCAATCAGTACACTATTTGCCGCCAATGCAGCACTAACTTGCACCGAGCGAATTTTAACTTTTAGCCCTTTTAACCAGCTAGCGTAATCTGTATCTTTGATAAGGGTGGCATTTGAAGTGTTCAATGTGGAATTTTTTAATTTATTGCTCATCAGCCTTTCCCTCATAATCAATACTCCCCCCTTGTACATTCAAAATTCACTATCGCCTCCAAAAAGCAAACCTTCCATACCCACAACTCCCTTTATAGTACCAACAACCCCTACACCTGCTGATATTTCTCTTTCACATATTCCTCAACAATCGCCATAAACTCCTTGGCGATATGCTCGCCTCTTAGCGTATGCTTTTTTTGACCATCGACAAACACTGGTGCCACAGGCGCTTCACCAGTGCCTGGCAGACTGATACCAATATTGGCGTGTTTACTTTCCCCTGGTCCATTGACAATACAACCCATCACCGCGACTTTCATGTTCTCAACGCCAACATATTGATGTTTCCACTCGGGCATTTGTTTAGTTAGATAATTTTGAATGTCATTGGCAAGCTCTCGAAAAAAGCTGCTTGTCGTTCGCCCACATCCAGGACACGACGAAACGGTGGGGGTAAAGGCTCGAAGCCCCATGGTTTGTAAAATCTCACGACATACTTTGACCTCATTGGTACGTGGAGCCCCAGGCTCTGGAGTCAGTGATACGCGAATGGTATCCCCTATGCCCTGCTGCAATAGATATCCCAGACTGATACTGCTGGCCACAATTCCCTTAATACCCATACCCGCCTCGGTTAAACCCAGGTGCAATGGATAACGGCACTCACGAGCCAGTTTTTGGTAAACTTCAATTAAATCCTGCACATCACTGACTTTACAGGAAATAATGATTTTATTCGCGTGAAGTCCGAGACTCTCTGCGTACTCAGCACTGGTCAATACCGACTCAATCAGCGCTTTGTGCATAATTTCACGCGCTGATAATGGCACCGTCAGCCGACTGTTTTCATCCATCAGTCTGGCGAGTAATGCCTGATCTAAGCTCCCCCAATTAACACCAATACGCACAGGCTTATCGTATTCAATCGCTTTTTGAATAATCTCGGCATACTGGGTATCTTTTTTGCGCCCAAAACCGACATTTCCCGGATTAATACGATATTTATCAAGCGCCCTGGCGCATTCTGGAAAGTCTGCTAGAAGCCTATGACCATTGTAATGAAAGTCGCCAACCAGCGGGACATCACAATCCTTTTGTAATAACCGCCTTTTAATCTCAGGGACCGCTTGTGCCGCTTCTTCATCATTAACGGTGATGCGCACCAGCTCACTGCCCGCGTGATAGAGTGCCAAGACCTGTGCTACCGTTTTTTCAATATCTGCCGTTGCCGTATCCGTCATTGATTGTACAACAACAGGGGCACCCCCACCAATCGTGATATTCCCTACTTTTACCGCAATAGACTTGTGCATGATGTGGTTATATTCCTACTTTGTATTCGATTAATTTTTCTAACTTCACCGTATCAATGGCAAACTTACGAATACCTTCGGCCAGTTTCTCTGTCGCCATTGGGCTTTCGTTCATCGCCCATCTAAAATCAGCTTCTGTCATTTTACGATCTGGCATTTTTGCACGTTCAACTTCTACTAACTGACGCGTCAAAGTCTTTCCATCGGCTTGAAGCTTCTGCAATAAATTTGGCGCAATGGTTAAGGCATCGCACCCAGCCAATGCCTCAACCTGCCCGATATGCCTGAAACTTGCACCCATCACAATCGTGTGATAGCCATAACGCTTGTAATACTGATAGATTTCTTTGACCGATAACACACCATTATCTTCGCTGACATCGGGGAAATTGCTTGAACCTTGCTCCTTCATATACCAATCGGTAATGCGACCAACAAATGGGGATATTAAAAACACGTTTGCCTGCGCACAGGCAATGGCTTGAGCAAGACTAAACATTAAGGTCAGATTACAATTAATCCCTTCTTGCTCCAAAGCTTCAGCTGCCTTTATACCTTCCCAGGTTGAAGCGACCTTGATCAAAACACGAGACTTATCCACTCCCGCTTCTTTATATCTGGCGATGAGTCTTTTTGCATAGCTGATCGTTGCAACCGTATCAAAAGATAGGCGCGCATCCACCTCGGTTGACACTCTCCCTGGAATAACTTTTAAAATCTCAACCCCAAAGCTTACCGCCATATCAAGCATTGTCTCTTCAACTCGTGCTTTTCCTGATAAATGCGCGCTTTTTGCCAACGCCTTGTCAATCACATAGTCATACTCAGGCATTTTAGCGGCATTGAGTAATAGACTGGGATTAGTTGTGGCATCCACTGGCTGATATTGCTCAATCTGCCCAAAATCCCCTGTATCGGCGACTACCTTAGTCATTTGTTTTAGCTGCTCTAATTTGTTCATTTGCTTATTTCCATTGGTCAGTCGTTTTGATTGAACATAGCATATAGCTGATTAGCGTAAGGCTCAAGCTTTGCGCCTAGCAATAGAGGACTTCCTGTATATCGGCATAGCCTTCCAGGCACATCATTAATCTATCCAGCCCCAAGGCAACGCCTGCACATTCTGGAATATCATCCAGACATGCCAGAAGTTTCTGATCGATAGGTACTGCGTTTTTACCAAGCTGTGCACGCATGACCAAATCATTTTCAAAACGCTTTCTTTGTTCCTCTGAGCTTATGAGCTCATAGTAACCATTTGCAAGCTCGATGCCTTGATAAAAAAGCTCAAAGCGTTTAGCAACCATCTGACCCTGTTCATTACACATGATACGAGCCAATGCTGCCTGCACTTGAGGATAATCATACACAAACACAAATGAATATTGCTTAAGCCATGGCTCAATACAGTGCGTAAACAATAGATCCAAACATTCTATTTGATTTGGTTTTTCAAGTCCTTGTACTTGACCTATCTTTTCATTCAGCAGGTTTTGCAGCTGCATTTCACTCATCTGGTGAGGATCGACGCCAAACACTTCTTTGAATAATTGTTCATAACTAAACCGATGAATCGTGGCATCTGGCTTCAGTAGCAACAGCATTTCTATGATTTCCTGGCGTAAAGTTTCATCATCTAACCCTGATCGATACCACTCAAGCATCGTAAACTCATGGTTGTGATATTGGGCTTTGGGGTCATTGCGAAATGCCTTGCAAATCTGATAAATACTGCCAGTTCCCTGTGCAAGTAACCGTTTCATTGCGTATTCAGGCGAAGTCTGTAAGTAGCGCATACCAGATTGAGTTTGAATAGCAAACGCATCAATATATGGATCACTCACAGGATAGGGGTAGGATAATGGCGTATCGACCTCCAACACGCCTTTATCAGCAAAAAACTGGCGTATTTTTCTAAGATACTCTGCGCGTTTAACAAGTGCCTGGTTAGATAGGATCATAACAATAAGAAAAGTCCTATATTTTGTATATCTGAAACGAAACAAAAAGCTCTACTTAATTACCTGCCGATGATTTTAACATTAAAAGAAGGGGAACAACACCAGCGCCGTGACAATTGTGGAGAATAAGTAATTTACTGGTAATACCCAAAAAAATAACAGTCTGGTTTTTTGAGCATTGTTCAGTCACATCAAGCCACAGTTCTTCATATACAGAACCATGCACACAAAGTATAATTTGAGCACTTTAACCAAGGGAAACCAGGGTAATACTTCATGAATCCCCCCTCAATCAGTCTTAACAGTAAAATCAAAAATTTTTACAACCGACAGATTTTTTATAGCAACGAAGTTGATCATCTTGCAGAAAATTTACTGAATGAATACGGCGTTGCACTTACTGAACACAAAGGGTATCTGGCTCTATACAGCAAGCACCAGTTAATGGCTGTTAGAGTCACACGAATCAGCCTGGAGCTCGTTCAAAACAAGGGGTTGGAATCTGCCATTTTAAGCTTTCTGCAACTACTACAGCACGAAAAAACTCACTTTAGCTTTGTCCAAAGTAATGAAGCATACCGATTATGTCATGGTGATCACGATGGCTTACCTGGCATTACTATCGACTGCTATGGGGCAGTTAATGTTATTCAATCGAGCTCTGCGGCTTCCGATCTTTTGATGAATCATGTCATTAAAGCACTCACAACATTGATACCAAAAACGCCTATCTTTGAACGAAGCACGGGACAAATTCGTGAGTTTGAGAAATTAGAAAGCATTAGCAAATGGCAATATCTGGCTGGGGGAAACAGGCAAAGCACAATTCTTGCAGGAAAAAAGCTCAGCTTTGATCTTATCCATGGTCAAAAAACAGGACTTTTTATTGACCAGCGACTTAATCTCATCGCACTTTGCCATTACCTTCAGAAAAGCATGACCTCAATGCTAGATATCTGCAGCTATATGGGGGCTTGGAGCGTTGCAGCCACTGACACTATCAAAGCATTCACCTTAATTGACCAAAGCGAATTTGCCCTGGCAATGGCGAAAATAAATATTGAAAACAACCATAACGAACCTCAAAACATAAGCATTGATCTTCATCATGATGATATGTTTGAAGCGCTCAAAAAACTAAAAGCCGCGCAAAAAAGCTTTGATGTCGTTGTCGCAGATCCCCCTGCTTTTGCGAAATCGAAAAAACATATTGCTGAGGCTAAACGCGCTTATCAACGCTTATTTAAACTAGCACTTTCGTGTTTAAACAAAAACGGACTATTTATCGCTTGTAGTTGCAGTCGTCACGTTGATGAAGCAACCTTCTTTGAAATTATCCGGTCCCTCTCTTACGATTTGATTTTATTACACAAAGGCTACTCATCTCCCTGTCACACTCAGGCAATTCAGGTGGATTATCATGACTACCTTAAGTGCTATATTTTTAAGCTTCGATAGGCATACTATGGAAGAGACACTTAAATTTAAGTTTTTGATATTTTTTATTTTTTATCTTCTTTAGGCGCACCTTGCTTTTTCATTGCAGCAATCACCTGATCAGTAACATCCACTTTTAAATCAGGGGCAACATATGCCACGGCTTGTGAACTCAGAATAAGACTGTATTTGCCGTCTTTTGCCACCGCCTCTACTGCCGTATTAAAGCTTGCCTGGAATGCTTGTGCGACTTGCTGCTCTTGTTGCATCTCACTTTGTCTAAACGCTAATGCCTGCTGCTTGAACTTTTCCTGTTCATCTGCTAGTGCCTTTTGCTGTTTATCTAAATCAATCTTTGTTAAAGTGGGCGCATTGGTTTGCAGAGTCTGCAGTTTAGTCATTAAGTCCTGCTGTTGCTTTTGTAACTCATCTGCTTTGGGCTGTAATTTGGTTTGTAAGGCATGGATACTTTCTTCGCCTTGAGGCACCGTTTGGTAAATTTCGACAGGATTAACCAGACCGATTTTTAGGCTACTTGCATCTGCAGCAAACGCTCCTGTAGTTATTGCCATTGCAGTCAAGCCAATCATCATTCGTTTTTTCATATTTTACTCCTTGAATTAATCCAAAAAAAAATCTACTCAATCACTGAAGTTACGCAATTTCAGTCAATCAAAAGGTTTGGCCCAGTGTGAACTGAAATACCTGAGTCGAATCCCCAGGTTTTGTGTTTAATGCTTTTGCCAGGCTAAATGCCATGGCACCCAATGGTGACAGCCATTGAAATTCAACCCCAACGGAATAACGTAAATTTGAGAAAGTCGGGGACTTATTCCCAGCAGTTCCAGGCCAAATCCCAGCGCCCGACAGATCGTAGGTGTTATACACATTTCCTGAGTCAAAAAACACACCCAAACGCATATTGCGACTGTCCTTCAACCCTGGAATCGGGAATAGTATATCAATATTGCTATAGACATTTAAGTTTCCACCAATCGAATTACCTTGTTGTGCAGCTTCACCGTTTGGTGTATAGGTATCCGAAGGACCCATCCCACCTTGGGCAAAACCACGCACTGAGCCCCAACCACCGCCATAGAAGTTTTGGAAAAATGGTAAATACTCTGTTTTGCCATAACCATTACCATAACCGACACCACCTTTGACTGACAAGGTCACATCCCCGATGATTGGATGAAAGAATCCTGCGGAACCTGTGGCTTTATACCATTGCAGATCACTCACTCCAGGCACGGATACCGTACCATTTATCCCTAAAACCGTGCCTTCCGTTGGAAAGTACGCACGATTGGTTGAATTATGATTCCAGCCTAAATTCGCCGTGAAAGTATTAAACGAAGTTTGTCCATCATTTTGCTGAACAAACCATTGCAGAATGCTGGATCTCCCACCACTTGGCTGCAAGACTTGTGTGTGATCTACCCCACCACCAATACTAATAGAATCAAATGCTGAGGTGGGTATGCTATAACCTAAGTTCGCACCGTACTGGTTTAAGCGATAACTTGCTACTGAAGTATTATCATAATCCGTGCGCGATAGATAGGTACTGATCGTTTGACTAATGCCCGATTGGGTGAAATAGGGATCCGTATAAGACATGTTCAAGCTTTGATAAACACTTGACAGGCTTGCACCAATTGAAAACTGATTCCCCGTGCCCAGGATGTTTGGTAATGCAAGATTACCACCAATCATAAAGTTATATAACTGCGAGTAACCAATACTTGCACTGATTGAATTGGCGCTGCGCTCTTTAATATCGTAGTCCATGTTTACCAGATCATCAGAACCAGATACCGGCACTTTTCTAACGGTTACATCTTCTACAAATGGCATACGCTGCAGCTTGATCTTGGACTGATCAATCATTGATTGATTGTAAACCCCCGTCTCAAAATACTGCATCTGACGGCGATAAACATAATCATTGGTAACATTATTGCCCAAAAAGTTAATCTGGTTGATATAGACTTTCTTGCCAGGATCTATGTAGAACGTGAATGCGACGGTTTTATTATCCTTATCAAGTTTTGGCAGAGGGTTAACGTTGGCAAAAGCATAACCCTTATCTCCTAGTGCTTGCGTTATTGCTTTGGCACTATCAAGTACTTTTTGCCGCAAAAAAACATCTCCTGCCCTAAAAGTAATGAGCTTCTCAAGATCAGCCTTTGGCACAACAAACTTACCCTCTAGTAAAACTGCAGATACTTTATAAATTTCCCCTTCATTAATATCAAATGCAATAAATGCGTTCTCCTTGTTAGGAGATAAAGAGGATTGTTGAGAGGTTACCTTAAAATCTAAGTAACCATTGTTCATATAATAGCTGCTAAGATCTTCAACCGATGACTGCATATTCGTTGGTGAGTAATCCACCTTAGAGCTAAACAGTCCCCATAAATTCCAGATTGATGGTGTTTTAAAGGTAATATTGTCAATCAACTCACTCTGCGAAAAGGCTTTATTGCCGAGGACATCAATGCGGCGTACCGTTGCCGTTTTGCCTTCAGCGATATTGATTTTAATCGCAACACGATTTCGCGCTTCTGTAACTTCTTCTACATCTACGGTTGTCGAATAATAGCCCATGAGCGCATATTGCATTAAAAGCGATTGTTTCACCTGGAATAAAATCTCAGGATTAGCAATATTACCGACATCAAGCCCTGCCTCACGCAGCACTTTTTTCATATCGTCATTTTTGATCTTATCATTACCCGTAAAGTCCACCGCACTGATTGCTGGACGCTCAGCTACTTTAACAATAAGCGTATTACCCTCTTGATATAACTGTATACTTTTGAAAAATCCACTGCTGTAGAGTGATCTGATGACCTCGTTTGTCTCAGCAGCACTCACCTTCTGATCGGTGTGAATGCCTAGATCGTTAAGCACGGTTTCTTCAGAAATACGCTCCAAGCCCTCTACCTTTATCTTGCTAGCAATAAAGTCGCCTTGCGCATAAGTCACCACAAAGGGCGTCACACCCAATAGCGTCAGTAGTAACGTTTTTTTTAATGATAAGCTCAAGCCAATCTTCCTTCATTCTTAATTAAGTTTACATTTTTTGTATTGACCGTATTTCTGCCCACAACGGCATATTCAATACGCCCCTACGTTTATTCGCACTACCCCGTCCGCTTCGCATTGTCCTCCAGCTGCGCGCGGAGCTTACAGCGCTCAAAGCTAAGGAAGCAAAACTGTTTGCTTCCTTTAAGGCGCTTTTCGCCCCCTTCGCTAACGAAGGGGAATTAAATGATACGCTTTCGGGAAATTCCCCTTCACCAGTGAAGGGGTGCCGAGCGCGTCTGACCACTCCAGAGTGGTCAGACCTGCGAGGAGGGGTAGTGAAGCAAAAATAAGTAACTCCAGTTATTTACATATCGTACCAATCAAGTCTACGACATATTTTCGTGTCTTTGCATCGATGGCTATGACCTCATCTATGGTTCGTGCCTTATCGAATTGAAGCGCTTTCAGAGCCTGCTCAATATACTTGATTATCTGCAGATATTGTATTTTTTCCGCCAAAAAAGCCTCAACCAACACTTCATTGGCTGCATTTAGTACAATTGCTGCGGCATAATTTTTTTCTTTCAAAATTTGGTACACCAATGAAATCACTGCAAAGCGTTCAAGGTCTAGCGTGCTAAAGCTTAATGGCTTTGCTGTAAAATCCAATTTTGGCACATTAACTTTATGCCGCTTCGGATAATACATTGCATAGCCAATCGGCGTTTTCATATCGGGAGATCCAAGCTGCGCGATAAAACTGCCATCATGATATTCAACCATTGAATGCACAATACTCTGCGGATGTATCAACACTTCAATACGCTCAACGGGCACCCCAAACAGCCAATAAGCTTCGATGACTTCTAATGCCTTATTCATCATCGTTGAGGAATCAACCGAAATTTTTCGCCCCATCCGCCAATTTGGATGCGCACACGCCTCATCTGGTGTAATGTTTTTTAATTCATTTAAGGGCTTATCGAGAAAAGGACCTCCTGAGGCAGTCAGAATAATTTTAGCAATGGTTTGTTCATCGTACGCTTTAGCATACTCTGGCAAACATTGAAAAATGGCATTGTGCTCACTATCCACAGGTAAAATGACTGCTCCTGATTTTTTAGCGGCATGAATGAAAATCTCTCCTGCGCTGACCAAGGTCTCTTTATTTGCCAGCAAAATAGTTTTACCTTTTTCAATAGCCGCATAGGTTGATTTTAAACCCGCAATACCAACAATCGCTGCCATGACCATATCAACTGCTTTGGCGGATGCAACCTCAATCAGTGCGGATTCACCGTACAGTACCATGGTTTGACTATTTACTTCTGCTAAATCATTAGCTAATTTACTGGCTAAGTCCTCACTGACAACCACAGCGTAGTTTGGTTTAAACTGCAAACACTGCTGGTACAAAAGTTCTATATTGCAACGCGCCGTCAGTGCATAAACTTCAAAATCATTGGGATTATCACGAATAATCTCCAGGGTGTTTACCCCGACTGAACCCGTAGCTCCCAGGATTGTGATGACTTTCACCAATTACTCCAAGTCGTTCTCATCGTCAATGTTTTGCTCTGGCTCCACATCATCAGTGGCACTTGATTCAATGGCATGCTCTAAAGGCGTTTCCTCATCCAGACCATCATCAATTTCAGCTTCAGCAACCACTTGCACCGAAACAAGTTTTTCATTAGATTTAAGGTTAATCAATTTAACCCCTTGGGCCGAGCGACCTGTTTCACGCACTTCACTTACTCTGGTTCTAATCAAAACACCTTGATCGGTCATCAGCATAATATTGTCTGTTTCTTCAACTAATCCAGCTGCAACTACTTGACCATTGCGATCTGAAGTTGAGATTGAGATAACCCCCTGTGAACCGCGCGCTGTTTTGCGATACTCAGCCACGGCGGTACGCTTACCATAGCCATTCTCAGTGGCTGTAAGCACAACCCCCTGATCAGGATCGGTGACGATTACGCCAACGATGCTTTGATCCTCTTGAATGCGCATGCCTCGGACACCCCGCGCGGTACGTCCTACGGTACGAACCTCATCCTCATTAAAACGAATGGCTTTGCCCGCATTTGAGAACATCATAATTTCTTGCTGACCACGCGTTAAATGCACATGTAACAGCTCATCGCCTTCATCCAGTGTCAAGGCATAAATTCCGCCCTTACGCGGTCGCGAAAATGCGGATAATTCGATTCGCTTCACCGTTGCCTGCTTGGTTGCCATGAAGATATTTGAACCTTCACTAAATTCGGCTACTGCAAGCATGGCAGTAATTCTTTCCCCTTGTTCCAGAGGGAAAACATTGTTGATTGGTCTGCCTTTGGCAGCTCTGCCTGCTTGCGGAAATTCATAGACTTTGCTCCAATAAATTTTACCTAAGCTTGAAAAGCACAGCATCATGTCGTGTGTCGAGGCAATTTGCAGTTTATAAACAAAATCTTCTTCCTTCATTTGCGTTGATGATTTCCCTCGCCCTCCACGCTTTTGCGCATTATAGTCTTTTAAGGGTTGTGCCTTGACATAACCATCATACGAAAGTGTCACCACCATGGACTCCTCGGTAATCAAATCCTCATAGCCTAAGTCCAGTTGTGATGCAATAATCTCGGAGCGACGCGCATCGCCAAATTGCTCTTTGACTTCTTGTAGCTCCTCGCATATCACTTCAAGTAGACGCTTAACATCTTTTAAAATCGCGATGAGCTCTTCAATGCGCAGTAAAAGTGCTTTAAACTCATCTAAAATTTTATCCTGCTCTAAACCGGTCAGGCGATGTAACCGCAACTCCAAGATGGCATCCACTTGAACGTGAGATAAGAAATAGTCACCATTACGAAGCCCATAATGTGAAGCTAGTCCATCAACTCGATATAAATCCTGATCCACGCCTTGTAACATTTGACCAACCAGATCACCTGACCATGACCGTGCCAAGAGTGCTTCTTTCGCTTCGGCGGGAGTTTTTGAAGCTTTAATCAACGCAATCATTTCATCGATATTCGACAAGGCGATCGCCAGACCTTCTAAAATATGCGCACGCTCGCGGGCTTTTCTTAATTCAAAAATCGTGCGCCTCGTTACCACTTCTTTGCGATGACGAATAAATGCTTCAATTACTTCTTTAAGATTTAAAAGCTTCGGCTGATTGTCCACGAGTGCTACCATATTAACGCCAAAGCTTAATTGCATCTGTGTCTGCGAATAAAGATTATTCAGTAAAACCTCTGCAACTTCACCACGTTTGACATCGATTGCGATACGCATCCCATCTTTGTCCGACTCGTCGCGCAGTTCAGAAATACCCTCGATTTTCTTATCTTTGACCAGCTCAGCAATTTTCTCAATAAGGCGCGCCTTATTGACCTGATACGGCAGCTCGCTCACGATAATCTGTTCACGATCCGTTTTTTTATCGGTTTCGATGGAAGCTTTGGCGCGCATGATCACACGACCCCGCCCTGTCTTGTAAGCATCCACAATACCAGAGCGACCATTGATGTAAGCTGCCGTTGGAAAATCAGGTCCTGGAATGTATGCCATTAACTCTTCAATGGTCAGATCAGGGTTTTCAATTAATGCAATAACCCCGTCAATGACTTCATTTAAGTTGTGTGGTGGAATGTTGGTTGCCATACCTACCGCGATCCCTGAAGAACCATTAACGAGCAAATTTGGAATACGTGTTGGCAACACATCAGGAATCATTTCGGTCTCATCATAGTTTGGTGAGAAATTAACGGTTTCCTTATCAATATCAATCAGGAGTGAATGGGCAATTTTAGACATCCGCACTTCGGTATAACGCATCGCCGCAGGTGAATCACCATCAACCGAACCAAAGTTACCCTGCCCATCCACAAGCATGTAGCGCAGTGAAAACGGCTGCGCCATGCGCACGATCGTATCATATACTGCCGTGTCCCCATGAGGATGGTATTTACCAATTACGTCCCCCACAACGCGTGCGGATTTTTTATAGGGCTTATTAAAGTCATTCCCCAGCTCTTTCATGGCAAAGAGTACGCGCCTGTGCACGGGCTTCAAACCATCACGTACATCAGGTAACGCACGCCCAACGATGACACTCATGGCATAATCTAAATAAGATTGTTTTAATTCTTGCTCGATAGTAACTGGGAAAACTTCATTGGCAAATTGTGTTGTCATAGAGATATAAACGCTTCAAATATTCCAAAAACTAGCGCGGATTATAGCATAGTCGCCACCGCACAGAAACAGGATTCTCCAGCATATCGTGTGCAAGCTTAAACATTATGCGTTTAGGCTTGGGAAAATAATTTACCCAAGCGTGTCGGTGTGAGTGATCAGAGTCACACCCTCACTGACAACTCACACTTATCAATCCTTGTGCTTATTCATATAACAGAAGATGGTAATTTTGCCCCATAAATGATCGCAGATAGCACAGTAATAAAGCCTGTAAAACGCGGTTTAGGCAGTATATACTGCGGGAAAATTTCTAATCAGTGCCATCATGAAACCCGAAAATTACGTTTACTTTTTTGCTGTTTTTTTAGTCGGCGTCTATGTTTGCGCCTATGACATGTACATCTCAGCATTGCCATTACTACAAAATGACTTTGGTGTCAGTGTTGGGCAAAGCCAATTAACACTGAGTTTATTCGTTATTGCGGGTGCTATTTTTGCCATTCCTGCCGGGATTATCAGCGATAAGTTTGGACGTAAAAAAACACTGATACTTTACTGCCTGGTGGTTATCGCTGGCAGCATTGTTTGCCTTTTTTCGCATAATATTCTGCTGTTTTACATCGGTCGAATTCTACAAGGCGTTGGAGCCTCAGGTCTTTACATTGTTGTTGTAGCATTACCTAAAGATTTACTCAGTGGTAACACCTATGTAAAAACCTGGCAAAGCTTGGCCTTATTATTTTATTTAGCACCCTCTATTGCCGGGTTTATCGGCGGGTATATCGTTTATTTTGGCGGCTGGGAATGGGTTTTTAGCGGTGTTATCCTTGTTGCATTAGTGACACTGATCCTTGTTTTGAACTACTTTAAAGAACCGCAAATCAACCATAACAAAACGCATACCTCAAGTGGTCGAAAGATGCTACACATCATCACAAACGCACGTTTTTTAAGCTATTGTTATGTCACTTCAGTTGCCTGGGCAGGCATGTCTGTTTTTTATATTTGCACGCCTTATATCGTTATCGACTCACTGGGTTACAATACCATTGTTTATGGCTGGTTATCCTTTTTGCTGATTTTCTTTGGCGCACTTGCACGCTTTATCAACCTCCGCTGGTTAAACGGCTTAATAAGCTATGAGAAGAGTGCGCTGATTTTTTCTTTTGTTGCAGCATTTAGCGGAATCTTGTTTATTAGCGCGTTTTTCATACCCAAAGCCTCCGCCCTTTACTTTGTTATCCTTAGTGCCATTTTATTTGGTTTCTCATCAGCACTCGTTAGTGTTAATACAGTGACGATAGCTTTTTTGCTGATTGATAAGCCCTACAGCGCTGTAGCATCCTCTATCTACGGGCTTAGTATTGATCTTATCGTCGCTTTAGCGCTTATTTTTGCAAATACCATGCATCCTAGTCTCATCCTTTTAGGGGGAATGATTACGGGATTCTATAGTTTAGCCATCCTTTTGCTGATACATTTTAATCCCACCAACAACCTCAATGATGAGATAAAACTTCCTTGATAAACTAAGGTCTATCATCCTCTAACTTCTGTGGCGGAAGAAGGGATTCACGTTTCAAACCAAACAACACCGCTAAAACCCCTGCAACATAGATGGAAGAATAGGTGCCAACAATCACACCTAGGATAAGCGCTAATGAAAACTCATGTAATGAAGGACCGCCGAAGAAATAAAGTACAACAACCACCAATAAGGTTAAGCCTGAGGTAATAATGGTTCTTGAGAGGGTGTCATTGATAGAGCGATTCATCACCTCAATCACACTGGCTTTACGCATCTTACGGAAATTTTCACGTACGCGATCATAGATAACCACGGTGTCATTGAGGGAGAAGCCAATGACCGCAAGCAGTGCCGCCAGTGTTACTTGACTAAACTCCAGCTGAAAAGCAGAAAAAACACCTAAGATAAGAATGGGATCATGTAACAGGGCAATGCCTGCACTAATGGCAAATTTCATCTCAAAACGAAAGGCAATGTAACCAATAATGCAAATCATGGCAACAATCAAGGCTAACAATCCATTGGTTGCTAATTCTTTGCCTACCTGAGGTCCAATATAGTTTAGACTGGTTACATGCGCCTGTTGCCCAAGAGCCGCTTCCACTTGCTGCTGCAGAAGTTGTTGAGTGGATTGCCCATCCTGATTAATCGTGCTTTGCTCATTCTCACCCTTAGGCGCAGATAGTTTGATCATTAAACTGTCACTTGAGCCAAAGGTAGTCACTTCAACGGCTGAGAAACCCATTTTTTCGAGCGTTTTAGCAACTTCCTGCGTGGATGGGGTGGACTGATAATTCACCTGAATCTGATAACCCCCAGTGAAATCAAGTCCCATATTGAGTCCACGGGCAAAAAGAAAAATAAAGGATAACCCAATGAGCACAACAGACACCACTGCCGTCCATTTGCGAATGCCCATAAAGTCGATATTGGTTTTACGTTTAAAAAACTCCATGCCAAGACTCCTATAAGCCAATCGATAATTTTTTCAGGTTGCGACGTGACCCATAAATTAAGTTGGTCATGCCTCTTGAAACGGTTACTGCGGTAAACATTGAGGTTAAAATGCCAATGATCAATACCACGGCAAACCCTTTTACTGTTCCAGTTCCCACAGCAAATAAGATCACGGCAACAATCAAAGTCGTCACATTTGAGTCAACAATGGTGGCAAAAGCGCGATCATAGCCCGCTGAGATTGCACTTTGTACAGGAACGCCATTTCTAAGCTCCTCGCGAATACGTTCAAACACTAACACATTACCATCAATCGACATTCCAAGATGAAGCACCAGGGCCGCAATGCCTGGTAAAGTTAAGGTGGCTCCAGGAATAATAGATAGAATTGCAATGGTTAAAACGATATTCAGCACCAGGGCAATATTGGCAATCATCCCAAACAGGCAGTAGTAAATCGTCATAAAGATTACAATCAGCACGAGTGCCACTACGATCGAAAGCATTCCCTGGTCAATATTTTGCTTGCCAAGGGTAGGACCAATTTGCTGTTCTTGGGCAATGTGCACTGGCACCTGCAAGGCGCCTGAGCGAATCATCAACGCCAGGTTATTGGCTTCACGCTGATCAAGTCCCGTGATTTGAAAATTGGCACCCAAGGTCGTTTGAATCGTTGCGGCATTAACGAGTTTTTCAGTCTTATCAATACGACTTACCTCTTTACCATCAACAAGCTCTTTCTGGTAGGTTGTATTAACCAGCATGACCCCCATTAAATCACCAACATGCTTACTGGTTACCTCTCTGAAATTACCTGCAGCATCAGAGCTTAATTGAACCGCAACAATTGGCTGACCAGACTGATGATCAACCCCAGGGGAGGCATTCACAATCGCACTACCACTGACCACCGAGTTGCCATCAAGCTGGTAATAAAAAGTTTTGCCATTTGAGCTTAATGGATAAACCTTAATGCCTTGCTCTTCGACTTTTAAGCGATCAACTACAGGGGAGACAATATAAAAACTTGCTGTCGATGTCCCACCTAAAATCTGCTTCGCTCGTGCGGCGTCCTGGAGTCCTGGAAGTTCAATAATCACCCGTGAGTCACCAGAGGCTGCAACCGAAGCCTCCGCCACACCCAAGGCATTGATGCGATTACGCATTACTGTTACCACTTGAGATATCGCCTCTTGCTTAATCTGCGCTAACAACTGGCTGTTAAAGGCAATGAGTAAGGCTTTATCTTTGAGTGCACTATAAACCAGCTGATTATTCTGCGTCTTGGTATAATCCGTTTTTAAATAATCAAGTGCTTTATCCAAATCTGCTGTGCTTGCAAAGCTAAGCGCCACGTAGCCAATACTGCTATAGGTCACAGGTACAGGCAGTGCTTTGCTTATTTCCGTTTTTTGCGAGGCTTTCAATTGTGACTCAGGAGTCACTGCTACTTTTTTCAGCCCTTGTACTACGCTATCCAAAGTGCTATCTAAACGGGCATTAATCGCTGACTGTGTATCCGCTTCCAGCACTAAATACATCCCGCCACGCAGATCAAGCCCCAAGTTCATGGGGGTTGCTCCCAATGCCAATAGCCAGTTTGGCGTATTTGCCGCCATATTAAGTGCAATGATATAGTCACTTCCCATGCTTTTTTGTAGCACTGTGCGTGCTGCAATCTGATCTTCAGCATCCGCAAATCTGACTTGCACTACCGTACTTGAATCTTGTTTTAGAGACTTATAGGGAATTTTTTGTTGATCTAATGTGTCTTTTATTTGGGTGACAAACTCAGCATTTACCGTACCATCTTTGGGCGATATTTGTAGTGATGGCGTTTCACCAAATAAATTGGGTAAAGCGTAGATAACTGCCAAAATGACAATCACCAGAATTAAGATGTATTTCCATAAAGGATACTTGTTAACCGCAGCTTTTTGTCTCAGATGAAGCATAATCCTGATACCTTAGTTTATTTGACTGTATAAAAATCGGCTTGTGCAAATAATCCGCACAAGCGTGTCAGTGTGAGTGATCAGTGTCACACTCACACTGAGCAATGGGCGTAAATATAGTCACCGCCTAAAAATCTAACCGACATTAATTGGTTTTGACAGCACCTTTTGGCAAAACGCCAGAAACTGCACTTTTTTGGACTTTGATTACCACATTCTCGGCAATTTCCAGTTCAGTATAGTTTTCACCGACTTTAACGATTTTACCGATAATTCCGCCATTGGTCATTACTTCATCCCCTTTGCCAAGCTCAGAAATCATCTTGCGTTGTTCTTTATTGCGTTTCATTTGTGGACGAATCAACAGGAAGTAAAAAATCGCAAAAAATGCGACGAGCATCAAAATCGAGCTCATGGCAGAACCACCTGCGACTCCCTCGGCAAAGGCGCTGCCCGTTAATAATAACACCGATGACAAAACGACTAAAAATTTWTGTCGAGTAGACATTTCTGTTTCTCCTATTTATATTTGTTTATATTCAATACAATGT